>JAQWNW010000023.1 GCA_029246285.1 Paracoccaceae bacterium | reverse complement strand
GGAAGTGGCGCTCCAGCATATGCTCGTAATTTTTTTATAGCTGAAATATTATTTTTTCCAGAAGCAACAAAACCAGATCTAAGGCCAGCCATATTGGATCTCTTCGAAAGAGAGTGGAAAGAAACAACATTTTCGGGATTTATCCCAATTTTGTTTGCTACTTCCAATATTCCAACTGGTGCTTCTTCCCTATAAATTTCTGAATAACACTCATCAGCAAACACTCGAAAGTTAAATTTTTCTGCTAAGATCAATAAATTCTGCCAGTAACTTTGAGAAGCAACAGAGCCCTGGGGGTTTGACGGAGAACATATATAAATTACGGCTGTTTTTGTTAATAACTCGTCCGACACGGAAGAAAAATCTGGTAAAAATTTATTACTTTTCATCGCGGGTAAATAAATCGGAGAAACATTTGCCGCTAAACTAGCTACGGCATAAACCTGGTAAAAAGGATTTGGCATTAATACGATTGACCGATCACCAAATTTGTTTTCTGGGCATAATGCTTGAAGAGCGGCAAAAAGACCTTCTCTGGTCCCATTTAACGCCATTATTTCAGTGGTATCATCAACCAACACCCCGTAACGTCTGTTTATCCAACGGCTAATTGCTTTTAATAATTCTGGAGATCCATCATTAGGGGGATATTGCCTAAACTCGTGAATATGTTTTTCTAAAACTTCCTTTACCCATTTGGGAAAATGGTGCTTTGGATCACCTACAGACATATTCAATACTTGATCACCTGCTGGATGCTGATCCAACAGTAAACGTAGTCGCGGAAACGCGTATTCCGGAAGGTTCGAAAACCGCTCGGGAAATTCCATTATAGCCTCAATGTTACAAGATCTATCGTCTCGATTAAACTTACTTTATACATGCCATTGAGATCGGTCTAGAACGATTGAGAAAAAAATATTAAGAGTATCTTTTTTACCCTAAAATTAATTAAGCTTGTAACGCCCTTTCTATGACAGCTCCATACCTCAATAATTTCTCTTCTGTATTTGGAAAACCCATCAACATAATACCATTTGAAGGTACATTTGTTGGAATAGTAAGAGCACAACCACCGAGAAAATTGCATAACCGGGTATTACGTAAAGCCATGAGATTTTGGCTCACATAATATTCATCATCATTGAGAAGTCTATTCATATTCGGTGGTAATATGGGTGCAGTAGGCATAATTACAAAGTCATATGGTAAAATGCTATCATAAAACTTCTGCCTCACTATTTTTAATTTGCGCCATAAATCCACATATTCAGCCCCTGAAATTGAGTTGCCACTCCTAAACCTGTCCAATATCTTAGAAAACATAACATTTGGTTTAATTTCGATTAACTCGTACCAAGTTCCATAAGCTTCTGTAGTAACTAAAGAACCTCCCAGCGACATCGCTTCTTCGATTTCAGGCATTTTCTTTGACACGATATTGGCTCGTTTTGATTTAAGAATGTTTATTACCTGGTCAAAACACTTTTGCGACTCGGAGCTTAAATCATCCATAATCACATTTTCAATTACAAGTATGTTAGTATTAGTTAATGAGGCGTTCGTTAAATCTCCTGGTTTGCTATCCTCCAAAACTGAAAGCATTAAACTCGCATCTAACACTGTTCGACACAATGGCCCAACAGTGTCAAACGTTTCTGAAAGAGGAACTACACCCTTTAGAGAGAGACGGCCCGCTGTGGTTTTCAACCCGACAAGGTCATTCCAGGCACTAGGCACTCTCACAGAGCCACCCGTGTCCGATCCAACGCCGCTCACGGCCAAATTAAAAGCAACAGAAGCGGCGGCTCCAGAAGATGAACCACCAGCAACAGCCTTGAGATCATTAACACAGGGGGGGGTTTCGGTCACAGGATTAAGGCCTAAACCGGAGAAAGCTAATTCTGACATATGTGTTTTCCCCAAGCATATTAATCCAGCCTCGGTTGCATTCCTAACTACGTCTGCATCTCTTGATGGTATCCTGCCTTTTAAAAGATCCGTACCTGCTTCTGTAACAACCCCAGCAGTGTCAAATAAATCTTTCCATGAGATCGGCACCCCATCAAGAGCACTCTTTCGCATACCACTTTTCATTCTATCAGAAGAAGCTTTGGCCTCAATTCGAGCTCTCTCTTTTGTAACTGTAGAATAAATCCGCCTGGAAAGTGGTTCTTCCTTTATTGCCTTTAAATATAATTCTGTAAGCTCAATTGGATCTAATTTACCAACTGAAATCAGATTTCCCAACTTTGAAGCACTTTCAGAAAGTAACGCAATAGACATAGATTTTCTCCGATTCGATTGATTAATTATTTTTATGCCTCTAGACAAACACTAACCATACACCATATTCAACATTATGTATAAAAACACTCAAGTATTAATTGTAGGTGGAAGTATTAACGGCGTAACATTAGCTATACTACTCGCACAAAATGGACTTGATGTAACTATAATTGAACCAAAAAAAATAACCTCCAGAGGATTATCTTCCTTTGATGGGAGAGCCTACGCTTTAGCACTTACTACCCAAAAGATGTTTAACGCTTTAAATATTTGGGATGGGCTGAAGATAAATAGTGAACCCATCTTGGATATCAAAATCGACGCCCCTAATGATAATGTTAATAAGGCAAACAGCCTCTTACATTTTAATCATCTTGAAATGGCTGAAGATGAGAATCCAATGGGATATATTCTGGAAGATAGGCATCTTCGAAAATACTTATTTTCACAATTAAAATCTTTTAAGAATATCAATATAATGGATGAATCTTGTATTACGGAGTATGAAGTTAACAATGGACATGCATTTTCATTTTTATCAACAGGAGAAAAAATAAAAAGCAATCTAATCATTGGCTGTGATGGAAAAAATAGCGTGATAGCGAATATTGCAAATATAAATAAATTTGGATGGAATTATAATCAGACTTCATTAGTATGCGCGATAGATCACGAAAAACCTCATAATAGCTGTGCTTATCAGTTATTTAAGCCATCAGGACCAATTGCAATACTACCCCTCCCTGGTGATCGCTCATCAATTGTTTGGACTGAAGATAATAAAACGGCTGCATTTATCTCTCAATTAAATAAAAAGGATTATATAAAGAATTTAAATTCTAAAATTAATTTAAATTTGGGTGAAATTTCTCTCTCTGGAAAGCAATTTTCCTACCCACTAACATTAAATTTACGAGAGAATTTTATTTCAAACAGAGTTGCTCTCGTAGGAGACTCTGCTCGTGGTATTCATCCACTAGCAGGTCAAGGATTAAATTTAGGATTGAGAGACGTTGCATCAATTGGAGAAATTATAATAACCGCTTGCCGGCGAGGTGAGGATATAGGATCATTGGCAGTGTTAAAAAGATATGAGACTTGGAGGCGCTTCGAAACATCCATGATGGCTGCAACAACAGATATAATAAACAAAACTTTTTCTAATAATAGTATCATATTAAAACCTATTACTAATCTCGGTCTTAGAGTTTTGAACAAAAATCGGTTTCTTAAAAAAAGTCTTATTAGAGAGGCTGCTGGATTAAACGGAAATATCCCAAAACTCCTACAGGGGAAATTAATCTAATTGGCGCGCTTCTTTAATTATTAAGATTGGTATTCCATCTCTAATTGGAAAGGCAAGATTGGCATTTTTAGAAATGAGCTCCTTTTTATCTTCACTTAAAAACAACATATTATGTGTAATTGGACAAACCAAGCACTCTAACATTTTATTATCAACTAAAGAAACATCCATCCTATTGAAGGCCTCCCTTAGTGCCCACATGAAGTGAAAACTCCATCAAGGTATTTATCATTTTTCGCCTCTCCATTAAATTTTTGGATTCTAACAGCGCCTGCTTTTCTTCGACATCAAATGGACATAACATTGATAAAGAATTAATGATTATTTCTTCATCTGCTTCCCGAAGAGATTCCCAATCTGTTTTTAAACCTTTTACAGAAAAGTATTTTTTCAATAAAGTAAAAAAGGTATCCCTATCAAAATCATGATCGATCATAGTTTTTTCTCGATCTTCACAAAAATCATTCCAATCTACCTCTGCTTTAATGAAAGGACTAAAGCTCTCTACTAATTTAATAATTCTAAAACGGGATATACCAGATAACGTAATCATATATCTACCATCATCTGTTTCTGAAAAATTACATATTCTTCCCGCGCAACCAATATCATATAAGTTGTCATCTTTTGACTCAGTTGAGGACTGCTTTGTTTGCAACATTCCAATTAAACGCGATGAGTTTTGTAATGCCTCATCAAACATCGCCAAATATTTTGGCTCAAATATATGTAAGGGTAATTTAGAGTTTGGTAGCAACAACGCTCCCGGCAAAGGAAAGATGGGTAACGAATTTGGCAGGTCTAGGTTTTTTTTCATAATTCCAATATAGAACTAAATAAATATTAAGCAAAAATAATTGAACTTAATTTACGTCGCCCTTTTAATGCGACAGGATCATTGGCATTCATTGAATCAAGTATTTTCAAGAGTTGAGCTTTGGCCTCGCCAGAATTCCATTCTAAATCATGTTTTAAAATATCCAACAATGTTTCAATAGCAGATTCACAATTACCTTTTGCATTTTTTGCAAGAGCTAATTCCATAGATGCTTGATAGTTTTCTGGCTCAGAAGCAACTATTTTTTCCAAATCTTCAACACTGCCATAGCCTTCTGCTTCAGCCACTAACTCTACCTGAGCTTTGATTGGTTTTAACTCAGGATTGTCTTTAATTTCATTTGGTAAACCTGAAATTATGTCATTAGCTTGCTCTAATTCACCTAAAAGCAGGTGACTTCTAATCATTCCAGAATAGCCCTTCAAATTTTTAGGATCTTCAGAAACTATTGCTGAAAATACCTCCAAAGCCTCAGCATGTTCGCCTTCAGACAACATCTTTTCCGCCATTTCAATAGCGGCATCCAATCCATCATCTTCATTCTTATTTGGATTAAGTGCAATCACTTTTTGCACAAATTCTTTAATTTCCGTAGGGGTTTTTGCACCTTGAAACCCATCAACTGGCTGCCCATCAATAAATGCAAAAACTGCTGGAATAGATTGAATACGCATTTGCTGAGCTATCGACTGATTTTGATCAACATCAATCTTTACCATCTTTACAGCGCCAGAGTTGGCCAAAACCTCAGCCTCCAATGCTGGTCCCAATGTTTTACACGGCCCACACCATGGTGCCCAAAAATCAACAATTACTGGCTGTTTTTTACTTTCTTCAACAACATCTTCCATAAATGTTGTCTCAGAACTATCTAGAATTAATTCCTCTCCCGCTTTGTTGTTTAGTAGGTCCATATTATTAATCTCCATGTCTTTGATCTTGAACTAAGGCGTGCAATTAAAAGCTGCAAGTAAAATAACCTGTTTAAGTTGATTTAAAGAGAAATTCCATCAAAAATAGAAAAAATTGGCGCATGATCAGATGGCCTTTCCCAACCTCTAACATCTCGCAAAACAAAATTGTTAGTATTTAATTTTGCGAGATCTGGTGTGCTCCAGATATGGTCAAGTCTTCTACCTTTATCAGCAGTATTCCAGTCTCTAGCTCTATAGGACCACCAAGAATATAGTTTTCCTGTCGGTTGTTTTTCTCTAAATAGATCAATCCAATTACCTGCTTTCATAACTTTAAATAAATAATCAATCTCTATAGGAGTGTGCGATACAACCTTATTCATTTTTTTGTGATCCCAAACATCATCTTCGTATGGAGCAATGTTTAAATCCCCAACCAAGATAGCATTTTTGGACTGATTTAAATTAAACCAACTCTTCATATCATTCAGGAACCTTAATTTTTGAGCAAATTTTAAATTTTTCTCTTCATCTGGATCATCTCCCCCCGCAGGAACATAAAAATTATGTATAATAATTCCATTTTCTAACTCTCCAGCGATATGTCTCGCTTGATCTAGTCTAGCAAAATCAATTGCGAATTCAGTTTTAAATGGTACTCTTGATAAAATAGCGACACCATTGTAACTTTTTTGTCCTCTTGCAATCATATATTTGTAACCAATTTTGGAAAAGCTTTTGATTGGGATATCAGCAACTAAAGCCTTACATTCTTGTAAACAAATTATATCTGGAGAATGTTTTTTCAATAACTTTAGAACTAAGTTTTCACGCAATCTAACTGAATTTATATTCCAAGAACAAATCTTCATAAATAACCCCTTAAACCACAAGCATTTGTGATTGAATTAAATTTCTAGATTAAACCTTCTGAACAAATAGATAGCGAATAACCATCTTTTTCGGTTGATATAATTTTATCATCACCCAGCTTTTTTCGCAAATAATATAAATGAGTCTCCAAAGTGTGAGTTGTTACACCGTCCTTGTACCCCCAAACCTCATTTAGTAATTGCTTTTTGGAAACTATTCGATTGGCAAAGCTATATAAAAACATAAGGATATCTGTCTCTTTTTCAGTTAACCTTACCTCATTATTTTCACTAACTACCAATAATTTTTTATTTGGATGAAATTGAATTTCATTTAAATAGATAGTTTCCGATACACTGCTGTTTAAATTCTGTAAAATTACTCTTTCAAGATATTCGTAGTTAAATGGCTTTTCTATAATAAAAAATCTATCAGAATTTTTTAACTTACCATAGATCCGACTGTCTAATTGGTTTGAAAGTATTAAAATTGAATTGGCGTTATTATGGGATTGAATTTCAGATAAAATCTCTAAAGACGTCAGATCCAAATTTATATCATTAAATATTATCAAATCTATATTATTGAAGTCCTTTAAATCATTAAGATTATTAAAGATTTGAAATTTAAACGAATCTACCAGTTGAAATTGATCAACTAAAGCATCGTTTAAATCTCTATCTGAACTAATTAAGAATACAGTTTGGGCATTTTTAATCATTAAGCTAATATTCGTAAACACTCTGTCATAACATATCTTAACACAATAGAATTAAAAATTAATAAAAATTTATTAGTTAGAATAGCTTCACTTTTTAGAAAATAAGCCTATAGCTTACCACTAATATTCTTGTGAAAGGAAAGGTTTTGTTTTCCCCATCTCCTTTAGAAACTTTAGATAGAGCGCGCAATGATTTACGTATTGGGTTACCAATTTGTATAATCGACAATGCTAAATATTGGTTAATATTTGCAATTGAAACAATTTCTTTTGAGAGGTTTTCCAATTTAGACGAAAATTCTGAATTTTGTATAACAGAAAAAAGAGCCAGAACTCTGAAAACAATACCTTATTT
>JAQWNW010000014.1 GCA_029246285.1 Paracoccaceae bacterium | reverse complement strand
TGTCCAAGAGATCTTAAAGTCAGTAGGATAACTGGGCCAAATTGTTTTGGCATAGCAAAAAGCCAACGCGTCAGGATCAGAAATATTATCTGGTTTAAAAAGTGGACCACCGTTGAAGCTTTCCTTTAGATCAGGTGGTGTATCTATCCCTTTTGATGCAGCTAGCGCCTCCTTTCCTGGACCTAGATATCCGTAAGGATAGCCATCATAGGGCGCTTTCGCCTCATTTTTTTCACTATTAGAAAGTAAGAAAAAAGTTTCTGCAGCCTTCCAAACATCTTGAATTGTGGATTTTTTTACACCATGGTTTTTTATTGCTAAGAAACCGCTATTACGACATATGTTATCTACGCCTTTGCTTATTTCTTTTTTCTTCGATCTCGTGGATTTAAAGTACATTTCAAGATCAAATATTGGAAAATCTGCCAAGAATATCTCCTTACTTACCAAAAAAATAATATTACTAACTTATATCTAAAATTATGTTTACCATGTACCATAAAATTGTTTAATTTAAGAAGTTGATTATAATTAAAATTTAGATATGGGTGGATTATGTCAGATTGGTCAAGCTTTCTTGCTAACGAACAAGACAGGTTTTTGTCAGAATTAATGGAATTTGTTAAAATCCCATCTGTTTCAGCTTCTTCGGAATTTGCGAGTGATGTAGTCGATGCAGCCAACTGGGTGGCGCAGCGAATTACTCAGGCTGGAGGCGAGAATGTAGAAGTAATGCAAACTGGGGGGCACCCATGTGTATATGCAGATTGGATGCATGCGGGTGATAATAAACCAACTATTTTAATTTATGGTCATTTTGATGTTCAACCGGCTGAACCCTATGAGCTTTGGGATACACCTCCCTTTGATCCAAATGTCCGCGATGATAAGATTTTTGGAAGGGGTGCGTCGGATGATAAAGGGGGAATGTTAATTCCAATTATCTCATTTGAGGCATTTAAAAAAACATCTGGGAAATTGCCAATTAACATAAAGTTTTTATTTGAAGGGCAGGAAGAAATAGGCTCGCCTCAACTGCCTGAGTTTGTTGCTGCACATCGTAACAAATTGTCTTGTGATATGATCTTTTCTTCAGATGGTTTGCAGTGGACAGCAGATGAGCCAAACCTTGTTACAGGTTTAAAAGGATTAGTCGGTGCAGAGATAAAAGTTGTAGGGCCAATAACTGATCAACATTCAGGGCTTCATGGCGGTGCTATAGCAAACCCTTTGATGGCCTTAAGTCAGTTGGTAAGCTCAATGAAGGACAGAAATGGTAAGATAACCATTAACGGATTTTACGATGATGTTGAGGATTTAACTGAGGAGGATCGAAATGATATTGCTCGAGTTCCTTATGATGAAGAAGCTTACAAAGAGGAATTGAAAGTTGACAAGTTGCATGGTGAAGAAGGTTATTCCACTAGAGAACGACTTTGGGCTAGGCCAACTTTAGACGTAAATGGCATTTTTGGTGGTTATCAAGGAATGGGAAGTAAGACAGTACATCCATCAGAGGCTAGTGTGAAAATTACCTGTCGCTTAGTTTCCGATCAAAACCCTGAAATAATTTATGATCTTATTTGCAAACACGTTGAAGAAAATTTGCCAGTAGGAGTTAAATCAGAGGTTAAACGATTAGCTGGCAGTGCTGACCCTTTCGTCATGCCTCGAAGTCACAATGCTAATCAAGTAGCAAGAGAAGTGTTACAGGAGGTCTATGAAATGGATCCTTATGTTACCCGTCTAGGTGGCTCGATACCAATTATGACTATATTCCTAAAAGAATTAGGCGTTTATGGAACAATGTTTGGTTTTTCTGTTGGTGATGAAAATTTACATGCTCCAAATGAGTTTTTTCGCCTGAAGAATTTTAGGAGAGGCCAGGAAGCATATTGTAAATTATTTGAACGCTTAAGTGAAAAGTCTTTTAATTAAAGGGTTAGGTTTTTAGGCTTGGCCATTTATTTTTCTTTTTCATTATTTTTTTTAATAAAACGCAGTCATCTGTCATTATGCCATCAACATTAAGCTCTATTAGTTTTTGCATTGTTACGGGATCATTGATTGTCCAAAAGTGAATTTTAATTCCTAATTTGCGTGCGTATTTTAGCACTTTTTCTGTCATAAGAGAGATACCAAACTGCTTAATTGGTAATTGAATGCACTGTGACGTAAAGCTTTGGTTTCTTTGAATTTGAGCACCCAAATAAAATTTAATAACGTCACTTGTGCCCATGCTATGGCAGGTTTCTACTCCCAGTTCACTTATGATAGCATTTATGCGTTTGTGGTTAAAACTTCCAATGCAAACTCGTGAATGGCACCCCATTTTTTTTATAACAGAAGCAATTGGCATAGTTGATTCCCAGGTTTTTGCGTCTAGGTTAAATAAGCCTTCTGGAAACTCTTCAAAAACGTTTGAAAGTCGTGGTATTATGGATGACTTGTTTAATTTCAAACTATCAATATCAATATCGTTTAAATCATTTATTTTTAAATTTTCTCCTGTTAATCGCTCTAATGTGGCGTCATGAAAGATATAGGCTGTTCCATCTTTTGAACTGTGAATGTCTGTTTCTATTATTCGATAACCAAGATCTAAAGCTTTTCTAAATGACTCAAAGCTATTTTCGGTAGCTAGAAGGCTAGCCCCCCTATGAGCGATTGGAGCAATATTTGTACTGTTTATATATTCTAAAAAACTTTGAGAAGAAATTGACATGAGGCTATACTCTCAATCGAATTAATCTTTATAGAACCCAACAGTATCCCCACTCGTGGTAACTCCAAGACCATTTAACAGTCTATTTACATAATTGAAGTATCCAATAATCTGGTTTAGCTCAAGAATTTGCCCGTCATCTACGCCATTATCACGCAGATTAATTACATCAGACTCTATCATTTCGCCTGGTTGTAAGGTTAATTTTTGACAATATTGGAGCATTGCCAACTCTGCTCCAGAAAAATATGACTCAGGGTTTTTTGAATTGAGCGCAATTTCTATTTTATTTGATTTGATGGAGTCCTGCATTAAGTGTGCGGCATTTTTCCAATGATTAGCGTAGGAGTAAGGGCAATCATTTAATATTGAAACGTAGCTACTTATAGTTTCTTGAAACCACATTGGAATGGTGTTCGTTTCATCATGCAATGCCGCTCGGTATAAGGTGACGTGCCCCTTCATGGTATTTGGCCGTAGAGAATGTACTCGCATGACATTATCAACTGTACCATGTGGCGTTCGAGCCAAATTGAGTACTTCTGATAGTTCTTTATCGGCATCTTCATCAGATATCATTTTTATCCAAGCAGACATAATTAGATCCTTAATCCTTGTTTAAATTAGCAATCAGCTAGCGAATTCATCAAAAGCTTCAAGCGCTTTTGCGCTATAGGTAATTGATGGTCCCCCGCCCATGTATGAACACATAGCTAATGCCTCTGTAAACTCTTCCCGGGTCGCTTTTAATCTCACCAGTGATTTTGTATGAAATCCGATGCAACTCTCACACTTTGTTGAGATGGCTATCCCTAATGCTATAAATTCTTTTGTTTTTTCATCTAGCGCGCCATTCTTTTTGGCTTCCTTGCCCATAGTTTCAAAGCCCTTAAAAGTCTCAGGGATTTCTTTTGAAAGATTACTAAAGGATTTCATCGTATTATTTAAAAAGTTTTGCCAATGCATCTCTTTTCCTTTCAGTGATAACTACCTTTGATAGTTATTTTCTTTGATCTGCTCCAAGCTTTCGTTCTAACCAACGTATTCCCGAGCTAATAATCAGAACTAATATTAGATATTCAAATATTAGAAGTGTATAAATCTCTAATGGCCTATATTCACTAACATTAACTTCATTTGCTCGTCTTGTAAGCTCCTGCATGCCAATAACTGAAGCAAATGCTGACATTTTGACAATATAAATAAACTGATTAGCAAGAGGTGGTAAAATTCTTCTCAATGCTTGTGGTAAGATCACGTATCGCATAGTTTGAAAGTAATTTAATCCTATCGTTTTTGCGGCTTCTGTTTGCCCCTTTTCAATTGATTGAATCCCGCCTCGGTATATTTCTGCAGTAAATGCACTGTCTGAGATGGCTAAAGTTAATATAGCTCCCCAGAATGGATCAATTGGAATGTTAATGCCCATTGATTTTAAGATGACTGGTAAACCATAAAAGACCCAAAAAAGCATGGGTAACAAAGGGATTGCTCTAATAAATTCGACATAAATTCTGCTAGGCATTCGTATCCATCTGTTTTCAGATAATCCTGGAAGAACTACAATTAACCCAATAATAATTGATAATATCGCTGCTATAATCGAAAGTTGTATTGTAGCTGAGAATCCACTCAATAAAAATGTAATATTATTCCACCCAGCTTTTGTTGTGGGGTCAATTACATACCAACCCCAGGTGCCAGGAGGTGAAGAACAGCTCGCTAATAAGGTTATTAAAAGAATTGCGATGACAGTTTTTTTTTGCACAGTTGAACCTTTTTAATGCTGTAAAATTTGATCTAGAAATAGCTTGCAACGATCTGTTTTTGGGTTTTTGAAGAAATCTTCTGGCGCGCCAGTTTCAACAATCATTCCTTCGTCCATAAATATCATCCGATCCGCAGCCTTCTTTGCAAAACCCATTTCGTGTGTAACCACAATCATTGTGATCCCTTCATTTGCAAGATCAATGATCACGTCTAAAACCTCAGCTATCATTTCTGGATCTAAAGCAGACGTAGGCTCATCAAAGAGCATTATATTTGGCTCCATACACAAAGCACGCGCAATAGCTACACGTTGTTGTTGTCCACCTGATAGTTGACTTGGATACTTGTCAACTTGTTCTGGAATTTTTACTCTTTTTAATAATGTTGTTGCGCGCTCTTCAGCATCCTTCCGAGATAAACCGAGAGCCTTCATTGGCCCTAGAATTAAATTTTCCTTCACCGTCAGGTGTGGAAATAGATTAAATTGTTGGAATACCATACCCACTTCGGTGAGGGTTTTATTATCTTTTTTCGATTTTGAACTTACTTCATCGCCTGAGACTTTTATAACTCCACTTTGATGGCTCTCCAAACTATTAATGCATCTAACCAATGTTGACTTACCAGAACCTGAGGGACCACATATAACAATCTTTTCACCAACTGATACTTCTAAATTTATATCTTTTAACACCTGAAAATCATCAAACCATTTGTCTACACTTTTGAATTCAACGGCTAGAGTTTTTTTTGACATTTTGTTTCCAAGTGATGGAGGATTATCTTTCGGAATAAACCTGTATGATTGAACTCTAACACAAAGAGCCTGAAAAAAAACTATTAGCGAGTTAATTAAGAATTGCAATTATTTATTTTTCAGTTTTAAGTTTGTTAATCTAAAAATGGAAATCTTTCATTTAACTTTTAATTATGATAGGTGCTACTGTAGTATTTTAAAAATATTTAGATGAGCTTGGCGTAGTTAAGTCTTAAAAAAAAGATTGCGTTAGGTTGTTAATTAAAAAATTAAAAGAAATAGATCTTTAATTGGGAGTAAATACGATGAAATTAATAAAAATATATATCGCAGCTATATTGACGTTATTTATGGTAAATAGCTCAGTTGCCGCTGAGTCAGTTCTTAATCAAATTTTAAGTTCTGGAGTATTAAAAGCTGGTACGACTGGTGATTTTTACCCTTTTAGTAAAAGGGACACCGCAACGAATAGTTACGAAGGATATGATATAGATATCCTAAATGAATTAGCAAAAGACTTAGATGTTGAGATAGAGTTTGTTGCTACTGACTGGAAAACTTTAGTTAATGGAATAGTTTCTGAAAAGTATTACATCACAGGATCTGCCAGTATCAAAGCAAGTAGAATGAAAGCTTCAGGGTTTTCTGACCCTTATACAGCTGTTGTGACTAAAGCTTACACAACTGATGATAAGATTGATCGATTTAACGGCTGGGATTCTATCAATCAAGCTGATGTGCATGTCGCAACAACATTAGGAACTTCTTTTGAAACCCAAGTTGAGAATTGGTTCGCAGATGCTAAGATTACTAAAGTTGAAGCACCAGCTAGAGGCTATCAAGAAGTCTTGGTTGGTAGAGCTGATGTTTTTGTAACATCTAACATTGAAGGTGGAAGTCTGCTTTCTAAATATCCAAATTTACGTGAGATTCCGGTTGAGGCTCCAAGAGCACCGGTGCCATTGGCTATGCTTTTACCTCAAGCAGATCAAGTATGGATCAATTATGTAAATAGTTGGATTAAAATTAAAGAGGCGAGAGGCTTCTTTAAGGCGACAGCTGATAAATACGGTCTTTAAAAACCATTCATTTAGAGTGTGAAAAGAAAAAGCCCCTTTGGGGCTTTTTTTATTTATTTATTTTAGAAGATAAAAACTAATAATTTAAATATTTATCAAGGATAATGCATGAAATTACTCACCTCAACCTGGTTTGAAGTTCAGGATTATTTAAAATCTTCCGATGGGATAATTGTGCCAACTGGCTCGGTTGAGCAACACGGACCAATTGGGTTAATTGGTACTGATGCTCTTTGTGTAGAAGAAATTGCTGGAGAAGTTGGAAGGAACATAAATGCCTTGATTGCTCCGACTTTGACATATGCCCCAGCTGAGTTCAATATGGAATTTCCAGGTACAATTTCTATTTCTTCAGAGCTATTCCAAGAACTTTGCGGGCAAGTTTTGAGCTCACTCGCTCGGCAAGGATTTAGGCATATTTATTTACTGAATGGTCACGGTGCAAACCTAGAGCCATTAAGAAACTTAAAAAATTCTATCACAGATGTTGAAATAAGAATTAGAAGCTGGTGGGATTTTGAAAGCGTCAATGAGTTACGTGATAAATATTTTGGTGATTGGGAAGGTATGCATGCTACCCCATCTGAAATTTCAATAACGCGGGTTAATCATCGAGAAATTCAATCTTCGCTTGCAAAAATGCCACCCAAAAAATTAAGCAAAAAATACATAATAGACCATTCGGGTGACAAGCATGGAGATGCTAAAGAACATAGGAAGAATTTCCCTGATGGAAGAGTTGGTTCACATTCTGCGTTAGCAAAAGAAGAGTTTGGGATTGAATTAATGAATCAAGCAGTATCGCAAATAGGAAAGGATTATACGGATTTCTTAAAGATTTAAACGTGCTGCGCGCCGTTCACCTGTATTTCAGCACCAGATATGTAAGAGCTTTGTCCGGAGCATAGAAAGTAAATTGCTGACGCTACTTCTGATGGTTGGCCTAAGCGCTGTAATGGAAGCGCATCTACGATCTGGTCTGTACCTGGACTCAAAATGGAGGTTTCAACTTCACCTGGCGCAATTGCATTAACTCGAACACCTAATGGGCCAAGGTCATAAGCCATTTCTCTAGTCAACGCTGCTAATGCTGCTTTGGAAGTTGCGTAAGGAGCCCCGGCAAATGGATGCACTCTTGAGCCAGCTATTGAAGTTACATTTACAACAGAGCCTTTTGCTGCAGCTAGCTCATCGCGCAGGCCGTTTACCAAAACTACTGATGCAAAGAAATTAACATGAAAAACGTGGCCCCAAGTTTTTAAATCTGTATCAATACTATTTAATCGTTCACTTTTACTACCTTTTGGAGAAATACCCGCATTGTTTACGAGGGCATCTAAACGACCATTTAATTTTTCTTTTATTTCAGAAATAACATTAATGGTGCTTGTTGGATCTGCCAAATCTACCTGTATATGATCATCTGCGCCACCAGGCCAAGGACACCTATCGTCAAAAGGTTTTCGAGAACATGTAAGTACTCGCCAACCTTCAGCAGAAAATCTTTTCACAGTAGCATGACCAATACCCCGACTAGCCCCTGTGAGCACTAGTGTTCGCTTTTTCTCAGTATCTGTCATTTTTTAACCTCTGCCTCATCACATTAGCATAATTAAACTAAATATCAATTATAACTCGTAGCGAAGATTATTGTAAAATTACTATATTTTGTTGAATAATTTGGTATTCAAAAATTTAGATATTTGATTGAAGGACTGTTTGGCCTCTGGAAAATAACCATACATTAAATGCCATACATGTGGAGTATTAGCCATTTTCTGCATGACAACATCAACGCCTTCAGATTTTAATCTTTTAGATAACCTAGTACTATCATCCAAAAGAATTTCGCTTTCGCTGACATGAATTAAAATTGGACAAGATCCTGAGTATTGATAAAATAATGGTGAAATACCTTTTGGATCTATTGATCCTAAATATGATGTTTTCATAAAATCAATCTGCTCTGCTGGAAGTATAACCTCAGCTTCTTTATTAGTTTTTATAGAGTTTCCTGAAAATGTCAGATCTGTAAGCGGGCTTAAAAGAACTGCAGCAGCAGGAAGATCTAATTTTTTCTTTAAAAGATGGTTGATTAGTTCAAGAACAAGTGTTCCACCAGCGCTGTCCCCAGCCAATACAATTTGGCTTGATTTTATACCAGTTGATAAAATCGCTTGATATGTCGTGATTACGTCTTCGACCGCGCATGGATACTTATTTTCAGGCGCTAATCTATAATCTGGCAAAGCAGCCTTAAAATTGATTTCTCTAGCTATTCGAGCTGCTAATTTCATATGCGTTTTAGGGCTGCCAAATATAAATGCTCCCCCATGCATGTAAAGTAATACCCCCTCATAAACTTTGTCTTCCCCACAACCAACCCAAAGTCCCTTAACAGACTTACTTTCAGTTTTAAATATCGTTGGGGTCTTCCAGAAATCTTTAGGAGTTCTAAAGAAGAATTTCGCTTGGTTTTCTAGCCATTTTCTTACACGAAGTGGGTTGTTATTTTTCCGCAAAAAAGATTTAACTGTTAACCGAGTATAAAAATTTGATATTTTTAACCTGACAGACATTTTATATTAATTCTTAGCTAGATTTCTACTTAATTCTGTTTGTAATAAACTTTATGCAAATCAGCATAATTTACAAACTAATTATTTTGAATTGTTTTAAATCAACTCTTCAATAAATATTTGAATAAAGTTTTATCTGAAGTTTTATTTTTTAGCCTCTGTTGAAATACAAGTACGTTTTCTCCAAGCTTAGCAGTTTGATTCTGCGAGGAGGAAAAAAATAACGTGTGAGTAATACTCGCAAAAAGTTTAAAATATAGTCCCTATCTCATAGCCTAAGAATTGTTAATGAAGTAGTTTTTTATAGTAAAAAAAACAGAAACTTGCTACAGAAAAATATTCATATTTAAACTTCGGTAACAAAAATATTGACAAACTTATTAATGTTTCTAGGCTCGATCAGAAAATATATAGTCCATTCGATCAATTTCAATAATGTCTCTGCAAACGTTAGAAAGTAAAATGGAAGAATTTGTTAAGGTCGCTTTTGATATAATATCGTTCTCTTGCATTATGGTGCTTGTAGTATCAGGATTAGCAATCATTGCAAGTCTGATGGGGATCTTTAATTTTGCTCACGGTGAATTTGTTTTGCTTGGGGCTTATACAGTTTATGTATTCAGGGAACTCGGAATGCCTGAATGGAGTGGAATGGTGGCTGCTCCGTTTTTAGTAGGTGCGTTTGGATTACTCCTAGAAATGTCAATAATTAAACGTTTCTATAAGGCTGCCATTGCGGCTATGTTAGCGACATATGCGATTGGACTAATTATTCGAGAGACTATACGAGGACTTATCGGAGGTAAATTCTGGGCCATTGAGGCTCCTATAGAAGGTGTTTTTCTGATTGGTGATTCAAGTTTTTCTATTTGGCGTGGTATAATAATAATTCTTACAATAACCATCATGTTAGGCTGTTATCTTTTCCTAACAAAAACAAATTATGGTTTAAAAATAAGGGGGGCTATGGAAAACCCATCTTTGGCCCGCGCATGTGGAATTTCAACAAATAAATTATATGCATTCACTTTTGCCTTTGGCGCTGCACTGGCAGGGTTAGCTGGTGCGTTAGTAGTTCCGCTATACTCACTGTTTGCCGAGCTCGGACTCAGGTTTCTTGTACAGGGTTTTCTCGCCGTGATGTTAGGAGGCGCTGGTACTTTCGAGGGTCCAGTACTTGGTAGCGCCATGATTGGGGCAATGGTACCTGGATTTCAATGGTTAAGAACGGAAATACCTTTTATCTCCTATTTGTTAAGTCCAGTTTTTGCTGAGGTATTTGTTTTTATAACAGCTATAATTATCGTAAAATTTAGACCGCAGGGTCTAATTCAAAAAGGGAGGATATAGAAACAAGAAATACATTTTGCTTAAAACTTAATTTAACATAAAGGGGAAAACTAATGACCGATATGAAAAAATCAAAAGCAAATCTTGCAAGTAGGCGTTCATTTTTAAAAGGATCTAGTGCCTTAGCTGCAGCAGGTTGGATTGGTGCACTAACAGGTGGATTTGTTTTAAAACCTGATTGGGCTCATGCTGCTGGTTCGATTAAAATGGGTATTGCTACTGATATTACAGGTGGCATTGCACCAAGTGGTAATGCTAACTGGCAGACAGCACAATTTGCCGTAAAACAAATTAATGATGCTGGAGGAATTCTTGGGCGACCAATTGAATTAATTTTAGAAGATACAGCGTCTGATCCAGGGATCGCCGTTGGTAATGTACGCCGGCTAGTTGAAAGACATAACGTAGATGTAATCTTAGGGGGCATCACCAGTTCTATGCGTGAAGCTATTAAAAATCCAATAGTTAAACGAGGAAAGACCCTTTACATATATCCTCAATTGTACGAGGGCCAAGAGTGTACACCTCATCTTTACTGCACTGGGCCTACTCCTTACCAGCAATGTGCAGAACTTATACCTTACTTAATTAAACAAGGTAATAAACGTTTCGCTATGCCATCTGCTAATTATCGTTGGCCACAACTTTTAAATGTCTGGACAAAGAGAATTATTGAAGAGCATGGTGGAGAAGTAGTTTTGGAAGAATATTTTCCGATTGACCAAGTTGAATATTCCGCAACTGTTGGGAAAATAAAAAGTGAAAAAGTGGACAACGTATTCCTGACTATTATTCCACCAGGACTGGGAGCCTTTACCAAACAATTATATGAGAGTGGGTTCCAAAGCAATGGAGGTACGGTCTCATGTGTCTACTATGACGAAAATTCTGTAAATTATGTTGCACCTAGAGAGTTAGAGGGCGTATACAGTTGTCTTGATTATTTCCACACTGTAGATGATACTTTTAGTAATAATGCTTTGGCTGGTTATAATGAGATGTGGCCAGGCTCACCCTATAAACTTACCGCAGGAACAGCCGCTACAGGTATGTACCGTGGGATAAAATTGTATGAAGCAGGTGTTAATGCCACTAACGGTGATCTCGATAGAGCGGCTGTTTCAGCTGCAATTGATGGAATTACTAATGTTCAGGGTATGGGTGGAGAGTTTAGTATGGTTCCTGGAACCGGCCACGCAGCTATGAATATGTATGTTGCCCAAGCTAATGGCGGCGTGTGGGATATTATTAAATCAGCAAATCAGGTTCAACCAAACGAATGTGCCTGATTGTATGAAACTTATAAGCGGCTGTGTTTTTTTTGCATAGCCGTTTATTGAATTCAAATTTCGATAATGTGAAGGAATATATGTTGCAAATTATCAATAAAATTAGCTTCTTTAAAGCAATCCTTCATAAACAGGGTCGAGTTATTCCAATCGTGGAAATACTTCTTCTCATTTTACTGGTCATAACGCCTCTTTTTGTAGGAGATTACTTGACTGTAATAATTACGAGAATGTTAATTCTTGGGCTTTTAGCAATTAGTTTTGAATTATGTTGGGGTTATTCAGGCATAATGACTTTTGGACAAGGCCTATTTTTTGGTATGGGTGGCTACGCAGTGGCACTTTTTGCAAATAAGGCAGACTTTTTGCAGTTATGGGGTGTTGTCCCTATTGGTCTAATTGTTGGCGCATGTGCTTCATTTTTAGTCGCTTGGTTATTGTTATTAGGTAAGCGTCCACCAGAACTTATTTTCTTAGCTTTGGGGACTTTGACCTTTGCTTATGCCGCTGAACGTCTTGTTGCTGGCTGGTACTGGGTAGGTGGTGGAAATGGCATGTCTATATTTGAATATTTAAGAATAGGTTCTTTTGAAGTCGAACCTGGACGGTTATTTTACTATATTGTCGCAACAATATTATTGCTAGTTTATTTAGCCTGTAGGCTTTTAGTAAGATCTCAATTTGGTTTGGTTTTGGCGGGAACAAGACAAAATGAAAAAAGGTTGGCTTTTCTTGGTTATAAAGTTCAAAAATTTAAGGCATTAGTCTTCTGCTTTGCAGGAGCGATCGCTGGACTGGGTGGGAGTCTATATGCGCACCATGAAGGATTTATAGGTCCTGGAAATGTAGGTATAGGCATTTCAACTATGGCTGTCCTTTATGCGCTTTTTGGAGGAGCAGGTTCTTTGATTGGACCAATTATTGGAGTAATAGCTATAGAAAGTATTTCCTTTACTTTATCAGACATAGACGCTGTTAGAGGATATTGGCCAATAATTTTAGGAGTTATATTACTGCTAGTGGTAACCTTTAAACAGGATGGATTACTTGGCTTTGTGGTTACCCAAAGAGAAAGAATAGGTTCATTTGGTATTATTAAATCAACAGAAAGCAAGTCTTTAGAAAATTTGCACAGTTTAAAGAATGAAAAAAAAGATGTCTCTTCTTGAAGTTAACCAAGTTAGTAAATACTTTGGCGTACTAAAAGCGCTAGATAGTGTTAATATTTCCGTACAAGAGAACACATTTCATGGTTTAATTGGACCAAATGGGTCTGGCAAAAGCACACTACTGAAAGCGATCGCGGGGGACCATTACCCTGACGAAGGAAATATTAAATTCAATGGCAATGATATTACAAAGGATTCTCCAGAAGTAAGAGCACAAAATGGGTTGAATCTGAAATTTCAAATAACAGCAATTTTTCCAGAACTTTCGGTGTATGATAATATTTTATTATCATTACAATCTCCTGAAAGCTTTTGGAAACTAGTCTTATCAAAGAGCCGTACATCTTACCATGATAGAATCATGGATACGTTGGTGCGTTTTAAATTGGTTGATCGAGCGAGCTCATTGGCTGGGGAGTTAAGTCATGGGCTTCAACAATGGCTAGAAATAGCAATGGCTGTAATTCGAAAACCAAAGCTGCTTTTGCTAGACGAGCCAACAGGAGGAATGAGCCCTGAAGAGCGTCGCACCACAGGTGAATTGTTATTACCCATAAAAAAAGAGTGCACCTTAATTATTGTTGAACACGATTTAGAATGGATAAAAGATATTTGTGATAATCTAACCGTATTAGATCAGGGAAAGGTCCTTGATGATGGTACAGTAAAACACATTGAGGCCTCTCAAAGGGTCAAGGAGGTATATACAAGTCGTGTCTGATGCAAAGTCAATTTTAAAAGTAGATGGCTTAGATGCTGGCTATGGGATTAGTCAAGTTTTGTTTGATGTCACTTTAGATTTTAACACAATAGGAGCAACGGCTATATTGGGTATGAATGGTGCAGGAAAAACAACACTTTTGAAAACTATTGTAGGTGAAATTATCCCAAATAATGGAATTATTCATTTTAACGGTGAAAATAGTACCACAGAAAATACAGACAAAAAAATTAGGCGTGGTATGGCATATGTTCCACAAGAGAATGCTGTCTTTAATAAGCTTACTGTTAAAGAAAATATAACTTTGGGTGCTAATGCGACAAATAGGAAAACTGATATTGATATGGTTTTAGATTTTTTTCCAAAACTAGGTGAGCGTTTAGGACAACAAGCCGGGACACTTTCTGGAGGTGAGAGAAAAATGCTTGCCATTAGTAGAGCGCTTGTCAGCAAACCAAAATTAATTATGTTAGATGAACCGACTGAGGGTGTCTGGATTGGTGTGATTGAAGAAATCGCTGAGCGATTGGAAATATTAGCAAAAGAAATTTCCGTAATTCTAGTTGAGCAACACTTAGAATTAGCTTTACGAGTTTGTGACTACACCTACGTACTCGATAGAGGCAAGGTAG
Source organism: Paracoccaceae bacterium (assembly GCA_029246285.1). GTDB lineage: Bacteria > Pseudomonadota > Alphaproteobacteria > Rhodobacterales > Rhodobacteraceae. The sequence goes on along the minus strand of JAQWNW010000014.1, from coordinate 932 downwards.
CATTAAAGGGACCTTCTGAAAATATGCGTAAAAATACTGAACTGCTAAGGCTTTTAACGCCCTGAGTAAAATTAATTAACTGTAAATAAGGAGAAAAGAAAATGCCAGTAAGTGTACCTACCCCTGACCAAGTAATAGAGCTTGCAGATGAAATGGGTTTAGATTTGACTGATGCTGATGTAGAGTCTTATATCGGAATTTTTGAAGCTCAGGTTAATGATTATAATATCGTAGATGCACTGCCAGACAATCTTCCAGCGGTTAAATATCCAAGAGCACCCGGCTATCAACCCAGGGGAGAAGAAAATAAATACAATGCTTGGTATGTGAAGACAGAAGTTAAAGGGGCATCGGCTGGAAAACTTAAAGGTAGACGTGTTGTTTTAAAAGACAATATAATGCTCGCAGGAGTTCCTATGATGAATGGGGCTGCCACTTTAGAAGGATATATGCCTGATATAGATGCAACGGTAGCAACTCGCCTTCTTGATGCTGGTGCAACGATTGTGGGAAAAGCCCATTGTGAAAGTTTTTGTATGTCTGGTGGAAGTCATACAAATGCAAAGGGTGCAGTGCATAACCCGCACAAAATGGGATTTATGGCTGGAGGATCTTCCTCTGGTAGTGCGGCTCTAGTTGCTTCAGGCGAGGTAGATCTAGCGATTGGTGGAGATCAGGGTGGATCCATTAGAATGCCTTCCTCTTACTGCGGAATTTATGGTATGAAACCTACTCACGGACTAGTGCCTTATACAGGAATTATGCCGATTGAAGTTTATGTTGATCATACTGGCCCTATGACAAACAATGTTGAAGACAATGCATTGTTATTAGAAGTTTTAGCGGGCAAGGATGAATACGATCCAAGACAATATAATGTCAAGACACAACCTTACACGGAAGCTCTTAAAGGTAAAGAGGGTCTAAAAGGT
>JAQWNW010000003.1 GCA_029246285.1 Paracoccaceae bacterium | reverse complement strand
TTTATAATTGCTATTACTGGTAAAACATATTTAACTTATTTGCGATCTGTTTATTTTCGTTGTAGTACATTTTCTTAACTTAGAAGAAAATTTTCTGGGAGCATAGTGAATGAATGAAATCCTAAAAGAATTGGAAAATCGAAGGCAACAAGCCCGACTTGGTGGTGGCCAAGCGCGTATAGATGCTCAACATAAAAAAGGAAAATTAACGGCACGAGAGCGTATAGAATTACTTTTAGATAATGAAAGCTTTGAAGAGCTGGACATGTATGTAAAGCATCGATGTGTTGATTTTGGCATGGATCAGACTCAGATCTCTGGTGATGGCGTTGTGACGGGTTGGGGTACTATAAATGGTAGACAGGTTTATGTTTATTCTCAAGATTTTACAGTTTTTGGAGGATCACTGTCAGAAACACATGCACAAAAAATTTGTAAAGTTATGGATATGGCTATGTCAAATGGTGCTCCTATAATTGGATTAAACGACAGTGGTGGTGCTAGAATACAGGAAGGTGTTGCATCCTTAGCAGGATATGCAGACGTTTTTCAAAAAAATGTTTTAGCATCGGGAGTTGTTCCACAGATTAGTGTGATTATGGGGCCATGTGCTGGAGGAGCGGTGTATTCTCCAGCAATGACTGATTTTATCTTCATGGTTCGCGATAGTAGTTACATGTTCGTAACCGGGCCAGATGTAGTGAAAACAGTCACAAACGAAGTAGTAACTGCAGAAGAGTTGGGTGGAGCAAAAACGCATACAACAAAGTCTTCTGTCGCAGATGGCGCCTTTGAAAATGATATTGAGGCTCTGGAGCAAATAAGGCGTCTTTTTGATTTTTTACCATTGAGCAATAGAGAACGCCCGCCAGAAAGACCCTTTTTTGATGACGCCAGAAGAGAAGACCATTCTTTAGATACATTGATTCCTAATAATCCAAATCAACCGTATGATATGAAAGAATTAATACTAAAGTTATCGGATGAGAGTGATTTTTTTGAGGTTCAGGAAGATTTTGCAGCAAATATCGTAACTGGCTTTATAAGGCTCGAGGGCCGCACTGTTGGCGTTGTGGCTAATCAACCTTTGGTGCTGGCTGGTGTTCTAGATATCGACAGTAGCAGAAAAGCGGCTAGATTTGTAAGATTTTGTGATGCCTTTGAAATTCCAATACTGACCCTTGTGGATGTTCCTGGGTTTTTACCCGGGACCAGCCAAGAATATGGTGGGGTTATAAAACACGGTGCTAAGCTGCTTTTCGCCTATGGCGAAGCGACTGTTCCTAAAGTAACGCTTATAACACGAAAAGCCTATGGTGGTGCTTATGATGTTATGGCATCCAAACATTTAAGAGGTGATTTTAATTATGCCTGGCCGACAGCTGAGATTGCTGTAATGGGGGCAAAAGGTGCAGTTGAAATTTTATACCGTCAAGAATTAGGGGATAAGAAAAAAATTGAAAAACGAACGAAGGATTATGAAAAACGATTTGCAAATCCTTTTGTTGCTGCGGAAAGGGGCTTTATAGACGAAGTTATAGCTCCTCATTCCACACGAAAAAGAATATGCCGTGCTTTTGCTTCGCTCCGAGGAAAACAATTGAAAAATCCATGGAAAAAGCACGATAATATACCGCTTTGAAGTTAGAATTTATAAATTGAGCAGAAAAGACTGAAATATTAGATCTCTGATTAGGTGCTTATGATAAAACATCGTGGATTTCCGAGCAGATTACCAGGTACGGACTACCAGTTTACAATAAGAAGAGCCTCGAAAAAGAAGCCTTCGAAATTAGTTAAACGTATGCGTTTTGCTGATAGAAAAAATTCAGATCGACTTGCCGATGAAGAATTTCTTAGAGCTTTATGGAATTATTTTGGCGAAAATGATTTTGAACGAGGAAATTTGGATGCAGGGCGATTAAGTTGGGTTTTTGGAAGAGAGGTTAAACCAGCTGGTGAAGATTTTGCACCAGATTCTTATGGTGCAAGACTCCGATTAGATAAAACTATCTTAAGAGGCTCTTTTCCTCAAATCTTTGAAGACTCAGAGTAATTAATTTATGCTAATTCAAATTTTTGAGATATCAGTAATTTACTTAATAATTACTCATTAAAATACGAATGAAGTCAGTGAAACAGCAAGTATTCTTAAAATCGAAATTATCTTTCAAAATTTCTAAAATGTCATTATCAATTGGAAACTTATATGGTATGACCAGTTAATTCTAACTTTGGAAGCATTTGAGAATGTTTAATAAGATACTTATAGCAAATAGAGGTGAAATAGCCTGCAGAATAATCAAGACTGCAAAGAAGATGGGTATAAAAACTGTTGCGGTTTATTCTGATACAGATGTTGATGCATTGCATGTAAAAATGGCAGATGAAGCGGTTCACATAGGAGCCGCGCCAGCAAACCAATCTTACATTGTAATTGATAAAATACTTTCTGCTGTAAAGAAATCTAAAGCAGATGCTGTTCATCCAGGATATGGATTTCTTTCAGAGAATAAAATGTTTGCGGAAGCTCTAGAGAGGGAGAATATTGTATTTATTGGTCCTCCATCTGGAGCTATTGAGACAATGGGAGATAAGATAACTTCTAAAAAATTAGCAAAAAAAGCGGGTGTTTCAACAGTCCCCGGTTATCTTGGCTTAATTGAAGATGAAGAGGCCGCTGTTAAAATCTCAAATAAAATCGGATATCCGGTGATGATAAAAGCAAGCGCTGGAGGGGGTGGAAAAGGAATGCGTGTTGCTTGGAATGATCAAGAAGCTCAGCAAGGTTTTAAATCTTCTAAAAATGAAGCGACTAACAGTTTTGGAGATGATCGTATTTTTATTGAAAAATATGTAACAAAACCGAGACACATTGAAATACAAATACTAGCTGATAAGCATGGAAAAACTATCTATTTAAATGAGCGAGAATGTTCAATTCAAAGGAGAAATCAAAAAGTTATAGAAGAGGCTCCTTCTCCTTTTCTTGACGACAAAACAAGGGAGGAGATGGGAAAACAAAGTTGTGCTTTAGCAAAGGCTGTTTCCTATACATCGGCAGGAACAGTCGAATTCATTGTAGATGAAAATAGAAACTTTTATTTCCTGGAGATGAATACTAGATTGCAAGTTGAGCACCCGGTTACTGAGTTAATAACTGGAATAGATATAGTAGAGAATATGATCCGTATAGCTTGGGGTGAAAAGTTATCAATCAGTCAAAAGGATGTCCATATTAATGGATGGGCGATCGAAAGTAGAATTTACGCTGAAGACCCCTTCAGAAACTTTCTTCCATCGATAGGTCGGATTACGCGCTATCGGCCGCCAGATGAACGGTTTGATCAAGCTTTAATTGTGCGAAATGACACAGGAGTTTTTGAAGGAAGTGAAATAAGCATACACTACGATCCAATGATAGCAAAGCTATGCTCTTGGGCTAAGTCACGCACAGAAGCATTAAGAGTTATGAGTGATTCATTGGATGAATTTGAATTGGATGGTATTGGACACAATATTCCCTTTTTATCGTCAGTGATGAGGAATAAAAAATTCATAAAAGGTGATATCACAACAGCGTTTATCGAAGAAGAGTTCCCAGATGGATTTAAGTCAGTAAAACTGGATTCTAGCCTATTGAAATCGATAGCTGCGGCATGTTCAGCAATGTATCGATTATTTGAAATTAGAAGAACTCGAATAACTGGACGAATGGACAATCATACCCGAGTGGTTGAAAACGATTGGGTCGTGAGTTTGGGGGGGCATAATTTTGATATAAACCTGAAAGCAGATAAAACTGGTTCTATGGTAAAATTTTTGGACAAAAGCACTGTTCGAGTGGAGTCTAATTGGGTTCCTGGAGATTCCATCGCTAAAGTAAAGATTGAAGATAAAATACTTATTATGAAAGTTAATAAAGTAACGGGTGGATTTAGAGTTAGGCTGCTGGGGTCAGATTTGGATGTTTTAATTAGAAACAAGCGTCAATTCGAACTTTCTTCGCATATGTTAAGAAAAATTGAACCAGATATGACAAAATTTCTAGTCTGCCCGATGCCTGGAATGTTAATCAAAGTTGACGTGTCTGAGGGAGAAGAGGTGCAAGAAGGCCAGACTTTGTGTGTGGTTGAGGCTATGAAGATGGAAAATGTACTGAGAGCTGATAAAAAAGGTGTAATTAAGAAAATTAATGTTGAAGCAGGTCAGTCATTGGCAGTTGATGAGGTAATTATCGAATTTGAATAATTGCTAAACATTCTTATTTAATCAGATCATCATTAATATTAAAAAATCAATATATTTTTAATGACCTTTAAATCATTTAACAATTCTAAGGAATAAATTATAAAATAGAAGGAAAGATCTTTCGTTTGTGAGGTAAGTTATGAAAAAATCATTGACAGAATGGAGGGCTTTAGCCTCAAAAGAGCTTCGGGACCGATCTCTTGATGAGTTAGATTGGCATACTCTGGAAGGTTTAAAAATAAAGCCCCTCTACACGAAGGAAGATATAGATCAGTTAGATCATTTAGATAATCTTCCAGGAATGGAACCTTTTACGAGAGGCCCGAAAGCCACTATGTACGGTGGTAGACCATGGACTATAAGGCAATACGCTGGGTTTTCGACTGCAGAAGAATCAAATGCATTTTATCGTAAGAATTTAGCGGCTGGTCAACAGGGGGTATCAGTTGCTTTCGATCTAGCTACCCATCGAGGTTATGATAGCGATCATCCACGAGTTGAGGGAGATGTGGGAAAAGCTGGAGTGGCAATAGACTCTGTGGAAGATATGAAAATTTTATTCAACCAAATACCGTTGGATCAAGTCAGCGTATCAATGACCATGAATGGCGCGGTAATCCCGACGATGGCTTGCTATATCGTTGCAGGTGAAGAGCAGGGTGTTTTGCAAGAAGCTTTGTCTGGCACAATTCAAAATGATATCTTGAAAGAGTTTATGGTTAGAAATACATATATATATCCCCCTGAACCATCAATGAGGATTGTCGCTGATATTATTGAGTATACCTCTGATAAAATGCCCAAATTTAATTCAATTTCTATAAGTGGGTACCATATGCAAGAAGCTGGTGCTAATCTTGTACAAGAACTTGCGTATACATTGGCCGATGGAAAAGAATATGTGCGTACAGCCATAGAGCGAGGTATGGACGTTGACAAATTTGCGGGCCGACTATCGTTCTTTTTCGCAATAGGAATGAATTTCTTTATGGAAGCCGCAAAGCTTAGAGCAGCGAGATTACTTTGGCATAGAATTATGGAGTCTTTTGACGCAAAGAGTTCCAAGTCAAAGATGTTGCGCACACATTGCCAGACATCAGGAGTTTCTCTTCAGGAGCAGGATCCTTACAACAATGTGGTTCGAACAGCTTACGAGGCAATGAGCGCTGTCTTAGGAGGGACGCAATCTTTGCATACTAATGCTTTGGATGAGGCAATAGCTTTACCGACGGAATTTTCAGCTCGAATCGCAAGAAATACTCAGCTAATTCTACAAGAGGAAACAGGAGTAGCTAATGTAGTAGATCCATTGGCGGGATCATATTATGTTGAAAGTCTGACATCTGAATTAGCTGATGCTGCTTGGAATATCATACAAGAAATTGATGAAATGGGTGGAATGACTAAAGCTGTTGCAAGTGGAATTCCTAAGCTGCGGATTGAAGAGAGCGCTGCAAAGCGTCAAGCAATGGTTGATAGGGGTGAGGAAGTAATAGTTGGAGTAAATAAATACCAACTGGAATCTCAAGATGAAATTGACATAAGGGATATCGATGATAGTGCGGTTCGTGATACACAGATATCACGTTTAAATGATATTAAGAAAAACCGTAATACAAAAAGATGTTCTGATGCGTTAAAAAATTTGGAGAGAGTTGCAAAAAACGGTGGCAATTTGCTCAATGCGGCAGTGGAGGCAGCACGAGAGCGAGCTACAGTAGGAGAAATTTCTATGGCGATGGAAAAAGAATTTGGACGTCACCGAGCCGAAGTAAAAACATTATCTGGTGTTTATGGAGCCGCATATGATGGAGATGATGACTTTAGAAGGATTCAAATAGAAGTGGACGAATTTTCTAAAGCTGAAGGTAGAAGGCCAAGAATGCTCGTTGTGAAAATGGGGCAAGATGGCCATGATCGTGGTGCTAAAGTAATAGCGACAGCTTTTGCAGACATTGGTTTTGATGTTGATGTTGGTCCGTTATTTCAAACACCAGAAGAAGCAGCTAACGATGCGGTAGACAATGATGTTCATATTATAGGTATTTCTAGTCAAGCTGCAGGTCATAAAACCTTAGCACCAAAGCTGATTGAGGCTTTGAAAGAAAAAGATGCTGAGGAAATAATTGTTATTTGCGGAGGAGTCATCCCTCAACAAGATTATAAATTTCTTCTTGAAAAGGGTGTTAAGGCAATTTTTGGTCCGGGAACAAATATACCAGCGGCTGCGAGCGAAATATTAAAATTGATTGCACAGTCAAGATGAAGAAATACTCAGAGGTTTATCAAGGTTGGCTTGCTGATCCTGAAAAATTTTGGATGGATGCAGCTGAAAAAATTGATTGGTTTAAAAAACCGACTCGAGCAAGTAGTGATTTGAATGATCCTTTATGTAAATGGTTTTCTGACGGCGAAGTGAATACTTGCTACAATGCATTAGATCGTCATGTGAAAAACGGAAGAGCCGAGCAAACTGCGATAATTTATGATAGCCCCGTAACCGGCGTGAAAGAGAAGATTTCTTATTCACTATTGCTTGAAAATGTATCGTTATTAGCCGGAGCTTTATTGGAAAAAGGCATAAGAAAAGGTGATAGGGTTATCGTTTATATGCCGATGGTACCAGAGGCCATCGTAGCTATGTTGGCAATCGCACGAATAGGAGCAATCCATTCAGTAGTTTTTGGTGGTTTTGCCGCAAATGAGTTAGCAACCCGAATAGATGATGCGACGCCGAAAGCTATAATAGCGGGATCATGTGGTATCGAAGGTAATAAAATTATAGATTATAAGCCATTATTAGATGAAGCTATAAATTTAGCAGAGCACAAACCTGATTTTTGTGTTTTGTTTCAGAGAGAGCAAAAAGAAGCTACTTTACTTTCTGGCCGAGACTTTGATTGGAAAGATTTAATAAGTAAAGCAAGTAAGGCTGATTGTTGTGCTGTTTCGGGAGACCATCCCGTCTATATTTTATACACTTCGGGAACCACTGGGCAGCCAAAAGGTGTTATCAGACCAACTGGCGGACATCTTGTAGCATTATATTGGACAATGAAAAATATTTATAATGTTGATCCGGGTGATGTTTTTTGGGCGGCGTCTGATGTTGGTTGGGTAGTTGGGCATAGTTATATTTGTTACGCCCCATTAATTCATGGAAATACAACGGTATTATTTGAAGGAAAGCCGGTTGGCACACCGGATGCGGGAACATTTTGGCGAGTTATGTCAGAACATAAAGTAAAGTCATTTTTTACCGCTCCTACGGCTTTTAGGGCAATAAAGAGAGAGGATCCGGAAGGCAATCTTGTAAAAAATTATGATCTATCAAATTTACGCGCACTATATTTAGCTGGAGAAAGAGCTGATCCAGATACGATTGTATGGGCACAAAAACAGCTTAATGTTCCCGTAATCGACCATTGGTGGCAAACCGAGACTGGTTATACGATTGTTGGCAACCCCTTAGGAATAGAACATTTACCTATTAAGTTGGGTTCACCGTCTGTCCCAATGCCTGGTTATGATGTGCGGATCTTAGATGGGGGTGGCCGAGAAAAAAAGATTAGAGAGCTTGGCGCTATAGCGATAAAGTTACCGTTGCCACCAGGAACTTTGCCAACACTTTGGAATGCACATGAAAGATTTCAGTCTTCATATCTTGAAGCATTTCCTGGTTATTATGAAACAGGCGATGCGGGGTATAAGGATGAAGATGGATATCTCTATATAATGGCACGTACTGATGATGTAATAAATGTAGCTGGTCATCGCTTATCAACAGGAGCTATGGAAGAGGTTTTAGCTAGCCATGGTGACGTAGCTGAATGCGCTGTGATTGGTGTTGAAGACGAATTAAAAGGACAGCTCCCACTTGGATTCTTATGCATTAACAAAGGGGTTAGTAGATCCAAAGCAGAAATAATTAATGAATGTGTGAAGCTAATCAGAGAAAAAATTGGACCAGTTGCTGCATTTAAAACAGCTATCATTGTTGAGCGTTTACCGAAAACTAGATCTGGAAAGATTTTAAGGGCAATCATGGTGAAGATAGCAAACGGCGCTTCATGGTTAACTCCTGCTACCATTGATGATCCTGAGATTTTAGATGAAATAGAAATAAAATTAAAAGAGATAGGTTATGGGCAGCAAAAAAAAGAGACTTAGTGTTGGAGGGAAATATGGATTTAATAAAAAAAGCAATTAAAGTAAGAGAAAATGCTTATGCGCCGTATTCAAACTTTAAAGTTGGTGCGGCTATTAAATCAGAGACCGGAGATGTATTTTGTGGTTGTAATGTGGAAAATGCTGCATATCCACAGGGTACTTGTGCTGAAGCTGGGGCAATTGCAGCGATGATTGCTAATGGGCAGCGGAATATAACTGAAGTGGTTGTAGCAGCAGACACTGAAAGCCCCGTTACTCCTTGTGGAGGGTGTCGGCAAAAACTTGCTGAATTTTCGCATTCTGACGTTGTGGTGGTTTTTGCAAATTTAAGTGGAGAAGTTGGTCGAATGACTATAAACCAACTTCTTCCAGGCGCCTTCAATAAAGAGCAAATGGAAAAATAATTTGGACGCCCAGGCAATCATAGGAAAGAAACGCGATGGCTTAAGTCTAAATATTGATGAAATTAATTGGTTTTGCAATGGTTTAGCCTCAGGCCAGGTATCCGATGCGCAAGCTGGCGCTTTTGCTATGGCTATTACAATAAATGATATGAATAATAACGAATTAACCGCATTAACTGAAGGGATGTTAAAGAGTGGATCAACTCTTAAATGGGATTTGCCAGGCCCAGTTCTTGACAAGCACTCGACAGGAGGAGTGGGCGATTGTGTAAGTCTTCTTTTAGCTCCAGCCCTCGCAGCGTGTGGAGCTTTTGTTCCAATGGTTTCTGGCAGAGGCTTGGGATATACAGGGGGAACACTAGATAAGTTAGATGCCATAACGGGTTACAAAACTCAAGTTTCAACGGTAAACTTCAAGAAGGTTGTGAAGGAAGTTGGATGCGCAATCGTTAGCGCTAGTAATGAAATTGCTCCAGCTGATAAGAGATTGTATGCTATAAGAGATGTCACGGGAACCGTGGAAAACATCGCTCTCATTTCAAGTTCAATATTGTCAAAAAAGTTGGCGTCTGGGGTGGAAGGTTTAATTTTAGACATTAAATCTGGGTCTGGAGCTGTAATGCCAAATTTGAAGGCAGCTACGTCGTTGGCAAAAAGGATGGTTGAGATAGGACAGCAGTCTGGTTGTTCAACCAGTGCATTTATAACTAATATGGATCAGCCTTTAGCATCAAGTGCTGGTAACGCGCTTGAGGTAATGACTGCTATGAATTGTCTTACTATGCATAAAGTAGATTCAAGATTATTTAAGTTAACGGTTTCATTAGGTGGGAGCTTGTTAAAAAACGCTAAAATCTCAAGATCTGTAAAAGATGGTGAGAAGATGATTCGAGATAGTATTGAAAGCGGATTGGCAGTAGAAAAGTTTGGAAAAATGGTGTGTGCCCTTGGAGGGCCTGGGAATTTTATTGACCGATACAGAGATTTATTGCCTGAAGCTGCAACGATAGTTGAGGTTAAATCTCAATCTGCAGGTTATGTTAGTCAGATCGATGTTAAAAGACTTGGCATGGTTGTTGTTTCTTTAGGGGGTGGCCGCAGACAACAAGATGATAAGCTCGATTTGTCGGTTGGGTTAGATCAATTTCTACCCTTAGGGGAAAAAGTTTCGGTAGGTTCTGTATTAGCTAGGGTCCACGGTCGTGATGAAGATGCCGTATTAAATGTTATAAATATTGTCCGACAAGCATACAATATTTCTGAGGCTGCCCCAGAAAAGACAGAAAGTATAATTAAGCGTATTGGGAAATGAGCAGAGTATTTCTAATCGTTATGGACTCAGTTGGTTGTGGTGGAGCACCAGATGCCGCGCTCTTTGATGATGAGGGTGCAAATACCTTAGGTCACATTATCGAGCAATGTGATTTAGGTAATTGTAATGATGGAAGATTGGGAGAATTAAAAACCCCGAACTTGGACTCACTAGGATTGCGAGAAGTTATTAAGCTAGCCAACGGTCAGCCAATCTTAACTGAGAAGACTTTAATTACAGGCTGTTTTGGGGCCGCTACAGAATTATCTAATGGAAAGGATACTCCATCTGGGCATTGGGAGTTAGCTGGTGTTTCTGTTCCATGGGAATGGTATTATTTTAACAGCAAAACAAATAGTTTTCCGCTTGAAATAATTGATCTAGTTAAGTCGGAAGTAAATGTGTCAGGAATTTTAGGTAATTGTCATGCATCTGGCACAGAAATAATTGAACGTTTTGGTGAGGAGCACATAAGAACGGGTATGCCAATATGTTATACTTCAGCTGATAGTGTTTTTCAGATTGCTGCTCATGAGGACTTTTTTGGATTGGATAAGCTGTATACCCTTTGCCGAGCCATTTCCCCAACCTTACATAAAATGCGCGTTGGAAGAGTTATTGCTCGACCATTTTTAGGTTCCTGCTCCAAAGACTTCGTGAGAACAGAAAATAGAAAAGATTTTGCGATTCATCCACCCGCATTAACTCTCTGTGATTATGTGCAAAATGCCAATAAAACTGTCTGCGCAATTGGCAAGATTAATGACATTTTTTCTGGCAAAGGTATTGATAAGGTTTTGAAAGGCCGTAACGACTCAGACTTAATGAAACAATTATTTGAGCAGGTGAGTTTAGCAAAAAATGATAGTTTGATATTTGCTAATTTTGTGGAATTCGATTCAGAATATGGTCATCGTAGAGACGTGACTGGTTATGCGGCTGCTCTAGAATGGTTTGATGAAAAATTGGGATTATTACTAAAACGATTATCGCCAGACGATCTATTGGTTATTACTGCAGATCATGGAAATGATCCCACTTGGTCAGGCACAGATCATACGAGAGAGAGGGTTCCCGTATTAATTTCTGGCAGAGGAAATGGTTCTCTTGATTTAATAAATTTTAGTGACGTTGGAGCAAGTATTGCTGAATTTATGGGAGTGCCTTACCAAGGAGAGGGCAGGTCTTTTTTTAGTGATTTGTAGGAAATTGATTATTTGTTGGCATCATGTTAGGCAAATAGAAATTAATGTAAATTTCTCTTACGAATCTAATTTTAAAACTGTTTAACTGGAGCCTTAAGATGCATAAAAACCTTACAGTAGTAGATCATCCGTTAGTTCAGCACAAATTAACTTTAATGCGAAATACTAACACTTCCACTGCTGTTTTCAGGCAGTTGCTTCGAGAAATTAGTATGCTTCTGGCATATGAAGTAACTAGGGATTTGCCCATGAGCACCAAAGAAATTGAAACACCTTTGTGTCCGATGAACGCTCCAGTCTTAGCAGGTAAAAAATTGGCGTTAATTTCTATTTTAAGAGCTGGAAATGGACTTTTAGATGGGGTGTTAGAATTGATACCTAGTGCGCGTGTGGGATTTGTTGGCTTATATCGTGATGAAGAAACGCATCGTCCAATCCAGTACTATTTTAAGGTTCCTTCAGAGCTAGAGGATAGAAGGGTTATTGCTGTTGATCCAATGTTGGCTACTGGTTACTCCGCGTCTGCGGCCATAGATCTTCTAAAAGAGGCGGGAGCTCAAGACTTGAAATTGATGTGTTTAGTTGCCGCTCCGGAGGGTGTCGAGCTTATCAACAAAAATCATCCTGATGTTCAGGTAGTTACCGCGTCGTTAGATGATTGTTTAAATGAGAATGCTTATATCGTCCCAGGACTTGGTGATGCGGGTGATAGAATGTTTGGAACTAAGTGATTAAATCTTAGAACATTAAGACAATATGGTTCCTTCAGATATCAAAAGCTTGTTTCAAATTTCTGTATAAGGCTGTAAACTTATTTAGCAGCATTCGCTAGAGCCTGATCTAGATCTTTTATTAAATCATCTGCATCTTCTATACCAATAGAAATTCTAACGAGCCCTGGATCTGATCCAGCCGCCTTCTGTTGTTCGGTTGTTAGCTGCCTGTGTGTTGTTGAGGCGGGATGTATTACAAGAGATCGAGCATCTCCTAAGTTTGCTACATGACTAAAAATTTCAAGAGAATCTACAAATTTCAAGCACGCATTATAACCTCCCTTTATAGCTACCGTAAACAATGCTCCAGCCCCTCTGGGGCAGATAGTCTTGATTCTTGAAAAATATTTAGAAGACTTAAGGCCAGCATAAGTTACATTTTCTGTTCTTGGATCGGCCTCAAGCCAATTTGCAACCCTAATAGCATTTTCGACGTGTTTTTTCATTCTTAAGGATAGTGTTTCTATCCCCATAAGAGTGTAATGTGCTGCTTGAGGATTCATAGTCATCCCAAGGTCCCGTAATCCAACGGCGATACCGTGAAATGTAAACGCTAGTGGCCCAAAAGCTTCTTGAAAGCGCATACCGTGGTAAGCTTTTTCAGGTTCTGAAAGTGATGGAAATTTTCCTGAGGCACCCCAGTCAAAATTACCACTGTCAACAACAACCCCACCTGTAACAGTTCCGTTACCTGTTAAATACTTAGTAGTTGAATGCACAACTAGAGTGGCACCATGCTCAATTGGACGGCATAAATAAGGAGTTGCTGTAGTATTATCTACAATTAATGGAATTTTTGCTTTATTCGCAATTTTTGCCATAACACTTAAATCTGTAATGTACCCTCCTGGATTTGCTATAGTTTCACAGAATAAAGCTCTCGTATTTTCATCAATAGCGGTAGATACCGCTTTTTCATCATCTGTATCTACGAATTTTACCTCCCATCCAAACCTCTTAATTGTTGTTCCTAATTGTGTTACCGTACCACCATATAATCGTGTAGAGGCTACAACGTTCATTCCCGGAGACATTAATGGAAATAAAGCCATTATTTGTGCCGCATGACCACTAGAACAAGCTACTGCGCCAACTCCACCTTCAAGAGTGGCGACTCTTTCCTGTAAAACAGCGACAGTTGGGTTTGTTAGCCGAGAATAAATATTACCAACCTCTTGCAGGTTAAATAATGCGGCTGCGTGGTCGGCATCACGAAAAACATATGCCGTAGTTTGGTATATTGGTGTTTGCCTTGCTCCAGTTGTGGGATCTGGGCGAGCCCCAGCATGAATCTGTAAGGTGTCGAAACCGTATTCTTCTTCACTCATTTTTTTTCCTTATTCATTCTGCGTAGATGGTTTTGGTAGGCTATGGCAGAAAAAAAATCTATTTGAAAGATATAAAATTAATTTATGTTTCTTTTTTCTTTATTTTTTGTATATATAAAGAATATTATTCTATATATAGGAAAGAAAGAAGAATGGATGATACCGATCTTAAGATCTTAAAATATGTGCAAGCAAATGCTAGCCTACCCTTATCTGAATTATCCAAAAGAGTAGGTCTTTCAAAGACACCTTGTTGGAATCGTATTCGAAAATTAGAAGAACTTGGGGTAATTGATAAAAGAGTGACGGTGCTTAATAGAAATAAGCTTGGCCTTCCAATTGTTGTATTTCTTTCAATCTCAGTTAGTCAACATTCGGAAAATTGGACCAGAGAGTTTGTAGAAATTATCTCGAAATACCCCCAAATAGTAGAAGTGCATCGTTTAACCGGATCAACATCTGATTATATGTTAAAGATTGTTGCATCTAGTATAGAAGATTATGATAAATTTCAACAAACCTTGATAAGCGAGCTAGATTTTACAAGTATGTCGTCAAGCGTATCTCTCCAAGAAATGAAATACGAAGTGGCGTTGCCCTTAAATAATGTGAAATAGTTTATTTTGTGTTTTTGGTATATTAGATCTGTTCTCAAAATTGATTAACTTGTCTTTGCAAACCTTAGATCATACATCGCCACTGCGGCAGCATTTGATACATTTAAAGAACCTTCTGAGTTATGGCTGGGTATTTTTACTAACAGATCACAATGTGATTTGGTTTTATCCCTAAGGCCTGGTCCTTCAGCTCCTAGAACAAAAGCTATAGGACCTACTGGAAAACTATTAATTCCCTTGTTTAGGCTTGTTTTGGCTAAACCATCCAAACCGAGGACTACAAATCCTAATTGTTTGAGTTCGTCAATCCCCTCGCTTAAATTACGGATACGTAAATATGGTTGACGTTCTAAAGCACCAGAAGCAGCTTTTGCTAATGCACCTGTTTCTGGCGCTGAGTGTCTTTGCGTTCCAATCACTGCTTCAATACCAAAAACTTCTGCAGATCTTAAAATTGCACCCACGTTATGGGGATCAGAAATTCTATCTAATAGTAAAACTATGGAATTAGCCTTTTTCTTATTAATGTTTTCTGAAAGAGATCCCCATTTTAAAGGTTTGACCTCTAAAGCAACGCCTTGGTGCACAGAGTTCTTATCTAACAACTCATTAAAGGCTTTAGGCTCAATAATTTTCGTTTCAATTTCAGTTAGCTTTATGGAATCTTCCAATTTATTCTTGGCATTCTTAGTAATCAATAATTTTATTTTTTCTCTACTAGGATTTTCTAAAGCGTCGCGCACCGCATGAATTCCAAACAACCAAAAACTGTGTTTTTCAGCAGTTTTTCTTACGCGTTCTTTGTCAATCACCCATTCTGGTTTTTTATTTTTCATCAGCTTTTTGTACGGTATGTATTATAATTTATAAGAGATGTTTTAGAGGTGATACTGCAGTTTCATCAACCAAGTGGCAGGCAACTCTGTGATTATCTTTTGTATTTTGTAATTTTGGCTCTTTTTGAAAGCAAATATCTTTTGCCACAGGACACCTGTTGGCAAATCGACAACCTTTTGGTGGGTTGATCGGGTCTGGTGGATCGCCGGGAATTAAAATCCGTTTTGTATTTTCGCGCCGTTTTTGATCGACTGAAGGAATCGCTGAAAGCAATGCAGATGTATATGGATGTAAAGGACTGTTAAATAAACTTAATCGATCTGCATACTCAACTATTTTGCCCATATACATAACCGCAATTTGGTCGCACATGTGCTGGACAACGCCCAAATCGTGACTAATGAAGAGATAGGTCAATTCAAACTTGCTTTGAAGCTCTCTAAGCAAGTTTAAAATCTGGGCTTGAACTGCAACATCCAGAGCACTTACTGGTTCATCGCAAATTATAAGCTCTGGTTGAGTCGCCAAAGCACGTGCGATTCCTATGCGTTGTCGTTGTCCTCCCGAAAATTGATGTGGAAATAACCTTTGTTGTTCAGGTCGAAGACCAACAGCTGCAAATAGATCATTTACTAATGTTTGTTTTTTTTGCGATGAGAAGTTAGTTAGACTATTTAACGGTTCTTTTACAATTTCTTCGGCTCTAAGCCGTGGATTTAGACTGGAATATGGGTCTTGAAAGATAAATTGTACTTTTGTTCGAGCTTGTCTTAACTTTTCCTTTTGAATTTGCAGCATATCGGTATTGTCGAGAGTAATTTTTCCAGTGTAAGCTTTAACAAGTCTAGCAGCCGCTAAAGCAGCAGTAGTTTTGCCAGAACCACTTTCGCCAACTATAGCTAGAGTTTCACCTCTTTGAATTTCAAATGACACATCATCGACGGCATAAAGATAAGTTTTTTTTCCAAGCAGCATATTACTCTTCATTAGAAATCTTACTCCTAAGTTTTCAACTTTTAATAATGCTGTGTTCGTCAAGCTCATTGGATGCTTTCTGTAAGCCAACAAGCGACAGTCTGAGAACTAGAAAATTTATTCTCTGTTGGTCTTGTGTTATTACATTTTTCACTTACATACTGACAACGGCTGGCAAAAAGGCACTGATCTTTCCCAAAATCTCTTAGGCTTGGCACAATGCCGGGTACTTCTTGGAGCATTTGGCGCTTAGCCGTTAGTTTTTCAAGTATGTGCGGAACGCAAGATATAAGCCCTTGGGTATAGGGATGACCGGCGTTGTCTATCACTTGTTGCACAGGGCCTTCCTCAACTTTTCGCCCAGCATACATCACAATCATTCTTTCAGCCATTTCGGCAACAGCACCCATGTCGTGTGTGATGAGAATTATTGCAGTTCCTGTTTGTTTCCTTAAATCATTCAGAAGGTCAAAGATTTGTGCCTGAACTGTTACGTCGAGGGCTGTTGTAGGTTCATCAGCAATTAGAATTTTTGGTTCACAGGCCAATGCTATTGCAATCATTACGCGCTGCCTTTGACCGCCAGACATTTGAAAGGGATAGTCTGAAATTCTAGCCTGAGGGTTTGGAATCCTAACTGCATCTAATAGTTCTATTGCTTTTGTCCAAGATGCTTGCTTGGAGAGGCCTTGGTGAGCTCGCAAGACTTCAGCGATTTGTTCCCCGATTGTGTATACCGGATTTAAAGAGGTCATAGGTTCTTGAAAAATCATTGATATTTCATTTCCCCGAATATTCCTCATACGTTTTTGTTCTGCAGAGCTCAAATCTTCCCCCGCAAAATTTATTGAGCCTGACGCAATTTTCCCCACACCTTCAGGTAATAATCCCATTATCCCAAGCGCTGTCATTGATTTTCCACATCCACTTTCACCTACGAAACTGATGGCTTCTCCAGGAAATAAATCAAATGAAAAATCATCAATTACGGGTGCTACACCATCTCGAGTATTAAGCTCAATTCTTAAATTTTTTACACTCAGAAGAGGATCAGTCATCTTTGTCTCAATTTTGGGTTTAATGCATCGTTTAGTCCATCTCCAACAAGTGAAATGCATAGCACAGTAATAAAAATAGCTGCACCTGGTATTGTCACTGTAAAGCTGGCATCTAATAAATAGGATCTGTTGGAGCCTATCACTTGCCCCCAACTAACGACATTAGGATCAGTGAGGCCTAGAAAGCTAAGGCCAGCTTCAAAAAGTATTGCTGAACCAACCATCAAGGCCGCCTGTACAATAATGGGGGGTAGAGCATTGGGTAGTATTATTCCAAACATTAAAATGAAATTATTAGCGCCAGAAGCTCGTGAGGCTGTCACATATTCTAATTCTCTAATTCTAAGAAATTCTGCTCGAGTTATTCGCGCAACAGCGGTCCAACTCACAGCACCTATTGCTATCGTTATCATCGTTAGAGATGCTCCAAAGAGAGCGACTATAACCATAGCAAATAGAAGGGTTGGGAGTACTTGAAAAAATTCAGTTATTCGCATCAAAACTTCTTCAACCCATCCTCTGTAAAATCCGGCCATTGCACCCACTGAGACACCAATAAACACCGTGACAAAGGCAGCTGATAATCCAATAATAATTGAAACACGTGCTCCATGGACAATCATTGCCACAAGATCCCTGCCAAGATAATCTGTACCGAAGATAAAGCCTTCTTCGCCTGGTGGTGAAAAAGGCATCCATACCATGTCAAAAGGATCAACTGGATAAAGAGTTGGTCCAAAAATGGCTATTAAAATAATTAAAAATAAGACAATTAATGCAATAACAGCAGCAATATTCTTAGAAAACATTTCAAAAGCTTCTGTAAAAGGATGTCGTGCTTTAACTATATTTTTATCTGTGTTATTCACCCGTTTGTCCTCACACGTGGATCCACAAGTCTAAGTGTCAAATCAGTTAATAAATTTCCGACAATAACAACCAAAGCGGAAAAAAACAAAATCCCCAATATTGTTGGTGTATCGCGAGCAATTATTGATTCAAATGCAAGAGTTCCTAGTCCTGGCCATGAAAATACAGACTCAACTAAAATTGCACCTGATACCACAGCTGAAAATTGCAAACCTGCTAAAGTTATAACAGGAGATAATGAGTTTTTTAAAGCATGTTTATAGATGATCTCTCTATCAGTCAGACCTTTTGATTTTGCTGTTCTAATGTAGTCACTACCTAGAACTTCCATCATTGTTGCTCTAGAGAGCCTTGAGTAAAGCGCCAAGAAGATCGAGGCCAAAGTTATTACTGGTAATACCATATGCCTGATGATATCGATTGCTTCCTCCAAAAAGTTTCCTTCAATTGTTACATCGCGCATACCAGCTACAGGAAACCATTGGATGTGCAGCGAAAAACCAATTAATAATAATAGCCCCGACCAAAACACAGGCGCAGAGTATCCAAAAAGAGCAAAGAATGAAACAAAATGACTTGATAAGCCATTTGGGCGTTGAGCTGAGTAAACACCAAGAAAAACACCAACTATCAATGCGAGAAATTGTGCTGTTAGAACAAGTAAAAGAGTTGCGGGTAGTTTTTGAAGAATTAATTGAGACACGGGTTGGGTATAAAAAAATGAATAACCCAAATCAAAGCGCAACACTTTACCGATATACGAACCTAATTGTACAATGAAAGGCCTATCGAGACCATAAGTCGCTCTGATTTCGTTTAAAACTTCTTCATCTGCACCACCCATTGATTGGCTGATTGAGTCTGCCACGTCACCTGGGGCGAGATGCATCATTCCAAAATTCAAAATTATTACTGCGAGTAATAAGATGCCAGCGTACATTATTCTAGTAGCTATTGCGTAAAGAAGTGCCAATCAGATAATCCTAATGAGAAGTTGTTAGAAAAATACGAGGGGTTGTTGATCCCCTCGTATTAATTATTTTATTTTAGGTATGTCATATCAATTGGGGAGCTTGTTCCCCAAATACCTAATGGTGGATTGCCAACTTTATTATTGTAGACAGTATGGTAAGGCAATGTATTTGTGAAATAAATTGGTACGTCACCTGCTACTATCTGTTGGAACTCCGCATAAAGTGCTTTGCGCTTTTCAGGGTCTTTTTCTTTACTTGCAGTATCTAGGATTTCATCAACTTTAGAATTTGAATATCCTTGCGTATTTGACCAAACGCCTTTCGCTATATTGCTTGTAAGATAAGTCCTGTGAACGCCGATCACTGGATCACCCCAATTGAACACAGTATCCCAGCTCATTTGGAAGTCCATTGTACCCATTTTTTTCGCCCAGGTTGGGAAGTCTGCTGAAGTACGCACAGTGACATCAATGCCAACTTTCTTAAGCGCCGCTCGCACATATTCCACTTGTGGTTTTACGCCTGGCCATCCAAAATCAATAGTTAGACCAAATCTTATTCCATCCGAGTCTTTTGGAAATCCTGCTTCATCAAGTAAAGCGTTAGCTTTATCGAGATCTAATGGATAGGTTTCAACATTACCGTTATAAAACGGGCTATCAGGGTGAATTCCTGTGTTTGCCTCTACAGCAGTATCAAACATGATCGCTTTGAGGATGAAGTTTTTATCGACAGCATGAGCTATCGCTTGGCGCACTTTTACATTAGAAGTGGGGCCTTCTTTGGTATTAAATGCTAACCAATCCAGTGGTCCAATAGCTCCATATCCTTCGGGCGTTGCGGTTAAGTGATCCGCTTTCTTAAGTCTATTAATATTACGTGGCTGACTCTCAAAGCCAGAAAGATGAATTTCACCGTTTTCAAGTCCGATTACTCGTGCTTGTGGGTCTTTGATAATTCGCATCACTATTTTGTCTAAATATGGACGACCTTCGATAAAGAAGTCATCGAAGCGCTCAAGGATTACGTGTTCACCTTGCTTGAATTCAACAAGTTTGAAAGGTCCTGAACCAACAAGATCCACGTTATTTCGTGGATGGTTTTTTGGATCTTGTCCATCACCATAAATGTGTTTTGGAATAATTGACATCAGCTGCCCGGACATCGCAAGCATAAGAGCTGGATGTGGTTGGCTAAGATTTAAGACAGCCGTATGTGCATCTGGGGTGTCCACGGATTGAACAGGAGCAAACATTGATTTAAAAGGATGATGTGCCTTAATTATATCAACAGAAAACGCGATATCTTCTGATGTTATTGGGGCCCCATCGTGAAACTTAGCATTTTCAACCAGGTTCAATGTAACAGTTAATCCATCCTCTGATACATCCCAACTTTTGGCTAAATACGGCTGTGGCGTCCAATCTTCGTCATATCGTAAAGGTGACGCAAATAATTGTGCACCCGGAAATCCAGTCACGATCCCCGATTGAACAGCTGGGTTTAACACTCGAGGTGTGTTGCCTAAAGCTGTTATAAGAGTGCCACCTCTTTTTGGTGTGTCGCCGGCAGTAGCCGCCGAAGCCACTATTGATGCTGCGGCGGTAGCTACCAGCAGTTTCTTAATTAAATTTTTCACTTAAAATTCCTCCCCTTTATAGAATTGATAAATTCTTATTTTATTATTTAGATTTACGTATGGGAAAGCTTAGCCTAGCGGATACTTAATGCAAGGAATAATTAATAATACCCAGAGATTTATTTTCGATATATTCGATAGGCAAAAAGTTTATTTCGGATTTTCAAATATTTTCCATAAACTGAAAATTGAAACAGCTAAAAAATCAAGAAAATTTATTGAAAATTTTTGACTTTAATGTTTAATTCCATTGGTATCAATAATTTTTAAATTGAGTTTCTAAATTTAGGTGTAAAATGATAACAATTTATTCTGCTAAAAAAATTATTACGATGAACCCCGCTCGGCCATTTGCTTCTCATTTGGCGGTTAAAGATGGTAAAATTTTGGGAACTGGTGGTCTGGTTGAATTAGAAAAATGGGGTGATTACAAACTAGATAATTCTTTTAAAGATAAAGTAATCATGCCAGGCTTTGTGGAGGGACATGCGCATACCATGGAGGGAACCCTTTGGCGATACGTTTATTGTGGTTACTTTGACAGAACAGATCCAGATGGAAAAATTTGGAGTGGAGCAAAAACCATTGAGGAGGTGTTGGATAGGTTAAAGGCAGCTGATAAGAATTTGGCAGGGCCAGACGATGCATTGTCTGGTTGGCAACTTGATCCAATTTACATGGATAATAAACGGGTATCTAGAGCTGATTTAGATCGAGTATCAAAGACTAGGCCTATTGGAATCTTACATGCTTCTGGACATATTATGAATGTTAATTCTAGAGCTTTAGAACTTGGTGGGTTAATGAAAACGGGGATTAACCACCCTGGTATACCTTTGGATGAAGATGGCTATCCAACTGGTGAGCTTTATGGTCCCGATGCGATGACCCCGGTTGGGGTTCACGTGGGTTTTAATCGGTCGCTGACTGATAGTGACGAGGCAGGATTAGTTTCTTTTGGAAAATTATGTGTTCGAACTGGAGTAACAACAGTTACAGATTTAGCGGCTCGTCTAACAGAAGATGGCGTTGAGGCCATGATTAAGATTACTAATAAGCAAAATTACCCTGCTTGCGTCGTAGCTTTAAAAGTATTTCTGGGAGCGTCAGCGAAGGAGACTGTTGAATTTGTTCAAGGATTAAAGAAAAAAAGTACTGATAGATTGAGACTGGGAAGAATTAAGGCTGTTGCTGATGGCTCTATTCAAGGTTTTTCTGCACGCATGAGGTGGCCCGGATATCACAACGGAGCGCCAAATGGGCTATGGTATACTGCTCCTGATCAATTATCTGATTTATATAAATTGTCTTTAGAAGCAGGAATACAGGTCCATACGCATACTAACGGCGACGAAGCTACTGAGATGGCTCTAGATATGTTGGAAGGAGCCTTGAAGGAACATGCAAGTCCTGATCATCGTTTTACCCTACAGCATTGTCAACTAGCTGATGCGGCACAATTTAGACGAATGAAAAAACTAGATATGTGTGTAAATTTGTTTGCAAATCACCATTACTACTGGGGTGATGAGCACTATCGACTTACAGTAGGGCCGGACAGAGCTTCAAGAATGAATGCATGTAGAACAGCGTTAAAAACTAAAGTGCCAATGGCAATTCATTCTGATGCACCAGTAACGCCCTTGGGACCTCTATTTACTGCCTGGTGTGCAGTAAATAGACGAACTGCATCTGGTCGAATTCAAGGAGAAGAAGAGACGATAACGATTGAAGACGCAATGTACGCCATAACCTTGGGTGCTGCATACACGTTACACATGGATGATGAAGTTGGTTCTTTGGAAACTGGAAAGAGGGCTGACTTGGCCATCTTAGAAGAGGATCCTTTTCTAGTTGATCCCGATGAGTTGAAGAATATTAAGGTCTGGGGGACTATGCAACAAGGGCGTATTTTTGATGCGAAATTGTTATGACGACCTTAGATGCAATTCCTGTAACAATTGTTTCAGGTTATCTTGGCGCAGGTAAAACAACATTAGTCAATAATGCATTACGAAAAGCTAACGGTCTAAAGTTAGCCATTTTGGTAAATGAATTTGGCAATCTTGCAATTGATGAAGACTTAATAATAGCTCAGGATGATAATATGATCTCTTTAGCGGGAGGATGTATTTGCTGTTCATATGGTAATGATATGCTTCTGTCTCTTAAAGAACTAGCAGCTCTTGATAGTAAGCCTGATCAAATCATCCTCGAAGCAAGTGGGGTCGCAATTCCAAGCGCAATTGAGAGCTCTGTTTCTCTGATAGATGAGTGTTATACTGAAAGCATCGTTTCAATAATTGATTGTGAGCAAATTCAAGAACAATTAAATGCTAAATACATTGCAGATACTGTACTGTCTCAAATAGAAAGTGCCGATTTAATACTAGCTAATAAGGCTGATTTAATCAAAAATGACACTGAATTTTATAATTGGAAAGAAAATCATAATATTTTGAACAAAGCGATAACGGTATCACATTCTGATATTGATTTGGATATATTTTTAGGCATTACACGTCAGGATCTGGAGTTAAGAACAAGGCAGGTTGAAGAAGGGCATACAGATAAATTTTGGTCTAAAGTGTTTACTCCACACACTTCAATTGATCCAATAAAACTTTCCCAAGCATTGACTTTGAAATATTTGTTTTTGGTTAGAGCCAAAGGCCATGTATTGGGATCTGATCAAAAAATTTATGAAGTCCAAAGTGTTGGTCATCGGAGTTATGTTAGGTCAACACAAAAAGATAAAACGCCAGGATTAGTTTTAATTGGAACAAAAGAACATATGAACTTTGATTTACTAAGCCAAAGTTTAAAGGAATTTGGGAGTTTAAGTGCTTAAATTATGGAGCAAATCGTTTGTCAAATAGGAAGATAGAAATTTTGGGTTTGAAAAATTGTGATAAATGCCGGAATGCGGAAAAAAACCTAACTAATTTGGGATACGATGTAGAATTCATTGATGTTAGAAAAAATCCTATTGGCCTTGATCAAATAAAAAAGCTGATTGCTATGTTTGGTAATCAAATTTTGAACAAGCGTTCGACCTCTTTTAGAGGGCTGTCCCAATCTGAAAAAGAATTTTCTGTAGTTCAGTTATTACAGAAATATCCCACTTTGATGAAGAGACCTGTTGTAATGTCATCCGAGAAAAAAAGTGTTGGTTGGAATTCTGAAATCAACAAAGAGTGGCTGGTTTAAATACATATTGGTTTTAATCCACACCTCGATAAGGCTCAACATATTGTAAAGCCATGTCCCATGGAAAGAAAATCCATGTATCCTGACTAACCTCTGTTATGTAAGTGTCAACTTGGGGACGACCCATTGGTTTTGAATAAACGGTAGCGTAATGTGCTTTAGGCATCTTTTTTCGAACAACTTCAATCGTTTTCCCACTATCGACCAAATCGTCTATAATTAGTATACCTGTTCCATCTCCAACTAATTCCAGATCTGGAAATTTTAATACTTTTGCTTCAGCTCTTGAGTGGCGATCGTACGATTTTATTGAAATCGTATCAACAGTTCGAATATCTAGCTCTCGGGCAACAATCATTGCAGGAGCCATACCGCCTCGGGTAATTGCTACGACAGCCTTCCAGGCGCCGTTATCTGGTCCCCGTCCGTCAAGTCTCCAAGCAAGTGCTCTAGCGTCTCTATGTATTTGGTCCCAACTTACGTGAAAACCCTTTTCATGTGGAAGTCTATCCTTTGCCATTATTTTTTCCCCGTCACAGCGTCAATGTCTGGCGCATCGACCGCTTTCATTCCAACGACGTGGTAGCCAGCATCCACATGAAGGTTTTCTCCTGTCACTCCGGAACTAAGATCACTTAAGAGATAAATAGCTGTTTTGCCAACTTCATCTTGGGTGACATTTCTTCTTAGAGGTGAATTTAATTCATTCCATTTTAAGATATATCTAAAATCACCAATTCCCGAAGCAGCTAGTGTTTTGATTGGTCCAGCGGAGATTGCATTCACTCTTATTCCATCCTTGCCTAGGTCCTCAGCCAAATATTTCACAGAAGCTTCTAATGCCGCTTTGGCCACACCCATAACATTATAATGAGGCATTACTTGCTCTGCTCCATAATATGTTAGCGTTAGGATTGATCCACCGTTGTGCATTAATTTCTCGGCTCTGTTTGTTATGGCTGTAAATGTATAAACTGAGATGTCCATCGTAATTTTGAAGTTTTCCGGACTTGTATCTACATACCGACCTCTTAACTCCATTTTATCTGAAAACACAATCGCGTGAACTACAAAGTCTAAACTACCCCATTCCTTTTCAAGCGCTGTAAACACATGGTTTAGTGAATCTGGATCACTGGCATCGCAATCATAAATGTTCGATACTCCAAGGGATTTGGCTAACGGTTCGACTCGCTTTTTGAATGCGTCTCCCATGTAAGTAAATGCCAATTCAGCACCTTCTCCGTGGCAAGCTTTTGATATGCCCCAAGCAATCGATTTATCGTTTGCTAAACCCATGATTAGGCCACGTTTGCCTTTTAACAAATTTGACATGTTTGCTTCCTGTTATTGACTCATGACTTTCTAGCATTAATTAACAAGTTATATTAAAGAGAAGTTAACGGTTCGCCAAGTGTAGAATTTAATTTAGAGAATTGAGCGTGGTATGAGTGATATTTTTTATGGTGCAGATCCAATCTTGATTGCTAAAAAATGGCTGAAAGACGCTGAAAAAACAGAAATAAACGATTCCAATGCGATGGCTTTAGCTTCCGTTGATCGAGAAGGGCGTCCAAATGTTAGAATGGTGTTGCTGAAGGAAATAGAGAGCAATGCATTCATTTTTTATACCAATTATAACTCTGTTAAAGCCAATGAAATTGTAGAATCAGGAAACGCAGCTATGGTTATTCATTGGAAATCTTTACGTCGCCAAGTCCGGGTGAGAGGGAAAATTGAAAAAACCTCCAGTGATCAAGCTAACAAATATTTTGTATCGCGTTCTTTAAATAGTAGGTATGGAGCAATAGCTTCTGATCAATCGAAGCCTCTAGACAGTCGTGAGATATTATTGCGGCGGGT
>JAQWNW010000085.1 GCA_029246285.1 Paracoccaceae bacterium | reverse complement strand
AATATTCCATCTTGGATATTTGTCGCTATCTGCAATCGCTCCTTTGGCCCTTATTAATTGTGTTTCAAACCCTGAAGATTCCAATCGTTTTTTAAGAAACTCACAAATCTCAAGATAATTTGCGCAAGGAGGATTTACTGTTGGTATTTTAATCAAATCCTGAGTTAGCTCTATCAAGCTCTCCTTTCGAGACTCAATTTCAAACATTAATTTTTGATCATTTGCCATTAATAAGTCCCTATTTTTTTAACAAGTTTAAATGAAAGAAAATTAAGCATCAACAACATCTATTAAATCTAACATAATTTTATTTAATTCAAAATCCTTTGGGGTATATACTTTGGATACTCCGAGCTTCTTAAGCTCGTTAGCATCTCTTTCTGGGATTATGCCTCCAACCACTAGTGGTATATCTTTTCTGCCTCTAATTGTAAGCTGATCAATTACATCTTTTACCAATGGCACATGACTCCCTGATAGGATCGATAATCCAATTACATGAACTTCTTCTCGCAGCGCTGCATCAACAATCTCAGATGGAGTAAGACGAATACCTTCATAAGCTATTTCAATACCGCAATCTCTTGCACGTGTGGCTATTTGCTCAGCTCCATTTGAATGACCATCGAGGCCCGGCTTGCCGACTAATAATTTTAAACGTCTACCAAGTTTGTCTGAAACTTTATCAACTGCTAGTCGAATATGGTCTAAGTCAGAAATGTCATTAGAAATAGATTTTCCAACACCCGTTGGCGCCTTATAAATTCCAAAAATCTCTCTCATAACCATGCCCCACTCGCCCGTGGTGACGCCTGCTTTTGCAGCTTTGATTGAGGGTGGCATTATGTTTTCCCCGCTTTTTGCTGCCAATTTTAAGGCCTGTAATGCTTCTTTAACCTCATCAGAATTTCTATTTTTTCTCCATTTTTCTAAACGAATTAACTGATCTTTTTCAGCATCAACATCAACTAGCATGATAGATCCATCATTAGCCGTTAATGGGCTTTTTGCACCTTCAACGAACTTATTCACGCCTACAACGGTAGAAGAGCCATTTTCAATTTTTGAAATTCTTTCAGAGTTAGACTTTACCAATTGAGTTTTCATGAATTCAATAGCGTTTAAAGCACCTCCAAGATTATCAATTTGTTGTAACTCTAATCGAGCGCCAGCTTTTAACTGTTTAACTTTACTGTCTATGGCTGGGTTTTCATCAAAAATATCTTCAAATTCCAATAAATCAGTCTCATAAGCCATTATTTGCTGCATACGCAACGACCATTGCTGATCCCAAGGTCTAGGTAGTCCTAGTGCTTCATTCCAAGCTGGTAATTGAACTGCTCTAGCCCTTGCATTTTTTGATAAGGTAACAGCAAGCATTTCGATTAAAATTCTATAAACATTATTTTCTGGTTGTTGTTCTGTTAGTCCTAACGAATTTACTTGAACGCCATAGCGAAATCTTCGATATTTTGGATCTTTTACCCCATACCTTGTTAAGCAAATTTCATCCCAAAGCTCAACAAATGCCCGCATTTTGCAAATCTCAGTAATAAATCGAATGCCAGCATTTACAAAAAAAGAAATTCGACCAACGAGTTCTGGAAAATCTTTTTTTGTCACCTTTACTTTCAGATTGTCTAAAACTGAAGTTGCTGTTGCTAAAGCAAAGGCTAATTCTTGTTCAGGTGTCGCTCCCGCTTCCTGCAAATGATAGGAGCATACATTCATCGGATTCCATTTAGGGACAAATTCATAGCAGTAAGCTGCAACGTCTGTTATCAATCTCATTGATGGCTCTGGGGGGCAGATATATGTACCCCGGCTTAGATATTCCTTAATAATGTCATTTTGAACTGTACCTTTGAGGCGTGCACTGTCTACTCCTTGGCTTTCGGCCGCTGCAATATATAAGGCTAGCAACCATGGTGCAGTTGCATTGATAGTCATGGACGTATTCATTTTTTCCATTGGAATATCATTAAAAAGAGTTTTCATGTCACCTAAGTGACATATTGGCACTCCGACCTTTCCCACTTCTCCTTTTGCTAATAAGTGATCACTATCATAACCTGTTTGAGTAGGCAGATCAAAGGCAATAGATAATCCTGTTTGTCCTTTGCTTAGATTATCTCGATATAAGCTATTTGATGCTTTTGCAGTTGAGTGACCTGCATAAGTTCGAAAAAGCCATGGAGCATTGTGTTTTTCAGCCACCAAATTGATCCTATGATTAAATTACTTAACAAGATAATTACAACATACGAACGTAAATGGAAATATTATGTCTATAAACTTGTTTGGGCTCATCGTCGCATATCTTTGTTTGAAACTAACATTGTTCAAAAGTTACTTTAGTTTAGTGTAATCACTATGTTTGGAATCATTGAAATACCAATTTGGCTAGCAATTTCTGGTGGTCTTCTAATGATATTTGGTTTGTTAGATAGAGTACTAGTACCATCCGTCAGATGGTATTTTCGTAGGCGTTTTGAGCGCTTAATAAATAAGCTTAACGATAGATTGGACTTAAAACTTCAGCCTTTTAAGTTAATGCAGCGACGAGTAATGATAGATAGGCTCACTTATGACCCTGAGGTTATGGACGCAGCGCTAGATTATGCTCAAAATAATCAGATTCCAGAAAAAGTCATTATTGACCAAGTCACTGGTTATGCAAAAGAAATAATACCATCGTTTTCGGCAATGGCCTACTTTGGTTTTGCGACAAAATTAGCTCGAATAATATCAAGACTCATTTATAGGGTGAATCTTGATGAAAAAGAAAAGGAAATATTTGCCAACTTGGATAAAAATGCGACCATCGTTTTTATTGTAAATCACAGGTCCAATATGGATTATTTCATTTTAACGTGGTTAGCTTCTGACCGGTCTGCTCTTTCGTATGCTGTTGGGGAATGGGCACGTGTATCGCCTTTGCAGCAATTAATCAGAGCTTGGGGTGGGTATTTTATAAGGCGTTCTGTTCCTGGACCATTATATCAAAAAGTTCTTTCTCGTTACGTTCAAATGGCAACTGATGGGGGTGTTACTCAAGCGATTTTTCCAGAGGGCAGTCTCAGTCTAGATGGAAAGTTAAAACGTGGAAAGTTAGGGATTTTAAGTTATATGGTCGCTAATTTTGATTTAAGTCAAAAAAGAGATTTAGTATTTGTTCCAGTCGGCTTGAATTATGATCGCGTTTTAGAAGATCGTATTCTTTTGAAAGCTTCTAAACATCCAGAAGAACACTTTGAATTTAGCTTATTATTAGTGCTTGGTTTTTTCTTGCGACAAATTTGGTTGCGTTTAACTGGGCGGTTCAATCGGTTCGGATACGCAGGTGTGAATTTTGGTCAGCCAATCTCATTGAGATCATTTATAGAAAATAGCATTAAAAAGAGTGCTGATCGGAGTACCGTGCTGTTGGGTAGAAAAATTATGAGTGAAATTAGTAAAGCAATTCCGGTGCTACCAGTGCCATTGGTTGCTTATGTAATTAAATCTTCAGACAACCCAATGAAAGACTCAGAGATTTTTGAAAATTGCTGTAAAGTTTTAACAAAGTTAAGATCTACAGAGGTAAGAATGAATATTCCTGAAGACAGACAGGCTTATATAATAGAACATGCAGTAGAAACTCTTTTAAAACGGAGAGCATTAAAGAGAGTTTCTGCTGGAATTGTGATTGACAATTCAGATGGAGAGTTGATTAATTTTTATGCGAATTCTATCACCCATTTGCTTACAGATGATAGCTAAAGTAATATAATGTCGCATTTTTATATAAATTAGATTTTTAGTTTCTCTTAATTATTTTTATTTTTCTTAAAATTACTCTTGTGATTACTTTATGATATTGCCAATAGATAAGAACAAAGACCTGATTGATTCTGGAGAGCATTATGTCATTAGATACGCCAAATAGTAGAATTTCCTATAAAGCATCTGAAAAAGACTTGTATGAAGTGGGTGAAATACCTCCCTTAGGGTATGTACCAAAAAAAATGTATGCTTGGGCGATTAGGAGGGAAAGGCATGGTGAGCCAGGCAAATCCTTTGAGATTGAGGTAGTAGAAACACCAGCTCTGGATAGCAATGAAGTTTTAGTTTTTGTGATGGCTGCTGGTGTTAATTATAATGGTATTTGGGCGGGACTAGGTATTCCCATTTCACCATTTGATGTTCATAAAGAAGATTTTCATGTGGCTGGATCAGACGCTTCTGGAATAGTTTGGGCAACAGGTGATAAAGTCACTCGTTGGAAAGTTGGTGATGAAGTGGTTGTACATTGCAATCAAGATGATGGAGACGATGAAGAATGTAATGGCGGAGATCCAATGTTTTCTTCTAGTCAACGTATTTGGGGTTACGAAACTCCGGATGGGTCGTTCGCACAGTTTACAAGGGTTCAAGCGCAACAGTTAATGCAACGGCCAAAGCACTTAACATGGGAAGAAAGTGCTTGTTACACGCTTACTTTAGCGACAGCTTATAGAATGCTTTTTGGTCATCATCCCCACGAACTAAAACCTGGTCAAAATGTCCTTGTTTGGGGTGCATCTGGAGGACTAGGCTCTTTTGCAATTCAATTAATTAATACAGCAGGGGCAAATGCTATCGGTGTAATATCGGATGAGGATAAGCGAGAGTTCGTAATGGACTTAGGCGCAAAGGGTGTCATCAATCGAAAAGATTTTAATTGTTGGGGCCAGTTGCCAACAGTAAATTCAGATGAATATAAAACCTGGTTTGGTGAGGTTCGTAAATTTGGTAAAGCCATATGGGAAATAACTGGTAAAGGTGTAAATGTTGACATGGTTTTTGAGCACCCTGGAGAAGCTACGTTTCCTGTTTCCACATTTGTATGTAAAAAAGGTGGTATGATAGTAATCTGCGCAGGAACAACTGGTTATAATTTAACAATGGATGCGCGATATGTTTGGATGAACCAAAAAAGAATCCAAGGAAGTCATTTTGCTCATTTAAAACAAGCAGCTGCAGCCAATCAGTTAATGTTAGAGCGCAGACTTGACCCATGCATGTCTGAGGTATTTCCTTGGTTAGAAATCCCAGACGCACATGTAAAAATGAGAAAAAATGAACATAAGCCAGGAAATATGGCAGTATTAGTATCTGCGACTCAGACAGGTTTACGGACTTTTGAAGATACATTAGAAGTTATCGGTAATTTGTAAATTCTACTAGTCAGGGCTACTTTCTAGGGTTAAACCTGTGGCAAAAAGAGTCATGACTTGCAGTTTTCAAAAGATCAGAACTATGCCCATAAAAGGATAATTGAGATCCTTTCAAATGCAGGGATTGATCTTGAGCATAAGCAATGTTCTCCCCTTAATAATTCCAAAAAGAATGAACTTGTAATTATTGGAAAAGCAGGTTCTGGAAAAACGTTATTGTTGGCGAGAATAGTTTCTGATTTGGCTAAGGCAGGGTTAGAGATTGTTTCTGGAGATTATCAGTTAAATCAAACTTCTGAAAAACGGAATTTGGCTATATTAGCTCCAACAAATAAAGCTGCCAGTGTAATTCGACAACAAGGCGTTCCCGCTACAACAGTTCATAGAATTCTATATACGCCTATATATGATCCTGAATTTGAAAAGATTGCTGAGTGGTTGAGTGGTCGGCAGGAAAAACCAATTATTGATGCTTTGACGTCAGATAGTTTGGAAAGAGTTAAATCATTTTTTGAATCAAATAAGTCAATACCGGGTGCATTAGCATCAGCTGGGTTGCGTGGATCTGATTTTATTACTGGATGGAAAAGAAGGGAAGACCCATTAGATGTAGGTTTTGTAGATGAAAGTTCGATGTTGGATGAGCAGCAATTGGCAGATTTACGAGAAATTTTTTCTACCTTAATTTTATTTGGCGATCCTGCACAGCTTGCACCAGTTGGTAATTCAGGAAAAATGGTCTTTGATGCACTTGAAGATGAAAAAAAAGTAAACCTTTATCGAATTCATCGACAAGAACAAGATAACCCTATTTTGGATTTAGCACACTCGTTAGCTGACCCCAAAGTGACTTTTACCGATTTTGAAAAACAAATTTTTGAAATCTCAGAGACTGATGAGCGAGTAATAGTAAATGAAAGTGTCGTAAGTGATATAATGTCGAGATCCCCAGTGTTGGTGTGGCGAAATTCAACAAGAGTAAGGTTAATTAATGCATTTCGAATTGCATATAATGCACCAGTCGATGAATTAATCCCAGGAGAACCATTAATATGTGATGGGATTGAGCTCCCACTTAAACACAGAAAAAAGAGACTTGATTTAGAAGCTCGTGGTTTAATAAAGGGAGCTCAGGTTATATTTTTAGGAAACGGGCGAAAAGAAGGTTTTTCAAGATTACATGTAATTGGTGCTGAAGACCCTTATGTCAGTGCTGCGAGCATAATAAAAATTGAGAATAACGATAGTGATGAACCATTTATTCCTTTCGCAGCAAGAATGGGAGCCTCATTTTTACATGGTGCAGCAGTAACAATTCATAAATCTCAGGGTTCCCAGTGGCCAACTGTTCAGGTCTTTGCGCCAGATATTTACACTGCTTCTAAAACCCAAAGGTATGAATCTGGTTTGCCCTTATGGAAAAGGTTAGCATATGTTGCGATAACACGCGCGCAAGAAAAATTAATATGGGCTACTCGTTACAAATTGTCTAAACCCACGAATCCGTTAACAACGGTTGATTTAAAAGACAATATTCATCATAACCATTGACACAATCAGAAATAGAATAGTCATAATCCCACCCGTTTTCACAAAATCCAGCACACGATAGCCGGCCGGTCCCATTATTAATGCGTTTACTTGATGTGTCGGAATTAAAAATGAATTTGATGTGGATATCGCTACTGTCATTGCAAATAAACCTGGATCTCCACCCGCAGCAATAGCAATGCTAATTGCTAGTGGTACCAGTAGCACTGTGGCCCCAACATTAGACATAATTAGTGTGAAAATTGTAGCAAGTATGGCTATTCCAGTCTGCAATGCCCATATCGGCCAACCATCTAAAATAGTTAATACCAGTTGAGCAATCCATTCAGCGGTCCCTGTATTTTGCATTGCTTGGCCCAATGGGATAAGACTTGCCAAAAGGAAAACAGTATTCCACCCAACGGCGTTATAGGCTTCATCAATATCTATAACTCTCGTTACGATCATACCGACGGCACCGGTTAACAAACACAAAGATAATTGGATATTTGTAAATAGAATCATTCCCAAGGCGATTAGAAAAAATATTAAAGCCCAACCAACTTTTTGAGGTCTTAATTCTTCTCTAGGAAAGTCAGTTGTTACTACAACAAAGTTCCGATCCTCTGTGAGTTTGTTTAATGCGTCCCAACTTGTATGAAGTACTAATGTGTCTCCAGCCTTAAAGGGAATCGACCAGATTTGGGATGCTTCGTGCTCCTCTGTTTCAACATTACTAAAAGTTTCTTCACCACGATGAATTGCTAACATTGAACAGCGATAATTTTCTCTAAATGAAAGTTCACGAGCGTCTTTTCCTATTAAAGCGCTATCTGGAGGAATAACTGTTTCTGCTACTCCGGACTTTGTTGGAGCAAAGTCTTCTGAAAAATTCTCAAGTGCTGGCAAAACCTTAAGACCGTAGTCCTCCACCATAGCACGAATAACTTTTCCTCTCCCTAAAATAGCCAATCTACAAGGAGTCTGTATTGTGGTGGTTAACGGAGGAGCAATGGAATTCTTTCCATTATAATGGGTTCCAATAATATAGCAGTGATGAGCATCCATGATATCGCTTAAAGTTTCTCCCAATAGGATATTTCCTTCTGGTACATCTACTTCGATAATATCAGCTTTTAAGCCATATAGACGTTTCAAATATTCATTCATTGATTGACCTGCGGTAGCGTCATTTCTAGTGGGAGAGCCAGGTAATACCCATTTCCCTAAAACCATAAAATATATGATTCCAGTACTGACAAGAGCAAGTCCGATTGGTGTTACAGAGAATAGAGAAAAAGAAGCAATCTTTTTATCGGTGGGTAAGCTTTCATTTGTCGTGGAGATCAGATCATTCAAGAGAATTAAAGGTGAGGACCCTACCATTGTCATAGTACCACCCAATATTGCGCAAAAACCCATTGGCATCAAAAGTCGTGAAAGGGGGATGTCTGTTCGACTAGAAATTCTTGAAACCACCGGTATGTATAAAGCTGCTGCACCGACATTTTGCATAAAACTTGAAATTACTCCTACAGAGCTAGAAATAATGGGAATTATTCGTTTTTCTGTTTTCCCACCGTATTTTAAGATAATTGCTGCAAGTTGAGACATTAATCCTGTTTTATCTAAGCCAGCGCCAATAATCATAACAGCAATGATCGAGATTACCGCATTGGAAGCAAAACCGTTAAATAAGTCTCTTGTTTCTATCATCCCGTCTAATCCAGGAAGGTAAGTTAAACAGCCCAAGAGGACTAATATTAATAATGCAGCTAAATCTAGACGAACAATCTCGGATATAAATAAAAAAACAGTAAGTGTTAATAGACCAAGCATTACAATCATTTCGAAATTCAAAATAATCGGGTCCATTTTTCACCTCCATTGTTCCAAATATTTGGAACAAAAAATATTTTCATTCTTTATTGTATGGTTCGCCACCCGCTTTAGGTGGAATTGCTTTTCCAACAAATCCAGCCAAAATAATTACAGTCAGAATATATGGTAAAGCTTGCATTAGTTGCAATGGTATTGTGCCAACCCCTGGGATTTCAATATTTTGAAAACGAATGCCGATTGCCTCTAAAAAACCAAATAATAAACAAGCCCAAAGAGCTGGTACCGGTTTCCATTTCGCAAAAATCAATGCAGCTAATGCTATAAAACCTTTGCCTGCTGTCATTTCTTTACCAAATCCTGCTCCTATACCTGTCGATAAGTACGCGCCTGCTAGTCCGCATAGAATTCCACAAATTAGAATTGCGGCATAGCGTTGTCTAACGACTGATATTCCTGAAGTATCTACAGCTGCGGGATTTTCACCAACAGCTCGCAAACGCAAGCCAAATCTTGTCCTAAATAAAATCCACCAAGTTAACGGAACAATTAGAAATGCTATGTAAACTAACAATGTATGGCCAGATATCAATTCATAATATATTTTACCAAAGATTGGCACATCACGTAGTAATTCGGCTAGTGGTAGCGTTATTTCATTAAATCTCGCAGATCCACTTAGAGGTGGTGTTTGTCCACCTTGGCGAAACCAGTTTTGACCAATTAAGGCGGTTAGACCAGATGCTAAAAAATTAATTGCAACCCCCGAAATGAGTTGGTTTCCTTTGAATGTTATGGATGCAACGCCATGAACCGCCGAAAGGATGATCGATGCAAAAATACCAGCCAACATTCCAATTAAAGCTGAACCAGTTACAAATGCTGCAGCACCTGCAGCAAATGCAGAAGCTAACATTTTCCCTTCCAAGCCAATATCAAATATACCAGCTCTTTCTGAAAACAAGCCGGCGAGGCAAGCAAGCAATAGTGGAATGCTTAATCGAACTGAGCTATCTAAAACTTGTAGTAAGGTATCAAAGTCAATCATGTACCCGCCCTTACCATCTTGAAATATAAACGCTCTATCGGCATTCTTATCATGTTATCTAGTGCTCCAGTTAGAAGAATAACTAATGCTTGAATAACAACGATTAACTCACGTGGGATGTTTGTCCACAGAGCTAGTTCAGCTCCACCCTGGTATAATATTCCAAATAAGATAGCAGCCAAAAGCACCCCAAAGGGATGTGATCGGCCCATTAATGCAACGGCGATACCAATGAATCCGGCGCCCTGCACACTGTCAATTACTAAACGTTCTGACTCACCCATGACAGAATTTATTCCCATTAAGCCAGCCAGTGCTCCAGAGATTAGCATAGAAACCATTATAATTTTTATTGGCGAGATCCCAGCATATTTTGCGGCACTTTCAGAATGTCCAAATGCTCGAATTTCATATCCTAGCTTCGTTCTCCATATTAAAAACCAAATAAAAAAACAAAATAATAGGGATATTAAAAAGCTTATATTTACAGGCGGCGATTTAGAAAATTTAATACCAAACCATCCCAGCATATCGTGCCCAGTAGGCAATCTTGCACCTTCAATAAAACGCCCAGTTTCAGGTGCCATAGATCCAGGTGCTTTCAATACATTAACCAAAAGATAAACTAACAACGCTGATGCCATAAAATTGAACATTATCGTTGTTATGACAATATGACTTCCACGTTTTGCTTGAAGATAAGCTGGTATTGCTGCCCAGGCGGCACCAAAAACAGCGCCTCCAATTATTGCCACTGGAAGAGCAAGGATCCAATGCGGCCAAGGAAACATGAGGCAAACTAGTGCTACACCAAGGCCTCCTAGTGCAGCTTGTCCCTCCCCACCAATATTGAACATCTTTGCGTGAAATGCGACAGAAACAGCAAGCCCTGTAAAGATGAAATTAGTGGCATAATAGAGAGTGTATCCCCATCCATACGAGCTACCGATCGCTCCTTTTATCATGATGCTTAGTGCGTCCATGGGGTCTTCACCGATGTAAAGGACTACTAGAGCGGATAAGAAAAGAGCTATAGCTAGATTAATGAGTGGAATTAGTAAAATATCTATCCATGTTGGAAGCTTTTTCATCTAATCTGTTTCGCCTCCCATTAAAAGTCCCAGTTCCCTTGCATTTGTTTCACGAGTTATTCGGTCTCCAACCAAATTTCCGTCAAACATCACAGAAACTCTATCAGTAAGAGAAAGGATTTCGTCGAGCTCAACGGAAACAAGAATTATAGCCTTGCCTTCGTCTCTCATTTTAATAATTTCGTTATGAATGAATTCGATCGCTCCAATATCTACTCCTCGAGTAGGCTGACCGATCAAAAGTATATCGGGATTGCGTTCTATTTCGCGAGCAAGAACTAATTTTTGTTGGTTTCCACCGGAAAAATTGCGTACTTTTAGTTTTATATTTGAAGGTCGTACGTCAAACTTTTCCATTTTATTAGAAGCATCTTTTCGCATTTTTCTATTGTTCATTAAACCCCAACTATTTGAATATTCAGGTTCATGTTGATAGCCAAATCCGATGTTTTCCCAAGCGGTAAAATCCATTATTAAACCCAGTCTCTGCCTGTCTTCAGGTACATGGGCAATTGATTGATCACGAATTTCCTGTCCAGAGGGGCTCTCTAAATCTAAAGAGTGTCCGTAAACAGACACTAAACCCTGAGATTTTCTAAAACCGCCTAAAGCTTCTAATAGTTCAGACTGACCGTTCCCAGCTACTCCAGCGATTCCAAGTATTTCGCCTTCTCGAACATTGAAGGTAATACCTTTTACTCGTAACACACCTTTTTCATCAGTGACTTTTAAATCCTTGACTTCAAGAGCGATATCACCAGCTTTCGCCACACTTTTTGATACATTCAATAATACTTTGCGCCCAACCATTAATTCTGCCAACTTTTCAGGGCTGGTTTGATTTGTCTTTATGGTTGCTGTCATTTCGCCTGAGCGCATTACGCTCACAGTATCTGTCGCATCCATTATTTCGCGTAACTTATGTGTAATTAAAATAACTGTTTTTCCTTGGTCGCGCAAATTTTTCAATATTCTAAATAAATGATCAGCTTCAGCAGGTGTGAGAACTCCAGTTGGCTCATCTAGAATTAGAATATTTGCTCGTCTGTAAAGAGCTTTTAAAATTTCAACTCTCTGTTGTAAGCCTACAGATAAATTTTCAATGATTGCGTCTGGGTCTACATCTAATTCGTATTCAGTCGATAACTCTTGTAATTGTCTTCTTGCTTTGGATAGAGAGTCTTTAAGTAAAGCCCCATCCTCAGCGCCCAAAATGACATTTTCTAGCACTGTAAAGTTTTCTACTAATTTGAAATGTTGAAATACCATGCCAATACCTGCTGAGATAGCAGCTTGACTGTCGGGAATTGAAGTTTTGGCGTTTCTTATATAAATATCACCGGAATCAGCCTTGTAAAATCCGTAAAGAATTGACATCAGCGTGGATTTTCCTGCTCCGTTCTCCCCTACAATCCCATGAATAGTGCCAGAATTTACTGTAAGTGAAATATTTTTGTTCGCTTGAACAGGACCAAAACTTTTAGAAATATTTTTTAATTGAATAGCAGGAGCGGCCGTTTCAGGCCGCTCCTGTTTATCTTTTGTCACTTTTGTCTTTCCTTAACTTGCCGGGCAAGAATTATCTGTTAGCGCATCATGAATCTGAATCTCACCAGCAATAATCTTAGCTTTAGCGGCCTCAACAGCGGCTTGCATATCAGCAGATACTAAGCTTGCGTTATGAGAATCCATGGCATAACCGACACCATCGTTGGACAGACCCATAACTTCAAAACCAGTAGTTAGATCTGCTCCATCGGTAAATGCATTATATACGGCTAAGTCAACTCTCTTAATCATTGAAGTTAAGACTGATCCCGATTGAAGATGGTTTTGGTTTTTATCAACGCCAATACCTAATTTTCCAGCATCTGCTGCAGCTTGCAGTACACCTATGCCAGTTCCACCTGCTGCGTGATAAACAACGTCAGCACCTTGTGCGATTTGAGCTTTTGTCAGCTCGCCACCCTTAATTGGATCGTTCCATGCATGGTAGGTTGTTCCTGTGTAATTTTGTAAAATTTCAATATTTGGGTTAACTGATCTTGCTCCCAAAACATATCCACATGCAAAACGACGAATTAGGGGTATATCCATTCCGCCAACGAACCCTATTGCTTTGTCAGCAGACATTGCAGCCATCATTCCCACTAAATATGAGCCCTCTTCCTCTTTAAAAACTGTTGAGCGCACGTTTGGAGCATCCACGACCATGTCGATGATAACAAATTTAGTTTCTGGAAAATCAGGAGCAACTTCAGATAGTGACGAAGCAAATGAAAAACCCGCCATTACGATTGGGTTATTTCCATTTTCCGCAAAACGACGCAGAGCTTGTTCTCTTTGAGCTTCATTTTGCAGTTCAATTTCATTATAATTGCCGCCAGTTTCAGCTTTCCACTTCTCGGCGCCTTCGTAGGCTGCTTCATTGAATGATTTATCGAATTTTCCGCCTAAATCATAAATTAGTGCAGGATCTGCGACAACCATTGCTGCGCTCGCAATTAATGCTGCGGAAGCGCTAATGATAGTTTTAATCAATGTCATATTATATTCTCCCAGGTGTTAGAAATTTGGGCAGATGCCCAGTGCCTCTATGTGACAGGTTTCTGGGTAAATTGGCAATGATTCGACTGATAGTTTTTTAATTTATGATTATTATTTTCATTTTATTTGGTAATATTGTTATACTTTTAATGGAAATTTAATTTCAAAAACTAATCCATCACTTTTTTTTCCATTTTTAAGAGAATAATAATTTGGTCGTCTAGCAATCTGACTGTAGTTATTTTTCAGATAAAGGTTTCTCGCCGCTATATTTAATTCTGCAACTTCTAAGAAAATTTTATCACACTTTAAGTTTACTAATTTCGTATGAAGATTCTCTAAAATCGAATTAGCATACCCAGATTTTTGAAAATTAGGATCAACCAGTAGAATTAGAATTTCTGCCTCATTTTTTATTAATCTTGCACAACCAAACCCAGCTTTTGATATTTCAAAAATATGATTTTTTGACCTTAAAAGCTCTCCATAATACTTTGCCGTCCAGCTAGAATATTCAGGCATACAAATCAAATGTAAGTTTGCCATTTTTTCCGGGCTCATGACGTGTATTTGGAGTTTAAATCGTCTGGTGCGCCGTAGATGGTTGCACTTGGGTAGAATGGTTTAGGAGGAGATTTTTCAATTGGCATCTCCTGTGCAATTTTGGCAATTGAAGTGGAAGGCCAATATATTTGCTTTTCTTCTTTTAAATTGAGTTTTTTCGATATCTTTTCGGATTGATCTCCAATAATATTTTCACAATTGGGGACGGTTAAGGAGTCTAAATTATTCAAAGAACATGATCCAAAGCCTCCTTTAGAGTATCTAACCGTATAAACGTTTCCGTTGGGTGCATTAATGGAACACAAAAGGTCTTTGTTTTGCTCATAACAAAATGCTTCATAGCGCTTGATGCCAAAAGCTGGGATTTTTAGGGCGAATGAAAGTCCGCGAACCGCTGCTACTGATATTCGAATTCCAGTGAAGTTACCTGGACCCACCCCAACACCGATAACATCTAAATCAGTCCAGTCGAGCTGAACTGAATTAAGGGCTTTTTGTGCCAGTACCATGACGGTTTCTGCGTGTTTTTTTTCTATATTTTTATTTATTTCAATTAATATATCTGATCCGGAAACTATAGAAATTTCGCAGTTTGACGTAGATGTATCAAGGCCTAATGAAATGGATTTAGGCTGCAACTGGTCGCACTTCTACCACTTCTGGGATATAATGTCTCAATAAGTTCTCAATACCCATTTTAAGAGTTATTGTAGAAGATGGACAGCCTGCACATGCTCCCTGCATATGCAAATAAACGATACCTCTGTCAAAGCCATGAAAAGTAATATCACCACCATCTTGGGCAACCGCAGGTCGCACCCTGGTATCTAAAAGATCTTTAATTTGATCAATAATTTCAGAGTCAGGCCCTTCGTGTTCTACATGGCCACCAGCAGCTTTCTCATCACCCTCTATCAATTTTTGGCCTGATATAAAATGTTCCATTATGGCCCCTAAAACAGGTGGCTTTATGTGGTCCCAATCATTGCCATCATTTTTCGTAACAGTTATAAAATCAGGGCCAAAGAAAACACCGGTTACTCCAGAAATCTCAAAAAGTCTGCGCGCTAAAGGAGATTTTTGACTTGCTTCCATAGTAGGAAAGTCTGCAGTTCCTGTTTCCATAACGGCTTGACCTGGTAAAAATTTTAGTGTGGCTGGGTTGGGTGTTGACTCAGTCTGGATAAACATGATTTTTCCTTTCCTCTTTTATATATATCAGCCCGTGGTGGTAAAATGTCAAGTTTTAGAATTATTCTAAAGATTGCTTTTTGCTTCAAGGAAGCCTGTTACTATAGCTTGGTTGAATTGGCCCAGTCCCAATAAAGAGATTGGGCAGTTTTTGTGATAGGGCCAATTGAATAGGTTTTACTATTAAATTTTGTGACAGGAGTGATTTTAGCCATGTTGCCGGATAAGAATATCTCATCAGCCTTTTCAAATTCTTCAAATGTTAGAATACATTCTGTTACATTAAACCCATCCGCTTTGAGGTTCTCAATGTGCCTTGCTCTTGTGATTCCCGCTAAGAACGTACCATTGGCAATTGGGGTAAAAATCTCCTTATCTTTTACTAAGAATACGTTTGCCGTTGCAGTCTCAGCAACATTTCCCATAGCATCTGCAACGAGAGCATTTTGAAAACCCTTATCACGTGCTTCTTTTAACATCCTTGCATTGTTCGGATATAAGCAGCCCGCTTTTGCGTTGCAAAGATTATCTGCGATAATAGGCCTATGAAATCTTGTTCGTGTTAAGGTTGTTGAGTCTGTGATCGACGGCATTGGAATTTCTTCCAAACAAATACAAAAGCCAATATCTTCGCTATCAGGAACGATGGTGGAAAAGCCATTTCCGACACCCCAACACATCGGCCGAATATACACTGCCGAATTTTCACTGTAAAATTTTAAACCTTCTAAAATAATGTCATTGATTTCAACTGCCGTGTAGGGTGATGTTAATCCCATAACTGAAGCAGAACTGTTTAATCGCTGACAATGAGCGAGTAAGTCTGGGGCCATTCCTTCAAAATAACGAGCCCCATCAAAGACACTTGACCCTAACCATGAGGCATGATCAGCGGCATTCATTATTGGAATATTCCCGATATGCCATTCATCCTTGAAAAATGTATAAATATTAGATCCAGTAGCCATCAAAATTCTCCAAATAAAAAATAATACTAACGAATGTGAAGCAAAAAAGTTCAGTTTAAATTAATTCGAGATCATTTACTCCTGATTAATCCAACTATATCATAAGTTTGCTCTAATATTGGGTTTGCAATTTTTGCGGCTTTTGCTGCACCATTTCCCAAAATTTTGTCAATTTGATCGGGTTCTTTCATTAAGTGGGTCATTTCATTTGATATCGGAGTTAGTATAGACACAGCTAGCTCTGCTAGGTCTGGCTTAAACTTAGAGAAATCTCGACCTCCATTTTCAGATAAAATGACTTGGGGGCTTAATCCAGAAAGGCCAGAATATATATTAACTAAATTCTTAGCTTCTGG
The DNA here is from genome assembly GCA_029246285.1 of Paracoccaceae bacterium. Taxonomy (GTDB): domain Bacteria; phylum Pseudomonadota; class Alphaproteobacteria; order Rhodobacterales; family Rhodobacteraceae. The sequence goes on along the minus strand of JAQWNW010000085.1, from coordinate 19,467 downwards.
CCTATTGTTCAAACCTTCCACCTCACTGGGTAGCGGATCTGGATCTGTTTTTGCTTTCTTAATTTTTTTTGAAATCAACTCAGCACTATCTGTTAAATTTATGCGGCTCATATCCGAGGCGTCTGATTTGGACATTTTTTTGGTTCCGTCTCTTAGTGACATCACCCGCGTGGCCACCCCTTCAATAACTGGCTCGGTGATAGGGAAAAAGTTTACATCAAAATCATTGTTAAATTTTGTGGCAATATCTCTTGTAAGTTCAAGATGTTGTTTTTGGTCTTCCCCCACAGGGACGTGAGTTGCATGGTAAACGAGAATGTCTGCAGCCATTAATGTGGGATAGGCAAACAATCCAACGCTTGCATTCTCACGATTTTTGCCAGCTTTGTCTTTAAACTGTGTCATTCGATTTAACCAACCCATCCTAGCAATACAATTAAACACCCAACCCAACTCAGAATGGGCTCCTACTTGTGACTGGTTAAAAAGGATTGATTTTTCTGGGTCTAATCCTGAAGCGATAAAGCCTGCCGCTAGTTCTCGAGTTGCCGCCTTTAACTCTGAAGGATTTTGCCAAGTTGTTATAGCGTGTAAGTCTACCATACAGTAAATAGTTTCAATGCCACTGTTTTGCATTTCAACAAATCTTTTCACAGCTCCTAAATAGTTTCCTAAAGTTAGATTTCCAGTTGGCTGTATACCAGAAAAAACCCGACTGGTCTGAGCATTGTTCATATTTGGTTTCAAGATTTTTCCCACCTTACTTTTTGAGTTTTATCTGTTACTATTCAACGTTTGTTAGATCAGGTTTAAAGAGGTTGCTTATTGATGGCACACAATAACGTAAATAGTCCGTTAATAAACCCATTACCACCAGTTATTTTGGTCATCACGCTATTACTCGTTTTAGTGGAAATTATTTTTCAAATTGTGGAGGTTGGTCTTCTATCAAGTTTTTTAAATGAAATTACGAGAAACAATGTCATTGTTAATTATGCATTTTTTGGGTCCTTACAGGATTGGATGATTAATAATCTGACTTTTAAATGGTCATTTTTATTCAGATATCTTACTTTTCCCTTCATTCATTTTAATTTTTTGCAAACCGTTATTGCGATAGTGATGTTTTTAGCTTTGGGAAAAATGGTATGTGAAGTTTATAATGGTTTCTTATTTTTAATCTTAATTATATCTTCATCGTTTTGTGGTGCTTTTTTCTATGGCTTACTTTTGAATGATCAGTTTCCATTAGTTGGAGCATTTCCGGCGATTTATGGTTTGATTGGAGCATATACTTATCTTCTATGGATCTCTATGAAATTTTTGGGTGCCCGAAGTGCTAATGCATTTACCCTGATCGCTGTCTTACTAAGCATTCAAATAATATTTAAAGTCGTATTTAATGGTTCTAATGATTGGGTGGCAGACCTTTTTGGTTTCTTAACGGGGTTTCTCTTTGCTTCATTGATACGACCTAAAACAAAAAGTTAAGAGGATTAATAGTGTATATATTTATTTTAAAAATAGGAAATTAAGAACAAACCTGCTAAAAAAATAACTAATAAGACCGATACTTGTTAGACAAATTAACCCGAAGTATTTCATACTTGGATCGCTGAAATAAAGTTTAAAACTTTCCTTCGAGAATAAAATGCAGATACACATTATTGTACTGGCAATGATAATAGTGAGTATCTTTTTATAGAATCTGCTATCGAATTTTAAAGCACCTTTAAATTTTCTTGTACCAAACCAGAGTAAAAGTAACATTGACCAACCAGCCGTTGAAGCAGCAATCGCTGCTGAGATAAAACCAATTTTTGGCTCTAAACCAATCGCAATGAGAGCGTTCAATATCATTGCGACCAATGCAAATCTAAAAGGTGTTTTTGTGTCTTCACGGGCAAAATATATAGGTTGTAGCACTTTTTGTAATACAAAAGCTGGAAGGCCAATTCCGTAAATTGCGAGAGCAATTGCCGTTTGCTCAGTATCATAGGCGTTAAACTCACCTCTTTCAAATAATGTTGTAATTATTTCTATAGGTATCAGTATTAGAGCAAGTGATGCTGGAATGGTAAGATTTAGCGCAAATTCAGTTGATTTGTTAAATGCGTTTTGCGCACCAACCAAATCTTTAGATATCAGGCGACGGCTTAAGTCTGGCAGTAAAACTATGCCGACAGCAATTCCGACAACACCTAGGGGAAGTTGATATAATCTATCAGCGTATGAAAGCCAAGCTATAGCCCCTTCTGTTCCACTTGCTATTTGACGCCCAACTAGAAGATTAATTTGGACAACTCCTCCTGCAAGAGCAGCAGGAAAGGCTATAATCATTAATTTTTTTATATCAGGGGTTAATTTTGGTAATCTGAATTTCAGTTCGAAGCCAATTTTTCTAGCGGCACGGTATACTAAGAATAATTGTAACACACCCGAAATTGGAACGGCGATTGCCAAAGCTAGAGAGATTTCTAATTTTAAAAAATCTGCACAAATCATTGATAGGATTAATATAATATTTAAAATAATCGGCGCGGCTGCAGCTGTTTTAAATTTACCTGATGCATTTAAAATACCGCTCATTAATGCTGCTAATGATATAAATAGAATGTATGCAAAAGTAATTCTTCCTAAATCAATAGCTTGGTCAAAACGCCCATCTCCATAAAACCCACTCGCCATAGAAAAAACTAAAACGGGCATGCATATTTGAGCCAATATTGTCAGTATCAATAAACCTGTTCCTAAGATTACAAATGTTTCACTAGCGAAGCTGTGGGCATCTTTTGTATCAACATCTAATTTTTTTGAGAATAAAGGTACGAAAGCCATATTTAAGGCACCTTCAGCAAAAAATCTTCTGAACATATTAGGAAGACTAAAGGCTACTAAAAATGCTTCGGCTAGTGGCCCAGTTCCAAGGAAGGCCGCCATCAATATATCTCTAACAAAGCCAAGAATTCTACTGGCTAGTGTCCAAATGCTAACTGAAAAAAAATTAGAACTTAAGCTAACTATTTTCATGCTGAAGCCCTTTTTGTCCCGAATTCAATCGCCTTCAGCAATTTTTTTTCTAATGATTGTTGTTTTGATTTAGAATGTAATTTCAATCCAAACATATCTTTTACGTAGAATACATCTACTGCTTGCAAGCCGTATGTTGCAATAACTGCAGATGCTATATAAATATTAGCTCCTGAAATAGTTCGTGTTAGATCAAAAAGCAATCCAGGTCTGTCTCGAGTGTCGACTTCAATAATCGTATAAATTTCTGAACCATCATTATCAAATAAAATTTCGGTTGGAACCTGGAAATCACGTTCTCGCTTCTTGACTTTGTCACGAATTTTAAAAGCTTCGGAGGAAAGAACACTTCCAGAAAGACTATTTTTGATCGCTGAGTTTAACTTTGGGAACTGTTCTTCTTTGTAAGGACTCATATTTTTATCCTGAAGCCAAAATACAGCCGTGGCAAAGCCATCCGAGCTAGTATAGGTACGTGCATCAACAACATTTGCACCTGCTAAAGCAACTGCACCAGCCAGTCTCGAAAATATTCCTGGATGGTCTGGCATTACGAAACAGACCCTCGTAGCATCTTTTTCGGGGTCTAAATCCAGCTCTATTTTCATTTCAGCGTTGGATATATGCCGAAGTAATTTTGCCATCACAAATTGAGTGCTCAAATCTAATCCTTGCCAGTAAGATTTATAATGTCTGCCAAGCTCTTTTTCTATTTCCTTTGGCTCCCATCCGTTTAACTTTTGTGTAAGACTACTTTTTGATTGCTCTTCTGTAATGACATCACCAGTATCTTTCATCCCTGAACTTAATGCATTGTATGTCAAAAAATAAAGATTTCTTAGTAGCTGAGCTTTCCAATTATTCCACACGCCTGGACCAACTCCTCGAATGTCACAAACTGTTAAAACGGTTAATAATTTTAATTTTGTTCTGCTTTCCACGAGCCTTGCAAAATCTCGAACTGTCCTAGGATCACTCAGGTCTCTCTTTTGAGCAACATCGGACATCAATAAATGGTTCTTAACTAACCATTCAATGAGGTCACTTTCTGATTTTTTTAATTTAAGTCTAATACAAACTTTAGAAGCAAGTTTACTGCCGAGCTTGGAATGATCCTCTGTTCTACCTTTTCCAATGTCGTGTAATAGTAACGCTAAATATAATACCCGCCTGTTTAGCCCTTTTTTTAAGATATCCGATGCGACAGGAAGATCTTCAACTAACTGATTTTGCTCAAGTAAGGCTAAGTTTTCAATGCATTGAATGGTATGCTCATCAACGGTATAATGATGATAAACGTTAAATTGCATCATTGCTACAATAGGTTCAAATTCGGGGATGAATGAAGATAATACTCCTAGTTCATTCATGCGTCTTAATGCTCGTACAGGATTTCCCCTTTCCAACAATAGATTTAAAAATATTGTTTGAGCATTGGCATTCTGTCTCAAGGAATCATCAATAAATCTTATGTTAGATGTTATGAGACGCATAGCGTTAGGGTGAATTAAATAACCTGTTCGTAGAGCTTCATCAAAAATGATGAATATATTGATTGGGTGGCTTGAAAAAGTGTCGTCTTTAATAACATTGATTCGATTGTGTTGAAGTTTAAACAGCGGATTTAGTTTCGTTGTGAGACGTTTTCCAGCAGAGCGTAGTATTTGTCTAACATTTGGTTGTTTTTTTACATGGCGAGCTTCTAAATCGGTTAAAAAAATGCGTGTTAATTCTCCAACACACGTGGCATGTTTAAAATAATCCTGCATAAAATGCTCAACTGCTAAACGGCCATCCAAATCCTGATATGAGAGTCGTTTTGCAATTTCAAATTGTGAATCAAAATTTAACTGCTCTGACGCTTTATTATTAAGAAAGTGCAGATGACATCTTACTTGCCAAAGAAAGTTGTTCGCATTTACAAATTTGGTATATTCCTGATCGTTAAAAACCCCTTTTTGAATTAGCTCTAAAGGTTTTTCGACGTGATGAATATATTTTGCAATCCAAAACAACGATTGCAGATCTCGCAACCCCCCTTTACCCTCTTTTATGTTTGGTTCTAATAAGTATCTATTTTCCCCATGCTTTTTATGGCGGGTTGCCCGTTCTTTTAATTTAGCGGTAATAAATTCAGTTGTGCTTGACTGAAACAGTTCATTCCAAAGACGAGTAGTTAATTCATTTCCTAAGTTTTTATCGCCACAAATTGGTCTTGTTTCCAGTAAAGACGTTCTTATTGTGAAATCTTTCTGTCCAAGAAGAATGCACTCATCTATAGATCTTGTGGCATGTCCAATTTGGAGTTTTAGATCCCATAAAATATATAGCATACTTTCAATGACATTTTCAGTCCAGGGTGTGGTTTTATACGGCGTAAGAAATAATATATCTACATCTGAAAAGGGAGCCATTTCTCCCCTTCCATAACCGCCAACAGCAATAATTGACAAGCGTTCGGCTTCCGTTGGTGTTGGTGCTGGATGTAAGTTTGAAGTTGCCAATTTAAACGTTGTGCTGATGATCAAATCAGTTTCTTTAATGATACTGTTCGATAAGCTGGAAAAAGAAATATTTTTATTTTCAAATTCAGATTGTAATATCTTATAATTGGTTTGTATGTGTTCTCGAAGGAATTTTACAAATTTTTGTCGTTTTTGTTTGGCGCTATCTGAAGAATGTAAGGTTAAACATATTTTATCATATAATTGCTCATTATCTTGATTTGTAGCAGCGCTCGTTTTGGTAGATAAACTAATTTTGTTGGCTGTTTTCAAAATATTGCTAACTCTCTATTTTGTTGATTATAACAAGTTAAAATTCTGGAATTCTTTTATTTGTCAAATTTTTTTGTAAAGACGTTCTCGTTTGGCATTTTTAAATTTGGATTAGTATACCTTATAATATAATGGATAATATAAAAGTAAGCTGTTATCGAGCGTAAGTAAATATTCTTAGAAGGATCGCAATTTGTATTATCAAGTTAAGTCTTTAGATCCAGGGCTACATATTGTATCTATACCAATCGGAAGAGCAAGGGACATAACTTTAAATGCTTTGGATGTACTGGCCTCAGCTGATGTCATTGTGGCTGAAGATACCAGGGTGATTAAGAAATTATTGAATATTTATGAAATCTCAGTCAGTAAGGTGAGGTTACTTGCATATCACGATCATAATGCGAAAAAACAAGTTTCTAAGATAATGAATTTTTTGAAAGAAGGGCGTTCGGTAGCCTTAGTTTCTGATGCGGGAACGCCTTTGATTTCTGATCCTGGCTATCTACTTGTTAACGAAGCCAGTAATATCGATGTTTTGGTTACAGCCTCTCCAGGCCCTTCTGCTTTGCTAGCGGCTCTTACTGTATCTGGATTGCCAACCGATAGATTCACATTTTGTGGATTCTTACCAAGCCAAAAGCTTTCTAAATTAAACTATTTTAATAAATGTGATTTACATTCCACAACTTTAATTTTTTTTGAAACTCCAAGCCGGATCTTGTCCACAATAGAAGATTTGGCCCCGATTCTTGGCGAGAAAAGAAAAATTGTAGTATGTCGTGAGTTAACAAAAAAATTTGAAACAATTTATCGTGGGACGGCTTTGCAAGTTAAAGAATCGTTGAAAAACGATGTTTTAAAAGGGGAGTTAGTATTATTAATCTCACCGAGAATTGAGGAAGTAGTTGGTAAGAATGAAATTGATATGTCTTTAAAAAAATTAATGAAAAGTCATAGCCTGAAGGAGTCAGTAAAGATTGTTTCCGAAAATTTGGGTGTTAATAAAAATATAGTTTATAAATCTGCCCTGAAGATTAACGGGAGCTGAAAAGTATATTTTTTTTATTTTGGATGGAACATTAGAAAGTAATAATTAAGGTATTGTAAGAATATTAGATCTCATCATATTTAAAAAAAGTAAAATAACAGAGGACCTAAATTAATGTCATTAAAAGTTGCTTTTCAAATGGACCCGATTCAATCAATAGATATTAATGCAGACAGCACTTTTCGCTTGGCCGAGGAGGCTCAAAAACGAGGGCATACGTTATTTTACTATAACCCTGAAAACCTGAGATTAGAAAATGGAAATGTTTTAGCTTTTGGATATGATTTAACAGTAAGACGACAGATAGGCGATCATTTTAGTTTAGGAAAAAAACATTTGATGAATTTACGTGATTTTGATGTGGTTTGGTTGCGTCAAGATCCACCATTTGACATGGGTTATATTACCTATACTCACATTTTAGACAGATTGAGTGGTGATGTTTTGGTAGTAAATGACCCGTTCTGGGTTCGTAACTACCCTGAAAAATTGCTTGTATTGGAGTTTCCCGAGTTAACTCCTCCCACATTAATCGCAAGAGATCTTTCAGCTTTGAAAGAATTTAAAGAGAAATATAAAGATATTATAATCAAACCTCTTTATGGCAATGGGGGGGCAGGAGTCTTCCGGCTAGGTATGAAAGATAAAAATATTAGTTCTTTGCACGAGCTTTTTTCTAGTATTAATAGAGAGCCATTAATAGCACAGCAATTTTTACCTGATGTTTCTAAAGGGGATAAAAGGGTAATTTTGGTTGATGGGAAGCCCGTCGGAGCAATTAATAGAGTTCCAGCCCCAGGAGAAACGCGTTCAAACATGCACGTAGGTGGGCGTCCCGAAAAAGTAAAGCTTTCTCAAAGAGATAAAGAGATTTGTGACCAGATTGGACCTTTGTTAAGGGAAAAAGGTCAAATTTTTGTAGGAATAGATGTTATTGGTAATTGGTTAACAGAAATCAATGTGACGTCGCCCACGGGTATTCAGGAGCTTGAACGATTTAATAAGGAAAATATTGCTGAAATGATTTGGAAAGTTATTGAAGGTAAGGTCTTTATGTAATTGCTGGCCTTGTTTATAGCACCGTGTTGATTTCAAGAACTTGCCACTTCTTTTTACAAATCCGAATTCGAGTTACCGAAAAATTATCTATTTTGTATGACAGTGCTTTTAAAGGTGTAATTTTTAAAGCCCGTTGAATTTGCGTCAATATAACTCCAAAATGAGCTACCACAACAATGTCGGAGTTTTTATTACTTTCACTTATTTTATCAACACATTCATTAATTCGTTCAGCTGCCGCATTCCAGCTTTCACCATTTGGAGGCGAAATATGACCTGGCGTCGACCAGTAAGCATAAGAAAGTTTAGGGTCTAGTTTAGAGATTTCCTCCCAATGTTTTCCATCCCAGTCTCCGAAATTAAATTCTCTTAGATTAAATTCGTTAGGAATACGATTACGATTATTTTGTATTACATTTGCTGTTTCAATTGTTCTTGATAAGTCCGATGAAACTAAGTCAGCATTTTTAGGGAGGTATTCATTTAGTTTCTTAATTGTTTCATGATCGGATAGATCTGCCTTAATATCGCTCCACCCAACCATAGATTTTGCATGCGTTGGTCCATGGCGTATCCACCACCAATCCGTCATAGAGGTTGCTTTAAAAATAATGGTAAGCCTGCAATTACTTGGATCACTGAGTCGCTTATGGAGGCCAACTCTTGATTTAAAAGTCCTTGGAGCTCTCTAAATTGCCGAGCCATTGAGTTTTCTGGCACAATTCCCGATCCTACTTCGTTAGATACTACTATTATAGAGCCTTTTGAAAGGATTATAGAATCAATTAACTGTGAGATTTCACTTTGCACATCTGCTTTGTCGAGCATCTGATTTGTTAGCCACATAGTCGCGCAATCAAACAACATTATTTGATTGTCATTTAAATTAGCGATCTTTTTTTTTGCCTCTAGGGGTTCTGATATTGTAGTCCAATCATCTCCACGCCTAATTTTGTGTTTATCTACCTTTAATTGCATCTCTTCATCATAAATATTTGCTGAAGCCAAATAAATTTTATTAAGCTTTGAGTTAGATGCTAAACCTTCAGCATGTGCAGATTTTCCACTGGCTGCACCGCCGATTATTAAAGTTTTCATAGGCTTAACTGTCATAAAATTTGATCCAATATTATTTTGGTCACGTATACCTTATATAACAAAACAATTTCTTTTGAGAAAGTATGGAATTATGATAGCTAATTTTGATGAGAAAAGTGCATTGGCAAGTCAAGCAATGAAAGCTGAAATGCTCGAGCCGGATGTAGAGTATAACTTAGCAGTGGCGTGGCGTGATAACCGAGATGAAAAAGCATTGGATAGGTTAATCAGGGCTTACATGAGATTAGCAATATCGACAGCAAGTAAGTTTAGAAGGTATGGAACCCCCCAAAATGATTTGGTTCAAGAGGCAGCAGTTGGATTGATGAAAGCAGCAGAAAAGTTTGATCCAGATAGAGGAGTTAGGTTCTCAACTTATGCGGTTTGGTGGATTAAGGCTTCGATCCAAGATTATGTAATGCGTAATTGGTCTTTAGTGCGTACGGGGTCCACTTCAGACCAGAAATCTTTATTTTTTAACCTCAGGAGAGTGCAAGCGCAGGTTCAGCAGGAATCGGAGGAATTGGGCCTAAATCTTGGACAAGACGCGATTAATAAGAAGATAGCTTCGGAACTTGGAGTTCCTCTCCAAACCGTTGAGCTGATGCAGGGCCGTTTGTCCGGCTCAGATTTTTCTCTCAATGTCCCTCAGACTGCAGAAGAAGATGGTAGAGAATGGATAGATCTTTTGGAAGATGATACCCCAGGAGGAGAAGCCGCATATGAAGCGGCAGATGAGCAGGAAAAATTAAAAAAATGGGTTGGCGGGGCCATGGATAAATTGAATGAGAGAGAACAATTTATTATTTCCGAACGAAGGCTGTCAGATGGTGGAAGAACATTGGAGAGCTTGGGAGAAGAACTGGGCCTTTCTAAAGAAAGAGTTCGGCAACTTGAAGCTGCTGCATTTGCAAAGATGCGCAAAAGTTTAAATTCGAACGATGCTCTTAAACTTATGATTAGTTAACTCGACAAAAGCCCCACTTGCTATAGATGGTCACTTTTCCTAAGAATGACGAATAATATTTTTTTGGAGACTAACCATTATGCTTGGCAGCCGTGTTTTGTTAATTATAGGTGGAGGCATTGCTGCTTACAGGGCTTTGGAGCTGATAAGACGATTAAGAGAGAGAGGTTGCGTTGTCAGTACCTGCCTGACCAGGAGTGGGAGGGAATTTGTAACACCTCTCTCAATCAGCGCTTTATCAGAGCAGAAGGTACATCTCGACCTTTTTGATTTAACAGAAGAATCAGAAATGGGTCATATTGAGCTATCAAGATCGGCCGACTTAATAATCGTCGCTCCTGGAACAGCAGATATAATGTCTAAAATGGCTAATGGGGCTGCTAATGATTTGGCTTCGACTCTTTTGATGGCCACAGATAAGCAGATATTGGTTGCACCAGCAATGAATGTGCGAATGTGGAATCACCCATCAACAAGAAGAAATCATGATATACTTGTTTCAGATGGGGTGAAGTTTATTGGTCCAAATGAAGGAAAGATGGCCTGTGGGGATTATGGGCCTGGTCGAATGTCGGAGCCTGACGAAATAGCTGACAAAGCAGAAAGTATTTTAAGACAAGGCCCTTTGAACAGCATTCATGCTATTATCACATCTGGCCCAACCTATGAGGCAATTGATCCGGTGCGGTTCATCGGTAACCGGTCTTCGGGCGCGCAAGGAAGTGCGATTGCAAGTGCCTTAGTGAGACTTGGCGCTGATGTCACTTTTATAAGTGGTCCTGGTACCGTTAACTATCCCGATGGGGTCAAAGTAGTAACAGTTGAGACTGCTGATGAGATGTTTTCGGCGGTTAATGAGGCATTACCAGCCGAAGTAGCTATTTTTGTAGCTGCAGTCTCAGACTGGAAAATTGAAAATGTTCAGCGGCAGAAAATTAAAAAATCGAGTCGTCAAACAGCTCCCACTTTAGTTTTGGCAGAAAACAAAGATATTCTGAGCCATGTCAGTAATTTGAAACAAAATAGACCAAAATTAGTAATTGGTTTTGCTGCGGAAAGTGAAAATATCTTAGAGAACGCTAGAACTAAGAGACTTAAAAAAGGATGCGATTGGATTGCCGCTAATGATGTATCTGTGGGTAGTGGGGTGATGGGGGGGAATTGTAACAAAGTTAGTCTTATTTCTGAAATGAATACAGAAAACTGGCCAAAGATGTCTAAGGAAAATGTTGCGAAGCGATTGATTGAGAAAATTTTGAAGCATTTAAATTAATATGGACGTTTTAATAAAGTTAATTTGGGAAGAAAAGGCAGATCAAAGTATGCCGTTACCTTCTTATCAGACTATTGGTTCCTCTGGAGCAGATATACGAGCGAATTTAGGCACATCTGGGACTGCTCTAGATATTTTGCCTGGTGAAAGAAAATTAATTCCAACTGGATTTTGTTTAGAGATACCGGAAAATTATGAGATTCAAATCAGACCACGATCAGGATTGGCGTTAAAGCATGGTATTACGGTACTTAACAGTCCAGGAACCATTGACAGTGATTATCGTGGTGCGGTTGGCGTGGTTTTGATTAACACTGGTAAAAACAATTATCGAGTGTTTCACGGTGATCGTATTGCGCAAATTGTTGTTTCTCCTGTTGTGAAGGCAACTTTTGCTGCAGTAAAAGACTTGAGTAAGTCTAATCGTGGCGGTTTTGGCTCAACAGGTAATAAATAATGTTAGTTATTTTATTAATAGCGACTATTTTTGTGGGGGTTCTCGCATTCTTAGGCGTAAGAAAAAAAATAATATTAAAAATATTTTTAACCTCTTACATCTTTATTTTCTTAACAATTTTCTTCCTACCAGAAAACAATCCATTAAGATTAACTCTTGGAGTTTCTTTAAATGAATGGATAAGTATCAGTTTTGTTTTTTTGGTTATTCTAGGGTACATTGTTGTTCTAAAAAAAATAAAAACAAGTAATATTGTAAAATATTCTAGTAATTCTTCTAAGAAGAATATGTCTGACGTTGAGATAGAGAGATATGCACGACATCTTGTGCTTAAAGATATTGGCGGGCAAGGACAGCAAAGACTTAGGAACGCTAAGGTATTAGTAGTTGGAGCAGGCGGGCTCGGTAACCCAGTTTCTATGTATTTGGCTGGTGCTGGTATAGGGACTATAGGCATAATAGATAATGACGTCGTTTCATTATCTAATCTACAACGTCAAATTTTGTATCGAGAGCATGATGTTGGAAAATCAAAGGTCTTTGCAACTCAAAAAAATATTTTGGAAATTAATCCACATATTGAGATCAAGCCTTACAATCGATTGCTGGACTCAAGGAATGCACAAAAACTTATTAGTGAATATGATATTATCATTGATGGCTCAGATAATCTTAAAACAAGACATCTAGTAAATTTTGCATGTGTTAAAGAAAAAAAGCCATTAATTTCAGGAGCAATCTCTCAATGGGAGGGTCAAATTAGTTTATTTGATCCAAGCAAAAATTACCCTTGTTATTCTTGTATATTCCCAGAGACTGACAAGGAGAATTTGACAAGGAGCTGTGCGGATGTTGGCGTTTTGTCAAGTTTGCCTGGAGTAATTGGCTCTTTAATGGCTGTCGAAGCGATTAAAGAAATAACAGCGGTGGGGGATTCTTTGCGCGGTAAGTTATTTCTTTATGACGCAATGAGCTGCAAAACTATAAAAATCGAGGCAGAAAGAAATAAGAATTGTAAAGTATGCTCGATAAATGAAAAGTAATTCACCTTGTAAACTTTTTATATTTAACTCGTTTTGGTTCTAAAGCATCTGGCCCTAATCGCCTTTTCTTGTCCTCTTCATAATCTGCAAAGTTACCTTCAAACCATTCAACTTTTGCGTTACCTTCAAATGCCAGAATGTGCGTACATAATCGATCAAGAAAAAAACGGTCATGAGAAATTATTACAGCACAACCTGCAAATTCTTCCAATGCATTTTCAAGAGCCCTCAAAGTTTCTACATCTAAGTCATTTGTTGGTTCATCAAGTAGAAGCACATTTCCTCCAGATTTTAATAACTTGGCCATATGTACGCGGTTACGCTCTCCACCCGATAATAAACCAACTGTTTTTTGCTGATCTCCCCCCTTAAAATTAAATGATGAACAATAAGCTCTTCCATTAATCTCAGCATCCCCTAGCAAGATGATATCTTGGCTATTTGAGATTTCTTCCCATACTGTTTTTGTATCATCGAGACTGTCTCGGGATTGATCGACAAAAGAGAGTTTTACAGTATCCCCATAACTTACTACTCCAGTGTCTGGGTTTTCTTGGCCAGTGAGGATGTTGAACAAGGTAGATTTACCAGCGCCATTTGGCCCAATCACACCAACAATACCTCCTGGAGGTAGCGAAAATGATAATTCTTCAATTAATAAATTATCATCATAGGCTTTACTCAAGCCTTGAACCTCAATAACTTTTCCACCTAATCTTGGGCCATTGGGAATGACAATCTGTGCTTTTCCAAGTTTTTCACGCTCAGATTTATTTGCCATTTCTTCGTAGGCGTTTATACGAGCTTTTTGTTTTGCTTGCCTTGCCTTGGTTCCAGCCCTTATCCATTCAAGCTCACGGCTTAATGCTTTTTGTTTTGCTTTATCTTCCTTGGCTTCATGTTCCAATCTTTTTGCTTTTTGCTCCAACCAGCTGGAATAATTTCCTTCATACGGGATTCCATGGCCACGATCTAATTCTAGAATCCATCCGGTTATATTATCGAGAAAATATCTATCGTGTGTAACGATTAAGATAGTTCCTTTGTAATCAATTAGGTGCTGCTGAAGCCAAGCAATTGTTTCAGCATCAAGATGGTTTGTTGGTTCGTCAAGCAACAGCATGTCGGGCGCTTCTAGAAGTAATTTGCATAGAGCGACTCGTCTTTTTTCACCACCAGATAAATTGGTAACTGAACTTTCATCCGCTGGGCATCTTAAAGCTTCCATAGCTATATCGATAGTCGCATCAAGGTTCCAAAGGTCAGCCGCATCGATTTGGTCTTGGAGCTCTCCCATTTCAGCAGCTGTTTCATCTGAATAGTTCATTGCTAATTCATTATATCGATCTAGGACGGCTTTTTTTTCAGATACACCTAACATTACGTTGTCTCGAACATTTAAATTCTCGTCTAAACTTGGCTCTTGTGGCAAATAGCCAACAGTTGCACCTTCTGCAGCCCAAGCTTCCCCTGAGAACTCTTTGTCCATCCCAGCCATAATTTTCATTAAAGTAGATTTCCCGGCACCATTGACGCCAACAACACCTATTTTAACTCCAGGTAAGAATGATAGCCTAATATTTTCAAAACATTTTTTCCCACCCGGGTAGGTTTTAGACACTCCGTCCATATGATAAACATATTGATAACTAGCCAAAGGATTTCCTCCAATTTATTTTTTTATTTTTCCTAACTGTTCTTGCGATCTGTGAAAAGGTTGTCTTTAATAATAATTATGAATTTTTTAAAATAGTAAGTCCAGGGTGATGCAATAGTTCCTTCTAAATCAGACGTTCCAAATCTAGTTGGCCTAATTGGTGGATCATTTGATCCACCACATGAAGGTCATATGAATATTGCAAATTGGGCTTTAAAATTACTCCCACTAGAAAATGTTTGGTGGATAGTATCGAAGCGAAACCCTTTAAAAAAAAACGTACCAAATGATTTCGTAAAACGCTTAGAGCAGACAAAAAGATTGGTATCAGGTTCAAATATGCTGGTAAAAGATATAGAAAATAAATTCGACATCAATTATACGATTGATTTGCTTTCGTATCTGAAAAAAGAATACACCGATATTAACTTTGTATGGCTAATGGGGGCTGATAGTATGTTTAAGTTTCATGAATGGAAGGATTGGGAAAAAATTTTTCAGATGGTTCCTATCGTTGTCTTTGCACGCCCAGGTTATAATGGATTTTGGAGTTCAACTGCCGCGTCTAAGTACAAAGAAAATTTTGTAGGAGTTGAGAAATTTGATCTTTTAAATAAATTTAAAACACCGATTTGGACATTTTTTGATGTTCCAGAAAAAGATATTTCTTCAACTCAGATCAGAAATAAAAATAAGCTCTGAGTACTTTAATGGGATTTATTTCTTTTATTAATATTTCACGTATTTTATTCCCTACCTTTATAATTTTTTGCATTTTTTTTAATCAACATTCTTTTGCTACAGGTGTGGAAAAATCAATCCTTCCAGTACCTCGTCCAATATTTTTTGAATCCTTTAAACCTAAATTGTTTGATACAATTTTAAAGGAAGAAAAATTAGAAGCTGATATCGGATTCATTCTTTATGATATTGAAGATTCAAAAATCCTAGAAACAATTAATCCATCAAAACAATATCCGTTAGCAAGTATAACAAAACTTGTAACCGCTCTCTATGCAATGGAAATTCTTGGACCTGGACAAGTGTTCACAACAACTATTGAGGCCATTGGTGAAGAGAATGGCGGTATACTAGACGGTAATTTGATATTACGAGGTGGTAGCGACCCCACTTTGAGTAATGATGATCTTGTGATGTTAGTTGATAATTTATGGGATAATGGCCTACGCAAAGTGGACGGGAAATTTATCGTAGACTCTTCTGACGCCATTTATCATAGAGAAATTGACTTAGATCAACCTGAATATTTAAGCTACAATCCTAGTATTTCTGGTTTGAATTTGAATTTTAACAGGGTATTATTTGAATGGGATGAAATGAACGGATTATATTCTTTTCAGCTCCAGGCAAGATCAGCGATAAATAATTTTGATGTTTCAACGACAAAAGTAAATTTTTCAAAGAGTAAGCACCAATTTAAAGATAATAATTATAATGGTAAGAATGATACTTGGTTTTTTGATCATTCGTTTTTGGAAAAAGCCAAAAAACGTTGGTTGCCCGTTAGGAATCCAGACAACTATGCCGCTGAATTGTTTTGGAAAATAGCGGATAAAAAAGGAATAGACTTACCAAAGCCAGAAATCAGACATTATTCTGCTAAGGGAAAAGTTTTAGCCAAAGTAGAAAGTGAGACTTTATTTAAGAATATACAGTTAATGTTAAAATACTCAAATAATCTTTTGTCAGAAGTTGTTGGATTGTCCGCTACTAAGAAGTTTTCAGGTGATAACAGAGAGATTAAAGTTTCCGCTAAAATAATGGGATCTTGGTTGGAAAATAAAATTGGAAACTACGAAGGTAATTTTAGTGACCATTCAGGTTTGGGTGTGGGATCCATGATGTCATCTCATGAATTAATTCGATTCCTTAAAAATTCAGAATGGCAAGCCTCGGCAATTAATTTAATGCAAAGCTTCAAGGTCAAGAAAACCCAGTCTTCAACACTAAAGAGTTATACTAACTTTATAAAGGCAAAAACGGGCACATTGAACTATGTTGGTAATATGGCTGGTTATATTGAAACTAAATCTGGTCGAAAATTATTATATGTAATTTTAGGTTCAAATTTAGAGAAGAGAAACAGATTAATCAAATCAGATCGAGATAATCCTCCCGAGGCTAAGATCTGGAATAAAAAAATGCGCTCACTGCAATTAGATTTAATAGAAAGTTGGGCATTAAGATATAATTAGCTTATCCTTTTAAATGACGCGCGCGAGCGCCTCTTTCAATAGCTGCAGCTGCTAATCTATCGATGTTAAGTTCATATCTGATTTCTTCTAAAAAACGTAATTCAATTTCCTCCAATCTTCCATCTGATGCGGCTACGTCGCAAGCTAAAGCATAGGCGGTTTCATGAAGATGTTTTGGCAGTACTGACCGTATCAATCCGAACAGAGCATCGATCCCATCTTCCTCTTCGAATAATTCAAAAACTGTTTGTGAAGCTCTTTTTAATCTATCTAAATCATAATTTCTAAATATGGGTAAATAGGTTACTATTCTTTCAATCTTCATCAACTCTATAGTTTTGATCGAAGCGTCAGAAACTGAAACTGCGATCATAAGGGTAACTAAAGCATCTTGTTCGGTCATTGGTGCAGAAATATCGCTCATTTTAAGTCCCTATCTTCGTATTTATCCAATTTATTGACGTTGTCTTCCTAGCGCAATAGGAAGCTTACTAAATAATTCTTTACTTAGAACGGAAATAAGATGGCAAATTTGCAAGATATGGCTTGGGAGTCTAAAGCGTGGCCTTTTGAGGAAGCTAGAAAACTTGTAAAGCGGTTTGAAAAAAATAAACCAAAAAGTGGTTATGCGATCTTTGAAACTGGTTATGGTCCCAGTGGATTGCCACATATAGGAACATTTGGAGAAGTTGCTCGTACCACAATGGTTAGAAATGCTTTTGAGCAGATCTCAGATATACCAACTCGTCTGATTTGTTTTTCAGATGATCTAGATGGGATGAGAAAAATTCCAGATAATGTGCCGAACCCTGAAGCACTAAAGGAATATCTTCAAAAACCACTCACAAGTGTTCCAGACCCTTTCGATACTCATGAGAGTTTTGGAGAGCATAATAATGCAATGTTACGAAGATTTTTGGATACTTTTGGATTTGAATATGAGTTTTATTCTGCAACCCAGTTTTATGGATCTGGAAAATTTGATGAAGTTTTATTGAGAGCCGCAAAAAATTACCAAGCGATTATGGATGTTATGTTAGCTTCTCTTCGTGAAGAGAGAAGGGAGACTTACAGTTGTTTCTTGCCAATCTCACCCAAGACAGGAAAGGTACTATATGTTCCTATGTTAGATGTAGATGGAGAAAAAGGATTAATAACTTTTATCGATGAAGAGGGTGAGAAGATTACTCAAACAGTGACAGGTGGAAATGTAAAATTACAGTGGAAGCCAGATTTTGGAGCTAGGTGGGCGGCACTTGGTGTAGACTTTGAGATGTATGGGAAGGATCATTCTACAAACACTCCAATTTACGACAAAATATGTAGAGTCTTGGGTGCTCGTGCACCAGAACATTTTACATATGAATTGTTCCTTGATGATAAAGGGGAAAAAATTTCAAAATCAAAAGGTAATGGTATTTCAATTGATGAATGGCTTTCTTATGCCAGCGCGGATAGCCTTTCGTATTTTATGTATTTAAAACCAAAAACAGCCAAAAGAATGCATTTTGATGTAATACCAAAAGCTGTAGATGAATATCATCAGCAACTCAGGGCTTTTCATGATCAAGATTTAAAGCAGCAGTTAAATAACCCTGTCTACCATATTCATAATGCAAACGTTCCTACAAGCGACATGGTCATTTCTTTCTCAATGTTGCTAAATTTAGCTTCCGTCGCATCGTCTGATAATAAAGAGGGGCTGTGGGGATTTATAAAGCGTTACGCACCTGATTCTTCTCCAGAAAATAACCCTCAACTTGATGAGGCTGCTGGATTTGCAGTGAAGTATTTTAAAGATTTTGTCGCACCAAAACGTCAGTTCAGACCTCCAAATGAAAAGGAACGCGTTGCATTAGAAGATCTTGTTTCAAGGCTCCGTGATTGGAGTGAACCTACTGAAGCAGAGTTATTACAGACTTTAGTTTTTTCTGTGGGAAAAGATCATCAATTCGATCCTTTGCGTGACTGGTTTAAAGCTGTCTATGAAGTAGTATTTGGCGCTTCTCAAGGGCCAAGGTTTGGAGGTTTTATCGCCTTATACGGAGTAAAACCAACTATCAATTTGATTGAAAAATCTTTGGCTAATAATTAGTAATACTTAAAGATTCAAAAATATGTTTTGATTAAAAATTTTTCAGCACTACTTTCATAAGAAATGGAGTTTATGATGAAATTGGTTCTTTTAACTGTTATTTTATTTTTCAATGTGAGTGCTGTTTTCGCAGATCTTAGCGATAAAGAAAAAATACAAGAAACGATATCTCAGCAAATTGGTTCCTTTCAAACTGATGATTTTGAAAAAGCGTTTACTTATGCGTCCCCATCAATCAAAAACATGTTTGGCAATTATCAAAATTTTGGGATGATGGTTCGCCGTGGTTTTCCCATGGTCTGGCGAACCAAATCTGTACTATTTCTTGATTTACTAACAGTCAATGACATCTTGGTTCAGAGGGTTATGGTAACTGACCTTAATGACGAAATTCATACGTTAAATTATATGATGTTGGAAACTTCTAATGGATGGAAGATAAGAGGCGTAACTATAGATAGTCTTCCATCCACCTAAGAATAAGATCAAAATAGTATATTTTGTAAATATTGGTGCTAATTTATCTTATTTTACTTGACCACACCTAAGATATTCATCATCCTCGTGTTTCTATATAACAATATTTAATTTTTTATTATTTGAGGAGACTAATATGAATAAGTCTATTTTTGCCTTGATTTTTTCGATCTTTCTCGCAGGACCAATTTTTGCGGCGGATCTTGGAGGTCGGGTAATTTCTATTGGATCTGATACTACCTACCCACCCCACGAGTTTATTGAAGA
>JAQWNW010000076.1 GCA_029246285.1 Paracoccaceae bacterium | reverse complement strand
TATTATCTCTTGTTACTAAAAGGTCTGGGTTTGGATAAGTATGTAGCTTCATATTTGTCATATTTTTCCTGACATTTAACTCTTTGATCTATCAATATGATATTGTTTGAATTTTTTATTAAGTGCTGGAAAAGGAGCTATTTCCATAATTCCAAGTGCTGGTTGCATAATAATCATAGCAACAGTTGCCCCAGGATCAGTTTCGGTATCTTGATAAGGAGGCACGCACACACTAAAAGGGGCTCCAAAATCATCAAAAAATGCTTCTTTTAAGTCATCAGTTGTTAGCAGACGTTTTTTATTTAATAATTTCTCGCGAACTCTGAAATCTCGGTACAAACTGTCAGGTGACCATGATATCCCAGTTTCTTTTAATTTTGAAAGTGCTGCGGAGTGCTGCCAATGATTTGCATGAACAATTAAGCCATCATCATCTGGCATAATTGCAAAACTCTCATCAGGAGCACATTCAAAATTTATGCCCATGCCTTCAGATGACCCTAAAATCATATTATTTGCACCAGATTTCTGGGTAGTAGCTACTATTCGTATTGCATCAGAGTAGTGACGACATTCTAGTGCTTTCCTACGAATAAAGGGCAAAGGTATTCCCAAGTTTGCATAATCACGATCACATTTGAGATAATTTGCCGTAATGGATATGCCATTAGAGTTTAAACCACTTCGAGCCACCCCTCCTGCTTCCGTAAAAGTAAGTACGTCTGGCCCATTATCTCTTAGTATTCGCACAACAATTGAATTATCGATGCACTCTTCCTTCCAATCCCAATTTTGACCGTGAATAACTTCGCTTGTTTCTGACAACTTGGGCATGATGAAGGCACCTGTGCAACCATCCGAGTGAGTGTCTTCAAAATTAAATTTCCTTTCAGCTAGTTGAAGTATTTCTGTTCTAGCGTTTATTAATATGATCTCTTCCAGTTTAACCGAAGCTCCTTTTGCAATACCGGTCATTTCGTCGATTAAATCAGGAGCCCAATCTTTGATTGACGGCAAGAAACCTTTCGCTAAATCAAATATTTCTTCAATGCTGATGCCAAGATCTCTTAATGACTTTGAATAAAGATCGATTGAAAATAATATTTGATGCCTTGCCTGCTCTCCATACTGGATCCCCCTTTCAGTTGAAGAACCAGAGATTTCTATTAACGGGAAATCCTCCACTTTCCTCATAATAAGACACCAGTTAACATCAAAAAATTTTCCTTATTATTGAATGTCACAATTAACAAATCACAAATATCTTAACAATAAAATATGTTTTGACAATTTTAAACTGTGATCACTCTTGCAAAAAATAATTTAATGTGGAACGATCTTTCTAAGTTGATTTAATCAACTATTGGGGCAATTTTTATTGGTAAAATAATGACGACTAATGACGAAGCAATCGAAATCAAGAACGCACTAAAAGTGTATAAAGGAGATACAGACGTTTATGCGTTAAATGATGTATCCTTAATGATAAAAAAGAACGAATTTTTCACCTTATTAGGGCCGTCAGGATGTGGAAAAACTACTTTGTTGAGATTAATTGCTGGATTCGAACATCCAACGAGCGGAACGATCTTATTGAACAAGGAAGATATTTCTTTACTTCCCCCTAATAAGCGTCCCGTTAACACCGTTTTTCAGAATTATGCGTTATTTCCACATATGACAGTTGGCGGTAATATTGCTTTTGGCCTAGAGATGTTAGGTTGGTCAAAATCTGAGGTAGCCAGTGCAGTCGATGAAATGTTAGAGCTCGTAAAGATGCAGGATTTAAAGAATAGAAGACCTGCAGAAATTTCCGGAGGGCAACAACAGCGCGTAGCTTTAGCTAGAGCATTGGCTCCAAAGCCTCAAGTTCTTCTTTTAGATGAACCATTGTCAGCGTTAGATCTAAAGCTAAGGAAACAAATGCAGATTGAGCTAAAGCGATTACAATCTGAAACCGGGATAACTTTTGTATTTGTAACCCATGATCAGGAAGAAGCCTTAACCATGTCTGATAGAATAGCCGTAATGAATGAAGGAAAAATTCTTCAATATGGCAATCCGAGAGATATATATCATCACCCTGAGAATAAATTTGTCGCGAACTTCATTGGGGACAGTAATTTCTTATTAGCAGATATTCAAAACGGGAATGCTGTGCTGACAGACGGAACAGAATTAAAGCTCTCAAAAGAAAACAAGCAAGTTTCAAATGGTCAAAAATCAATCTTAATTAGACCTGAACATGTGCAAATGAGTAAAGCAAAGGGAAGCAAAAAAGCCTTTGAAGGAAAAATAAGTAATATTGTTTACTTTGGTACTGATACGCATTTCCATCTTGAACTAAAAACTGGGGATGACTTTACAATACGAAAACAAAATACACCTAATGAGGGAACAGATTTTGAAATAGGTGCAGTCGTTGAACTAACAATTGATGAAAATGCAATACAGATTTTAAACGATTAAAAAGTGACTTTAGATAATGACCATGAACAGTAACTTATCAAGTTCAGAAAGCGCAAAAAAAGCAGCTGAGGTCGAGCGTTTGTCTCAAAAAAAAGATGTTCGAAATCGCTGGCTGCTCTCGCTACCGGCGTTAGCAATTATATTTTTTGCAGCCGCAGGTCCACTTCTAATTGTTATACTTTATTCATTTTTAACACCTGGTGATTATACTGGAGTAATTTGGACTTTCACCACGGAAACCTGGATTAGCGTTGTCTTAGAGCGAGACTTTTTTGATGAAACTTTAGGATGGGCAGATGCTCATCTTAGTATTTTTTGGCGATCTATAAGACTGTCACTGATAACCACAATATTAACGGCTATTTTTGGAATCCCAACTGCATACTTTATTGCTACAAGATCTCCAAAATCACGAAACATCTGGTTGTTTTTAATAACAATTCCATTTTGGAGCAATTTGCTCGTACGAACATATGCCATTCAGGAATTGATAAGAAATAAGGGAGTGATTAACAACTTTTTACAGTGGATTGGCCTTACCAACGAACCAATTGAGATGATGTTTACAGACTTTGCAGTCGGCTTTGGTATGACCTACGTCTATCTGCCGCTAATGGTATTACCAGTCTATGCCTCAATCGAAAAACTCGATTTTAAATTGGTTGAGGGCGCTTATGATTTATACGCTTCAAGATGGCAATGCTTACGCAGAATTATTGTTCCATTAGTACGACCAGGTCTAATTGCAGGTTCTATACTAGTATTTATACCTTGCCTCGGTGCATATGTAACACCTCAGATTTTAGGTGGCGGAAATCAACTCATGTTTGGCAATCTGATTGCTTTACAATTTGGGCAGGGAAAGAATTGGCCTCTCGGAGCCGCTTTATCACTGACATTAATGGTCATCGTAATGATAGCCCTGGTATACTTTGTAAAAGTTTCTAGTGGGGAGAATAAGAAAAATGGCTAGAAGCAGTCTATTTAATCGTCCATTTGAAATCAAACGAATACCGAGCTTTCAAAGTATAGCTTTATTCACATTTGTAGGTCTTTATGGTCCCATCATAATTTTAATAACTTATTCATTTAATAGCAGTGCCTCATTGGGTGTATTCGAGTCTTTTTCTTTTCAATGGTATATTACTGCTTGGGAAAACGAAAAAGTACAGGAAGCGGCTTTTAGGTCTCTTTACCTTGCGGCAACAGCGGCAACAATAGCGACTATTGCTGCGACCATGGCGGCTCTAGCCACTACTCGAACAAAAAAGTTTCGTGGGATGACACTGATTTTCGTAATAATAAATCAGCCACTTATGATACCAGAAATTGTAACCGCTGTCGCATTGCTTGTCTTTTTTGCAATGATAAAAATTGCTACTGGTTACACGGGCATGTTGTACTTGATCATAGCTCATACCGCTTTCTGCATTCCATTTGCTTATCTACCCATAAGAGCCCGCCTTGAGTCCATGGATCTCACACTAGAAACAGCTGGAGCTGATCTCTACGCCACACCTTGGAAAACCTTTCAACGAATTACCCTTCCGATGATATGGCCTGGAATAATAGCAGGATATATGCTTGCATTTGTAATATCTCTTGATGACGTGGTTATTTCAGAATTCGTAAAATCAGCGGGCCAAGAAACTTTACCAACTTACATGTTGGGTCAACTTAGGCGTTTTATTACACCTGAGACAAATGCCATTGCGACGGTGAATATTGCTGTCAGTGTTATTCTCGTATCAGGATTTTTTCTATTAACTCAAAGGAAAAAATAAAATACGGAATTCAATCGCCCAACATTAGGGCAAAACTAGGAGGAGTAAAATGAAAATTAAGTTAATATCAAGTGTGGTAGCTACTACACTCGCATTCTCGAGCTCTGCGTTATTTGCGGCTGGTGAACTAAATATATTCAACTGGGGAAATTATACACCCCCAGATCTCATTGAAAAATTTGAAAAACAATTCGATATAAAAGTAACACTAACTGATTATGATAGTAATGACACTGCCTTAGCAAAAGTTGCAGCTGGTGGGCATGGCTTTGATATTGCAGTACCATCAAATTCATATGTTCCAATTTGGATAGAAAAAGGTTTGCTACTAAATACCCGAGTAGATCAAATGCCTAACGCTAAAAATATCTTACCTCAGTTCAGAGATGTTTCTTGGGATCCTGGAAGACAGTATAGTGCACCTTGGCAATGGGGGTCGACAGGTGTTTCTGTGAATGTGAAATACTATAAAGGCGACATAAATACTTCGACAATTTTTCTGGATCCACCAGAAGAATTAATAGGTCAGATAAATGTTGTTCCAGAAATGATGGATGTCATGAGTATGGCAATTTGGTATCACGGTGGTGAGATTTGTTCTGATGACAAAGCAATGTTGAAGAAAGTAAATGATACTTTAGTAGCAGCTAAACCAAAATGGAAAAGTATGTCTTATGGAAACCTATCTAAATTCGCAAGTGAAGATATCTACGCTGGTGTAAATTGGAATGGAGCAAGTTTCAGAGCACGAATTCAAAATGAAAATGTGCATTATGGACATCCAAAAGAAGGATATCCCTTGTGGCAAGATGCGGTGGTAGTATTAGCAGAAGCAAAAAATGTTGAAAATGCTAAAATATTTCAAAACTTTATCATGGAACCTGAAAATGCTGCAATGATGTCAGCTTTTGCAAGGTACGCAAATGGTATCATTGGCTCTGAGCCTTACATGCCAGCAGATATGCTTACAGCGCCTGAAATTGTAGTTGCGCCTGAATTAGCAGCAAAAGGAAAGTTTCTTGAAACATGTGCGCCAGAAGTGAATAAAATTTACACAAAAATTTGGACTAACTTAATGAAATAAGACTTCTAGCTTGGCCAGTAAACTGGCCAAGCTACTTTTTTATTCAGAGATTAAAATATGAAGAGCTATAAGAATTCTGATAAAATTCCGCCAATAATGATAGGGTCTTCCACTCCTCAGGAATGGAGAGTGCCATTGATTGACTGGGACAGACCACCTTGGAATAGATGGACCTTCCAAAATATTAGGCAGATTTTACCAACAGCAAATATCAAACATGATAAAAATCACGTTAATGATTTAAAATATAATTTTCAAAATATTGAGAATATTAAATTCAAAGATGTTAACAATAAAAATTTAACTATCTCTCAAATGTTAAACGACACTTATACTGATGGCTTTTTAGTTCATATCGGTGGACATATTATTCACGAAAGTTATTACAATGGGATGCGCCCTGACTCTGTACACATCGCACAGTCGGTTTCAAAATCTGTGACTTCTACAGTTGCGGGCATCTTAATTGGACGGGGGTTACTAAACCCAAATGAGCAAATAACACATTATTTACCAGAGCTGAAAAACACAGCATGGAATGGCGCTACACTTCAACACGTATTTGACATGACTTCCGGAGTAAAATTTGGTGAAGAGTATGATGTACGTAATTCAGATATTGGAAAAATGGATGTGGCCTCCGGCTGGAAACCAATTCCAGAAGGATCTAACCCTAATGAGCATTGGCCTGAATGCGTTTGGGATCAAATGTTATCTCTAAAAGAATCGGAAGCAGAACACGGGGAAAGATTCTTATATAGATCTATCGAAACTGACGTTATTGCACAGGCTATGGAGCGAGTTACTGGTAAAAAACTTGCAACCTTGATAAGTGAAGAATTGTGGCAACCCATGGGCGCGGAGGAGGACGCAAATATCACAGTTGATAGTGCGGGATATGGGCTTTCATGTGGAGGAATAAGCTCAACCCTGAGAGATTTTGCAAGATTTGGTCTTCTGCATTTAAATAATGGCATATTGAACGGTAGACAAATTATTCCAAAATTTTGGATCGATGATATTCGGAGCGGAAAACACGGTTTAGACAATGAATCTCTTCGAGAAATGTTACCAAATGGCCAATATAGAAACCAGTTTTGGGTTGAGGATAAAGAAAAAACAACCGTAATGTGCATCGGGGTATTTGGACAACTGATTTATATAGCTCCAGAATACGATATGGTTGTCGTTAAATTCTCAACTTGGCCAGACTTTGTAAGTACAGAACATAAATTAAACACTCTGTCTGCAATCCATGCAATTGCGAAGAATTATCGATGAAAAGGCTAAGATCATGAATAACTCAGACATAAACTATGTTACTGGTGATGAAGCTATCTCCGCTTTCAAAGCCAAGACACTATCACCGGTAGAATTAATTGACGCAGTAATTGAAAAAAGTGAAAAAGTTGAGAATGAAATTAATGCATTTACTTACACTTTTTTCGATCAAGCTCGAGAGGCTGCTAAAATAGCAGAAAAAAAATATGCAAATAACGAGGAAACAGGAGAACTTGAAGGATTACCTATTGGTGTAAAAGACGAATCTGGAATTATTGGTCAACCCCTTTCAAAGGGCTCTTTAATATACAAAGATTACATTGCTGAAGATACCTCTCCCGTAAACCAGCGCGTCATTGATGCTGGGGCAATAGTTCATGCGCGCACAGCCACCCCAGAATTTTCATGTGCAGGATTTACATGGTCACGATTATGGGGAGTGACTAGAAACCCATGGAACACTGAATTTACTTCAGGTGGCTCATCTGGTGGTTCTTCAGCTTCATTAGCAGCCGGAACGTCAACAATCTGCACAGGTTCAGATATTGGTGGTTCCATTAGAATTCCTGCCTCAACATGTGGGCTTGTTGGCTATAAGCCACCATATGGTCGAAATCCTGAAGAAGCTATATTTAACCTAGATTTTTATTGCCATACTGGTCCGCTGGCTAGATCTGTTAAAGATGCTATTCGACTTCAGAATGTAATGTGTGGCCCAAGCCCTCGAGATATAGCAACCTTGCGGCCGAAATTGACTTTACCGTATAAATACAATTCCATAAAAAACTGGAAAATTGCCTACTCACCAAATCTTGGCTGTTTTGAAGTCGATGCTGAAGTTGAAAAAAATACCTTAGAATCTTTGGAAATTTTTAAATCATTAGGAGCGACAGTAGAGGAAGTTGATCTAAATTGGGGTCCGGAAGTATTGGATGCCGGGCTTGCTTATCTCGGACATATATTTGGCGCAGCAATGCAAGATGAATTAGAGCAACACGGAGAAAAGCTAACAACTTACGCGAAAGCCTTTGCTGAAGAATCATTAAACAGCACCCCACGTGATTTTCTTGGCTCATTGGATGTAGCGTATAAAATGTATGAAACACTCGGACCTATTTTAGAAAGTTATAACGTATTGATTTGCCCTACTACTGCAATTCCAGCAGTGCCTGCTGAATTTGATCCAACAAAGGACAATTTAGAAATAAATGGTAAGGAAGTAAACAAAATGCTTGGTTGGTGTATGACCACACCATTTAACACAATGAGTCGTTGCCCAGTCTTGACTGTGCCGTCAGGACGGGCATCTAATGGCGTTCCCACAGGAATTCAAATTGTTGGAAAAACCTATTGTGATGAAGATGTTTTTCAAGCTGGTTTGGCTTTTGAGACAGCACTAGGTGGATGGTATGGAACAGATTCAACGAGACCAAAGTTATAATTAAGAATAAAATTTAGGTATGTTATCGGATAACAGTGGGCTATTATTGATTTAATTAACAAAAATCCTATTATAATGT
>JAQWNW010000074.1 GCA_029246285.1 Paracoccaceae bacterium | reverse complement strand
ATCATAATTGCCGGTTTTGGATCACCTTTAGCAAGAAAATCTGCATGAACAATTGATGGTGCAGTAAAAACAAGTGCAACTCCAATTGATAAATATATTTTTATTTTTGAAAATTTTATCATTTTACTTATCCCCTTTTTTTTTATTTTTGCAGTTCCATAAATTAAGTTTTAATTTTTTTACTGCATTTTATACTCAAATATTTCTATCTGTGATCACACTATGAAAAAAAAATATTGCAACAGTGTCAACAATCTTCTGATTAAAAGGCAATTATTTTACCAAATGGTAGAAAATTAATCCTTAAACCGTCCAAATCCAAAAATAAATTCTGACATATATTAAAGAATTTGTTAGAAACTTTACTAATTCGAATCGTAATTTCAAAACTACTTGCATTAGTTTAGATTATACATCTACTTAAAAATAATTTTTTATATTTAGTTTTTTTCTAATCTAAAAGTATCTCTAATTTTCGATCGAGAAGTAAACTAAGAATTCTCTACAGACATATTCACCCAGGATAGTAGTTTATATTCCAAGTTGCCACCAACAAGACTACTATCTAATTTACTGGAACGTCTATTAACTAAAGTGATAATGACCGCGGTATGACTTTAGTTTTTCATGAGGGTTCAGTTGCACTCTCGGCCGTTTTCCTCATCGTTAGACTTCAAAAGCCCCTATTTTATATGGTTTAAGAAAATAAGTGGTGGGTGATGAGAGACTCGAACTCCCGACATCTTCGGTGTAAACGAAGCGCTCTACCAACTGAGCTAATCACCCCAACGAAGACCTTTTACCCCCCACTAACTCACATTAGCAAGCCATAAATGACATTATAACACTAAAAAATTTTCGTCTTAACACCACGAACAATTCTTAATGGGCTACAGTAGAAGAACCAGCGTTCTGCTCCAACATTGCTAAAGCTTTGGCTTCTTCTGCTTCAGCATCCCATTCAATAGCTTTAGGTTGAGAAACCAAAGCATGCTTCAGGACTTCACTAACATGGGAGACAGGTATTATTTCAATCCCAGCTTTAACTTTGTCAGGGATATCCTTTAAATCCTTTTCATTCTCTAATGGAATTAAGACTGTATTTATACCACCCCGAAGAGCTGCTAACAATTTCTCCTTTAGTCCTCCGATCGGTAACACATTCCCACGCAAGGTCACCTCTCCAGTCATTGCAATATCTTTCTTAACTGCAATCCCTGTTAAAACGGAAAGAATAGATGTTACCATACCAACTCCAGCAGATGGTCCATCTTTTGGAGTGGCACCTTCTGGAACATGAACATGAATATCTGTTTTTTCGAAAGAAGTAGGTTTAATACCCATCTCAGGAGCAACTGAACGAACAAACGAAGACGCGGCATCAATACTTTCTTTCATTACATCGCCAAGTTTACCTGTCGTCTTCATCCTTCCTTTACCAGGAAGTTTCAAAGCTTCGATCGACAATAAGTCACCGCCTACGGATGTCCAAGCTAATCCAGTAACCACACCTACAGCATCCTCTTTCTCTGCAAGGCCGTATCTAAAGCGTTTAACTCCGAGTAGATCTTCCAAATCATCTAGCGACACGTTGACTGTATCTTTTTCTTTCTTAACAATTTTGGTAACCGCCTTCCTACAAATTTTAGCAAGTTCTCGCTCTAGGCTTCTTACCCCTGCTTCACGAGTATAGCGTCTTATAATTTCCATTATTGTATCACTTTGCAGATTAAACTCTTCGGCTTTCAATCCATGGCCTTTTATCTGCTTTGGTAGTAAATGCTGATCTGCAATTTGAACTTTTTCTTCTTCCGTATAACCCGATAAAGCGATTGTTTCCATTCGATCAAGTAACGGACCTGGCATATTATAACTGTTAGCAGTCGTCAAAAACATAACGTCAGATAAATCATATTCTAGCTCTAGGTAATGGTCTGTAAATGTAGAGTTTTGTTCCGGATCCAAAACCTCTAACATCGCGCTTGCAGGATCTCCTCTAAAATCTTGACCCATCTTATCAATTTCATCTAAAAGAATTAATGGGTTGCTACTCTTCGCCTTTTTCAATGATTGAATAATTTTACCTGGCATAGATCCAATGTATGTGCGTCTATGGCCTCTAATTTCACTTTCATCTCTGACACCACCCAAACTAATTCGGATAAATTCTCTGCCTGTTGCTCTAGCAACTGATTTACCCAAAGATGTTTTCCCAACTCCCGGCGGTCCAACCAAACACATGATAGGTCCACCAAGCTTTGATGAACGTTGCTGAACGGCCAAATTTTCAATTATTCGCTCTTTTACCTTCTCTAAACCATAGTGATCATCATCAAGAACTTTTTGAGCTCTCACTAAGTCCTTTTTCGTACGCGATTTCTTACCCCATGGAAGAGCTAATATCCAATCTAAATAATTCCGCACGACTGTTGCTTCAGCAGACATCGGGGACATATTCTTTAACTTCTTGATTTCGCCTTCTACTTTTTCATTGGCTTCGCGTGACAGCTTTGTTTCACCAACCTTTTTTAAAATCTCGTCAAGTTCTGATTGATCTTCTCCATCACCGAGTTCTTTTTGAATAGCCTTCATTTGCTCGTTCAAGTAATACTCACGCTGAGTCTTCTCCATTTGAGTCTTCACCCGTGTTTTAATCTTTTTCTCAACTTTAAGTACCGATAATTCGCTCTTCATTAAATTGAAAGCAGAGTCCAATCTTTTGACTATATCTAAAGTTTCTAAAAGTGACTGTTTGTCAGCCAAGTCGATCCCTAAATGCCCACACACAATATCAGCAAGCTTTGATGCTGCCTTGGTCTCAGAAACAGTAGATAGTACTTCTTCTGGAATACTTTTTCTGAGTTTTGTATATTTCTCAAATTCTTCTGCAACAGACCTACAAAGAGCTTCAGTCGCCACAGAATCGCCAGGTAGTTCCTGAAGAAGAGACGCCTCCCCCTCAAAATAATTATCATTTTGTAAAAATTTTTCAATCTTAACTCTAGAGCGCCCCTCAACCAATACTTTTACAGTTCCATCAGGTAATTTTAAAAGCTGCAACACACTTGCCACCACCCCAACTGAATAAATCCCATCCTCCGTTGGATCATCTTCGTTAGGATCTTTCTGCGACGCAAGAATAATGTCCTTATCATCCTGCATGACCTCTTCCAAAGCCCTCACTGACTTTTCTCTCCCTACGAAAAGAGGAACAATCATGTGAGGAAACACAACGATGTCTCTTAAAGGCAATATTGGATAATTATTTTTCGGGTCTGACATTCGTTTATCCTTAAACATGATCTAGTGATTAAAACTTTGACGATATTAAATGGAAATGGGGCCCAAGTCTTGTTGTGTCAAGACTTAGTTAAGATTATAATACCTCAAACTTTATAAAGTTAAATCTTTTCAATATCTCCAATACTTTGCATTTCACGGAAATCTTTAACAAATTTTGATAAATGCTGATTACTAATGGCTTGTCTAAGATCGTTCATAAGAGTCTGATAATAGTGCAAATTATGCCATGTGAGTAGCATTGAGCCAATTATTTCTCCTGTCTTTATCACGTGATGAAGATACGCTCTGCTATAATTACTACAAGCAGGACAACTGCATTCTGAGTCAAGTGGTCTAGGATCGTTCTTATGTCGTGCGTTTCTTAAGTTTACAGCGCCATAACGCGTAATACCTTGCCCGGTCCGGCCAGAACGAGAAGGTAACACACAATCGAACATATCTACGCCACGCTCAACCGCTCCAACTATATCATCTGGCTTGCCGACCCCCATTAAATACCTAGGTTTATCGTTCGGTAGCTGACCAGGAGCATAATCAAGCACCTTAAACATCTGATCCTGACCTTCACCAACCGCTAAACCTCCAATAGCATATCCGTCAAAACTCAACTGACCAAGTTTCTTTGCACTTTCTTCCCTTAAATCTTTAAAAATTGAACCTTGTTGAATACCGAAAAGGGCATATCCCGGCCTTTCACCAAAAGCTTCTACACTTCGTTTTGCCCATCTCATGGACATTTGCATGGAAGCTTCCGAACGCAGCTTTGTTTCTGGAAAAGGAGTACACTCATCAAACGACATTACAATATCCGAACCTAAAAGCTTTTGAATTTCCATGGAACGCTCCGGAGACAGAAAATGCTTAGATCCATCAATGTGACTTTTAAAATCAACACCATTTTCAGTAATCTTTCTTAATTCAGACAAGCTCATAACCTGAAAGCCACCACTGTCAGTCAATATTGGTCCATCCCAATTCATAAACTTGTGCAAGCCACCTAGCGCGTTGATACGTTCGGCAGAAGGTCTAAGCATCAAATGATATGTATTACTAAGAAGAATCTGAGCACCAGTCGACCTAACACTACTGGGTAACATCGCTTTTACGGTCGCTGCAGTCCCAACTGGCATGAAAGCCGGGGTTGATATATTTCCCTTCGGAGTTGCAATTTCACCGACTCTTGCCGCGCCATCTCGATTAAGAATTTTAAAATTAAATTTTTTCATTAACATTTCTCTAAATTAAATTTGATTTCAAAACTCAACCAGTAGACTTATCTCTAGACGTAGATTATATCAACCATTATATTACTAACATCGAATAAATAATAGGTTGTTAAATGGACGAGGATAAACTAGAAGGGACACCCCTCATCGCTCCTTCCACGACAGAGCATAAAATTTATGAGTCTGTAGTAGAGGCTTGTAAGTCTGTTTATGATCCAGAAATACCTGTCAACATTTATGATTTAGGGTTAATTTATACAATTATTATAAACGATGAAAATGAGGTTGATGTTAAGATGTCACTTACAGCGCCAGGATGCCCTGTAGCGGGAGAAATGCCTGGATGGGTTGAAGAGGCAATTGAACTTCTTCCAGGCG
Source organism: Paracoccaceae bacterium (assembly GCA_029246285.1). Lineage (GTDB taxonomy): Bacteria > Pseudomonadota > Alphaproteobacteria > Rhodobacterales > Rhodobacteraceae. The sequence goes on along the minus strand of JAQWNW010000074.1, from coordinate 231 downwards.
TAAAAAGTGTCAAGGTTGATCTGATATGGGAACCTCAATGGGGAATGGACATGATGTCTGACGAAGCACGTTTAGAATTAGGTTTTATGTAATGTTTAATATTCCAGGAAAAGATATTGTTAGTTTAACTGATAAAGCTTCAGCCCAAATCTTAAAACTTATGGAAAAGTCAAACCATCAGGGCTTAAGGATAGGGATAAAGAAAGGTGGTTGTGCGGGCATGGAATATAC
>JAQWNW010000058.1 GCA_029246285.1 Paracoccaceae bacterium | reverse complement strand
AAGGCATAAATGTGCCTTTAGTGTATACTAAAGCATACTCCTGTTACGCTTTAAAATGCGCAATAGCGCCTGAGATACCCAACAATTCTGCGTCCTTGAAACCTTTTGAAATTATAGCTGAAGAAAATTCAATAGTTAACGCGAAGCATCCAGCTCCCGTAGCATTGAGACATGTTATTGGGCATATGTTGCCAGATGCAATATATGTTGCTCTCGATAAATTAATACCAAATTTGGTTCCTGCTGAGGGAGCAGGATGTCTATGTAATTTTCAAGTTTCGCTTAGACCGAATGAATCTCAAAAATCATTAAAAAATATTTCGCGAGCTGAAGTTTTAACCTTCAATTCTGGTGGTTCTGGAGCAAGGCCTTCATTAGATGGTATGAATGCCACGGCTTTCCCATCAGGTGTTATGACAATGCCAGTTGAGGTAACGGAACAAGTTGGACCTATTATTATTTGGCAAAAGGAATTGCGCCCAGATAGTGGTGGTGCTGGCCAATTTCGGGGTGGGTTAGGTCAATTTATGTAGGTCGGCGCTAGTGAAGGGTATCAATTTGACATTCAAGCTATGTTTGATCGGTTAAAATTTCCTGCCAGAGGGCGTCGTGGGGGTTGTAATGGAGCTGAAACAATAATTTCTCTGAATGATGGAACTGCGTTAAAAGGAAAAGGTAAGCAATCTATACCTTATCTATCTACAGTGAAAATGGCTTTTCCAGGTGGTGCTGGTTATGGAGATCCATTCAAGCGAGATTTAGATCAGGTCAGATTAGATCTTAAAAAAGGCTACATAAGCTTGGAATATGCTTTAAAGTTTTATGATTTCAGTATTGAAGAGCTTCAAATGGATTTTGAAAATGGTGAGAGATGTTAAAATGAGTTCCAAACCATTCCAAGAAAGGCCTCAGAAAAATAACTACGATATTGTAATCATTGGTGGAGCTATTATGGGTTCAGCAACAGCGTGGTTTTTGTCTAAGAATATAGATTTTGATGGATCAATTTTAATCGTCGAGAAAGACCCTACCTATCAATTCAGCTCTACTGCACGAACTAATTCTTGTATTCGACAGCAGTTTAGTCGTGAGTTAAATATTAGAATTTCTCAATACACAGCGCAATTTATTAAAAATTTCCAAGAGAATTTAGAAGATTATAGGGTCCCCAAATTAAGCATTCAAAATTATGGCTATATGTATATGGCAGATACTGAAGACAAGGCTAAATCTTTGCGCAATGTTCAAAAAACACAGTTAAAAGCAGGTGCTGATACGATATTGATGTCTCCTGATGAAATTAAGAGTAAATACCCTTTTTACAATGTTAAGGACATCTTTCTGGGTAGTATAAATACGGTTGATGAGGGTTATTGGGATGGCGGCACAGTTTTTGATTGGTTGCGGCGCTCTGCAATTGATAAGGGTGTTGAGTATATTTCAAATGAAGTTGTTGGGATCAATAAAAATTCGACGGGTAATGGAGTAGAGGCGGTAAGATTAAAGTCAGGTGAAGTAATCAATTGTGGAGTAGTAGTAAATGCGGCAGGACCGCGTGCTTCAAAAATTTCAGAAATGATCGATCTAAAAATACCAGTAGAAGCACGAAAACGTTATACTTGGGTTTTTTCAGCAGAATGTCCGTTAAACATTGATTTACCTCTAACTATTGATCCTTCAGGTATTCATGTTCGACAAGATGGACCAGATACTTACCTAGCAGGTAGTAAAGGCTTTATTGATGGTCCAGTAAATTTCGATGATTTTTCTTTTGAGAAAGATTTATGGGAAGAGTACGTTTGGCCGAAAATTGCAAATCGAATTCCAGCTTTTGAAGCGATTAAGGTGAAATCTGAGTGGGTTGGGCATTACGCTTATAATACACTTGATCAAAACGCAATTATAGGACCCCATCCCATTATCAGTAACTTCATGTTTATTAATGGGTTTTCTGGACATGGATTGCAGCAGGCTCCAGCCATGGGTCGTGGGATGTCAGAGTTATTGATTTATGGAAAATATCAAAATCTGGATTTATCACCATTTGGATTTGATCGAATTTTAAATGGGATACCATTTATGGAAGAGGCAATTATTTAAGTATTTACAAAGAAATGCGATGGGAGAAATTATTATGAAAAAGCTTGTTTTAACTGGAGCGGCTGGGCGTTTGGGTTCGTATTTAAGAGAACCATTGTCCCAAATGTGTGATGAGTTAATTTCAACAGATTTATCCGATAACATTGGTAGTACTTATAACGGTGAGCGTTATGTAAAAGCAGATTTGGCAAATTTTGATGAAGTAAATAAAATTATGGATGGTGCTGAAATGGTAATTCATTTTGGAGCTATTAGTGATGAAGATTCATTTGAAAACATACTAAATTCGAATATCATTGGCTCTTATAATGTCTGGGAGGCGGCTGCCCGTAATAAAGTTGATAGAGTTATTTATGCTAGTTCTATTCATGCTGTAGGTATGTATCCTAAAAATCAGCAGATCGGGATAAATGTTCCCCATAAACCAGATACATTTTATGGATTAGCAAAGTGTTTTGCAGAAGATCTTGCTAGTTTGTACTGGGATAAAAAACATATTGAAGCGGTTTGTTTGCGTATTTTGTCCTGTGCAAAAGTTACAAGTAGTCGTGCATTGGGAAGTTGGTTAAGTTACGATGATTTAATCTTGTTAGTTAAACGAGCGATCGACACTCCCACCACAGGGTTTAGTATTATTTATGGGGTTTCCAATAATGACCGCAGTCCCGTTGATAATAGCGAAGCAAGTCATTTAGGTTTTAAGCCAAAAGATAACGCAGAGATATTTGCCAAAGATATCCTAGAAAAATCTGAAAAGGTGAGTAAGAATGACAGAACTCAAATTTATCATGGCGGGCCCTTTTCAGCTATTGATCTTGGTGAAAGTGGCAAGGCCATTATGCAAATAGTAGACGATAAAAAGGTTAATTAACCTTTTTATGGAACTTTCTTTGTTTTTAGCCCTAACGTGGACTTATAATTTAATGCTAATTTTCATAAATTACATTAGTTTCAGACAGGCTAAAGCTCTGAATATGAGCATTCTGTTTGTCTAAAGCTATTGTGATTACATAAAAAAGAGCGATTGAAATTAACAACGAAGTAATTATCTCCACGAAACGGAGATAAATAGTTTCTAGGATAACCATATATGCCTCAACTGCGTTCTGACTTTTTGCCAGATTATTTTTATACCTAATAGTCGCTTATTATCTTTAAAAAATCAAGGAAATTTTAATCTTGGTCATTGCATGTATTTTTTAGAAGAATAAACTGCTGATTAATATATTTTGAAAAGGCTTATCAGACATGAGTAAGAAGACGTATATTCCTCCAGAAGTTTGGAAATGGGAAAGCGACAGTGGTGGCACTTTTTCCAAAACCAATCGACCAATAGCGGGGGCTACGCATGAAAAAAAGCTGCCTGTAGGAAAGCATCCACTTCAACTATATTCCTTAGCTACACCTAATGGAGTAAAAATCACAGTAATGCTTGAGGAGCTTCTTGCTTTGGGGTTTGAAGGAGCAGAATATGATGCTTGGTTAGTTAAAATTGATGGCAATCAATTTGGAAGTGGATTTGTTGAGCTAAATCCAAATTCAAAAATACCTACGTTTGCAGATCATAGTTCAGGATCTCCCATCAGAATTTTTGAATCTGGAGCGATCATGTTATACTTGGCAGAAAAGTTTGACGCGCTAATACCAAAAAATGTAGAAGGTAGGGCTGAAATGCTTTCTTGGCTGTTTTGGCAAATGTCTAGTGCGCCATATCTTGGGGGAGGGTTTGGGCATTTTTATGCATATGCACCTGAGAAATTCGAATATCCTATTAATCGATATGCAATGGAAGTTAAGCGTCAATTAGATGTGCTTGATCGAAATTTAAGTGAGAGAGAGTTCATTTGTGGTGGGGACTACAATATAGCAGACATCGCAATATGGGCATGGTATGGTCAGTTAGTTTTAGGTAGACAATATAATTCATCTAAATTCTTAGACGTATCATCATACACGCATGTTTGCCGCTGGGCTTCTGCGATTAATGCAAGACCTGCTGTTAAGAGAGGGAGGATGGTAAACAAGACATCTGGTAGATTGGAAATGCAATTACACGAGCGTCACGATGCGAGTGATTTTGAAACCAAAACCCAAGATAAAATAAAATAAATTATTTTTACTTATCATTGATTGATAGATTTGTGCATTTAAACATTAATCTGATTTTGACTGTGATAACATTAGGAAAAGTGCTGCTGTTGAGCAGATGATGTAGCCTAACAAAACAGGTGTTGCGGTGCCGTTAAAGGCTAACCCAATAAAGATTGCAATTAATATGCCAACCATTGTGGCAGACGCCCCTATAATAGCTGAAGCCATTCCAGCTATTTTCCCCATTGGTTCCATGGCTAACGCATTCAGATTGCCAAAATACAAACCTTTTAAGAAAAAAGCGATTGTGGACCATATAACAAAAACTGTTAAAAACAAGTGATCTGCAAGTGTGGATGTATTAAGAATAACCAGGATAATAACTGCAAAAATAATTTGTAAAGCAAAGCCAATTGTTGCTAGTAATCGCATGCCATATTTCATTACTAAAGAAGCATTTATGAAGCTTGCTGGTGCAGCGAGTATTGAAATAATTGCAAAATAAAGGGGAAATTTCATACCCGCTGAGAAGGTATCAACAAAAATTTGTTGGGCGGAATTTAAATAACCAAAAAGTGCGCCAAAACCAAGAGCCAAGGTCAGGGTATACTTAACCACTGACGCATTCGTAATAACCAATTTGAAAGCATCAAAATATTCATTCGCTTTGAGCTTCTTTCTTTCTGAAATTGGCAAAGTTTCTGGTTGTCGCAAATTTAACCAAATGAGGCCGAGTAAAGCAAAAAAGATGAAAGCTATATATATGGACCGCCACCCAAAATTTATGAATAATACCTGTCCAAGAGATGGCGCTAAAGCAGGAACCAGTACGAAGATAGCCATCGCCAAAGACATAACCTGCGCCATTTTACGTCCAGAATACAAGTCTCGAATAAGAGCCATTGTGACTGTTCGGGGCGCGGATACACCTAAACCCTGAATAAATCTAGCCACTAACATTAATTCTAAGGATTTTGCATAATACGCAATGCAACATGCTATTATAAATATGCTTAAGCCAATAGTTATGATAGGTTTTCTGCCAAATGTGTCCGAGATAGGTCCTGAGATTAATTGGCCAATACCCGTGCCAAGTATGAAGCTGGAAATTATTAATTGAGCTTTATTTACGTTTGATAGGTTTAGATCTTTTGCAATATTTGGAAATGCTGGCAACATGGTATCTGTGCCAAATGCGATCATGCCAAACATAATGGATACTAAAATAACAAATTCCCAATAGGGCAAACGCATTATTTTCTTTCTCGACACAATTTTGTGTCACATATTTTAAATTATTTTATTGAATTCTTTTACTTAAAAACCTGAAGTTTTAGATAACGACTAAGTTTCATTAGAGCAATCTAAATTCTAACTTTACTCATATTAAATTATTTAGAGCTAAAAATAATATTCCTGATAGTAATGCTGCAGCTGGAACGGTGATTACCCATGCGGCGATTATGGTGAGGAAATGTGAACGGCGCACTAGTTTTCTGTGTACTCGTTTCTTGGATCCTGCTTTGATTTCTTCTTTTTGTTTGGCCGCAGCTATTTCCTTTTTGCTTGAGGTCACTCTCCAATGGATTTCTCTGAAGAAACCAACACCAAATACAGCGCCTACGGCGATATGAGTTGAGCTCACGGGTAAAGCAAGCCATGATGCTATTATTACCGTTATTGCAGCTGAAAGAGCTACACAATAAGCTCTTAATGGATTAAGCTTCGTGATTTGCTCTCCCACCATTCTTATTAGTTTGGGACCAAAGAGTAATAAGCCAAATGAGAGGCCAAAGGCACCTATTACCATCACCCAAATTGGAATAGAAACTTTGGCTATTACTTCACCAGCTTCAGCAGTATGAACGATAGCGGCTAGAGGTCCAACTGCATTTGCCACATCATTTGCACCGTGTGCGAATGACAATAGAGCTGCAGCAAATATCAATGGGATTTTAAATAATGCTCTAACAGATTTTTTTGTGTTTTCCATTCCCTCTGATTGTCGTCTGATTAATGGCTTTGTGATGATATAAAAAATTACAAGCGTTATGGCACCTATTAAGAGTGCGGTTTCTAAATCAATCTTAATTATTTTCTTCAAACCTTTTACAGATAAATAGGCGGAAAATGCTCCTGCCATGATAGCAATAAGTAATGGAACCCAGCGCCTTGCAGCAGATATTTTGTCAGTTTTGTCTGATACTTGAGATTTTATGAACCAAAGAAATAATGCCGCAATGAGGCCTCCAAGTACTGGAGATATTACCCAACTAGCAGCAATTTGACTCATTTTGGGCCAGTTAACGGCTGACATTCCTGCTGCGGCAATGCCAGCGCCCATAACGCCTCCAACAACCGAATGAGTGGTGGAAACTGGTGCGCCTATCCATGTTGCGAGATTAACCCAAATGGCTGCTGATAGAAGCGCAGCGAACATTGCCCAGATAAATACAGCAGGTTCAGAGACATAGCTCGGATCAATTATACCTTTTGAAATGGTACCAACAACATCGCCCCCAGCCAATAAAGCTCCCGCGCTCTCGAAAACAGCTGCAATTATAAGCGCGCCAACCATTGTAAGTGCGTTTGCGCCAACTGCTGGTCCTACATTATTTGCTACGTCATTAGCGCCAATGTTTAGGGCCATATAAGCACCAATAGCAGCTGCAGCAATAATAATTAGATTGTCTGAACTCCATCCAATTAAAATACTTGTGATCAATCCTGCAACGACAATAAATGCAAAGCCAATTGAAGGTGCTAGAAATTGTTGGCGAGTGCCGACGGCTGCTTTTTCAAGAGCTACGCGGCTCTTGAGATCTCTATCTAATGCCTTATTAATTCTAGGCTTCTTAGCCATTAATTAACCCTTTAAGACCACCGTTTGAGCGCGATCTAACATATTCTCAAATTTTGTAAACAACAATTTTTTTAATTGTAAAATTTAAGCAAATTTTCACTCTTCTTTTTTTGAAAAGACTGTTAAGATCAAAACTGAAAGTTTATGATTTGAATATTTTATCTGAAATTGGAGAGGTTCACAGTGTCCTTAGATGAATGGCCAGAAGGTCAGATTGATAAAGATAGTTTAAACATCATATTGCAGGAGTTAAATAGTGCTAAGGACGCATGGGTTTAGCGATCAAGTTTATATCATATTAAAGTAATAAGACAGGTCAAAAGCAACTTAAATATTGTTGCAAACGATTGGGTAAAATTAGCAGCTCAACACAAGAAGATTCCGTTAGGCTCAGCGTTAATGGGTGAAGAATGGTTATCTGGACCTTACGCATTAATGTCTGCTTGTAATGCTTTTATAAAAACTTTTTTGGACAGCGATAAAAAGAACTTTAAAAATAGCCTTTATACGAGAAAGCTATCGAACGGGCAATTATCTATTAAGGCTATTCCTTCCTCTATTTGGGATCATATGATTTTATCTGGGGTAAAGGCAGAGGTTTGGATGCAACCCCATGTAAATAGAAATAACTTATCAAACTATATCGCACAAAATCTCAGGAAAAGTTCTAAAAAGAAAAATGGGAAAATAGCTTTAGTATTAGGTGCAGGCAATATTTCCTCAATCGCGCCATTAGATTGTTTTCAAAAACTATTTTTAGAAAATCAAGTTGTTCTTTTAAAACTTAACCCTGTAAATGAATATCTATTTGAACATTTAAATTTTGTTCTTGAACCTATTATTTCACAGGGTGCTTTGAAAATAGTTAAGGGAAATGGGGAAATTGGACACTATTTGACCCAAAGTGAATTTGTAGATGAAATCCACATTACTGGATCCTCAAAAACCCATAATAAAATTGTTTGGGGTGAAGCTGACGTTTCTGTTGATAAGAAAACTTCTTCAATTAAGAATTCGAAGAGGATTACTTCGGAATTGGGTGCTGTATGTCCCACCATTGTAGTGCCAGGCCCGTGGTCAAAAGCGGATGTAAAATTTCAATCTGAAAACATTGCGACTCAAAAACTTCACAATGCTGGTTTTAATTGCATAGCTTGTCAGGTTTTAGTTATGCCAAAAAAATGGTCTAAAAAAGAAAATCTCATGACAGCTTTAATATCGATTTTAAAAGATTCGAAGCGATTTAATTATTATCCAGGATCCGATGAGCGCGTAAATGAATATCGTCAAAGAAGTGATCAGCCGTTTTCAGTAAATAATAATACTGAGACAGTTTGTTTTATAAATAAAATCAGCAGCGAAGTAGAGAATTGGCACGGTCAGAACGAGGTTTTTGCTTCAGCAATGAGTATCTGTGAAATAGAAAATAATGATGCCAAAAGTTATTTAGAAAAAGCAATCTTATTTGCGAACGAAAAACTTTATGGCTCTTTGGGTGCAAATATACTTATTCATCCAAAAACTATTGAGGAAATAGGCCAGCAGAATTTTGAGAAAATCATTCAAAATCTAAAATATGGGACAATTGCGGTAAACGGTTGGTCTGCTCTTGGTTTTTTATTATCACAGTGTCCTTGGGGTGCTTATCCTGGCCATACCCTAGAAGATATTCAAAGTGGGATCGGTACTGTTCATAATGCGCTTATGTTGAGTGATACTGAACGTTCCGTCATATGGGCCCCATGGCGACCCTTTCCACGCGGTATTTTGTCTGGACAGTTTTCGATGCTGCCAAAGCCACCTTGGTTTATTTCAAATAAACGTCAAGATAAGTTGGGAATGTTGTTAACGCGTTTTGAGTACAAACGCAGTTGGCTTAAAATACCTCGAATTTTCTTTAATGCGCTATTAGGTTAGGTCGCCCTTATTCATTTTTGAAATTTAAAATAAATCATTTTAATTATCTTGAAGGGTTAGCGCTATTTTTTCTACGCACTTAACTAAAGGCGTTTTCTTAAGATTTGCTAATCCACTTAACACAATTTTGCTCTTTGAGTTTGCTCCTTTTAGTGGTCTTATGCTAATTTTGGCTCCATCGTAGGTAGTATCTCCTGATGGTCTGGTAACTAATAATGAATAGCCAAGTCCACAACCTACCATGCCTCTCACCAACTCAAGAGATGGTGATGTGTGTGCTATCTTTGGTTTTAAGCCTTGTTCCTCGAATAAACCCAGAAAAAACGTTCTGCTTGGGGCAACATCCAATAAAATTAATGGTAGATCAACAAGCTCGTTCAGAGAGATTTCAGTTTTTTCTCTTAATATATGATCTTTAGGTAATGCGACATAAGCGGAAGATTCTGATAGTGAAACTGTATCAATTTCGTTTGGTAGATCAATATCGTAAAGTAATGCCAGATCAATCTTATGATTTTTCAATTCATGAATAAGATTTTCTTGAGTTCCTTCCGTGATTTTAACGTATACATTAGGGAACTCTTCTTTAAGCCTTTTTACGAGCGTAGGTAGTATAATAGGGGCCAATGTGATGAAGCTACCTAGTCGAACTGTACCCTCTATTGTTTCACTCGTCATCAAAGCATTACTTTGCAGTTCGTCAGCATAATTTAATAAAACGCGGACATCACCCAGAATTTTTTTAGCACTTGATGTGGGAAGTACCCCTTGGGCGTGTTGTCTCAATAGTAACTGACTGCCAAATTGTTTTTCGAGTTTCGTTATTGCGATTGATATTGTTGGTTGTGAGACAGAAACAGCTTCTGCTGCTGCTGCGATTGAACCGTGATCAATGCAGGCAATCAAATATTCTAATTGTCGTAATGTAAAACGATGCATTGCTTAGTTAAAAACTATATTAAACCAAAACACAATCTATTTTAACTATCCAGTTAAATTGATTAAAAGAAAGTAAGTTTAAGTTTGGCTGTGTAGGAGTAAATGAATGATACGTACTGGTGATGAATATAGGACATCTTTGGCTGACGGCCGTGAAGTTTGGATGAATGGTGAAAAAGTCAAGGATGTTTGTGCGCATCCTCAGCTGAAACCCGTAATTGATGTCAGAGCTCGAATATATGATATGCAGCACGACCCATCCACTAAAGATCAAACTACCTATAAGGAAAATGGCGAAGATTTCGCGATCGGTCTTCGATTGCCTTATGAGCGTAAAGATTGGGAAGATAAACGCAAAGCTGTGGATCTTGTAATGCATGACATTGGAGGGATTGTTACTCGTGTCGGGGATGAGACCATTGGAGAAATGTGGTCTCTCTGGGACGGTAAAGAAATTTTGAATGAAATCGATCCAAGGTTTGCAGAAAATATCGAAAAACATATTCATACTGCGATCAAATTAGACCCTTTTCATGTATCAGCTAACACGGATCCAAAAGGAGATAGATCCAAAGCACCTCAAGATCAGGATCCAGATATGTTGGTACACGTGGTAAAAGAGACAGATGCTGGCATTGTTATAAGGGGGGCAAAGTATGAAACTGCAGCCTCTTATTCAAATCAAGCCTTTTTAAAACCAACCATTGCTAATTGGGGAAATTCGGAGCTTTCTGATTATGCTTTGGGATGCATTGTAAAAATGAACGCTCCAGGGGTCAAACATATTTGCAGGACAGGGTTTGCTGGACGAGCACCAAATGCAGATTATCCATTGTCGAATAAAGTTGACGAAATAGACACACTGATGATTTTGGATGATGTTTTAATACCTTGGGAAGATATTCTTTTTTATCAACACACAAGAGCGGCCAGTTTTATTCGCGCTACACTACATCGTTATTCTGCATTCCCATTTGTTCAGCGAACGCTTTCTTATGCTGACTTGATTATTGGAGCTGCTTTGTGGAACGTGAAGCAGACAGGTCTCGATAAGCAGCAAGCTGTTCAAGAGAAACTATCTGAGCTAGCAGTTTGGAGAGAGGGCATCGATGCATTTTTGACAGCTTCTATCGCAACAGCGGAAGAAAGCCCGAACGGTCTTCTTATGCCTAATCAGTCCATGTTAATGTCTGGTCGGGTGCACGCATTAAGTAACTTGCCAAAAATGATGCATACTGCTCGAGAATTATGCGGTGGTCAAATTTGTGTGACTCCGGATGCAGCTACGTTTTCAGCGCCAGACACTAAACCTTGGATGGATAAATTTTATACTATCAATGATAATTGGATCGCTGATGATCGCAGAAAACTATTGGGGCTAGCGAGAGATTTACTAAACTCAGACTACGCAGGACACAGATTGACCTTTCAATTATTTGCACAATCAGCGCCATTTGCGCAGTTGGGAGCAGTTTATAGAAATTTCGATTGGGATGGACCTTTGGAATTTGCTCACAAAGCAGCAAATTTATCTGAAAATGTTTATGGTGTTGGCAAAGAGAAAAATTGAGGTTTAAGTAGTGTTAAAATTTTAGGAGTTAAAGTTCATGACGCTTCATAAACGAATAAGGCCTTTTAATACAAAAGAAACATATCCTGAGCAGAATCTTGATAATGATTTAAGCCAGGGAGTGGTCGCTCGAGGGACCATGGTATTTTTGCGTGGTCAGGTGAGTCAAGATTTAGACACTCGGGAAAGTTTACATCTTAATGATGTGAGCAAACAAACTGAAAAAACAATGCAAAATATACAAATGTTGTTAGAAGAGGCAGGAACCACGATGCATGCCATTTGTCGAATAGTCGTTTACTTGACGGATATTCGATACCGAGAAGAAGTCTATCAGGAAATGGGAAAATGGCTAAAGGGAGTACATCCATGTTCGACAGGAATCGTCGTACCTGCGTTGGCGCGACCAGAGTGGGTCGTGGAGATCGAAGTTACAGCGGTAATTCCCGATTAAAGGAGTAATAGATGGTAATTGAAAAATTGCTAAACCATTTATCAAAAACAGCGGATGGCCAATTAATAGATGCGACCGGTTTAGAGCCAGCATTATATTGGGACCCAAGTATAGCTTCATTGGAAGAAGAAAATATTTTTCGAAATGATTGGGTTTGTCCAGGCTTAGCGGCTGAAATACCCAACTCAGGTGATTATTTGACATATTCTATAGCTGGTGAGGCAATTTATTGCATTCGTGACAACTTGGGTAAGATTAGAAGTTATTCTAATGTGTGTCGTCATCGAATGATGCAACTGTTAGAGGGTTCAGGAAGTACATCTCGTGTGGTATGTCCTTATCACGCTTGGACATATGATTTAAATGGTCAACTGATTGGTGCTGGTCATATGGAGCGCAGCGCTGGTTTTGAAAAAAAGGAAATCTGTTTACCAGAGATTAGGACTGAGGTTTGGAAAGGTTGGATTTACGTAACTTTAAACTCTGAAGCAGAGTCTGTTGCCAAATCATTGGAGCCCTTAAGTAAAATTGTTTCAAGATTTGGTATGGAGAATTATGTTCCAGTTGTTAGTGAAAACCATACGTGGAAAACAAATTGGAAACTTTTGACAGAAAATTTTATGGAAGGGTATCACTTACCAATCGCTCACAAAGCCACCGTAGGCTCATGGTTTCCAGTAGAAAAGACAAAGTTTCCAAGTGAGACTTTTGACGCCTTTACTTATCAAACTTTTATGAAAACTGGCGCTGCTACTTATGGTCAGGCTCATCCTCATAATAAGAGATTAAAAGGTGAGTGGAGAAATACTTCAGTTCTGCCAACAATATTTCCTTCACACATGTATGTGCTCGCTCCTGATCATTTGTGGTACCTTTCGTTGCGCCCGAAAGGTGTTGGAGAAGTTGATGTACGTTTTGGAGTGGCTCTTGCACCTGAAGTCGATGCTGATTTGTCTCATTCTGACGAACGTGCAAACTGGATTTCTGAATTAGTAACTTTCTTTGAACATGTGAATACTGAAGATCGAAAGGTAGTGGAAGGGATATACGCTGGCTCTAGGTCATCATTTGCTGTCCCAGGCCAGCTGAGTTGGTTAGAGCGTGAAATACATGATTTCCAAAAATATTTAGCAAGTAGACTTGCAAAAAAGTTCCTTTAGAAACTCATAGAATATTGTAATTCATTGAGCTTTCGAATTCTATTACTTAAAGCAGGCTCATTTCAAACTCTTATTTTTGATTTTAGAAAATTTAGAATTGTAAAATCAAAATTATTTAGTTTATTCTATATTTTTAGTTTAATAATAATAACGGTGGCTTTATTGGCTGGAATTGTTATTGTGCAATGTTAAAAAAATTCGGGGATAATGATGACTTTTTCGATAGCTGGTAGATGTGAGAATACTGGGATGTTTGGTGTTGCAATAACAACTTCGTCGATTTCTGTTGGCTCGCGCTGCCCCCACGCTCGTGCCGGGGTAGGAGCAGTATCGACACAAAATATTACTGATCCAAATCTGGGCACTTTAATACTTGACCATATGGAAACCGGAAAAGATGCAAAAACGGCAATTGATCTAGTTGTTAAGGGCAGGGAAAACATCAATTTCAGACAATTAACAGCAATTGACAAAGACGGGAATACATCTCATTTCACAGGCTCTAACATACTAGGTACCAATGCTGTTAGTGAAAAATCAAACTGCATTGCGGCTGGAAATCTTTTATCAAATCTTGGCGTTGCCGACGCAATGGCAGATGGCTTTAACTCTGATAATAATTTGCATTTAGCAGAGAGACTTTTAATTGGTTTGGAAAGCGGATTAAAAGCTGGTGGAGAAGCTGGCCCTGTACATTCGGCAGCATTAATTGTTGTAGATCAAACAAAATTTCCCTTAGTGGATTTGAGGGTGGATTGGGAAGAGGAAGATGCTGTTCCAAAATTGCGAATGCTTTGGTCGGCTTATGAACCTCAAATGTTAGATTATTTAAACCGAGCCTTAAACCCGGCTATTGCGCCGAGTTATGGTGTTGCGGGTGATCTATAATATTATGTTTGATTTTTTTTTCCAAAAGATAAAGTTAATCCCATTTTGATCTGGGCAGTTTTTGCTTTAAGGTGGCCCTTTTAAGATGTAGAGTGAGTTTTTAAAATCACAGAATAGTTAAAGTTATTTTTATGTCGATTGTTTTAATCATTTGTCATAAATGCAATGACTAAAATTAAGGAGATAAAAATGAAAATGTTTGCGCTTGTTCAAAAACATGATGGTTATTCTGGAACTTCTGAAGGCCCATCTATCTTGTCTTGTGAGCCCTGGTTAGAGCCAGTTACTATTGATGTGCCGAAGTTGCAAGAAGGGCAGGTTTTGATAAAAATAGCCATGGCTAGTGTTAATCCATCAGATTTACATTTTATAAAAGGAGAGTATGGCCAACCAAGGGTTAAAGGTTCGCCAGCGGGGTTTGAAGGCATCGGGGAAGTAATTGATGGAAATGGTTCTTATGCTCAGAGCTTAAAAGGCACGCGTGTTTCTTTTGTAGTGGCGAAGGGGGGCTCAGGAACTTGGGCAGAATATGCTATTACTGATGCAGTTGGCTGTATTCCTGTCTTGCCAAATTTACGAAACGAAGATGGTGCTGCGCTTATAGTTAATCCATTGACAGCTATGGCGATGTTTGAGCTTGTCAAAAAAACTGAAAGTAAAAGTTTTATTATGACAGCATCAAATAGCCAATTATGTAAATTGTTAATTGGTTTAGGGAAAGATGCAGATATATCGCCAATATGTATTGTTCGTGATGCAAAGCAAGGAGATCATCTACGACAACTAGGTGCGACAGAGGTATTGGATAGCACGGATACAGATTTCGCAAAAAATTTAAGAGCTATCGTCAAAAATTTAAAACCACGGGTTATGCTGGATGCATTAGCTAATCAATTATCGGCTGACATATTTATGGCGATGCCAAACAGATCTCGTTGGATTGTTTATGGAAAATTAGATACTACACCCCCCGTTATTCCTGAAATGGGACAATTTGTATTTTCTGAAAAAGTTATTGAAGGTTTCTGGCTAGTTAAATGGTTTAGAGAAACTGAAATAGCGGAGCAAATGAAAGTTATTAAAGCTGTTCAAGAACGATTTGTATCAGGCAATTGGAAAACTGAAGTTTCTGAGGTTTTAAAATTGCATGAGGTTATGACTGGATTACCGGCTGCACTAAAAACTGATGCTAAAGTTATGTTTACACCCAAATAGGATAGAAGATGTTACCAGAGATATTAAGCGGATTAAGAATACCCGTAATCGCAGCACCGTTATTTATAATTTCAAACCCTAAATTAGTCATTGCACAATGCAAGGCTGGAATTGTTGGTTCTATGCCGGCGCTCAATGCTAGGCCAAAAGAGCAGTTAGAAGTGGAATTAAAAATGATTACCGAGGAGCTGGATAGATATAATGATAAAAACCCAGATTCTCCTGCTGCACCCTTTGCAATCAATCAAATTGTTCACAAATCAAATGAAAGGTTAATGTATGATGTAGAGCTTTGTATGAAATATAAAGTGCCGATTACAATTACTTCCTTAGGTGCACGAGTGGAAGTGAACGATGCAATGCATTCTGTTGGCGGTATTACTCTTCACGATATTATTAATAACCGTTTCGCTAAGAAGGCCGTGGAAAAAGGAGCAGATGGATTAATAGCCGTAGCTGCTGGAGCGGGAGGTCATGCTGGGCGCTTATCGCCCTTTCCTTTAATTGCAGAAATAAGAAGTTGGTTTAATGGTCCATTGGCATTATCGGGGGCAATCGCATCTGGTGATTCTGTTCTGGCAGCTAATGCGATGGGAGCAGATTTAGCTTATATCGGATCAGCATTTATTGCTACAAATGAAGCCAGAGCGGATGAGCGTTATAAAAAAATGATTGTCGAATCTTCTGCCGATGACATAATTTATTCAAATTTATTCACGGGTGTACATGGTAATTATTTGGCTCCAAGCGTAACAGCTGCTGGAATGGATCCACATAACTTACCTGAAGGCGATCTTTCTACTATGAATTTTGGTGATTGGGAAAAGAAACCAAAAGCTTGGAAAGATATTTGGGGTTGTGGACAGGGTATTGGGTCTGTTGAAAGCATTTTAAGCACTGAAAATCTCGTTTCCCGGCTGGAGTCTGAGTATTTGATGGCTAAGACGAAATTAAGTGCTTAAAAGTGTAGTCGTAAAACCGGGGGTATTATAAATTGGAGATAATGCAATTAGTTATTAGCGGTCTGGCCATGGGCTGCGTATATGGTTTGATAGCTATGGGTTTTGTTTTAATTTATAAAGCAACTGAAGCAGTGAATTTCGCCCAAGGTGATATGATGATGTTGGGAGCATTTATAACTTTGGGATTGACAAATGATCAGTATATGGCCTTGCCCTTTTGGATATCTGTACCAATAGCAATCAGTTTAATGGGTTGTCTGGGGTATTTGTTAGACTCACTAATAATCAGACGAATGTTTGGACAAAGCCAACTGGCTGTTGTGATACTTACAATTGCTTTAGGTTTCGTTGCCCGTTTTCTGGCTGGGGCGATATGGGGCCATGATCCACAAAGTCTTGAAAGCCCTATATCTGGACAATATTTTAGAATATCGGATATCGTAATAGGTGTTCCAGAAATATGGATTATTGGTATAACAATTTCTTTAACGGTGGTGTTATTTGTATTCTTTGCAAAAACTAAACTTGGTGTGGCAATGCAGGCTGCCAGTCAAAATCAAATGGCCGCTTACTATATGGGTATTCCTGTTAGAAGAGTAAATTCATTAATATGGGCATTATCAGGAATTGTTGCAGCCATCGCCGGTATATTATTTGCTTCAAAAAATGCCATAGATCCTGGGACTGGATTGCTGGGTATAAAGGCATTTGCTGCTGCAGTTATTGGAGGTTTGGGAAGCCTGCCTGGAGCTTTATTGGGTGGATTGTTAATTGGTTTAATTGAACCTTTTGCTGCAAGATATTTAGAGGGTGATATAGCTCGCATAATGCCGTATTTAGTTTTGGTATTGATCCTAATATTTAGACCACATGGGATATTATCCCAAGTCCAAAAGAAAAAGGTCTAAATCAATGAGAATAATTTTTAAAAAATCTTATGAAGCCGATATTCGATACTTTAAAGATAGGGTTCAGGCTTCGTGGTATTTTATTCTACTGGTTTTAGCGGTTATCTTACCATTTGTAATTAATGATTACTGGGTGGGTGAGTTTAGTCTAATGCTTATTTGGGCAATAGCTGGGATGGGGTTAATGCTTTTGGTAGGGCATACCGGACAAGCAAGTTTAGGTCATGCTGCTTTCATGGCAGTAGGGGCATATACAAATGTTATATTACAAAACGATTTTAACATACCTTTTATAATCTCATTACCTCTGTCAGGGCTATTTGCGGGTATTCTTGGAATTTGCGTTGCTTTGCCTACTGGGAAGTTGCATGGGATTTACATGGCGATAGCTACCATTGCTATAGGCGTGTTGGCAGAAGATTTGATAGTTATTTTGGAACCTTGGACAGGAGGTGTTGGCGGAATATACGCTCCAGCAATTAACATTTTTGGAATAAATTTTGATAGATACACAAATGTTGCAGAGCTATATTGGTTAATTTTAGCAATAACTGTTCTGATAATCATTGGATATAAGAATATTCTAAGATCGCCTCTAGGCCGGAGTTTTGCAGCTGTGCGAGATAGTGAAATTTCTGCGCAGGCTATGGGAGTGAATATTGGAAAAACCCGAACTTTGAGTTTTGCAATTTCGTGTGCGATCACTGGAATATCCGGTGCGCTCATGGGTCATTTCAGCTATGTCTTTACTAACGAAACATTCAACATAGTGATATCTATAAATCTACTTTTAATGATAGTTGTTGGTGGAGTTGGATTTATTCATGGTGCTTTTTTAGGTGCAATGGTAGTAACTTTTTTGCCTAGTGGAATTAGTTTTACACGCGATGCATTTTTCTCTGATTTTCATATTATTCCAGGAATTGAAAGTGGAATATTTGGCATGATTTTGATCGCAGTAATTTTGTTTGAACCAATGGGGTTATATGGACGTTGGTTGAAAATAAAAGCTTATTTTGAACTATTCCCATTTTATCGAAAAGATATGTTTAGGCGCCAAAAAACATATTTAAAAACGGAGAGAACAAGATGAGTTTTCTCAAACTTACCGATGTGACACTAAAATTTGGGGGTGTAACCGCTGTCGATAATGTGAGTTTTAGTGTAGAAAAAGGAGAAGTCTTTTCATTAGTTGGGCCTAATGGAGCTGGTAAATCAACAATATTTAATATTTTGTCACGGTTTTACACACCAAGTCATGGAGAGATAACATTTGAAGGAAAAAGTATTCTAAAAAAGCAAAGCCATGAGATTGCAGGTATTGGTATAGCGAGAACTTTTCAAAATATTGAGTTATTTCATCAAGCAAGCGTGCTTCAGAATTTACTCGTAGCAAGGCAGACACATAGAAAATCCAATCCAGTATCTGAAATATTATTTTCACCATTTGTTAAAAAGGAAGAGTATCGGCATCGATATGCGGTGGAAAAGGTTATAGATTTCTTAGATTTGCAAAGTTACCGAGAAAAATTCATATCTGGATTACCTTATGGGGTTAGAAAGGTTGTTGAGCTTGGACGTGCACTAGCGATTGAACCTAAATTACTACTTTTAGATGAACCGGCATCTGGATTGTCTGTGGAAGAAACTCAAGATGTTGCTTTTTGGATCGAGGATATTAAAAAGGTTATGGGTATAACTGTGCTAATGGTTGAGCATGATATGCATCTTGTTTCGAGTGTATCTGATCGCGTCATGGCTCTTGCAGATGGTAAGATGTTAGCCCTTGGTACGCCAGATGAGGTGAAAAATCACCCAGCAGTCATAGAAGCTTATTTAGGTGGCTCAGAGGAGGTTGGGAATTGAATCCTCCAATCCTGAAAATTGATAATCTTGAGAGTTATTACGGGCCAATTATGGCTATAAGAGGTGTGTCATTAATTGTGGAAGAAGGTCAGATTGTAACCGTTTTGGGAGCTAA
This sequence comes from Paracoccaceae bacterium, assembly GCA_029246285.1. Lineage (GTDB taxonomy): Bacteria > Pseudomonadota > Alphaproteobacteria > Rhodobacterales > Rhodobacteraceae. The sequence goes on along the minus strand of JAQWNW010000058.1, from coordinate 66,281 downwards.
TGGTGCGGGTAAGACAACGCTTTTAAAGACGATTTCTGGTATTATGGACCCAGAAAAGGGCACAATTTCATTTATGGGTGAAAAAATTCAAGGGAAAGAGCCAGATAAGATTGTACAAAAAGGAATTACGCACGTGCCAGAGGGTAGAGAGGTTTTTCCAATTCTCACGGTCGAAGAAAATTTAAGAATGGGTGCTTATTCAAGAAGAGACAAAGAGAATATTCATACTGACCTGGATTTAGTCTATGACTATTTTCCAATTCTTCGAAAATGTAAATCACAGCAAGCTGGTACATTATCGGGAGGTCAACAACAAATGATGGCTATTGGTCGGGGTTTAATGGCTAGGCCAAAGATAATGTTACTTGATGAACCAAGCTTGGGTTTGAGTCCTTTGTTAACGAGAGATATTTTCTTGATCATAAAGCGACTAAATGTTGAACAAGGAGTGACTATGATACTTGTTGAGCAAAATGCTAAAGTCGCTCTTGATGTAGCAAATTATGGTTATGTAATGGAGCTTGGAAGAATAGTTATGAGTGACCATTCGAGTAAACTGCAGAGTTCCAAAGACATTCAAGAATTTTATTTAGGACAGAGTGAGCAGGCGTCAGAACGAGGTCAAAAACGATGGAAGCAAAGAAAAACATGGCGATAGGTATTTAAATTATGGGTGAAGCATTAATTCCAGAGCAAGTGGAAGTTTCTGGCATCAAAATAAATAAGGATTTAAGTAAAGGTCCGTATTTTGTTGACGGTAAAGATACTTTAGCAAAGTTGTGGAAATTAAGGTGTGAAAAGTCTAAAGAAAAAATAGCTCATCGTGAAAAAAAATATGGTATTTGGTCTTCATATAGTTGGAACGAATTTTATGAAAACTCTCGTTTAATCGGCTTAGCTCTCATGTCGATGGGATTTAACAGAGGTGAGGTTGTAAGTATCTTATCTGAAGACAGTAAAGAGTGGATTTATACAGATTTGGCAGTTCAGAGTGTGGGGGGCATCACATCAGGTGTATATCCAACGGATAGTGCTAGACAGTTGGTATATCTTGTAAACGATAGCGACACTCAGTTTTTGTTTTTGGAGAATGACGAGCAACTAGATAAATATCTCTCAGTATCTGATCAGATGCCAAAGGTGAAGAAAGTTATAGTTTACGAAAAAGATGGTTTAATTGATTTTGATGATCCTCGTGTAATGTTTCTGACTGACTTATATGAAGTCGGAAAAATTGAGTTAGAAAAGAAAAGTGGTATTTTTGAAAAAGAAATTGAAGCCGGAAAGTCTGAAGATACGTCTATTTTGATTTATACCTCTGGAACCACTGGAGAACCTAAAGGTGTTGAAATTACGGGAAATAACATAATGTTTTCAATATCCGCTGGTGGGAGAAGTTTACCTGTCTTTGATAATGATGAGCAACTTTGTTTTTTACCTCTATGCCATATTTTAGAACGCTTGATTTCAGTTTTTCAACCTATTGGAGCCGGGTCTGTTATAAATTTTGCTGAAAGCTCAGAGACAGTTTTTGATAATTTACAAGAAGTTAGTCCAACTATTTTTACTGCGGTTCCACGAGTATGGGAGCGTATATATTCAAGAGTTTCAATAATGACTGGCGAAGCAACACCTTTTGGCAGGTGGGCATTTAAGAAGGCCCTAGCCGCTGGGATGAATAAGATAAAAGCAGAAGACGAAAACCGAACAATTCCATTGAGTTACTTTTTTTGGGATTTTGTGCTTCTTAAAAATATTCGAAGAATGTTGGGTATGGATAATTTACGAAGAGGTACTACCGGTGCTGCTCCTATTTCACCAGAATTGTTGACTTGGTTCCGGGCAATTGGGGTTAAGATATTTGAGGGTTATGGGATGAGTGAAAGTGCAGGTCTGATTTCCTTAAATTATGAAGATAATCACAAAAATGGATCTGTTGGCTTAGTGATTCCAGGAGCAATGTTGAGGATTGGCGCAGATGATGAAATACAATATAAAGGTGGAAATTGTTTCAAAGGTTATTGGCGGAAAGCTGATAAGACCGATGAGACTTTTACCTCCGATGGTTGGATGAAGACTGGTGATATTGGGTTAATTGATGACAATGGATTCTTGACTATTACTGGACGGATGAAAGACATAATAATTACTGCTGGTGGCAAAAACGTAACTCCTAGTGAGTTAGAGAATAGATTAAAATTTTCACCTTATATATCTGATACTATTTTAATCGGGGATGGTCGAAAATTTATCTCATGTTTGGTTATGATTGATCAAGAAAATGTTGAAAAGTTTGCTCAAGACCAAAAAATACCTTTTTCAGATTTTGCCTCATTATGTGCTGCACCTGAAATTATAGAGTTGATATCTAACATTATTGATGATGTTAATAGAGATTTTGCTCGTGTTGAACAAATTAAGAAATTTCGACTGATTAACATCCTATTAACCGCAGAAGATGATGAGTTGACAGCAACTATGAAGTTAAAGCGTGGCTTTGTAGAAGAAAAACATAAAACGCTGATTGACGAAATGTACTTATGAATTCATGTTAACATATATAATTTAGGGAGAAAAATAATGAAAAACCTTTTTAAGGCAGTTTTTTTAACGGCTGTCCTTTTCACGGGAACTGCTAATGCTGACCAAGGTGTTACTGATACCCAAGTACTTATTGGATCAAATCAAGATATGTCTGGACCATTTGCTGCTTTTGGTGCTCCGGCAATGGAAGCTGCTCAAATGTATTTTGATGAAGTAAACGCCGCTGGTGGTGTTCACGGTCGACAAATAAAAATGATAGTCGAAGATCACGGGTACCAAATGCCAAAAGCTATGTCTAATTTAAACAAATTGGTAAATTCAGACAAGATTTTTGCTATGTTGTTGCAACTTGGTACTCCAATGAATATTGCCTCTTTCCCTCTGTTAGAGGCTAAGAAAATTGCAAATGTCTCACCACTAACGGCAGCACGGCAAATGATAGAACCACATTCAGATTATAAATATGCTGGAACATCTTCATATTATGATCAAATGAGAACGAGTGTGCCATATCTGTCTGAGAGTACTGGGGTTAAAAATATATGCTCTATGTACATACCGTCTGACTTCGGATTAGAAATTGCAGAAGGAACTAAAGATGCAGTGGCCGAAGCGGGTTCAGGGCTGACATTTGGCGGTGAAACAAAGCATAAGCCTGATGAATTAGATTTTGTTGGCTCTCTATCAAAGCTAAAAGCTTCTGGATGTGAACTTATAACTGTTGCATTAGGAGTGAAGCAAACCCTTACTGTCTTAGGAACAGCAAAAAAGATGGGCTTGACTGATCTTAAATTCTTAGGTGGTTCAGCATCCTTTCATACTTTGATTGCTAAAGTTCCCGGTGGCCCTGGTGATGGCTTTTATGCAGCATCTGGTTGGGCAGATATAGTTGCTCGAATGGGTGATCCCGTAGTAGGTGGCTGGGTTGCTAAATATACCGAAGAAACTGGCGGGTTCCCTGGAACAGGAGCTTTACTTGGTAGATCTGCAGCAGAGGTTCTTGTGAGAGCTCTTGAAGCAGCTGGTCATGATTTGACGTCAGATAGCTTCCAAGCTGGAATGGAATCTTTAAACTTTGAAGATAAAATTAGTGGTGTGATGGTTACTATCACGGCTGATAATCATCAGGGTGCCAACGATGTAATTATTAGCCAAGTACAAGGTGATAATTGGGTTGAATTAACGCGTCGTTGATTTCTTTTTAAAAATTTGGACGCTACCAGAAAAATCTGGTAGCGTTTTTTATTATATCAATAGGTTCAGGTGGTAAAATAGATAGGAGAACACAGAATGCCAATCATTCGTGCTGCAGTTTGTCATGAATTTGGGAAACCTTTAATAGTCGAAAATGTATTATTAAATGAACCAAAGCATGATGAAATAGAAGTTACCTTAAAAGCCTGTGCAATATGTCACTCGGATATTTCATATATGGCTGGAGATTGGGGAGGGCACTTACCAGCAGTTTATGGCCATGAGGCAGCGGGAGTTGTCACGGCAATAGGTTCTAGTATTAAAAGCTACTCTGTTGGTGATACCGTTCTAGCAACATTGATACGTTCTTGTGGTGATTGTGTCTCATGCAGAAATGGAAAGCCAACATCTTGCGAAACTCGTTATGACTTAGTTTCTGGCCCAATTCAAACAATTGATGGTAAGCCAATTGAGCAAGGCTTAGCTACAGGAGCTTTTGCTGAGAAAGCAGTGCTTCATGAAAGTCAGATACAGGCTATTCCAGAAAGTATATCAATGACATCTGCATCTTTGTTAGCATGCGGGGTGATTACAGGAGTCGGCGCTGTAACAAATACCGCTAAAGTTCTACCAGGATCGAATGTTGTTGTAATTGGTGCTGGCGGTGTGGGTTTAAATGCAATTCAAGGCGCTGCTTTGGCGGGTGCCTCCAAAATTATTGTAATTGATTTATCGGAAGAAAAGTTAGCAGACGCCAAAGAGTTTGGAGCAACGGATGGTATTTTGGCAAGTGTAGAAAAACCACACAGAATAGTAAAAAATATGACGGGAGGTAGAGGTGCCGACCATGTATTTGTTACAGTGGGTTCTATTTTTGCTTATGAAGGAGCTAGTAGATTTCTAAGTGTCGGTGGTAGTCTTGTTATGGTTGGAATGCCACCATCTGGAGCAAAATTTAAAGTAGAACCGGTCATTTTAGCTACTGGCAGTCAATCACTTCTTGGATCTTATATGGGAGGAACCGTTCTAAAAAAAGATATTCCTTACTTGATTGATCTATATCAGCAAGGTCGATTAAAATTAGATGAATTAGTGACTCGTAAATACTCATTAGATGAAATTAACGAAGCGATCGAAGATGTTAAATCTGGTAAGAGTCGTCGTAACGTGATTGTATTTGATTAATGTTTTTTAGTTGCTAATAGAAAGTAGTTCAAAACAAATTCTGCAAAGAGTCACAGTATGTTATTAAAAGATCTTGAAATATTTGTAGTGGGCACCCCTCCGCCTGGTTGGGGTGGTCGTTATTGGATATTTGTCAAATTAATAACTGATAATGGAGTTGTTGGTTACGGTGAAGTGTATGCTTCATCTATTGGTCCTGACGCGATGCGATCCGTAATTGAAGATGTTTTCAATCGTCATATGTTGGGAGAAAATCCAGAAAATATTGAACTAATGTTTAGGCGTGTGTATTCAAGTGGCTTTACTCAGCGACCAGATCTGACTGTGATGGGTGCATTTTCAGGATTGGAGATTGCTTGTTGGGATATATTAGGTAAAGCTCATGAAAGACCCGTCTATGCTTTATTGGGTGGCTTAATGAACGAACGCATTAGGTCTTATACCTATCTTTATCCCTTACCACATCACAATATTAATGACTTTTGGTTATCTCCAGAAATGGCCGCGGAGTCTGCGGTTGAAATGGTAAAATTAGGTTTTACGGCATTAAAGTTTGATCCAGCGGGTCCTTATACAATAAGAGGAGGTCATCATCCCTCGATGTATGATATTGAAAAATCTGTTGAGTTTTGTAGGGCTATAAGAGATGCCGTAGGTACTAAAGCAGATTTACTTTTTGGTACTCATGGTCAATTCAATACTGCAGGGGCAATAAGACTTGGGCGAAGACTTGAGGCTTTTGATCCTCTTTGGTTTGAAGAACCAATACCTCCAGATAATTTATTAGAGTTTGAAAATGTTGCAAAACAGGTTCGGATACCTATTGCCACGGGAGAGCGGATGACTACCAAAGCTGAGTTCAGCACAATTCTAAGAACAGGTGGAGCGGCTATTCTTCAACCTGCTTTAGGTAGATCTGGAGGCATACTAGAAACTAAAAAGATTGCAGCAATTGGTGAAGCTTATAATGCACAAATCGCCCCTCATCTATATGCTGGCCCTGTTGAGTGGGCTGCAAACATACAGCTCGCAGCAAATATTCCAAACCTCTTGTTAGTTGAAACAATTTTAACAGGTGGGGAATTCCATCTAAAATTAATTAAGAATAGTATCAAATGGGAAGATGGTTTTATTAAAGCTCCAAGTGCACCTGGTTTAGGAATTGAATTTGACGAAAAAATTGCATTAAGTCATCCCTATAAAGGTAATCGATTACACCTTGAGATGGCTGAACAGGGTTGTGATTACCAAAAAGATAATAAGTTTCTCGGTGGAGCCCCGCCCAGAAAAGTCTGAATCCTATATTAAATCTAATCCATCAAAAATCCAATTTTTGGAATTTACATCTTATGAATATCAATAGTGCTAAGACTTTTTTAATAATTACAGTAATTATTGATTCAATGGGCATTGGATTGATTGGCCCAGTCATGCCGGCCCTTTTAAAAGAATTAGGAAATGTAGATGTTAGTGCTGCGGCAATCTGGGGTGGATTGTTAGCTACATCATTTGCCTTTATGCAATTTTGTTTTGGGCCACTCTTAGGTAATCTTTCGGATAGTTATGGAAGAAGACCAATTTTATTAATTTCATTATTTGTGATGGCCATCGATTATGTAATAATGGGGTATGCTGCATCAATTTGGATTTTATTTGTTGGACGGTTGATAGGTGGAATGACTGCTGCCACCCATTCTACAGCTATGGCGTACATGGCCGACATTTCCAAAAATGATGAAAAATCTCAAAATTTCGGATTAATTGGAGCAGCATTTGGTATTGGGTTCGTTTTGGGGCCTTTATTAGGCGGAATATTGGGTGAGTTCTCATCTAGGGCACCATTTTACGCAGCAGCACTATTAGCATTTTCAAATTTTTGCTTGGGTTACTTCGTGTTGCCTGAGACCGTTAATGAGAAGAATAAAAGGCCTTTTAAACTTTTAAGAGCTAATCCATTAGGTGCATTAAAACATTTGAGTAAAATTGTAGGGGTGTCACGACTGCTATTCATCTTGTTTATATATGACATCGCGTTTTATGTTTATCCTGCTATTTGGGCATATTGGTCAGAAGAACAGTTTGGTTGGCTTCCAATTCAGATAGGTTATTCGTTCGCTGCTTTTGGTTTTTGCATGGCGATAACTCAGGGTTACTTGATGAGAAAGATAATAAAATATGTGGGCGAACGTAAAACTGTTATTTTTGCATTATATCTGAATATGATTTGCTTTTTTTTGATAGCGTTTGTTTCGCAGCCCTGGATGATTTGGCTATTAATTCCAATCATTAGTTTGGGAGTGATTGCTGGACCTGCCTTGCAAGGCTTAATGAGTCAAGCGGTTCCCGATGATCAACAAGGTGAACTGCAAGGGTTACTTACTAGTATAGCCGCTATTGGCATGATTGTTTCACCTTTGTTAATGACATCAACCTTTGGATTTTTTACTGGAGATCGAACAGTTCTCTACTTTCCAGGTTCACCGTTTATCATTAGTTTAATCTTGATTGGCTTTTGTATTTTATTGTTCTTAAAAAAAGGTAATGACACGAAAGACTAGTGATCCAATTATTGAAACAAATTTTTTATGGTGAATATTAGCTTTTATATACTGAGCTCTTCTTTCCTTGAAACATGTATTTTGTCATAATCAAGAAGCATATTTGCGACCCCAATTGCTATCTCATAAGGAGATTTACCTAGAGAAGGATCTCCAATCGGACATATAATTCTATGAATTTGCTCTGAATTATAGCCCAGTTCACCCAATCTTTTTTTAAATCTAACCCATTTCGTTTTCGAACCTATCAGGCCTGCAGATAAGAAAGGTTGTTTTAATAATTGGTTGCAAACTTCTAAATCTAATGCATGAGAATAAGTTAGTATTAAGTGATGAGTATCTCCTGGGGCATATTTGACCAATTCTGCAGGATTAACTGCTATCAATCTTTCTACATTTTTTGGGAAGTCATTTGGATAGCGTTCTTCAGAAGTATCTAGACAGAAAATATTAAATCTTTCTAATTTATGTATTGTATTTGCTATTGCCGTTCCAACGTGCCCAGCACCGTAAATCCAAAGATTTCTTTTCTCTTTTACTAATGGCTCGATTAACCACCCATCGCAAAAAATGTATTCTATTGGAATAGATTTATTTCGGAATTTTTTCAATATTGAGGATAACTTCAAACTTTTATTACTTCTAGATATTGGCCTTGCAAAAAACCCATCTTCTTTTGAAATAATTCCTAATTTTTCAATATTCATTTTTTCTATGAGCACTTCAACGCTACCACCGCAACACTGGCCGATATCGGGCCCTAAACTATATTTTTTTATTTTCTGGCTGTGACTGCTGTTTAATAAATCTCGCGCACTTTTTGTGACTTCGTATTCAAGTTGGCCACCACCTATTGTCCTGTTTTGTCCATTTTTCCAAACAATCATCCAGGTACCTGAATTTCTAGGAGCCGAACCCGAAGTTTTAAGTATTAAAATTCTTACGACCTCATTATACTTCTTAAGATATTCATGCATCAAATTTAAGTCAAAACTCAATTCTAAATACCTCTAATTTGCTTTTGTATTTCAAAAAGTATTTTTTCTGGGGTTGCTGGTGTATCGAGCAATGCGTATCGATCCCAATCGCCAACAGATGCGATAGCATCATTTAATGCCATTAGTGCAGAAATACCTAACATAAGAGGAGGTTCTCCAACTGCTTTACTTCTGTATATAGTCTGTTTTTTATTTCCTTCATAATGGAATAAGTTTGTATGAAAAATTCTTGGTCGATCTGAGCAGGCTGGGATTTTATAGGTTGAAGGTGCATGTGTCATAAGCTTGCCTTCTTCATTCCAAATGAGTTCTTCGGTTGTTAGCCAGCCAGCGCCTTGAACATAACCACCTTGTATTTGCCCAATATCTATTGCTGGATTTATTGATTTTCCGGCATCGTGACAAATATCCACCCTAAGTATCCGATTTTCTCCAGTTAGAGTGTCAATAATGACTTCTGTTACTGCGGCGCCATAAGCAAAGTAATAAAACGGATTACCTTTACCTTTAAGCCTATCCCATTTAATTTCAGGAGTTGCATAAAAGCCTGTAGCACTTAAGCTTATTCGGTTTTCATAGGCTTGTTTGATAATGCTTTTAAAAGAATATTCTTTTCCTTTACAATATATGGATCCATTCAGAAATTCGATTTCCGTTGCCTTAAGTTTATAAGTTTTACCTAAGAAAGATTTCAGCCTAAGCTTAATTTTTTCACATGCGACTTTTACAGCCATGCCGTTTAAGTCTGTTCCCGAGCTAGCTGCAGTAGCAGAAGTATTGGGTACCTTTCCAGTATCAGTAGCTGTGATTTTTATGTTTTCTATAGGTTGGGAAAATTCTTGAGCAGCCACTTGAGCTACCTTTTGGAACAAGCCTTGTCCCATTTCTGTCCCACCATGATTAATTCTTATTGACCCATCTTGATACACATGAACTAAAGCTCCAGCTTGATTTAGGTGTGTTAAAGTAAAGGATATCCCAAACTTTACGGGCGTCAGTGCTAACCCCTTTTTTAAAAATTTGTTTTTGTTATTCCAATTCTCAATCTCCAATCGCCTCTTGGTGTAGTTGGATGAAGACTTTAGTTGCTTTACTAGAGGTTTAATTATGCTGTCTTTTACCTGCATATGATAAGGAGTAGTTTGGACCTCATTTTTTCTTTTCGATGGGTTATTATAAAAATTTTGCTCCCTTACAGTTAAAGAGTCTTTTCCTAAGTATTGAGAGATGTGATTTATGACTTGTTCAATCCCAATCATCCCTTGAGGTCCACCAAACCCACGAAAAGCGGTTGCTGACTGTGTATTTGTAAGTAATCTATATGATGTTATTTTAGCATCTGAGAGGAAATATGCATTGTCGCTGTGAAGCATTGCCCTATCTGCTATAGCTAAACTAAGATCTGCACTCCAGCCACAACGGACAAATTGTTTGAACTCTATGCCAGTAATCTTACCTTTACCATTAAAGCCAACATTGTAGTCAATTCGGAAATCATGCCGCTTACCCGTGACAATCATATCGTCATCTCGATCATATCGCATTTTGCAAGGTTTACCGGTTTGGTTAGCCATTATTGCGCAAGCAACGGCTAAAGCGTTAGATTGACTTTCTTTTCCACCAAAACCACCACCCATTCGTCTAACTTGTACTCTAACGGCATTCATAGGTTTTTTTAAAGCATCTGCCACCTTATGTTGTGCTTCGGTTGGATGTTGAGTAGAGCAATGGATTGTAATATCGCCATCGTCATGAGGTATGGCTAATGCAGCTTGACCTTCTAAATAAAAATGTTCTTGCCCACCGATGTTGATAGTTCCATTTAGGTTAAATTCAGAATTTAATATCGTATTTTCAGGATCACCTTTATTATAGACAACTGGTTTTTCTAAAAGAGACTTTGCTTTAATTGCCTCCTCAATGGTTATGATTGCCTTTTTTTTCTTATACTCAATTTTTGCCAGCTTTGCTGCTCGCCGCGCCAACAAATGACTGGTGGCAGCGCAAATGAATATTGGCTGTCCAATGTAATTTAGGGTTCCATCGCTTAGCAAAGGTTCAGGAAATGGTGAAGGTGAAATGTCATTTTTACCTGGAATGTCTTTTGCCATTAAAACGCAACTTACTCCAGATGCTGATTTAACATCTGTCAGGTCAGTTTTTACAATTCTTCCGTGAGCAATTTCTGATAAACCAAAAACTAAGTGTAATGTATTGTCAGGTGTGGGGATATCATCAGTATATTGAGCGGATCCACTTACGTGTAAGGCTGCTGCATCATGGGGTAAGGGTTTCAATATACTCATATCTTTACTCTTAAAACATTGGTATTTTTTTCTGTTTTCGACAATTCTATGAAATATTTTTTCAATAAATTTTTAGCCACTAAGTTTCTATATTGTGATGAAGCGCGCATATCCGAAATTGGATTGAAATCATTTTCAAATTCTAAACAAGCTTTTGAGATTGTTTCGTCGCTCCAGGATGAGCCCATTAAAAAGTTTTCTACTGCGATAGCCCGTTTAGGGATCTCTGCCATTCCACCAAAAGCAATGCGAGCGTTTATAATAGTGTCTTTTTTAATAGTAATATTAAAACATCCACAAATAGCCGAGATATCTTGATCAAATCTTTTTGAAATTTTATAGCATCTGAAGTTTCCCTCTTTTCTTGGCATATTTATAGATTCTATAAACTCTCCTTTTTGTTTGTTTTGTATGCCATATTTTATGAAAAATTCTTCAATTGGAATAGTTCGGTGTTTTCCCTTAAGATTAAGCGAGATTGTTGCTCCTAATGCAATAAGAGCTGGTGAAGAATCGCCAATTGGTGAGCCATTCGCTATATTTCCACCTATCGTAGCCGCATTCCTAACTTGAGTGGACCCATATCGTCTTAATAATTCCGAAAATTCTGGGTGACTGGTTTTAATATTATTTCTTAGGGTTTCAATTGTTGTGCATGCACCAATATTTAGAGATTGATTGGCCGTTTTTATTTGACTCATTTCGGAGATTTGACCAATGAAGCAGATCTGTTTTAAATCCATTAGTTTTTTTGTTACCCATAAACCTACATCAGTTGCCCCACCAACTAGTATACCTTCTGGGTTTTTAGTGCACCATTTTTCAAGATCTTTGATCGTTTGTGGTAGAAATAATTTGCTTTGCTTAGATTTTTTATTGGTGGAGATTTTCTTGAGCTTATTATTGTCAGCTTTGACCCATACTGGCATTTTAGCAGTTTTTTCAGCAGCTATAGCTGCATCAATAATTGGAGTGTAGCCTGTGCATCTACAGAGATTCCCCGCTAAGATATCATCGTAATTTTTATCTTTATTTAACTGAGCTGTTAGTAGTGAAACTACAATACCTGGAGTGCAAAAACCACATTGACTGCTATGATTTGAAATCATTTCTTCTTGAATTCTTAAATCAGAGGTTTTTGATGCTAATCCTTCTATAGTTCTTACTGCTTTACCATCAAGTTGAGGTAAGAATAAAATGCAAGCATTAAGAGCCTTGTGCTCTGTCCGGCCTTTTTTTAAATCAGTTACCAATACGGTGCAGGCTCCACAATCACCTTCGTTACAACCTTCTTTTGTTCCGGTTAGTTTTTTTTCTTCCCTTAACCAGTCGAGTAAAGTTGTTGTAGATGATAAGACTTCTAAGGATACTTCTTCACCATTTAGAATAAAAGTTATCTTTTGCATTAACTACCTCTGTATGTTGAGTAACCAAATGGGGAATATAGCAGTGGTACATGGTAGTGAGTATTGTCGCTGATAAAAAATTGTATCGGTATTAGGTTTAAGAACTGATTTTCTGTATCAGTTTTATCTATATTTTTTTGATATGCTCCAACATGGAACACTAATTCATACCTTCCTTGATGAAAATTACTTCCTTCCAACAGAGGATGGTCGACTCTGCCATCTTTATTAGTAATGAATGAGCCAATTAATTTTTTTTTGTCTGCGTCCAAGTAATAAAGCTTTATTGTCATATTCGACGCTGGGACCCCTTTACTTGTATCCAATACATGTGTTGTTAATTTTCCCATAATTTTTCCAGTTTTTTTCTTCGCTTATCTTACCTGCTTTTTTTAATATCGATTATCAATATTTTGAGTATGTATTTTATAAATACATAATATAAACAGTTCCTCTTTTAGATACCACCTTCTTATGATTAATATGACGTATGAAAAAAGAACTTCGATTCATCCATCTTCGTGTACATTCAGAATACTCACTTCTTGAAGGCGCGATTGCTTTAAAGAATTTGGGAAAATACTGCATTGGTAATAAGATGCCCGCTGTTGCTGTTACTGACACGAATAATATGTTTGCGGCATTAGAATTTTCTACTGTTTTATCAACGGCTGGGGTGCAACCAATAGTTGGTTGCCAAATAGAAATAATCGCTGATGTTGAAGAGAATAAAAATGGAATAACTGATGACAAACAATACTTAGTTTTATTGGCTCAAAATCAAGTCGGTTACAATAACTTACTTAAGTTAAACTCAGTATTTTATCTAAGTAATACTGAGAACAGTATTGGATTAAATATAAAGGAAGTATGTGATCATAACGAAGGATTGATTTGTCTAACTGGTGGATCTGATGGTCCAATTGGACGTCAGTTAATTAATAATAATATAGAGCAGGCAAAAGCTGATTTACTTCAGTTAAAAAGCTCATTTTCTGATCGATTATATGTTGAAGTTCAACGACATCCTATTTCGGAGGGCAGATATCCTGACAATCAAGTTTCGACAGAGGAACAATTTATTCAATTAGCATATGAGTTGGACTTACCTTTAGTTGCAACTAATGATGTTTATTTTCCAAATAGAGAAATGTTTGAGGCACATGATGCATTAATTTGTATTGGGGATGGGACATACGTTGATCAAAAAGAAGATAGGCGGCGCTTCACAACAGAGCATTACTTCAAGTCTCAAGAAGAAATGATGGCCTTATTTGCGGACCTTCCCGAAGCAATAGAAAATACTGTTGAAATAGCCAAAAGGTGTGCATTTAAAGCAAACGTTCGAGAGCCCATTTTGCCAAGATTTTCTGACAATGAGGTCCAATTGCTTAGGCAGGAGGCGGCAGAGGGACTGAGGTTACGATTAGCAAAAATTGATTGTGTAGCGCCAATAAAAGATTATGAAACCAGGTTAGATTTTGAACTTAAAGTTATTGAAGAAATGGGTTTTCCAGGTTATTTTTTAATTGTTGCTGATTTTATAAAATGGGCGAAATCTCGTGAAATTCCTGTTGGACCTGGGCGAGGCTCTGGAGCAGGGTCTTTGGTTGCTTATGCTTTAACTATAACTGATCTAGATCCATTACGATATTCATTATTATTTGAACGATTTCTTAATCCAGAACGTGTTTCAATACCCGATTTTGATATCGATTTTTGCATGGATAGACGTGAGGAAGTTATCCAATATGTTCAGGATAAGTATGGAAATGATAAAGTTGGTCAAATCATCACTTTTGGTGCGTTGTTATCAAAAATGGCTGTTCGAGATGTGGGGCGGGTATTACAAATGCCGTATGGCCAGGTAGACCGATTATCAAAATTAATTCCGATTGAGGGTGTTAGACCGGTTTCAATTGAAAAAGCTTTAAAGGATGAACCTAAATTACAAGAGGCTGCAAACTCTGAAGAAGTTGTAGATCGAATGTTAAATTATGCACGGCAAGTAGAGGGTTTATTGAGAAATGCGGCAACCCATGCTGCTGGTATTGTGATAGGTGACAGACCATTAGATGAATTAGTCCCTCTTTACCAAGACCCCCGATCAGAAATGCCAGCGACCCAGTTTAATATGAAATGGGTTGAACAAGCTGGTTTAGTAAAGTTTGATTTTTTGGGTTTAAAAACTTTAACCGTAATTAAGAATGCTATCGACCTATTAAAGTTAAGGGATGTTAATATCGAAATAGATAGCATTCCATTGGATGATAAAGCCACCTTCGATCTGTATTCTAGCGCTAAAACTGTTGCCGTTTTTCAGGTTGAAAGCGCTGGTATGATGGATGCTTTAAGACGGATGAAGCCTACATCTATAGAAGATATAGTTGCTTTGGTGGCTTTATATCGACCAGGCCCAATGGAAAACATTCCAGCGTATTGTGAGGTCAAAAATGGACAGCGAAACTTGCAATCAATCCACCCTCTTATTGACCATATCTTAGAGGAAACACAGGGAATAATCGTGTATCAAGAGCAAGTTATGCAGATTGCTCAGGTAATGGGTGGTTATTCTCTTGGTGGTGCAGATTTGTTACGTCGTGCAATGGGAAAAAAAATAAAGGAAGCGATGGACGCAGAAAGACCAAAATTTGAGAGTGGTGCTGCTAAGAATGGTGTTGAAAAGCAAAAGGCTAAGGAAGTTTTTGACCTTTTAGAAAAGTTTGCAAATTATGGTTTTAACAAATCGCATGCCGCTGCGTATGCTGTGGTTAGTTATCAGACTGCCTGGTTGAAAGCTAATCATCCGGTTGAGTTTATGGCCGCGGTTATGAATTGTGACCTTCATATTACAGAGAAGTTAAATGTTTATAAGCAAGAGATTGATAGACTGGGGATTAAAATTTTTCCACCATGTATAAATAATTCTGGTGCTAAATTTACTGTACAAGATGGAAGCATATATTATGCTCTCGGGGGGTTAAAGAATATTGGTGTAGATGCTATGGAAATGGTTATCAAAATTCGGGGCAATAAGTCATTTGTAAATATATATGATTTTGCAAGGCGAGTTAATCTTAAACGAATAGGAAGAAGGCCATTAGAAATGCTAGCTCGTGCTGGGGCTTTTGATATATTGGATAATAATAGACAAAAGATTTTTAGAGCTTTGGATGCGTTGATTAATTATTCTAGTGCAGCTAATGAAGATCGTAATTCAACTCAGGTTTCACTATTTGGTAATACTGGAGAAGATTTGCCTGAGCCGAGGATAGTTAAAACAGATGACTGGCTTCCAATGGAAAGGCTAAGCCAAGAGCATTTAGCTGTTGGATTTTATTTGAGTGGGCATCCTCTGGACGATTATTCGACGGCTCTTAAGCGAAATAAGATCATCAATTTTTCTGAAGTAGAAGCTAAGGTAAAAAATGGTGCGTCAATTATCAAGATAGCTGGAACAGTCACGGCGAGACAGGAGCGTAAATCGGCGCGGGGTAATAGATATGCTTTCGTGCAATTATCTGATCCCTCGGCAATATATGAAGTTACAATGTTTTCAGATGTTTTAGAGGCGTCGAGAGAATTCTTGGAACCTGGAGATAATATAGTTTTGACTGTTGATGCGAATTTAGAAAGTGGTCAATTAAAGATTTTAGCGCGTTCGGTTCAACCGGTCGATAAGGCTATATCTGGAGGGGCATTAGCAGGCTTAAGTGTCTATGTTAATGAGAGTGAGGTCTTACCATCCGTTGCTTCAGTGTTGGAAAGGGCAAAATCAGGAATTAACAGTAAAGCAGTCGGTCCTATAAGATTAATTTTAATGCACCCCAGTTTGCCAGGAGATGTTGAAATGTTGTTAAATGGAAAATTTCCTGTCACTCCTGAAACAAAAGGTGCTTTAAAGTCGTTGGGTGGAGTGGTTGAGGTTAAAGACTTTTAAATTAATTTAGTAGCTACTTCTTAAACAGTCTATTACCAATGAGGTGGTTTGCTATCGGACATTATTAGAGAGTTTTGGTCAGCGTACTCTCTCTCAGCCTCGCGAGACAATAAGAACTCAACCCTTTGTTTTAAATTTGAAATTTGTTTATTTTGCTCAGTCACTACGGCGTTGAGGTCGTCTACCATCAATTGTAGATGAGCAACATATTCTTCTATGGTTTTTGTTTTATTATTTTTCATTTTCTTGCTCTTCTTATTGATTTTTAACCATAAGGTAGAGCAATATTAATTACTAGGCTTTGATGTGGGAAACCTTGCTCCTTTCATGGCCTTGGTTTAGGACGTAAATGATAACAACAAATTGGCAAGAGAATGTCTAAGCAAAAAAAAGTAAAAAATATGAAGCCAAAGGCTGAGACACCCAAAGGATTTAGAGATTATTTTGGTAGTGAGATTAGAGTTCGCAACTCGATGCTTCAAAAAATAATGGAAGTTTATCATATGTATGGTTTTGAACCCCTAGAGACTAGCGCGATAGAAAATGTTGATGCTTTGGGGAAATTTTTACCTGATATTGATAGGCCAAATGAAGGAGTTTTTGCATGGCAGGAAGAAGATAGCTGGTTGGCTTTGCGCTATGATTTAACAGCCCCGTTGGCGAGAGTTTATGCTCAACATCGAAATAAACTACCCAGTCCATATAGACGTTATTGTATGGGTCCTGTTTGGCGGAATGAAAAACCTGGTCCTGGCCGTTTTCGACAATTCTATCAATGTGACGCGGACACTGTCGGTTCTTCTCATATGATTGCTGATGCTGAAATGTGTTTAATGCTTGCAGATTCATTAGAGGCTACAGGAATTAATCGGGGTGATTATATAATAAAAGTAAATAATCGAAAAGTTCTTAACGGTGTTTTAGAAAAAATAGGTCTATTTGAATCAAATGATTTGCAGAAATGTGCTGAGCAGCGAGGAATTGTTTTAAGGGCAATAGATAAATTGGACCGGCTCGGCGCTTCAGGTGTCAAGGATCTTTTGGGAAAAGGACGAAAGGATGAAAGTGGTGATTATACAGATGGTGCAAACTTATCTGATAGCCAACTATCTCTGATTTTGCAGTTTTTAGGGGCAAAATCTGAGACTAATCAGCAGACACTCAAGAATTTATCATATTTGGTAACTGGTTCTAAAATAGGAGAGCAAGGTATTTTGGATCTTGAAAAGATCTCCGAAAGTACTGAAGCACAGGGTTATGGGGTTGATCGTGTTTTAATTGATCCGTCTGTTGTAAGAGGACTTGGGTATTATACTGGTCCAGTTCTTGAGGCAGAATTAACTTTTGATATAGTTGATGAAAAGGGATTAAAAAGGCGATTTGGTTCTGTCGCAGGGGGAGGTCGATATGATGATCTGGTAAAGCGGTTTACTGGGCAAGAGGTTCCTGCTACTGGGATGTCTATTGGAGTAGATAGGTTACTTGCTGCATTAGAAAGTCGGAAATCTTCTAAAATTACTGAGCAAGGTCCAGTCATTATTACCGTAATGGATCGTGACAGATTAAATGATTATCAATCGATGGCTGTAGAGTTAAGGAGAGCAGGTATACGATCTGAAGTTTATATGGGGAATCCTAAGAATTTTGGGAATCAATTGAAATACGCTGATATACGCAATAGTCCCATTGCGATTATCGAAGGAGAGAATGAGCTAGAAAAAGGTGAGGTATTAATAAAAGACCTATACTTAGGAGCTAAACTTGCTTCTGAGATGACTACTAATGAGGAATGGAAATCACAACCTGCTCAAAAGACGATATTACGTAAGAATTTGATCGTCGAATTAGAAAATTTGATCTCAAAATACAAGAATTAAGAAAAACATTATGTTAAATGCTATCAAAGTGGGAGATCCAAAACACCCCCCACTGATAATCGCACATGGATTGTTTGGCTCAGCCAAAAATTGGGGTGTAATTTCTCGGCGCTTATCAGATAAATGGTATGTAATCTCAGTAGATATGCGCAATCATGGTAATAGTAGTTCTCATCCAGATCATAGTTATGAAGCAATGGCTGATGATCTGGAAAAAGTAATAAAATCCTTTGGAGGTTACTGTAGCATCCTGGGTCACTCCATGGGCGGTAAAGCTTTTATGTACTTAGCATTACAGGACCCGAAAATAGTGGCAAAGCTAATTGTAGTTGATATTGCACCAATCAACTACGATCATTCGCAAATAGACATTGTTAAAGCTTTACAAAGTATTGATTTGAAACTTGTCAAGTCTAGAAGAGATGCGGATAATGTTCTTGCGTCGTTCATTGAAGAAAAAGAAGTTCGGGATTTCTTGCTTCAGAATTTGAAATTTAAATCTCATACAACCTGGGACCTAAATTTATCAAGTCTGGAGAAAAATATGGGAAAAATTGTAAATTTTCCAAGTTCTAATCAAGTATTTAATGGTAAAACTTTATTGATAGTTGGAGAAAATTCAACCTATGTTTCAACAGATAGTATTTCGTTAATGCGAAAAAAATTTTCAAACCTGAGAGTTAAAAGAATTGTCGGCGCAGGACACTGGGTCCATGCAGAAAAGCCTATAGAATTTGAACATAGTGTTCGTAAGTTCTTAAGTTTTTAAATTTCCTATCATAACAACTTATGTTCTTCCAAAACCTTTCGGGCTACTCGAAAACATTCCAATGATTGTGGAACTCCACAATAGATAGCAACCACGTGAATAATTGCTCTAATTTCTTCCAAGGACACCCCATTTTTTATTGCACCGTTACAATGGATTTCCCATTCATGCATTTTTCCTAATGCGCCAATCATAGCTAGATTCATCATTGATCTGGTTTTCTTATCAATTGTTTCATCCCCCCATCCAAATCCCCAGCACCATTCAGTCATCGCTTCTTGAAAAGGTTTGGTAAAGTTATCGGCTAAAGCAAGATTTTCTTCTACATATTTTGCACCTAGTGTTTCTTTTCTTTTCTTAAGACCTAGTTCGAATTTATTCTCCATAAGATACTCTACCTTTATTTAATTGTTTTAATTTAAGCCCGACCTGCCGCACCTTTACCAAGCCTTATGGCTATATTCTTAGTCTGAATATAATTCCAAAGTGCTTCTCGGCCTTTTTCTCGACCATAACCTGATTTACCATATCCACCAAAAGGAGTTTCAACCCCGCCTGCGAACCATTCATTTATAAAAACCTGGCCTGCACGCATTTTTTGAGCAGAAACCATTGCCCGGTCTAAATCCTTTGTGAAAACCCCAGAAACCAAACCATAATCTGTACCATTTGCTATATCGAGCGCTTGTTCATCTGTGTCATACGGAATTATTGACAAGACTGGTCCGAAAACCTCAGTTTGAGCTATCTCCATGTCGGGAGTAACATTGTTAAATATGGTGGGCTCTAAGAACCAGCCTGGTCGATTTAATTTGTGTCCTCCAGTGACAGTTGATGCTCCTGCACTTTGAGCTTTTTGGCAAAGCGCTAGTGCCCGGTCTCTTTGTAACTCAGATATTAATGATCCCATATTATTACCAAATTCTTTTCGCTCTGAACCTGGTCCAACAGATAAGGATTTTGCTAATTCGCCGGCTCTTTCTGAAATTTCTTCCTGAAGTTTCCTTGGAACAATTATTCTGCTCATAGCAGAACAAACTTGGCCAGCGTTATAAAATATTCCCCACCTTAAAGAATTGAGCAAATTATCCAAATCCGCATCATCGTAAACAATAGCAGCAGATTTTCCTCCTAACTCTAATGTACATGGAACGATATTTTTAGCGGCTTCCCCTGCTATTGCTGAGCCGGTAGCAACTGATCCTGTGAACACAATTTGATTGACTTCAGGATGAGATGAAAGTGCAACACCAGCTTCTTTACCCAAACCACAGAGTAAATTAACAGAACCATCTGGAAAACCGGCATATTCTGCCGCCTTAGCAAACCAGTATTGGGTTAGAGGATCATTCTCTGCTGTTTTAACGACGCAAGAGTTACCAGTTGTTAGCCCGGCAGATAAAGATCTCGAGGTCATTTCAAAAGGAAAGTTCCAAGGTATAATCTGAGCTGAAACTCCATATGGTTCATAAGCAGTAAAATCATAATAGTTTTCACCAAGCGGTATTGATTTCCCTTCAATTGTTTCTGCCTGGTTACCGTAATATTCAAAGTATCGAGCGGCTCCTCGAATTTCAATCTCAGACTCCCATAAAGGTTTGCCAGCCTCCAAAGTTAACTCTTTAGATATCAGAGGAGCATTTTGAAGAAGAAATTCTCCCATCTTTTTAACCATTCTACCCCTTTCAACTGGCCGCATAGCGGTTAATAGACCTTCTTTGTGAACACGCTTTGCTGCTTTAACTGCCTTGTCAATATCATTGAAATCAGCACAAGCTTGATCAGCTAGGTGCTCCCCGTTGGCTGGATTGTCGACTGGTATTACACCTGAACCCCCATCGATCCAATTGCCATCAACATAGTTTTTATAATAATTCTTCATCTTGACCTATATATGGTTATTTGTGGTTGGATATTGGGGTTATATTCAAATAAAATTCAAGTTCTCAATGAAATAATTTAGAAATTTATTTTCAATTTGGACCTAAAAGATAATGGAATTTAGTACAGTGTTGGTATGGAGTGTAGTTTATTTATTAAATGATTTATAATATTAGTCTCATTTAAAATGGTTGGTATCTATGCAATACAAAAGTTTTTTGGGAAAATGGGCTTTAATAAAGGGATCTTGTGTCTATGAACAAGGCTTACCCCCATTAGATGGTCATTATATCATATCTGTTAAGACTAAAGATCTGCTATTTGAGATGATTTGGATCGATCATCATGGAGAGCGTCAGGAATTTAGGTTTCGTGGGCGGCCAAATGGTTTGTCCTTTCCTTTCTCGGGCGGTGAGCTTGCAGATAGCTTGACCACAGAAATAATATCAGAGCGAGAGCTCAACACCAAAGCGTTCAAGGATGATATTAAAGTGATGGAAGTTAAACGAACTTTGTCGAATTCACTAAAGCAAATGACTATAAGTCAAACGGTTTTCCTTCCCGATTTCAATAAACTTACAAATTGGAGTAGCTATTCAAAAATTATTATTCAATAATATTTTTATTGCTAATTAAAAAGGATTGAGCATGAAAAGAGCTAAAGCTGAAGCGTCATTGCTAATTGAAGATGATAAGGTTCGAGTTACCAGATTTGATTTTGAAGCTGGTTCAGAAACTGGTTGGCATAAGCATGAGTTTGATTATGTTATTACTGCTGTCAGTGACTGTAATATGTTATTAGAAGAAATCGGGACTAAACGCGAAGTTTTGGTTCCAGCGGGTACGGCTTATAGAAGATCTGAAGGGGTGGAGCATAATGTGATAAATAACTCAAATTATCCGATGTCTTTTGTTGAGGTCGAATTAAAGTAATTTTCTATTGATTACTTTACAATGCTTCTTCGTACCATTGAACGAGTAAAGTCCGCTCATGTTCTTCCATCCAAGTAACATTTGCTGGTGGCATAGCCTTGCTACGACCCGCATGAAGATAAATACCTCTAGCATTTTGGATGATTTGTTCCTCAGTTTCTAGCAAAACATTGTTGGGTGCTATATGAATATTTGGATAAACTGGTTCAGAGGCATGACACATTGAACAACGACCAATTATAATACTTTCGACGCTTTCAAATTTTTGTGAAGTTCTTAAAGATTCTAGAGCTGTGGGTATTTGAGTTTTTTTGTTGCTAAGTACATTTGGAACTGTTGATAACCACATTATAATAAGAAAAATAATTATTGTAATTGCCCAAGTCCAAGTCGGCTTTCCTGCTCGAGCATGCATTGTATTAAAGTAATGCCTTATCGTGACTCCCATTAAAAAAACCATGCTTGCAATAATCCAATTGTATTCTGTTGCGAAAGCAAGAGGATAATGATTTGACAGCATAAGAAATATAACAGGGAGGGTTAAATAATTATTATGAGTTGAACGTAACTTTGCAATTTTACCATATTTTGGGTCTGGTGTTTTATTTGCAATTAAATCGGCGACTACGATTTTTTGGTTGGGAATAATAACCATAAACACGTTACAGGACATTATAGTGGCTGTAATCGCACCAAGATGCAAAAAAGCCGCTCTGCCAGTAAATATTTGAGTATAACCCCATGCGGCAAATATTAGAATTAAATATAATATTAACATAAGTAATGTGGGTTTTCCTCCCAATTTTGACCTACATAAAAAATCGTAAATTAAATATGAAATAATTATGGAGCCAACAGAGACAATTATGGCTAACCAGGGTTCAATATCCCATAAATTTTTGTCGATTAAATATAGATCTGCTCCAACGTAATAAATAATACACATTAATGCGAAGCCAGATAACCATGTGGCGTAACTTTCCCACTTAAACCAGGTTAGATGAGTTGGCAGTTCCTTTGGAGCGACTAAATATTTCTGAATATGATAAAAGCCACCACCGTGTACTTGCCATTCCTCACCAGAAACTCCATCAGGTAGATTTGCTCTTTTTTGCAGACTTAAATCCAAAGCAATAAAATAGAAGGATGAGCCTATCCAAGCAATGGCTGTGATGACATGAATCCATTTTACAGCAAAGCTCAGCCATTCCCAAATTATAGCATACTCATACATTTAAGATCTCCATGTTTGATTTTATAATACATATATTTTATCTCTTGAAAAATATATAAAATAAGCCTTCACTGTCAAAAAATAATTGAAAGTAATTGAGAGTAAAATGCCATATTTCGACTCAGTCAAAGTATTTGTTCGTGTGGTTGAGCTCGGATCGATTACGGCTGCTGGGAGAGATCAACGATTAACGCCTGCGGTGGCATCAAATCGTATTAAAGAACTTGAGAGAAGATTAGGTGTAAGACTATTTAATAGGACTACTCGAAAATTAGCATTAACCGAGACAGGAAGATTATTCTACGAACATGCGGAAAAGATCATTGAATCGGTAGAAGGTGCTGAAGCTGCAATTGCAGGTTTTGCTGGAAAACCAAGGGGTGAGATCCGTGCTCTAGCACCACTAGGTCTGGGTAGAAGAATTATTGGTCCATTAATTCCAGCTTTTAATGATATATATCCAGAAATCGAAATACGGCTCCGATTGACTGACCGCAAGACGAATTTTTTGGAAGAGCGTGCTGACTTAGAATTCTTCTTGGGCGTATTAGAAGACAGTACCATGAAATTAAGAAGCATTTTACAATGTGAAAGAGTTTTATGTGCTTCTCCAGATTATTTGAAAAGCAAAGGTGTTCCAAAAACCCCAACCTGCTTAAAAAGTGACGCACATAATTGTCTTTTATTAAGATTTCCAGGAAGTAAGGAGTATTATTGGACCTTATTAGTTGATGGGTTACCTCAGAAAGTTTTTGCTAAAGGTGCTTATGATACGGATGATGGCGATCTCTTGACTACTTGGGCTTTGGCTGGCCGTGGTATCGTAAATCGGCCAAAATTTGAAGTGGCGAAACATCTGAAATCCGGTTCTTTAGTAAAAATTTTAGAAGATTCACCACCATTATCATCAACTTTTGGATGTCTTTATCCACATCGAAAATTACAAGAACCTAAAGTGCGTTTATTTATGGATTATATTGCAAAAAACTCAAAACAACATATCAAAGATCTATTGGAAGAGTAAATAGGTCTGAAAGTGTATTGAATATTTTAATTATTTTGATGTAGGCTTTAACTGATTTTTTTATGTCAGGTGAAGCAATGAATTATCCTAGTAAGAATTTAATTTTTCAAAACCATCATATAGATAGTGAGCGTTGGGTCGATTTTAAACCGCGTAACAATGATATAGTTATTGCGACAACATTGAAAGCTGGTACCACTTGGACTCAAGCTTTGGTCGTAAATCTATTATTTCCAAATCAAAATTTTCCAAAAAACGTAACGGAATTTAGCCCATGGCTGGACTCTACTGATTTTCCTATTGAAGTGGTTTTGAAGGAGTTAAATGGGCAGAAACATCGAAGGGTAATAAAAACTCATTTACCTTTAGATGCCTTACACTTTTTTCCAGAGATCAAATATATATACGTAAGTCGTGATGGCAGAGATGTTGCATTGTCTTTGTGGAATCACCACTTAAATTATATTCCAGAAGTTTATGACATGATGAATAACTCACCTCAACTAATTGGTGATAAATTTCCTCATCCACCAGATGATTTTCATACATATTGGAGAGATTGGTGCACTAAAGGATGGTTTGATTGGGAAAGTGATGGGTACCCCTTTTGGTCACATCTGCAAGGAGTTCAATCATGGTGGAATTATCGTCATTTGCCCAATATTCTTTTTATGAATTATGCTGATATGAAAAAAGATATAAAGGCTTCGATAAAAAAAATTGCTAAGTTTTTAGATATTGACGTCGAGTCGGATCGAATAAATGACGTTGAAAAAAAAATATCTATTGAAGCGATGCGAGAAGCTGCAGAAACCTATGTTCCCGATGCTGGAGCAAGTTGGCAAGGTGGTGCAAAGACCTTCATTAATAAAGGGATAAATGGTCGTTGGAAAGATATCTTATCTCCAGATGAATTAACGCTTTACGATTTGGCATGTGATAAGGTTTTGAGCCCAGATTGCCGAGATTGGCTTGAAAATGGTGGAGATATTTCTTAATCCTCTTAATCTTTTTTTTCTTTTACCTCATGTATTTTGGTGCCATCTCGGGAAGAAATCTTTGGATTTACACTTAAATTGGTTCCTTTCCAAATCGCTAATGCTAGGAGAAAGCCATCAGTCATTTTTGTCCAATGCTTTTCGTTTGATTTGTGAATTACAATATCTCCAACACCAGCAATCTTTGTTCCATTATGCTCTGACCAGAATAATGCTGACCCAGCAAGAGGGACGTATGCCTCCTCTGCTTCATGCCAATGCATTTGATAATCAAGATTTGCACCCCAATAACCTATCATTATTCGAATACCCTCCATATGGAACGGACCATTTGGGCCAATTAAATCGAACCAGCCATATCTTTTTATGAAGTCTGTACCCACCTCATTTTCAGAATATGTCGTATTCCATTTTAATTCATAATTTGTCCTTATTATACTATCTAAAATGTTCTTAGTATTTAAAAATTCTGTTGTACTAATTCTACCAATAAGTTTTTGCACAGGTTGTTTTTGTGGCGCATTTGCGTGGTATCTTAAATTCTTTGGAATGTGACCACTAAATCTTAATATATCTTCTCTTGAGTTGCAGAATTTTACAACTTTATCTTTCAAGCCTATTAGATTTTTAGATGCTTCCAAAAGAAACCTATAAATTTTATCTTACTTACAATAATCAGGCATTAATCCTACAAAAGGTCCAGCAGACTTTTGAGTAGGTAAATATATTTCATCTGGGTCATATCGTGGGCATCTACCGCACAATCCTGATGTGATCATAAGTAATCCAATGTCTCCTACGGTATTTACTTTACATCTACCAATCTCACGATCATAGCTCTTGGAGCCATTCAAAGTGCATGTAGCTTTTCTCGAAGAAATTTTTTCTTGTAAAAATAATTTTGCTTGGTCTCCAAGAGGCGTACCCAACTCATTACAAGTCAATCCGTTTAACCGAATTGGTGTGGTATCTAAAACGATCGTATCTCCATCTCTAATTTTACTTATGGTTCCAGAGATGGTCTTTTTTTCGTTTGACAAAGTTATAATAGTTTTCTTTGGGGCTATATAGAGATTGTTTTGGTAATTTTGTAATACGACAATCAATAAAAATACCAAAATTATGATCAAGATAATTTTGTTATTTAATTTTATATTTTTCAATTTGATTTAATTGCTTGTTAGATTTTTTCTTTAAGTGAAAGACATACGATTAATCCCAAAAGCGCAGTAAAAAATATGATCATGAATGAAAACCTATAATCAGCCTGGGTGAATATTCTAGCTCCTTTTATCATAGCCCCATCCCATCGTAAATCGAGAATAAAGCCAATTAAGGGTTGTAAAATTGCTCCAGAAGCAACTGTCATGGCATTTACAATACCGATCGATGCGCCCTGGAATTTATTTGGAGTTACTTCTCTAATCAGTGCGAAGGCACTTACCATTACAGAACCTGATACACCGACCAATGTAAATAAGAGTACTGTCGAAAGAATTGTTGGATTAGGTAGTAGGGCGATTAATCCCAATGCTATAGTTAACAAGCTTGAACCACTCGTTAAAATTACCTTTCGACGTCCCAAAAAATCAGAGAGCCAGCCGAATATAGGTGCGAAAAAAGCCCATCCGAAAAGTATAAAAGATGTAAAAAATGCTGCTTCTGATCTTCCTAGTTCATAGGCGCTCATTAAATATGGGGTGCCCCATAAACCACCTAGCGTGAGCATAGGAGCGCTCATTGTAGCCGCAACGAACGCAATTTTCCACATTTCTAATGACTTTGAGGCATTTCTTAGATTCGGGATAATCTGTTTTAAAGGGTTTGACTGTCTTTGTGACTTGTTTGTCTTTTGGGGTGTATTTTTAACGATTAAGATAACTAATAAGCCAAGTATTAAGCCAAAAATACTTAAAAACCATAGGCTTGCTCGCCATCCAAAATTAGAAATGAATATCGCTAATGGTCCTTGGCCTAACATGGCTCCCATCATAGCAATTAGCATAGTTAAACCTGAGATTAGAGCAAACCTATTTGATGGAAACCAATTCCCTGCAAGTGTGAGAGCAGCCAAAAAACCAACGCTTGATCCAACACCAATTAGAAATCTGCCAAGATAAGCTATTTCTATTGTTTGTGCTGATCCAAATAAAACTGAGCCAATTGCCGCAAGAAATAGTGCTGACGATAATAAATATCTTGTTCCAAGAGTATCTAGCAATGCTCCTAAGGGGATTTGGAGTATAAAATAAGGATAAAAATACAATGCAGATAGAGTGCCTAACATTGTCCCACTAATTGTAAAATCTCTCATAAGGTCATGAACCATAACCCCCGGAGCAACACGATGAAGAAAGGCGTAAGCAAAAGCGATCGCCGCCAATGACCAGATCAACCAGGCTCGCTTGCCACCTAATTCTGTGTTAGATGTGGTTAAATTATTATCAGACAATTCGAAGAGACCTTTAATCTTTATTGACTGCCATAAGAAACATTAATTAAACGCAATGCAATAAAGACCTTAGCAGATTGTCTACGTATCATAATTTTGAATTTCTTTGAGACTTTCCTTTTATATTAACGGTTCCAGCTCTGCCTGCATGAGAGCGCCCTTTAATTTTTTGTGATTTTTGAACTTCGGCGTCAATGGCTGATTGGCGTGCTAAGGGATCATTTGATATTGCAAGCTCAACCGTTTCTAAACGTCTTACTTCGTCTCTAATTCTAGCAGCTTCTTCGAATTCAAGATTTTCTGCCGCTTCTAGCATTTCTGTTTTTAATGCCTCTAGATGTTTTGATAAATTAGCTCCCACTAAAGGCTTGTTGACAGTTGCTGTAACCCGGGATAAATCAGTATCCCCTTTATATAAACCTTCAAGAACATCCTGTACATTTTTCTTTATGGTTTCAGGAGTTATGTCATTCTCCAAATTGTAACGATGTTGCTTTTCTCGACGTCGGTTAGTTTCTCGTAAAGCCCGTTCCATGGAGCCGGTTACTCGATCAGCGTACATTATAACTCTACCTTCAGAATTACGAGCAGCTCGTCCTATTGTTTGTACAAGCGAAGTTTCTGATCTTAAGAATCCCTCTTTGTCAGCGTCCAGAATAGCAACTAAACCGCACTCTGGTATGTCTAATCCTTCACGTAATAAATTAATTCCTATTAATACATCAAAAGCGCCA
This sequence comes from Paracoccaceae bacterium, assembly GCA_029246285.1. Classification (GTDB taxonomy): domain Bacteria; phylum Pseudomonadota; class Alphaproteobacteria; order Rhodobacterales; family Rhodobacteraceae. The sequence continues at coordinate 38,248 of JAQWNW010000058.1, read as the reverse complement.
AGTCTAAGGTCTCTCAGTATTTCAATCCTCTCAAGCGTATCAATATCTGAATGCATGTATCGAACTTTAACGCCTTGCTCATGCATGTATTCGGTCAAATCCTCTGCCATTCGTTTCGTCAAGGTGGTGACCAAAGTACGAAATCCCTTACCAGTGACTTTTTTGACTTCTTCGAGCAAATCATCAACCTGCATTTCTACTGGTCTAATTTCTACTGGTGGATCTAGAAGACCAGTGGGTCTAATAACTTGTTCAGCAAATATACCTTCAGTTTGTTCCATCTCCCAATTTGACGGCGTTGCTGAAACACAGATTGTTTGAGGCCGCATTGCATCCCACTCTTCGAATTTTAGAGGCCTATTGTCCATACACGATGGTAACCGAAAACCATGTTCAGAAAGATTAAATTTACGTCGATAATCACCTTTATACATACCATTTATTTGTGGAATCGAAACGTGACTTTCATCTGCAAAAACTAATGCATGATCAGGTATATATTCAAAAAGAGTGGGAGGCGGCTCTCCGGGACCTCGACCGGTTAGATAACGAGAATAGTTTTCAATGCCAGAGCATGATCCGGTGGCTTCTATCATTTCGAGGTCGAAATTACATCTCTGTTCTAACCTTTGGGCTTCCAGAAGCTTACCCTCTTTTTCAAGAAATTTTAAACGCTCTGTTAATTCCTTGCGTATCTTTTTTATAGCCTGTTGTTGGGTGGGTCTTGGAATAACGTAATGAGAATTTGCATAAACTCGGATCTTTTCTAGAAGAGCGGTTTTGGCTCCTGTTAAAGTGTCAAATTCAATAATAGATTCTAATTCTTCTCCAAAAAATGATAACCGCCAACCGCGGTCTTCTAAATGAGCTGGCCAAATCTCTAAACTATCTCCTCTGACCCTGAAAGTTCCTCGCGAAAACGCGTTATCATTTCTTTTATATTGCTGAGCAACCAAATCAGCCATTATCTGGCGTTGTTCATAGTTGTGATTAACCTCTAGTTCTTGGATCATCGTACCATAAGTTTCAACTGACCCAATTCCATAAATACAACTTACAGAAGCTACAATTATGACATCATCACGTTCGAGCAGTGCTCGGGTTGCAGAGTGACGCATCCTATCTATTTGCTCATTAATGGTGCTTTCTTTTTCTATATAAGTGTCTGTACGGGCCACATAAGCTTCTGGTTGATAGTAATCATAAAAACTAACAAAATATTCCACAGAATTGTTTGGAAAATAACTCTTAAATTCGCCATAAAGCTGAGCTGCTAATGTCTTGTTCGGAGCTAGAATTATAGCAGGTCGCTGCGTTTTTTCGATTACTTTTGCCATTGTAAAAGTTTTACCAGTACCTGTAGCACCTAGAAGAACTTGTGTCTGCTCCCCCTGAGCGATACCCTCAAACAATTCAGAAATAGCAGCAGGTTGATCGCCTGCAGCATCAAATGGGGTTTCCATTAAAAATTGTTTACCACCCTCTAATTTTGAATTACTTTTCTTTGAAAGAGATGGGTTTGTGATCTGGTTCATAAAAAGACTTTCAATCTGTTCTATTAACGTGTGTGTAAATATTTTTTTTTCAAGCTTATGTTTAGATTTATAAGTTAAATTAATTATTTAAACTAAATTACTTATTAACCAATAATTTTTTTCTTGAAAAATAATTTTAATTAAATATTAGAGAATTAAAACAATGTGAGAATTATTTATGTCAGCCAGAATATATCAGCCTGCGCGAAATGCGATGCAATCCGGACAAGCTAAGTCCGGAGATTGGATCTTGGAGTTTCTACCAGCGGAGGCTAGGTCACTGGATCCCCTAATGGGATGGACATCTTCTGGAGATATGAACTCACAAGTTAAACTGAAGTTTAATTCTAAAGAGGCAGCTTTGGAGTACGCTGAGTCATGTGGAATAGAGGTTTTGGTCTGTCAACCTCAAGAGCGAAAACATAATATTAGAAATGGCGGCTATGGAGACAATTTCGCCACGAACAGAAGAACCGTTTGGACCCATTAATAAAATTCAGAATTTGCTAAAGTGGTGATCGCATCAGGATTCGAACCTGAGACCCTCTGCTTAGAAGGCAGATGCTCTATCCAGCTGAGCTATGCGACCACTTTACTTTAAATAAAAGTTTTGTGATGCTAACAAATCATTAAGTCTAGCACGATGCTCCCTAGCATCACCAAACATACCTGTAAAGTAAAAGAAATCCTGTATCTAACTCGTTTTGAAAATGGTTGCTTTCAAACTACTAAATCGATCTTTTTTTGGTTGCCCTCACCAAATATCCGTTTATACCGAGAAACCTCATCTTTTGGTCCCATTATCTTATTTGGATTATCAGACAACTTCACTGTTTGATTTTCGTCTGCACTTATGGCTTTGCAAACTAATGAAAATGGATCCAAAGAGCTATCACTTACAAGGCCTCTAAAATCATTAGTCATTAGAGTGCCCCACCCAAAAGCTACTTTTGTTTGATTGCTAAATTTATTATTTAATTCGATAATTTTAGGTACGTCTAAACCATCAGAAAAAATAAGTAGCTTATTTTTTGGATTTTCACCACGAGTTTTCCACCAATCAATAGCAAGTTTTGCGCCAGTGCCTGGGTCTCCAGAATCCACCCGAATGCCAGTCCATTTATTCATCCATTCTGGTGCATCAGTTAGAAAATTTTTTGATCCATAAGTATCTGGTAATAATATCAAAAGGTTTCCATCGTGTTCTTCTTGCCAATCTTGAAAGACTTTGTACGGAGCTTGGGCTAATTCTGCATCAGTTTGTGCTAATGCTGCATACACCATTGGTAATTCATGTGCGTTTGTGCCAATGGCTTCAACTTCCCGCCTCATAGCAATTAAGCAATTAGAAGTTCCCGTAAAATTATTTCCAAGTCCTTCTTGCATTGCTTGTACGCACCAATCTTGCCAGAGAAATGAATGTCTTCGCCGTGTGCCAAAATCAGCTATGGAAAGATTATCTAGGTTTTTTAGATCTCCAATTTTTTCCCAGAGCTTAGTCATTGCTCGAGCATATAATACCTGGAGTTCAAATTTACCCATCTCTCTTAGAACAGCTCTACTCCTTAGCTCCATAATAATTGATAGAGCGGGAATCTCCCAGAACATTACTTCAGGCCAGTTTCCTTCAAATGAAAGTTCATATTGATCTCCAATACGCTCTAGATTGTACGGCGGTAATTTTAGTTTTTCAAACCATTCCATAAAATCTGATCTGAACATTTGTCGTTTTCCATAGAAAGTATTTCCTCGCAGCCAAGTACTTTCTCCTCGACTTAATTTTAAGGTTCGAACATGGTCAAGTTGCTCGCGCAATCTTCCTTCATCAATTATCTTAGCTAGAGGGACATTTTTTGATCTATTTATTAAGCTGAACTTTACTTTTGTTGTTCGCTTATTTTTGAATACAGATTGGCACATTAACAACTTATAGAAATCGGTATCAATTAGAGATCGAATTATAGGATCGATTTTCCATTTTCTATTATGAACTCGTGTAGCTATATCTACCACAGCTTACCTCCATAAAGTTAGAATGTTTTATTAACCTAAAAATAATTTTTCTAAAAGTGTACTTATTATAAATGATCAGCGGATTATAAAGTTACCAAATCCCTAACAAATAAAATCGTTAAATTGATAACCTTGTAAATATAATAACGCTGTTAAATCACAGTGGTTGATAATGGTATTGGCTTCTGATTGGACGATAGGTTTTGCATGCAAAGCCACTCCTAACCCAGCTAATTTTAACATTCCAATATCGTTAGCGCCATCTCCTACTGAAATTATATTCTGATAAGAAACTTTTAAGGATTTAGATAATGATTCGAGCAATTCAACTTTAGCTTCCTTTCCTAAAATAGGCTCTTTTACAGATCCAGTTAGTTTAGAATCAGATATTTCCAATTGATTTCCCATATGTTTATCGAATCCTAGATCTGCAGCAATGTGAGAGGTGAAGTGCGTAAACCCACCAGAAATCAGTGCAGTGTATGCATTGTTTTTTTTCATCGTTGCTAATAATGTACGAGCCCCGCTAGCGATGCTTATGCGATTAGTTAAGACCTTAGTAATGGTACTAGTTGGGGCTCCTTTTAGATAACTCACTCTATCTCTTAACGCGGTCTCAAAGTTTATTTCACCTTTCATTGCGGCTTTAGTAATGTTTTTTATTTCTGCCTCAAATCCAATTTCTGTTGCCAATTCATCTAGGCATTCCTGCTCAATAATTGTGCTATCCATATCGGCAATTAACAGTTTTTTCTTTCTCGATTTATCTTTTTGCAAAACACTATCAATATTTAACTCTTGTAATTTTATTCTGTGTTTCAAGAATTCCTTGGGAAATATAGATGTTTTGATTTCTACGGCAATGCCATCTCTTAACCAAATTAAAGAACTTCCCTCAAAAATTATGTAATATTTTGATATTAATTTCTTTGTTAGTATTGGTTGGGAAGGATTACACATCAATGTCACAGCATACATCGTCAAATTACCTAACTTAGTTGTTGTGGGTATGATGTAATATTTTTCTTGCATTTAGTAAAAACAATTCTTAGACGCACAGATGGGACACCCTTCCCCAACGAAGGGCATATATCTGTGAGGATACAAAATGACTATACTGTTAAAACCGGAATTGCGGCCGGCAAACCCGCATTTTTCATCAGGCCCTTGTGCTAAACCTCCGAATTGGCAACTCTCAGAACTTTCTGATGCACCTTTAGGAAGATCTCATCGGGCAGCAATCGGTCGTCAAAAGTTGACCAATGCTATTGAAGAGACGCGTTCATTACTTAAGATACCTTTAGATTACAAAATAGCAATTGTTCCAGCTTCAGATACTGGAGCTGTTGAAATGGCCTTATGGTCTCTTCTAGGCCCAAAGGAAATAACTATATTGGTCTGGGAGAGTTTTGGTAAAGGTTGGGCCACAGATGTTGTTTCACAGCTTCAATTGTCGCCAAATGTGATGAATGCAGAATATGGCTTTTTACCCAATTTGGATGATGTGAACTTTAATAATGATGTTGTTTTCACATGGAATGGAACAACATCAGGTGTTCGGGTTCCAGATTCAACTTTCATTCCAAGTGAAAGAAAAGGGTTAACTATTTGTGATGCTACATCGGCAGCTTTTGCAGTTGATTTGCCTTGGGAAAAGTTGGATGCAACAACTTTTAGTTGGCAAAAAGTAATGGGAGGTGAAGCAGCCCACGGTATGCTGGTTCTAAGTCCAAAAGCCGTAGATCGATTAGAAACTTATATCCCTCCTTGGCCGATGCCAAAGTTATTTAGGTTAACAAAAAATGGCAAACTGAACCAAGATATATTTTTGGGGGCAACCATTAACACCCCATCAATGTTAGCGGTAGAAGATTATCTTTTTTCTTTGTCATGGTTGCGTTCCATTGGTGGTCTGAGCGCTATGATTAATCGTTGTGATAAGAATGCCAAAGTCATTTTCAATTTTGTAGATGAACACGATTGGGTAAGTAACCTTTCATCGCGTTTAGACACAAGGTCCAACACGTCGGTTTGTTTAGTCTTCAAGGATCGTCGTATAAAAAACCCAAACGAATTTGCTAATAATGTTTGTTTTAGATTGGAGAGTGAAAGCGTAGCTTTTGATATTAAGTCATACCGTGATGCTCCCCCTGGTCTAAGAATCTGGTGTGGCGGTACTGTTGAAACCCATGATATCGAATTATTGATGCCCTGGGTTAAATGGGCTTTTGAAACAGAAATCAGCTTATTAAGTTCATCCTAAAAACAAAATTTAATCTAAGAAATATCTTATAGAAAGTACGAAGAATGAAACCTAAAGTTTTAGTATCAGACAATTTGAGTCCTTCAGCTCTGAAGGTTTTTCGAGACAGAGGTATCCAAGTAGATTTTGAACCGGAATTGGGCAAAGATAAAAAAAATTTAGCTGAGCGGATTGGGGATTATGATGGATTGGCAATTCGTTCAGCAACAAAAGTAACGCCAAACATACTTAAACGTGCCAATAAATTAAAGGTTATTGGCCGTGCTGGGATAGGTATTGATAATATTGATAAGGTTGCTGCTTCTAAAAAAGGAGTAATCGTTATGAATACGCCACTTGGTAATATGATAACTACTGCTGAGCACGCTATCGCAATGATGTTTGCTGTTGCTAGACAGATACCAGCTGCAAACAATTCAACCCACGCAGGTAAATGGGAAAAGTCAAAGTTTATGGGAGTCGAGCTTACTAATAAAATAATTGGTGTAATAGGAGCAGGTAATATAGGAGGCGTTGTTTGCGAAAGAGCTAGGGCTTTAAAAATGAAGGTTGTAGCTTATGACCCTTACTTAAGCGAAGAGAAGGCTAAAAATCTAAGCATCAAAAAAGTGGAATTAGAAGAGTTATTGGAAGGATCAGATTTTATCACCTTACATGTTCCACTGACTGATCAGACTCGAAATATCTTAAATAAGGAAAATATAGAAAAATTAAAACCCGGGGTTAGGATAATAAATTGCGCTAGAGGTGGCTTGGTAGATGAACTAGCTTTGGCCGAGGCGATAAAAGATGGGCGTGTTGCGGGTGCTGCTTTCGATGTATTTTTGACTGAACCAGCGATTGAAAGTCCATTATTCAATTTACCTAATGTTATTTGCACACCACACCTAGGTGCCGCCACAAAAGAAGCCCAAGAAAATGTAGCCATCCAAGTTGCTGAACAAATAAGTGATTACTTGATAAATGGTGCAGTAGTTAATGCGCTTAATATGCCTTCTATAACTGCTGAGGAGTCAAAAATAATGACACCTTGGTTGTTGTTAGCAGGACATTTAGGAACATTCGTGGGTCAACTTACCCAAGAGCCGATCAAAGCAATAAATATTTTATATGATGGATCAGTATCTTCAATGAATCTAGAAGCACTTAATTGTTCAGTCATAGCAGGCATAATGCGTACATCGAACCCAGATGTTAATTTAGTTTCGGCCCCTATAGTTGCAAAAGATCGAGGCATTAAGATCTCAACAACCACTCAGGACAAGAGTGGAGTATTTGCGGCATATATCAAGGTAACTGTTGTTACTGAAACAATGGAAAGATCAGTTGCTGGAACTGTTTTCAGTGATGACAAGCCTCGATTTATTCAAATCAAAGGGATTAATATTGATGCTGAAGTTGGGCAACATATGTTATATACTACGAATGTAGATACTCCAGGTATTATTGGAGTTTTGGGTAAAACAATGGCTGAAAATGGTGTAAATATTGCCAATTTCACATTAGGCCGTTCTAAAGTAGGGGGTGAGGCGATTGCTTTGCTTTATTTAGATACTCCCATAACTAATGAAATTAGAAATATCTTGTTAAGCACTGGTGTATTCAATCAAGTTCGCGCTTTAGAATTTGATGTTAATTACTAACTGTAATTTGAGCGTATATTTTTTAGGCTACAAGCCTTTCAGCATTTTGTAGATCGACTGATACTAATTGACTTACGCCTGGCTCTGCCATCGTTACTCCAAAAAGGCGATCCATTCGAGCCATTGTTACGGCATGGTGAGTGATTATGAGAAAGCGCGTATCAGTTCGTCGTGTCATTTCATCGAGAAGATCGCAAAAGCGTGTAACATTTGCATCATCTAAGGGAGCGTCAACTTCATCTAAAACGCAAATGGGTGAAGGATTCGCAAGGAATACAGCAAAAATTAGAGATAGTGCTGTTAAGGTCTGTTCTCCACCAGACAATAAAGATAAAGTACTTAATTTTTTCCCAGGTGGTTGGCACATTATTTCCAGACCTGCTTCGAGTGGATCATCACTTTCTACTAAGAGTAAACTAGCTTCACCACCACCAAATAAATGTTTGAAAAGCACTCCAAAATTCTTATTAACTTCATCAAATGCGGTAAGTAATCTCTCTCTCCCTTCTGAATTTAAACTAGCAATACCATTTCTTAACTTATTAATGGCTTCTTTTAGGTCAGAACTCTCATCGCGCAATGTTTCAAATTCAATCCTTACTTCGTTTGCATCTTCCTCTGCTCTAAGGTTAACCGATCCCAAAGATTCTCGCTGTCTTTTTAGGCGTTGTACATCGATCTCTGTTTTTTCAGCCAGTGGAAGGTTTTCTGTATCAATTTCTAATTTGTTAAGTAATTCTTCAGGCGTAAAGTTTAATTCATCTTTAATTCTTTCTCGAGCTGCATTTAAAATACTTTCAGCGCCTTCGTTTAATGCTTCTGCACGAGCACGAGCTTCTCGCGCTTCCGACGCTTGACGTTCTGTTTTTCTTTCAACATTTTCGATATCACGTAAATTATTTTCACTGGTTATAAGAATATTGCTTTTTTCATTAAAATTTTGTTCGGCAATTATTAATTGATCCTCTAGTTTTCTGGCTTTTTCGATTATCTCTTTGGGAGAATTTTCTGCCTTAATTAATTCGTCATCCGTTTCTGATTTTCGTAATGTTAAGGCTTTAATTCGTTCTTCAGAATTTAGTAATCTTTGAGTCCAGCTATTTAGCTCTTCCTTTATCTCAACGAGCCTTTTATTTCTCGCCTCTCCTTCACGACGGATGTCGTCGTAATTTGACCTGTTAGTCAACATTGTAATTCTTGCGGTCTCTACAGATGATTTTAGAGCTTCTAAGTCGCTTCTTGCTTGCTCTAGATTTTCTAATTTTTTTAATGACTTTGTGGCCTCTTTTATTTCCAATTGGCTGTCATTTGAAGCCTCTTGATGTCTAGATAACGCCAATCTTAAATTATCTAATTTACCTGAAGCAATATCACGATCTGATTCACTTCGAGATAAACTTCGATTATTCTCCGTTAATTCATTGTCAGCTTGGCGTCTGTATTCTCTTGCATTTTTATCTGTGTTGGTTGCTGAAACTAGTTCTTTGTATAGCAATTCATGCGCTTTCTGAGACCCATCTGCCAAAGATGTAGCTTCTTCTAAATCTTGCCTTAGAAAGGTTAATCTATTAATTTGCTTTAGTCTTAAGGCTGTAGATCCAGGGGCGTCTTCTGAGTGTGCGACATATCCGTCCCAACGCCATAGGTCTCCTTCTATAGAAACGAGCCTTTGCCCAGGTTCCAATAGTCTTTGAAATTTATGCCCATTGTTTTGATCAACTAATCCAATTTGTGAAATTCGTCTACTTAGTACTTTTGGTGCTTTAACGAATTCATTAAGAGCTTTTACGCCCTTCGGTAGCTTGGGCCCTGTTTTGTAATCTGGAAGCATGAACCAACCGCTCAATCCAAAGCGAGTTACTTCGGGTAGGCTTAAGTCATCTGATAATGCCGCGCCCAATGCAGTTTCAAATCCATCTTGTACCTGAATTGTATCTAAAAGTCGCTCTTGTTCATCAGTTTCGCGCTCAAGCATTCTTTCAAGAGTTTTGACCTCTGCTCTTAAGGTTGCAACTGATCCTTCTGCTTCAGACATTTCGGCTCGAGCAATAGCTTCACGTGTTTGTATCTCAGCGCGGTTTAGTTCCGCGGTTACGAGCGCTTCTTCGGCAATTTTTACCTTGTTGGCTATTCTTTCTTGATCTTTCTGACATTTAGAAAAGTTTAAGTTTGCCTCTCTTAAGGCTTTTTCAGATATATCGATTGATCCTAGTAATTTGGAACTTTCTTTCTCATTCCTTTTTGAGGTTTCTTCGGCATCGTTTAAAAGCCTCTGTATGGATTGATGCTTTGCAGAAAGACGAGCAATATCTTCATTTTTTTCATCAAACTTCGCTTCTTCATTGCTAAGAATATCTGCAGAACTTCTCGCTTCTTTTTCTGCTTTTACTAATCTTTCGCCAAAATCGCTGAATTCATGATTGAGCTCACTTTGTTCGCTGCCTAATTTTGAAAGAGTATCTTTTGCGTCCTTATTGAGCATATTTTCACGGTTTGTATCAAATTCTAATTGCGTGATTGTTGCTCTCAATGTTTCAATATTTTGTTCTGCTCTTTCTTCTTCTGTTTTAATTGAGTCTTTTTGAATTTTTAAGCGTTGAAAAAGAGCTGCCGAATTTGCTTGTTCTTCTCGCATTGGGGGGAGTTTGGTTTCCGCTTCTTCCCTTAATTTTTGAGTTTCCATTGCCTTGGACTGTAAAACAGCTTCTTCTTTTAGGCATTCGGTTAATTTTTGACTTGCCTCTCTTAAAGCTTCCTCAGCCTCTTTCCAAAGCCCATATAATAAAATTCCTTCAAACTTTCTAAGTTGTTCATTTATTTCTCTGTATCTTATCGCTTGTTTGGCTTGCCGAGCAAGCGCTGTTAGTTGATTGTTTAATTGTTCGAGAACATCTTCTACTCTTGAAAGATTTGTCTCAGAAGCATTGAGTTTCAATTCAGCCTCGTGCCTTCTCTGATACAGCCCTGATATTCCTGCTGCTTCTTCGAGAATCCTTCGACGGGATTTTGGCTTGGCATTTATCAACTCTGCTATTTGCCCTTGTCGAACAAGTGCTGGTGAATGTGATCCTGTTGAAGCATCCGCGAACAACATTTGTATATCTCGTGCCCTTATATCTTTTCCATTAGATTTGTAGGCAGATCCAGCATCGCGCGTGATACGTCTAATAATTTCTAAAGAGTCTTGATTATTAAATGCAGAGGGAGCCTCTCTTTTACTATTATCAATATGTATAGATACTTCTGCAAAATTACGTGCTGGTCTTGTCGCGGCTCCAGCAAAAATAACGTCCTCCATTCCGCTACCGCGCATAGATTTTGGTCGATTTTCACCCATCACCCATCTTAAAGCTTCTAATAAATTTGATTTACCGCAACCATTCGGACCAACCACACCAGTAAGGCCATCAGTAATTAATAGGTCTACCGGATCAACAAAGCTTTTGAAGCCGTTTAATCTTAATCGTGAAAATCGCAAATTTTACCTAACATTTGATATTATGATCCTAGTTTTAAATTTTTACACGTTCTGTAATAGCAATTACACGATATCGTCTTCTAATTTGCTTATTATACCATATATTGTTGGGTTGTCTAATAACTTTATCGGTTTTTAGTTATTAAAAACTCAAATTATTTTTAAAACATATCCTGAATTAACTTGACGTCTGAAAGGTTAAGTGATCAGAAGGATTGTGCAAAGGTTCCCCATAAAATAGCAAAGCTATTGGGGATTGAATGGGAATGCAGTAATGGTCAACCGTCTCTAGGGATTTAAAGCTGCAACCGCCCCCGCGACTGTATGCGGATAGCGCACCGGAAAAACCACTGGCGATAGCTGGGAAGGTCGGTAAGCGCACTGAAACGCAAGTCAGGAAACCAGCCGGAGCGAGAAATTTATCAATCTGTCGGGTGTGACGGAAGAGGAGAGAAAAATGAATATCGCTATTAAAAATAATATTGCAGTTAGATCAACATATCTTGGGATGATTTGTGCTGCCTTATTGGGATTGGCTGTTGTCACGGTGTCGGGTCACGTTCAAGGCAGCGCCCTGCATGATGCCGCTCACGACGTGCGTCATACCACGGGTTTTCCTTGCCACTGAAAATTAATAGATTGACAGATAGAGTGGGCCGTTAACCTAGGTACTGCTTTGTTGGATATATCTTCCAATTATTTATTTGGTTTTCGATACTGTCAAAAGCAGTTTTCATATTTTTAGCCACGGGATTTCCGATGTTTTTAAGAATTTTAACCATAGCCCTGTTTGCAGGCTTTATAGCCGGCGTAATTTCAGCGGCAATGCAAATAATATTTTTACAACCAATTCTTTTGCACGCTGAGTTGTATGAGGCTGGAACTTTAACACATTTTGGAAACAGTAGTGTCTCAGGGTCTCATTTAAACCTCACTTTTGATTTTCAACGAAATGCGCTGAGTGTTCTATTTAGCGCTTTGATCTATACTGGATATGCTTTTATCTTAACTTCGTTACTTGCATATGCATCTTCTATAAATCTGCAAATTGATAATGTAAGGGCTGTTTTATTTGGTATCTGTGGTTTTGTGACAGTACAATTATCTCCTGCATTTGGATTGCCACCAGAGTTACCTGGGGTTGCAGCGGCTGAATTAATACCAAGACAGATTTGGTGGTTTTTTTGTGTAATCTCCACGGGTTTGGGTTTCTGGATTCTCGCTTTCGGGGGTAAACTTATATTTATTGTTGTTGGAGTTATTCTGCTTTTAACACCTCATATAATTGGTGCACCACAGCCTTTAATATTTGTTGGTCCAACACCACCAGAGCTTGCTAGTCATTTTGCATCCCGAGCTTTGGCAATTGGACTGGTAACTTGGAGCTCTCTAGGTTTTTTGACTGGTTATTTTTGGAGGAAAGAAGATTTCTAGTAGGTCAATATTTATATATTTTGTATTAAGTTTCTTTCTAGTCGGGCTTGGATATTTTCTAGGCATTGTGTTTGGGAAGCCTTTCGAAACTCATAATCATGATACTGATCACAAAAGCGAGATCATTCATGAGGAGTCTCGGTTAGATTTAAGAGAGGAAAAAGGGGACATGGAATATGGTTGTGGAAGTCATAATCGTTTTTCTCTTGTAAGTAATGATCATCATTATCCTAGTATTTAAAAATAGTAAGGGAAATTAATATGCTTAATAAGATACCAACGACCGTGATAACCGGATTTCTAGGTGCGGGGAAAACAACTTTAATTAGGCATCTTGTAAATAATGCTGCTGGAAGAAAAATAGCTTTAATAATTAATGAATTTGGAGATCTGGGAGTAGATGGCGATATTCTTAAGGGGTGCGGTGATGAAGCTTGTAATGAAGAAGATATCTTAGAGCTATCCAATGGATGTATTTGTTGTACTGTTGCTGACGATTTTATTCCGACGATGCAGAAATTGCTCGAACGTGAGACACGATTTGACCATATCATAATAGAGACAAGTGGTTTGGCATTACCACAACCATTGGTGCGGGCATTTAAATGGCCAGAGATTCAAACTAAAGTCACAGTTGATGGTGTTATTACCGTTGTTGATGGAAAAGCCGTCACCGAAGGGAGGTTTGCACATTCAATTGAAGCAGTCGATATGCAGAGAGCTTCAGACGAAAATTTGGATCATGAAACCCCATTGTCTGAGTTGTTTGAGGATCAAATTGCTTGCGCGGATATGATTATCGTAAATAAATCTGATTTGCTTACTAATGATCAAGCAGATAATCTTGTTGATCAACTAAAACAAGATAGTAGAGATGGGGTTCAAGTTTTGAAATCAGAAAGGGGTGTTTTATCGGCGGATATTGTCCTTGGACAAAAGATGATGGCAGAGAATGATTTAGAGAATCGTCACGAATTACATCACCATCATCATGAGGATGATTCCAACCACAGTTCTGATGACCATGACCATGATGATTTTGAAAGTTTTATAATTGCGATGCAAGAAATCCAAGATGTTAATATCTTTACTCAAAAAGTTGTAAAAGTGATAAAGCAACATGATATTTTGCGATTGAAAGGCTTTGTCGCTGTGAAGGGGAAACCATTGAGACTGACGATTCAAGCTGTTGGACCTCGAGTGGAGTCGTATTTTGATAAGGCATTTGGAATAAGTGAGGAACGTGCAACGAAGATTGTCGTAATAGGTCAAAAAGGTATGAGCCGATCGAAAATAACAGAAGCACTAATAAGATGATAGATCGATTAGCTATTGTTGATGGTAATCCTCGTCACCCCGAAGCTTTTCGCTTGTTACAAGCCAGTCATAAGTTGTTATCTAAATTATTTCCACAAGATGATATCTATGCATTATCTGTAGACGAATTATGTGAAAGTAATGTTAAATTCTACGTTGCAACTGATAATGATAAAATTATTGGTTGTGCCGCTCTGTCAATTAATGAGACTTACGCAGAATTGAAAGCAATGTTTGTAGATGAAAAACAAAGAGGCCAAGGTGTGGCGCAAAAATTGTTAGACCATGTTATCATACAGGCAAAAATTGAAAAATTATCATATGTCAAATTAGAGACTGGATTAGAGTTAAATGCTGCTGTGGATCTTTATAAAAAAAATGGATTTACCTTTTGTGATCGTTTTGGAGACTATTTTCCTAATGAAACAAGCGTCTATATGGAAAAATGTATTTAAATGCATCTTCTTGCAGCACAGCCAGGGACAATCGATGATGGTTTAGAGCCTGTTGATCCGGGTCAAACACCTGCTGATATGGTGTTTATTTCAGCTGCTGATACAGAGCTTGTTTGTCTTTCCGAATCTAGAACAGCCTTAAATTCAAAATCACCAACTTTAAGATTAATGAATATGATGCATTTGAGACATCCTATGTCAGTTGATATGCATTTAGATCAATGTGCATTAGGATCAAAGCTTGTCGTAGCACGGATTCTAGGGGGTGCGGGCTATTGGAAATATGGCGTTGAACAATATTCAGCTAGACTTTTTGAAGCGGGAATACCATTTGTAGCTTTACCGGGTGATGATAAGCCAGATGATGAGCTATGGCGCTTATCAACCGTTAGTAGAGATGATTGGGAAGCGTTACTAGCCTATTTTGTTGAAGGTGGTGCCCACAACATTTCAAACGCTCTGGTTTATGCTAATTCAATGCTGGGGAATGGTGAGAAACCAGAGGGAGCGAAGCCTCTTTTACGATCGGGAACCTATTGGCCTGGATTGGGCATAAGTGAATTTTCCAATTTGAAAGATAACTGGATATCAAAAGCACCAGTTGTCCCGATCATATTCTATCGTGCATTAATTCAAGGGGGGGGACTGAGCCCAATTAATAAGTTGGTTAAATCTATGCTCAAGTATGGTTTAAACCCAATGCCAATTTTTGTCACTTCGCTCAAGGACCCAGTTTCAATAGCATCGCTAAAATATTTTTTTAGGGATGCTCCGCCTTCGTTAATCTTAAATTGTACAAGTTTTTCTACAAACTCCCCTAATCAAGAAGTTGGTTTTAATTCCGAAATGAATCCGCTTGTTATGGAAGAAACTCAAAATTCGATGGTTTTTCAATTAGTACTTTCAGGTTCTTCAGAAGCAACATGGCGAGATGGCACCAGTGGATTATCTGGTAGAGATATAGCCATGAATGTGGCTTTGCCTGAAGTTGACGGTAGGGTATTGAGTAGAGCCATTTCATTCAAAGGTGAAGCTTTTTATGATCCCCATACTCAATGCTCTTTGGCCACTTATCAAGCGAATGGAAACAGAATAGAATTTGTAACTAAATTAATTTCTTCTTGGCTTGGTTTAAGAGAAAAAAATGTTTCGGAAAAAAGAATTGGCATAATATTGGCTAACTATCCTAACAAAGATGGTCGTTTGGCTAATGGAGTGGGTTTGGACACGCCTGCTTCAACGATTAATTTGATGAAGTTCTTATTTAAGAATGGTTATAGCGTTTCTCGTATTCCAAAATCATCATCTGATTTAATGGATAAAATTATGTCTGGCCCTACAAATTGGTTGACAGATAGGCATGAAAAACAGGGTGGGGTTAGGTTTCCACTACAAAAATATAAAGCAGTATTTAAAACCTTACCTTTTGAAGTCAGACAATTAATAGAAGAACGTTGGGGAGAGCCTGAAAGTGATCCATTTATTGATGAGGGTGGTTTTGCACTATCAGTGATTGGCTTTGGAAATATAGTAATCGGGATCCAACCTGCGCGAGGTTATAATATAGATCCAAAGGACACCTACCATTCACCTGATTTAGTTCCTCCACATAATTACTTGGCATTTTACTTTTGGCTTAGAAATGAATTTAAGTGTGACGCCTTGATACATATGGGTAAACATGGAAATTTAGAATGGTTGCCTGGTAAGGCATTAGCATTATCGGAAAATTGTTTTCCTGAAGTAGCATTAGGACCCGTACCAAATATATATCCTTTTATTGTTAATGATCCTGGTGAGGGTACGCAGGCGAAAAGACGATCAAGTGCAGTAATCATTGATCACCTTACTCCACCACTTACGAGAGCAGAAACTTATGGACCTCTTAAAGAGCTTGAGGCTTTGGTTGACGAGTATTACGAGGCAGCAGGGATCGATCCAAAGCGAATAAATCATTTAAGAGAAGAGATTATATCTTTGAGCGGCGCGACAGGTTTAGATATTGATGTGGGCATGAATGGAGATGACGTGGACGCTAATTTAGCCAAATTAGACTCATATTTATGTGATTTAAAAGAAGCTCAAATAAGAGATGGTTTGCATATATTTGGTTCATCACCGACTGGACGTTTCGAAAGGGATTTGATCCAAGCCCTAGTACGGATTCCTCGAGGAAAAGGGATAGACAAAGATGCTTCTCTTATTGTCGCCCTAGCTGAAGATTTGAATTTGGGATTTGATCCATTAGATTGCGAAATGGCTGAAAACTGGAAGGGTCCAAAGCCAGAAGTTCTAAAAAATTGTTCACCAGATAATTGGAGGAGTTGTGGAGATACGATTGAGAGGTTAGAAAACTTTGCTTCAAAATTGATAGATGGATCAGAAGAGTTTTCAGGTGAGAATACTCTTTTGGTCCTAAATTATATCAGAGCTCTAGTAAGACCACTTTTGAGATCATGCGGCACAAATGAGCATTTGGGTATATTGAATGCTTTGAATGGTGATTTTATACCGCCTGGATCTTCGGGCGCTCCCACTCGTGGTCGGCTTGATGTATTACCTACTGGACGTAACTTTTTTAGTGTTGATAGTCGAGCAGTACCCACACCAACTGCATGGGCCCTAGGGTGGAAGTCTGCTAATCTACTTTTACAAAAACATCTTCAAACTAATGGAGAATGGCCCAAATCTATTTTGATTACTGCATGGGGTACTGCAAATATGCGAACCGGTGGGGATGATATTGCACAAGCGATGGCTTTAATGGGTGCTAAGCCTAAATGGGATTTGGCAAATAGACGAGTTGTTGGCTTTGAGATATTACCATTGTCAGTACTAGATAGGCCTCGTGTAGATGTTACATTACGAGTATCTGGATTTTTTAGAGATGCATTCCCACAGTTAATTTCTCTAGTTGATAATGTTGTTGCAGCCGTAATGAAATTGGATGAGCCGGTCGATATGAATCCGGCAAAGGCATCGTTGGATGGGTCTAAATATAGGGTGTTTGGATCTAAGCCTGGTGCTTATGGTGCTGGTCTCCAAGCCATGATTGATGAGCGGTTATGGAGTAATACAAGTGATTTAGCGGAAGCTTATTTGGCTTGGGGCTCTTACGCATATGGAAATGATGTAGATGGTATTGAAGCTCGAAAGGCTTTTGAAAATAGGCTTTCTGGCGTTGAGGCTATAGTGCAAAACCAGGACAATCGTGAACATGATCTTTTGGATTCAGATGACTATTATCAATTTGAAGGTGGAGCTGCATCGGCTGTTAAGTTATTGCAGGGTAGAGATCGCCCAATTTATCATAATGATCACTCTAGACCAGAGAAACCAGTAATCAGAACATTGGAGGAAGAACTTGGAAGGGTGGTTCGATCTCGAGTTGTAAACCCAAAATGGATTGAGGGGGTAAAGCGCCATGGTTATAAAGGTGCTTTTGAAATGGCAGCAACCGTAGATTATTTATTTGCGTTTTCGGCTACAACAGGTGTGGTTGCTAATCACCATTTTGATCTGGTTTATCAATCCTTTATCGAGAATGAAGAAAATTACAAGTTTATTTTAGAGAATAACAAACCTGCCCTGGGCGAGATTATTGATAGGTTCCAAGAAGCCATTGATAGAGGTTTATGGAGACCAAAATCTAATTCGGCGCTTATTAATATAGGCAAGCTGGGAAATTTTTTTTATAAGAAATAAAGTATATTGCGGAATTATTGAATAAACACGAATATAGTCTTAATTCAAAGAAGTGGGGGGAGATTTATGTCAAATGCTGACGAGGAAAGGCACGCCATGAAAATGGCAAAAAAGAAAGCAGCTCGTGATAAAATTATGGCTACAAAGACAGATAAAAAAGGTTTGATCATTATCAATACGGGAAAGGGTAAAGGGAAGTCATCAGCAGCGTTTGGAATGATTTTTCGGTGTATTGCTCATGATATGAAATGTGGGGTTGTTCAGTTTATAAAAGGTGGCATGAGTACAGGTGAAAGAGATTTAATTTTGTCAAAATTTCAGACGACTTGTGAATTTCATACTATGGGTGAGGGATTTACCTGGGAAACCCAGGATAAAAGTCGTGATACAGAAATGGCTCTATCTGCTTGGGAAAAAGCAAAGGACTTAATAAGAGACGACAGAAATAAGATGATTTTGCTTGATGAAATAAATATTGCCCTGCGTTATGATTATATTGATATCAATGATGTTGTTAATTTTTTGATAAATGAAAAACCAAAGAATACGCACGTTGTTCTTACTGGGCGCAATGCAAAGGAAGAGCTAATAGAAATAGCTGATCTTGTTACTGAAATGGAGTTAATAAAACACCCATTTAGATCTGGAATAAAAGCACAGATTGGTGTGGAATATTAGTTTTATTCGTCTTTCTCAGTGTTTGGTAAATTGAATAAACTTTCGGCATCCACGCTGGGCTCATTAATTTTTTCCTCCTGAGAAATAGTGAAGGACTCAAGGCCCGTTATTGACGATGGTATTTTAGTACCTTCGTCATTC
Organism: Paracoccaceae bacterium; assembly: GCA_029246285.1. GTDB lineage: Bacteria > Pseudomonadota > Alphaproteobacteria > Rhodobacterales > Rhodobacteraceae. The sequence goes on along the minus strand of JAQWNW010000058.1, from coordinate 19,586 downwards.
TTTAAGGATTGCTCGGTACTCATGAGCCTAATTTTTTCATTTTCAGAAATATCTCCTGAATCTTGAGCTTTTTTTACTGCTGCTTTTTTTACTGCCGCATCTAATTCCGTTTGTTTGCAAAGTCCAAGTGCTACTGGATCGACAGGCTGAATATTAGTAATATTCCAATGGCTTCTATCCCGTATTGTTAAGATCGTTGGTTTTGTGGTTCCAACTAATTTGGAAATCTGCGCATCAGATAATTCCGGATGGAATTTCACAAGCCATGCAATCGCTGAAGGTCTATCTTGCCTTTTCGAAAGTGGAGTGTATCTGGGACCACGTTTTTTTGTTTCACCTTCAGCAGATGGATTGTGTTTTAAATTTAATTTGTGACTAGGGCTCTCCAAAGCTCGATTTATTTCGTCTGCATCGAGTTGATTGTTAGCAATTGGATCAAATCCTTTGATACCAGATGCAACTTCACCATCAGCTATTCCTTGAACTTCTAATTCGTGTAGACCGCAAAAGTCACCTATTTGCTTGAAGGTTAACATTGTATTGTCAACAAGCCAAACAGCAGTTGCTTTTGCCATTATTGGGAGTGCCATAATTTGATCCTTTGTTATATATTTTCGGCGATGAAACCGCATTATGCTCTGAGATAGATGTGCGCGTTTTCTGGAATAAAAGCGCTTATACGCTGAGAATTAATAATTGGGAAGCGTTTTATTGCACTTTTAAAGTAGTTTTGCATAATTGGATTTTATCGAAAATTTATAGCTCAGATTGATAGTAATATTTTACCAATATGGTCAGTTTCTATCGCTTTATGGGCGCTTTGCACATCATCTAGTGCAAATATTTGATCAATAACTGGTTTGATCCTACCAGACTCTATAAGGGGCCACACATGCTGTCTCAATTCATTCGCCATATTTGATTTATTCAGGTCAGACTGAGGCCGTAATGTTGATCCAGTGAGAACCAATCTTCGCAGCATTATTTCTGAAAAATTTATTTCTTGTTTTGCGCCCTCAAGGAAAGCTATTTGAATCAAACGACCTTCATTTGCCAAAGTCTTTATATTTTTTTTTATGTATTCCCCGCCTACCATATCAAGGATGAGATCAATTCCTGAATCTTGATTGATTTCCCTTATAGCTTTGTGAAAATCGGTTGTTTTATAGTTTATAGCGTGGTGAGCGCCAAGATGAATACAAAACTTACATTTTTCATCAGAACCTGCTGTTGTGAAAACCTTAGCTCCAAAAACAGAAGCCAGCTGAATTGCAGTTGTCCCAATCCCAGATGTTCCACCGTGCACAAGAAAAGTTTCACCAGCTCTTAATTTTCCACGCATAAAAACATTCGACCATACTGTAAAAAATGTTTCACATAGACCTGCACTTTCTTTCAGTGATAGTGAAGTTGGTACTGACAGTGCATGGTCTTCATGGGTCACTGCATATTCAGAATAGCCACCACCTGGTAATAATGCCGTAACTTGATCGCCAATTTTCCATCGGGAACAGCCCGAGCCAACTGCCACAATTGTACCAGAAGCTTCAAGCCCAGGTATTTTAGAAGCATCCTTTGGAGGCTGATATAAGCCCATACGTTGAAGGACATCAGGCCTATTTACACCTGCAAAAGCAATTTTTATTAATATTTGCTTAAATCCTGGCTTTGGAACCAATTCATGATGAAGTTGAAGAACCTCTGATCCACCAGGTTCTTTTATTTTTATTGCTTTCATTCTCTCAGGGATGTTCATTATGTTTTTACTTTCATTCATTTTTGTTCGACATTTGGGGCTTTTATAAAAGAAAATACTTTGCCAGGTCCTCTCATAAACTCTTGTCCAAATTTTGAATTTCTAAATTTTCCTTTCACCATCTCAAATTCCATCACATCTTCAATTCGACGTTCTAAAAAATCCTTTGTTTTTTTTAACTCATGGCTTTCATCACCTAGCCAATAAATTAAAGAGGTACTGTATACGAAGCCTAGTGTGATTCTTTTTGTGTACCAGCTAACATCAGTTGAGCTATCATTTAGTGCAACCCAGATAGTATCTGATAAGTTCCACATCATTGCCGCATTGTCGGGCGTCATATGTGGGAGTGCAAGTAAACTTAATGCTTTTCTGTAGGCTTCTCTATTTTTTTGAGCCAAATTAATTCTATCGAAAATAGCATTTGATATTCGGATGCGATATTTTTGGTTCACATTATCGTTTTTTTTAACCAGATTGGATAATTCCTGGTCGTCTCGTTTTAAAAAACTTAACATTAGATCGGTTGAAGATCGTGGAAAAAGTAGTTTGCCCTGAATAATTGATATATTTGCTTCTAAACAGGTTTTCTCAAAAACCTGCTCATTCCAACCTTCAAATGGCACATGTTTTAATGCTATATCGATAAACTTATTAATATCAGTCAAAATAAATCCTATTTTTAATCTATGGACAAATGATTTTGTTTTTGCTATCTCAACGCTTCCTGCAAATAATTGCAACTCTAAACTTTGAAAGGTGGTGACCCCACATGCAGGTTCAAGTTCGTGATAACAATGTAGATCAAGCCCTTCGTGCTTTGAAAAAAAAGCTGCAACGCGAAGGTGTATTTCGGGAAATGAAGCTAAAGCAACATTTTGAAAAACCGTCCGAGAAAAAAGCGAGAGAAAAAGCTGAAGCAATTCGCCGCACAAGAAAATTGGCGAGAAAAAAAGCTCAGCGCGAAATAGGAATTATGTAACCTCCAAAAATATGAATTCAACAAACCCCCATTTTACATTGGGGGTTTATTTTTTTTGGCTTTGTTTTTCTAAGAAAATATTGGTCTCGTCATCTTCGAAGTAATCATAAATAATAGTTGTTTTATCCACTTTTAAATTAGCAAAGCTATTCATCGTATTTTTGGGAAAGATTGTTTTGGGTATGGCTCTAAATATTGTATTTTCACTCAATATATCACTGATTGCGAATGAGCACATCATATCTTGTACTGGACCATAATTTTGAACTTTTTTACTAATATCTAGTGCTATTTTTGGATCAACTTCAATTTTTTGCATGACAACATGAATAGATGGTCTGGCATGATAATCTACATATCTTTCAAGAGCCGCATCACTTATTCCATACAAAACATCATGTCTTTCTGGAATTTGAGGATGAATAAAAGTGCCCGCTGGATCAAACAAAATTCGTTCATTAGCGTTAATTAAAAGGGCTGAATGACCTCCAAAACCTGTATTATTATTAATCATTGTTAGTAGAGTAATAGAGGCTGGCTCATTATTTTTAAAAGCTACTGATTGAATTTTATCAGTGGGTGCCCATGAAATCTGTTTTGTTACACACCCCTTTAAGGAAATAGAGACAAATAAAAATATAATGAATTTGGTGAATATGGTTTGCAATATTTAAATTAATTTATTTTGAATAAGCTCAGCTATTAAAAATAGCTAAGAAAATTAAAACTCCAATTGAAAATGCGCTGATTCCAACAACCCATTTTATAAATCCTTCAAATACTTTTTCTTGCACCTTTGTGTCCATAGAACCGTGCTCGTGTTTGGTCATTTTTGCCTCGTTATTAAATCATATTTATATTATTAAATTGAAATAGGTTTTACAAATAAAATATATTCATATCTTTTTCCAAAGCCATATTCCTTCAATTGTTTTTTCACGAATTACTTTTTTTTCTTTTAAAAGATGATTTAAATGGCCAACACTCTCCACAAGAGCAAGGCCATATTCGCTGGAGCTTATTTTTCGTCTATATAATGGTGCAAAACATTGAGCCGCTGTTTTAGGTGTAATCAGGAAGTTTGAAAGTCGTTCAAGTGCTTCATGATGATTTTCAATCAATTGTTTTAAGCGATTAGGTAAACCGTAAAATGGTAACTTATGCCCAGGAAGAACTAGTTGGTCATTATTTGCTTCTAATAATAACCTTTCACACGACTCCAGCCATTCTCCAACAGGATCAGCTTCTGGCTCGGTAGCATAGACCCCTAAATTAGGTGAAATTGATGGAAGGATCTGATCGCCAGCAATAACTATGTCACCATCGAGAGACCAAAGAGTTGAGTGCTCTGGAGAATGTCCATTTCCCATATGTATTTTCCAGCTTCGTTTTCCTATTTTAATTGTTTCATCCTGTTGAAGTCGTCTAAACCCCAGTGGAATTGGTGCCACCACATCACTGAAATTAAAAGGTACTGATTTAGAACGTTGTTCAAGAATCTCTTCATCCATACCTGCTGATTTATAAAAATTTAGGGTTTCTTTGGATGGCTTTTCATTTCTATCCAACGTCATCATTCTGGCAAATAGCCAAGTTGTCCGCGATGCCCAAATTTCAGATCCGTATCTAGATTGAAACCAACCTGCTAAACCAATATGATCTGGATGATGATGCGTGACTATTACGCGTTTTATAGGTAAATCGAGCAGTGGACCTTTTAATAATTCTTCCCAAATCGAGCGAGACTTTTTAGTATCAAATCCAGTATCAATTAATGTCCATCCATCATATTCTTCTGTTTTTTCGCGGATAGCATAAATATTTACATGGTCTAATGCCATTGGTAGGGGTAGTCTCATCCATAGAATATCTTTCGCAATCTCGATGGCTTTCCCGGCTTCCGGCGTATCTTTACTTGGAAATTTCATTTAATTAACACTTTGATTTGTTGGAGATAGATTGAATTAAATCCCTTTAATTAGGTAAATTTATAGCTTGTGGATTGAAAATACATAAATATTGTGTTCAATGGCTTCGTCCTTCGAGTATAACGGCTTTGAAGATAAAATTAGGGCTCTGCGTAAATCTAAATTTAAGAAGTAGCAAGAAAGATTATATAATTAGGGATTAAAGATGTTAACGGAATTGTTGAAGGCCGATCAAAAGGGATTATTAAGGGCATCTGACCTTATTAGGAATGGACAGCAAGTAGCATTTCCTACAGAGACAGTTTATGGTTTAGGTGCCGATGCCCGGAATGATTTAGCTGTAGCCGGAATTTTTAAATCTAAAGACAGACCAAAGTTTAATCCACTTATTATCCATTTTTCGGATTTGGCCTTGGTAGAGGAATACGTAAACTTAAATAATTTTGCCTTAAAATTGGCGGAAGCTTTTTGGCCTGGTCCTCTAACTCTTGTTTGTAGATTAAAGAAGTATACTGATCTATCCTCTTTGGCGACGTCTGGTTTAGGCACAGTGGGGGTAAGAATACCTTCAAATAAAATCGCACTAGATTTTATTAAACTTTGCGGTATCCCCATTGCAGCGCCGTCTGCAAATCGTTCTGGTAAAATCAGTGCTACAAACTCTTCAGATGTGATTAACGAATTAGGCAGTATAATACCGGCAGTAATTGATGGTGGAAAAAGTAAGATTGGGCTTGAAAGCACCATAATTGACGTAAGTGATTCAGTACCGATCTTACTTAGACCCGGTGGCTTGATAATAGAGGATATACAGACCGTTTTGGGAACAATTACTTTAAAAAATCAAAAGAAAGTTTTAAACTCTCCAGGACAGTTAGAATCTCACTACGCACCTGAAACAAAAATGAGACTAAACGCTTCTAATAAAAGAAATAATGAGGTCTTACTGGGTTTTGGGGTTTTTGAAGCAGATTTGAATTTATCTGTAAAAGGGGACTTAACAGAAGCTGCTTCAAACTTATTTTCACAAATGCGGTTAATTGATAATTTAGCAAAAAAAATTGGTGCGGATTGCATAGCCGTCTCACCTATTCCTCAAATTGGCTTAGGTTTAGCGCTCAATGATAGATTACAACGTGCAGCTTTTCGTAATTAAGCGTTTCCACCATTAGTCGATAAAAGAATTGGATCTACGCCTAAAAGTTTTAGTGCTTCTCCCCATTTTTTAGAATTATTGTTGTTAAAAATTATTTCTATATTTGAATCCGATACTAGCCATCCATTATTTTTTATTTCCAGCTCAAGTTGGCCAGCGCCCCAACCGGAGTAACCTAATGCTACTAAAAATGTTTCTGGACCTTTCGAAGAGGCTATATCTTCCAAAATATCCAATGTAGAAGTCATTCCTAAAATTTGATCAACTTTAACTGTATTTTCTTCATTTACATAATCTAAAGTGTGTAGAATAAATCCTCGATATGGTTCTACGGGACCACCAATATTAATTGGAAAAGTTTTTGGTTTTATTTCTGTTGGCAGTGTTAATTGTTTAATTAAATCTGATAGGTTAAAGTTGATTGCTGTTTTATTTATAATTAAACCCATAGTACCTTCTTCATGGTGAGAGCAAATGTATATCACTGCATGTGTAAATCTGCTATCGCCCATATTTGGCATTGCAATTAGGAACTTGCCGTTGAGGTTTGTAGTCTTTGGTTTTTCTTTCATAATAAAGCTTGTTATTGGTTTTGTTGGTTGCAAGTAGTGAAAAAGGGTTTAAAATTCTTCAATGATCTGCAGTATAGCAATATTTTCAGAATACTTTCTATAAAGAAAACTCTATGAAATATATTTTTATAATTTTTTTATTTTTTTTTATTTCTATAAAATCAGTCTTTGCTAAAGAATTTTCAGAGGTTCTGGAGTTAGAGTTACTGAAAGGTTGGAGGCAGTCTAATGGCATTCATTATGGAGGGCTTAAGGTAAAATTGTCGCCAGGTTGGAAAACTTACTGGAGGCACCCGGGAGAAGCAGGCTTTAGTCCAAAGTTTGATTGGACTGGTTCTCTAAATTTATCAGCAGTTAAAGTGCTTTGGCCACACCCGAAAATCTTTGATGATAATGACATGTTGTCATTTGGTTATCAGGATTATGTAGTCCTACCCATTGAGTTTAGACCATACAATCCTGCTAAATTAATAAAAGCTAAGTTAAATATTAGGCTTGGAATTTGTGAGAAATTGTGTGTCCCGGTTTCCCGTAGTTTAACAACTAAATTAAGAGCTTCAAAAACGGCCTTAGACTCAGAAATTGTTGAGTATATGAATAGGCTCCCTAAAGTAGTTTCAGGGCATGAATTAAAAAAAGTGAAATGCGAATTTAAAGTTGATGGAAAAAATCTGATTTTTAGATCTAATATTGAATTTTATAATAAAGATATTGATTTTAAGGCGGCTATAGTTGAGTTGCCTGAAAGTAACATTTGGTTTGCGTTACCTAATATAAAAAGTGATTCAAATTCTCTTAGAATTATCTCAAAGGCTGAGCAATCTGATGATGAAGCATTTGTTTTAAATAGAGATGGAATGATTATAACCCTTATTAGCAAGAATGAGAGTGTATACATTCAGGGATGCTAATCTAAAGGATAATTTATTAAGGTCAGTTTTATCTGACTTGTCGGAATACTAATTTATAAGCGACAATATTTAAAATATAAGCAACGGAAATAATTATTATCGTTGAAACAAGATATGTACTTAAACTCCATAAATAGGCGTTTTTGATTGGAAAAGCTTGATAGTAAGATGCAATTGTTGAATGTACCTCGCCAGTAAATATTACTGATCCTATTGTGAGTAGAAAACTTAGACCAATCAAAATGCACGCAATCAAGATAATAAGTCTAAGTGTAAAAGCTTTGTGTTTAAGGGAAATTGAGGATTTGAAAGCTTTGATCTGTCTAGATATGTCAAGTTGCATGGCCAGTATTGACGGGACAACAATCAAAACGAGTATCATCCCGAAGCCCAAGCCATAAACAAGTGTGATAACAGTTGGTTTTAGAAATTGAGCACCTTGTGATTTTTCGAACAATAGTGGAGCCATACCGAGTACAGTCGTTAATGTTGTTAAAACAACTGGTCTCAATCTATTACAGGCTCCATTGATAATGGCTTTTATAAAGTCTTGGCTTTTGGCGTATTCATCTACAGTTGACACTAACACAATGCTGTCATTTATAATGATCCCTGTCATGCCAATAAGTCCAATTACTGAGAACATGGATAGGGGTACCTCCCAAATATAATGGCCATAAATTGCACCAACTAATCCAAAAGGAATAATTGCCATGACAACCGCTGGTCGAGACCAGCTTGAGAATATCCACGCTAAAGTTAAGTAAATTCCTAAAAGACATATCCCAAAACCAAACAGTGCGTCATTTAAGAACGTATTTTCTTGCTCAGCTAATCCTGACAGTTTGGTTTTTATTTGAAAATCTTGTTCTATTTGTGGCAATATCTCTTCTTTCAATCTTTCATTGATCAAGTTTGCTCGATCAGGGTCATCTTCCGAGATATCCCCAGTTACCGTTATTACTCGTAGGCCATCCTCGCGTTTAATTGTTGCGAATCCATTATTTGATGTAACAGTTACGATATCAGACATTGGAACATATTTACCTTTTGGCGTTCGAAGCATTGTGCGATCAATAAAATCGGCGCTTAATTCATCCTTTGGCATTTGAACTTTAATTTTTGCAGTACGAACTCCTGATGGATACTTAGCGGCAGTTATTCCGTTTAATCGATGTCTTAATTTGCTACCCAATTGATCAATCGTAAAACCAAGAGCTTGGCCTTGAGGGGTTAAGTCCAAAATCAGCTCTTCTTTATCGTATGCTAAATCATCCTCTACGGCTGAAACTTCGGGATATACTGAAACCAGGTTTTTTAATTTTTCTGCAGCGCTCTTTAGAATTTTCGAATCTGCGCCAAATAGTTGTACGCTTAATGCGTCCCCACCTGGTCCGGACGTCCAATTTCGAAAACTCAGCGTTTCAAGTGCGGGATGGTTCTGAACATTATTTTGGAGTGCGCTCAGATATTCATAGCTTGAATATGGTCGTAAATCTGCATCAATTAGCTCAATTGAAATGGCGCCTAAGAGATCCTTGTCTTTATATTCTGATCCGGATAGCGCTCTCCCTGAATTTCCTCCGATTTCTGCCATGACAAAGTCCAGTGGATTTATCCCGTATTCGTCTTCAAGTTTTTTTGCTGCATCGTTTGCTGCTCTTTGAAGCTCTATCATCATTGCCAAAGTATCTTCTCTTGTTGCTTCTGGTAACATGGCAAAATTGCCGCTAATAGAGCCACGTTCAGGTGCATTGAAAAAGCGCCACTGAACACTGCCTTTTAAGAAAAGATTTGCTTGACTAGCTAGTATTAAAAAAGTGAGAGCTAAAACCGGGTACCTGAACTTTATGATGTATTTAACAAATCGTCTAAAGAGTTTTTCTCGAAACCAGGAAAAACCTAAGTTAAAAATATAACTAGGGGTATCGTACCACTTGCGTTTGTTAATGTTTTTTAAAGCGTGACTCATATGATTTGGTAAAATAAGAAAACATTCAACCAAGGATGCAAATAAGACAACAATAACGGTAAATGGGATATCTGCCATAAAATCACCGAATCTACCACTAATTAATGTTAAGCCTGAGAATGCAATGATTGTGGTAATAGTAGCTGAAAAGACAGGAGGAGCCATTCTGATAGCAGCATTTTCAGCTGCAGCTACGGGATTTTCTCCTAAGTTGCGAGCTCTAAAATCTGCGTGTTCCCCTACAACAATGGCGTCGTCTACGACAATACCCAGAGTAATGATTAAGGCAAATAAAGATATCATATTAATTGTTAAGCCGGCGAGATACATTATACCAATTGTTGCAATCAATGCTGCGGGGATACCCATTGTAACCCAGAGCGCTGTTCGAGCATTGAGGAACAGGAATAATAATCCGATTACTAAACTGAGACCAATTAAACCATTATCAACCAGTAAGTTAATCCGCTTCGTGATGTGTTCCGCTCGCGTTCTAATAAGTTTTATTTCGGTGCCTTCAGGTAAATATGTTTCCATCTCTGACGCCACTTTTTCAACCGAACTTTGAATACTTATTGCATCTCCCTTATCTGAACGATCAATTCTTACGGAAATTGCAGGGTCTTTACCAACAAAATAGGCTCTATTTCGATCAATTTTTTGCTCACTTATTGCAGCTATATCAGATACACGAATTTTTGAACCATCCGTATTGGATTTAACGACAACCTCAGCTATTTCGGAAAAACTACGCTTCTCAACACCCGTACGTACTCGAGCCGCTCCGCTAGCCATACTACCAGCTGGATCTGTTTCGGCTTCTTCTCCAATCGCTCGAGCTATCTGGTAAAGAGTTAGATCGTTTTTAATTAAATCTACTTGTCGAATTTCTACGACCGTTTCAGGTGCTGCCACCCCTCTAATTGTTGTTCGGGTGATACCTTCCTGGAAAAGTCGCGAAACTAATTCATCCGCAAAAAGAGCCAGTTGATCTTTAGATACGGGTCCGGTTATTACAACGTCTGTTACTCGATCACGCCAAGCCCCTCGTCTTACTTTTGGCTCTTCAGCATCTTCTGGAAAATCGGTAATTCCATCAATTATTTCCTTTACGTCTTCTGTAGCGCGGGCCATATCCCAACCTGGTTGAAAATTTACTCGGATTCTCGCATAACCTTGTGATGAAGTTGATAAGGTATTTTCTATACCTTCTAGGCTAAGTAAGGCAGGTTCAATAAGTTGGACAATCGCATTATCAACTTCTTCAGGACCAGCCCCATCCCAAACGACATGCACGCTAACCATCTCAACAACAATATCTGGAAAAAATTGTGTTCGCATTTTTGGCACAGCAGATAGCCCTGCGATGACCATCACAAGTAAAAGAAGGTTTGCGGCTGTTTTATGGCGGGTAAAATAGGACAAGGCACCCATTAAACTAGATGTTATCTTCTTGTTAAGCTCCATCTATCATCCGCCCATCCTGCTTTCTATTCGGTTTATTAGTTTAAGTGGAACTTCTTTTTCGTTTAGGGCCTTTATTATTTTCTTCTTGGCTGTTTTAGGGATATATCCATTCCCTTCGATAAATGAGATTAGTTTTTGTCGTCGTTCTTCATCTAGGTTCACTGTTTCTGGCTCGATAGATTTTTTTTCCTCTGAATTAGAATCACCTGGTCTAATTGGTTTGATTTTGATCCCAGCACCTAATAAAGGAGTCCTGTTCAACACAATTTCTTTATCAGTCACCTTTGAGGCATCAATAATTACATCATTTTTGTTACGCCTTAAGACCATTACTTCAATTTCTTCCAATCGATCTTCATCTGTCAGAACGAGCACCCTATTTCCGCCACTCAAGGCGTTGGACGGTAATTCAACAACATTATCTAGAGCTGGCTCAATCAATGTAACCGTCACGAAGTCTCCAGACCGGAAACTTGACACATTACCCTCTGAGAGGCTTGAGAATAATAGTCTGCCAGTAAGACCGACACCAACGGTAGCACTGGAGCGATTAACTTGACCTAGTGCTGAAATCTCAGTTCCAAAAACATCTAATTTGACGTTTGTGGGTATTGATTGCAGTTCCCCTGTTCTGTCAATTAAACGATTATACTGAGTTGCAGATATTCGAAATTTGACCTCAAGAGAGGAAGGATCGACTAATTGACCAACTCTTTCGTTATTATTGACGATTCCACCTGACACCAGCGATACAGCACTTAATGTACCGTCAAATTCTGCCCTTACTTCTGTGTTTTTTAACTGCCGTTCAGCATTAGCGAATGCTAATTCTCGACGAACCACTGTGCCTTTGGATTGATTCAGCCTAGATTGGGCCTGTAGTATAGATTTTCTTTTTGATAAAACTGCTTGTTCTGCTGATGCAGCAGATAATGCGGCATTTTCTAAAGAGGTCTCAGTTACCACACCTCTATTAGTTAAACTTTCTCTTCTGCTTAAGGCTTGGTTTCGTAAATCGGATTGTTTGATAGCGGCATTTAAATCATCAATTGCGAGACTTAAGGCATCTTTTGCCTCCAAAAGTTCATCTTTTGCCTCATTCAAATCTGCTTTAGCTAAAACTACCTTGTCTTTAAAATTCGCTGGATCAGTAATTACTAATACTTCATCTTTCTTTACTTGGCCTCCATCAATAAAATTTGGAGACAGGTATACAATGGTACCTCCAATCGGAATTCGAATATCCAAGGTTCTTTTACTTTGAATTTCTCCAAACGCTTCAATTTTAGGTTGTATCTTTGAGGCTTCTACTTTTAGCACATGAGTTGAAAAAATTCGCTCAGCTTGTGGTCTTTTCTTCCCTTGCTTTGCGGTTCGCTCCTGAAAAGTCTTAAAAACCAAGCCAGCAGCAGTAGCTAACAGCCCTATCGTTAAAGCTATTAAAAATAGTCCAAACAAACTTCTTCCAATGAAACGCATATAGTTTACTCTCTATTTCCTCAACTATTAGTTAATGCTTCAAATTTTAAAAGAAAGAAATAATTTAGTTATCACTGCCAATTACTCCCGTTTACTAAATTTTGCAATACGATCGGCATACTTTAGGCGCTCTTCTAAACTCATCGAATTTATAAGAGAAATTAAGTTTTCCTGAGCGAGCTCGAGACGCCGAAAGGACTTTTTAGCGTGAGCATTGAAAACTGCTTTGAAAGTATTCTCGTCAAATTCTGTGCTGCGTAAAATATTAACTGCTTCTTGGCTGATTTTTCTTAGAACACCTGAGAAATTTTATTTACGTCGATCACTCTCAAGTAACCGCGGTAGAAGCTCAACAAAATTACAAGGCATGTGTCTATAATCGAACTGTTTTGATAAAATTTCATTCCAACCATCTTTACAGGCACTTGGAGATCCTGGAAGAGCAAACAAAAAAGTACCATTTTTTATGCCAGCACAAGCCCTTGACTGAACGGCTGATGTTCCTATTTTTTCTACCGATACCTGAGCGAAAATAGTGCTAAAAGCGTCGATCTCTTTGTCGTATATATCGCGATGTGCTTCTACGCTAACGTCCCGACCAGTAAGACCAGTACCACCTGTCGTAATAATTGCCTCAATTTTTTCGTCAGAACTCCATTCTAAAAGAGTTTTTGCGATTAATTCTCTGTCGTCATGAATAATTTGGCGATTGACTATTTTATGCCCATCATTTTGCATTAATTTCTCTAAAGTATCACCAGATTTATCATCTTTTTTTGAGCGTGTGTCGGAAACTGTTAATATTGCAAAATTTATTGGTATAAATTGCCGAGTTGAGTTTATTTTATATCTCATCAAGTCGAGCCTTTAATTCTAGTAATTCTTTCCAGGCCTCTTTTTTAGCAAGTGGGTTTTTAATCAAATATCCTGGGTGGTGAATTTTAACTGTGTCTATTCCTAAGAGTTTGCCCCATTTTGCTGATCGCTCATTACCTCCTATCCGGTGAAATAGCTCAGTTGAGGCATCGGAGCCCATTATGATAAGGAATTTTGGGTTTATTAATTGAACATGTCTTTTAATAAATGGGAAAAGCATCTCAATTTCTGTTCTAATAGATGATTGAGTATGAAGAGGTTTCCAAGGTATAATTGTTGAGACGTATATACCTTCCAATCCTTTGGAATTTCTTGACAAACCAATTGCTGAAAACATTTTGTCTAACAAATCGCCCTCGTCGCCAACGAAGGGCTTACCCTGCCTATCTTCTAAGGGATTTGGAGCATCCCCAATGATCATTACTTCAGATGAGGGATCTCCGTCGCCGAAAACTAAATTTCTCGCCCCATTGCGTAGATCGCAAAATTCAAATGTTGCAAGTGTCGATTTTAGCTGATCAAGGCTCGTGGTTTTCTTTGCTAATGAAATGGCCACCGGTAACGCACTTTCATCTGGAATCAATTTCGAATTTTTAAGTTTTGGATTTATTTTTCTTAAATTTGTTTCTCGTGCCGTTTCTACATTTTTTTCAAAACGATTTATCGATTGTTCATCCAAAGCTTCGTCCCAGCCTAGCTCATTATAAAAAGCTAACAGTTCTATTGCTTCTTTCTGGTTTAGAGATTCTAATCTATCCTTTTGCATAACATTAGTTTACGCATTGATTGATTAGTCGTAAATCCCTTGTTTGAGTTGTTGTCATGACATATTATAAAAATGTTTTTTTTAAGAGGCTTTGATGGTATTTTGCGATAGACATCTTTTAGGGATCGAGCAGCTTAAACAAGTGGAGATATTAGAAATTCTCGATTGCGCCGAGAAATATGTAAATTTAAATCGAGAAACTAAGAAAAATTCGAATATCCTAAGTGGCCTTACTCAAATAAATATGTTTTTTGAAAACTCTACTAGAACTCAAGCATCCTTTGAACTGGCGGGAAAACGTTTGGGCGCTGATGTTATGAACATGACAATGCAGGCTTCGTCTATCAAAAAAGGCGAAACATTAATAGATACGGCATTGACTTTGAATGCAATGAATCCAGATTTAATTGTTGTGAGGCACCCCCAGTCAGGGGCGGTGAAGTTATTAGCTGAAAAAGTTAATTGTTCGGTTATAAATGCAGGAGATGGATTACATGAGCATCCAACTCAAGCATTATTAGACGCCCTTACAATCAGACGTACAAAGGGGCGTTTGCAATCTTTATCAGTAGCTATTTGTGGAGACATTGCACACTCCCGAGTTGCTCGCTCTAATCTTTTATTACTGAATAAGTTGGGGAATCGAATTCGCTTGATTGGTCCAAGAACACTGATGCCATCTGGAGTTTCAGAGCTGGGTGCTGAAGTATTTGAAGATATGTATTTGGGATTAAATGATGTTGACGTTGTGATGATGCTTCGGCTCCAAAACGAAAGAATGGATGGTAGCTTTGTTCCATCTCGTAGGGAGTATTACCACCGGTGGGGTCTAAATAGTGAAAAGCTTTCATGTGCAAAAAAAGATGTGATTGTTATGCATCCTGGGCCAATGAATAGAGGTGTGGAAATAGATGGAACCTTGGCGGATGATATCAATCATTCGGTAATTCAAGATCAAGTTGAGATTGGAGTTGCAGTAAGAATGGGTGTGATGGAATTGCTTGCCCGAAATGTCTCACGACAGTTTTTAAAAGGAGGGTAAGCATTGAAGATTTTGCTAAAAAATGCCCACCTAATTGACCCCGTGCTCGATAGTGTGAAGTTGGGGTATTTGATTGTTTGTGACGATAAAATTTCTAAACTATGTTATGGCAAAGTAATAGAAGACGAAAAATTTTTCGATAGGGTAATTGATTGCTCTGAAAAATACTTAGCTCCTGGAATTATCGATGTAGGGGTAAAAATTTGTGAACCAGGTGAGAGACATAAAGAAAGCTTTAGAACAGCCAGTTTGGCTGCAGCGTCTGGCGGTGTTACGAGTATTATTACCCGTCCAGATACTATTCCGGCAATTGATACACCAGAAAAATTAGAGTTTGTTATAAAAAGGGCGGATACTGTATCGCCAATTAATATTTACCCGATGGCAGCATTGACTCGCGACAGAGCAGGCTCAGAAATGACTGAGTTAGGATTGTTGCGTGATGCTGGTGCGATAGGTTTTACAGATTGTGACCAAGTTATGGCAAATAATAAAGTTCTGACACGCTGCTTAACTTATGCGGCTAGTTTGGACATGCTTGTACAAGGACACCCTCAAGATATAACATTGTCAGCAGGTGCTTCAGCTACTTCGGGAAAGTTTGCTTCGCTTAAAGGTTTGCCTTCAGTCAACGCAATAGCGGAAACGATTGGGGTTCAAAGAGATCTTGCGATTGTCGAATTAACAGGGGTTAAATACCATTTTGATCAGTTATCGACTGCGCGTGCTTTAGATCCTTTAAAGCGGGCGAAAAGAGATGGGTTGGATGTGACGGCAGGGGCTTCAATCCATCATTTGACTTTAAATGAAATGGATATTGGTGATTATAGAACTTTTTTTAAAATAAAACCCCCGTTAAGAGCCGAGGATGATCGGTTAGCAATGATTGAGGCGGTTGCGGACGGAACTATTGATATTATCTCTTCAATGCATACTCCTCAGGATGAGGAGAGTAAAAGACTGCCTTTTGAGGAAGCGGCGAGTGGTGCTGTTGGACTTGAGACCATTTTACCAGCATCTCTAAAACTTTATCATAATAATTCAATTAGTTTACCTAAGTTGTTTAGAGCATTGTCTTTAAATCCAGCCAAAAGGTTTAACCTAAACAGAGGTACTCTAGAACCAAACAAGAAAGCTGATTTGGTATTATTTGATGCAGATGCTCCTTTCGTCTTGAATAGATTTAACCTTAATTCAAAGTCAAAGAATACTCCATATGATGAAAGTTTGATGCAAGGAAAAGTAATTAAAACTTTTGTTAATGGACAAGAAGTTTATGGAGAATCTATAAATGAATGATTTTTCAATCGAGAGTTTGGCTCTGACATCGATTGTGTTTATTTTAGCATATTTTTTGGGAAGCATTCCATTTGGTATATTAATATCAAAGATCTATGGGTTGGGTAATTTACGTAATCTTGGGTCTGGAAATATAGGTGCTACAAACGTGCTTCGAACAGGAAATCGGTTCGCTGCTTTACTTACTTTAATTCTTGATGCTTCTAAGGGATTTTTAGGAGTGATTTTGGCGCGCTATATATCTGAAGATGCAGCAATAACGGCGAGTGTTTGCGTAATACTTGGTCATATTTATCCAATTTGGTTAAAATTTGTGGGTGGCAAAGGTGTCGCAACATTTATTGGTGCTTTATTGGCATTAAACTTTATGGCAGGAATATTTGTTTGTTTGGTGTGGTTGATTGTAGCATTTTTATTCCGATACTCTTCACTTGCTGCTATTATTAGTGGTTTATCAGCGCCTATTTGGATTTTTCTATTTTATGGTAATGGTGCTCTTGTGGTGACAGTAATCATGACAATTTTGATTTTATATCGTCATAAAGAAAATATTAGACGATTGGTGAATGGTTCTGAGTCAAAAATAGGCAAATCTTAATTATTGAGACTAATTTTAACATTAAAAGTTTATGTTTTTATTTAAAGAGTGTTTAGTTAGCCATATTTTAATATGCATATTCCTCGTAAACATTTTTTAAATCTTCTCCCCATTCGTTGTGGTATTTGTCGATTAGTTCGCAAGCGGGAGACCTTCCAGTTTCCAAAACTTCCTCAATAGCATTTAAGAAATGACGCTCGTCCGGTACTAAGCCCCCATTACCTGGTCTAGCTCGATTTTTAAGACCTTCCTTAGAAATTTTTACTAATTCTTTGGCAGTATCTAAAACGGATATTCCACTAATATTTGCCTCTACACCTTTTTCTGATGCGGCAATTCGCAGTTGCTCCCTAGTTTCTTTGTTCCATCTTTTACAAAGATCCCAAGCGCTATCCAATGAACTTTGATCATACATTAAACCTACCCAAAAAGCTGGTAGCGCACATAATCTTCGCCAAGGGCCTCCATCAGCGCCTCGCATTTCGATAAATTGCTTCATTCTAGCTTCAGGAAAAACTGTTGTTAAATGATCAGCCCAATCTGAAATTTTTGGTTTTTCGCCAGGAAGCGCGGGTAACTTTCCTTTGAGAAAATCTCTAAATGATTGGCCTAAGGCATTGATGTATTTACCATTCCGATAAACAAAATACATCGGAACGTCCAAAACATATTCAGTCCATGCTTCAAACCCAAAATCTTCTTCAAAAACAAATGGTAGCATTCCGGTTCTATCATTGTCTAAATCTCGCCAAACTCTACTGCGCCAGCTCTTGTGGCCGTTAAGTTTTCCTTCGAAAAATGGAGAATTTGCGAATAAGGCAGTTGCAATTGGCTGAAGGGCTAATCCGACACGCATTTTTTTTATCATATCGTGTTCTGAAGAAAAATCTAAATTTACCTGAACAGTACAAGTTCTATACATCATCTGTTTACCGTGAGTTCCTACCTTTCCCATATAATCTGTCATTAATTTGTAGCGGCCTTTCGGCATCATTGGCATCTCTTGATGTGTCCATTCTGGAGCAGCACCTAATCCGAAGAAACCCGCTCCAATTTTGTCAGCAACATTCTTTACTTCGATTAAGTGTTGGTTCACTTCATCGCAAGTCTCGTGAATTGAGTCTAAAGGAGCTCCTGATAATTCTAACTGCCCACCTGGCTCTAAACTTATGTTCGCACCATTTTTTGATAAGCCAATGATATTACCATCTTCTAGAATTTCGGACCATTGATAATTTTCTTTTAGGCCATTTAGCATCGCCTTTATTGAACATTCGCCTTCATATGGTAATGGGGTAAAATCATTCTTTCTAAAACCAAATTTCTCATGTTCAGTTCCGATCTTCCAATTTTCTTTTGGTTTGCATCCATCATTTAAATAGCCCGCTAACTGCTCGTAACTCTCAATTAACGCCCCTCCGGATTGTGGAATTGACATTTTTTAATCCTCAGTAAAATTTTATATAACTTGGTGAACCTAACAATAAGTCAAGTCAAGTAGCTATTTTGACCAAATAATTTTTGACAAATTTTCTGGATTTTTGACAGAGCTGATAAGGTGAGCTTGGTCAATTTTTGGTAAAGTCATAAATACATCAAATAATTTTTCATTCCCCGAGGCATTAAGTGGAATTTCAACAAAAGACCCATCTTCAGTCTTCAGTCGCCACATCAAACCCAGTTTATCAGAAAATTTTAACTCAATAGATATGAGACTATCTGAAGAGAAAACTGAGCCTCCAGATGGATCAAAATAAATAATTTGTTTTTCTTTAACTTCTATAATGCCAACACCATTTGGAAATTTTGAGAATGATATTCTAATGTAAGAGACAACGACAACGCAAATACCTATTATTACAATCACACTGCCGACGATTAGCAATACTAAGTTATGATTTGAAAGGCCATAATGTGCCAGCCTTAATCCCAGAAGGGTAACCAATGTAGAGATTAAAGGTTCCTTCCATTTGTATAGCCATACTTTTAATTCTGGCCTAAGCAAATCCACTACCAATCACCAAATTTTTTTTGCCACAGGCTCATTGCTGCCACGACTGCTGTATCGGCTCTTAAAATTCTTGGACCAAGGTCAATTGGGAAAATTAATTTATTGCTATTAAGTTTTGTTTGTTCTGATACAGAAAAACCTCCTTCAGGACCGATTAGGATCGCCCATTTTCGAATACCTTTTTTAGGAAGCTCAATTTTTTCTCCAGCTAACATCTCGTTGCAAAACAAAATACCTCGATCATCTGGCCACTTGTTCAATAAATTTCCTAATTCAGTTAATTCTTCCACGGCTGGAACAAAGGTACCCCTACATTGTTCTGCAGCTTCAATTGCATGCGCATATAAATTTTCTCGCTTTATTCTTTCAGCATTGGTAAATTCGGTCTTTACCGGTATAATCCGAGCAGCACCAAGTTCTGTTGCTTTCTCAATGATGAACTGAGTTCGGTTTTTTTTAATAGGCGCAAATAATACCCATAAGTCTGGTGGGTTTCGCTGTAATTGGGTTTGACATATTATTTTTGCATTTGCTGATTTCTTATTTATATCTGTAATCATTGTCTTCCAGGCGCCATTAATGCCATTGAATATGTCTAAAGTATCGCCAATTCTTAAACGCATAACTTTAGAAAGATAATGTGTTTGATCTTTGTTGAAGACTATATCATCGTCTTTTGCTATAGAAGCGTTGAAGTAAAGCCTGATTTTTGAATTTTTTAAAGACATAACAAGTATCTATGATGCCAGCCAATCAAAATCCAGAGAAACA
>JAQWNW010000041.1 GCA_029246285.1 Paracoccaceae bacterium | reverse complement strand
AAAGTTTTTGCCCTTTGTAATTTTCTTTAGATTAGAATTTAAGATTATCTTGATACCATTTTTCTCAAATGATTTCTTCGCAAATTTTGAAACTTCAATATCTTCATTTAATAAAATCCGATCCATACTTTCAATTACCGTGACATTTGATCCAACCGAGTTATAAAAAGAAGCAAATTCCATACCGATAGCTCCAGAACCAACTACCAAAAGATTTTTTGGCAGAAATAAGCCCTTCAAAGCATCTTTATAATCCCAAACTCTCTCTCCATCTGTCTCTACACCATCCAATTTTCGTGCATGAGCCCCAGTAGCTAAAACAATATTATCCGATTTAATGACTAAAGAGTTTTCATTGATAATTTGTATTTCTGATGAGCCTAGGAGAGTAGCCTCCCCCTTTATTACAGTTACATTATTCTTTTCTAACAAATAAGCTACACCACGAACTAGTTTATCAGAAGCATTTCGTGAATTTTTAAAGATTTTATCTAAATCGATTTCCAAATTGTCGGTTTGAATACCTAAATGTTTTGATTCTTTAATAGTCTTTATAGCCTTAGCTGAATTAAGTAACGATTTGGTGGGTATACATCCCCAATTCAAACAAATTCCTCCTAGGCATTCTTTTTCGATAAGTACTACTGATAATCCTAATTGCGCACCTCTAATTGCTGCAACATATCCACCTGGCCCACCCCCAATTACTGCCATGTCATAATTTTTCATTAATTTACCCTCTAAATTTTTCAAAAATATTTTATCATTCTAATTAGATATCTATTTTTCGTCTCTTGTAAGAGCTCTTATTTT
Source organism: Paracoccaceae bacterium (assembly GCA_029246285.1). GTDB lineage: Bacteria > Pseudomonadota > Alphaproteobacteria > Rhodobacterales > Rhodobacteraceae. The sequence goes on along the minus strand of JAQWNW010000041.1, from coordinate 3,622 downwards.
ATAAAATTTTAATCCTTTTTGAAATATATTAATCGTCTTCTTCTAACGCCGCTTCAATAGCTATTTCTTGTGCTACCTCGACTGCTACCGGTGTTAATGACGGAGTTATAGTAGTATAGGATGAGGTTTCGCTAACCGCTGGAGCTTCCCGCTGCGTTTTCCTGTATAAAGCGTAAATTGAAATAAGAATTAATATTCCACCTAAATAAATAAGAAAAGCATCAGGACCAAAATTTGACATTAGAAAACCAACCGCTAACGGGCCGATTATGGCACCCAACCCGTTTATAAAAACTAATCCTCCTGCCGCCGCTGCCATATCGTCATGTTCTAAAAAGTCATTGGTGTAAGCAATAAACAATGAGTACAAAGGGTTTACCATGCCACCTATAAAAAACATAAAGACTAAATAAACTACATAATTATAGGATATAATAAAAAGTAATATTGAACAAAATCCACCAATAGTCGACACAACTATGATCAGAAATCGCCGGTCTATCCGATCTGAAAGCCAGCCAATTGGCATCTGGAACAACAATCCTCCAAAATAAATGGTTGCTACAAAGATTGAAATCTCTGTAACTGACATTCCAATTTCTGAACCAAAAATTGCCGTCATTCCAAAAATTGCTCCAAATATTGCACCCAATATAAATAATCCCACCACGCCCAAAGGAGATGCTTTATAAAGATTTTTCAATCCCATAGGCTTAGTAGTCTCAAAAGGAGGGGCAGGAGTAACTGTTAATAAAATGGGAGCAAACGACAAGGACAGAATAACAGATGCGATAATAAATAAGGTGTAGCCACTGACATCTGCAATATTTAAAACAAATTGGGCTAACACAAGACCTAAGGTCTGGATGATCAAATATATTGATAGAATTTTACCACGGTTCTTATTATCTGAAAAATCGTTAAGCCAACTCTCAGAAACAACATAAACGCCCGAGAAACAAAACCCTATTATAATGCGAAGTAGAAACCAAACAAACTCAATTGCAAACACCGGAAATAAGACAAAACATGCTGAAATCAAGGAGGCCAAAGCCGCAAAAACTCTAACCTGACCAACCCTCCTGATCATCAAAGGTGTTAATCGAGATCCACCAAGGAAACCGATAAAATATCCTGCCATAATCCAAGACATTGTATTTGGATTAAATCCCTCGATGACACCACGCACTCCTAATAGTGTTCCTTGAAGACCATTCCCCATCATCAACATGAGCATACCTACAAATAATGGCCATGAATTTTTCAAACCGATGCTCATTCGCTAACTTCCCAGCAAAAACATAAAAATCATTAGAAAATAAAAACTGCACTAAAAAATCAGTTCTTCTCGTCCCTTAAACCAAAATAATAGAATTAAGTAAGCAAAAACGACAAAAAAAAGATTTTTAAGACTTTTTAAAAAGCAAAGAGCTATCGCCATATGAATAAAACCGATATTTATTTTGAATAGCGTGAGAATATAATTTTTTACACTCTTCGACACCTATTAATGCTGCAACTAGCATAATTAATGTTGATTTTGGTAAATGGAAATTTGTGATCAGCCCATCAACCAAATTGAAGCGATAACCTGGCTTAATAAAAATATTAGTTTCATCATCAAACGATGAGCAATAAGCATTGTTTGCCGCAGACTCTAATAACCTTGCTGAAGTCGTACCAACCGCGATAATTCGTCCACCAGCTTGCTTAGTTTGATTAATTTCCATTGCAGTTTTCTGCGAAATATTACCTTTTTCACTATGCATTAGATGATCCGCAATATTATCTGACTTTATTGGTAAAAATGTTCCTCCACCTACATGTAAGGTTAAATAGGAGAAATCAATTCCAGTTTCTTTCAAGTTTGAGAGAATTGTATTGTCAAAATGCAATGACGCGGTAGGTGCTGCCACGGACCCGGCAACACTCCCAAAGATAGTTTGATAATCTATGTCATCATCGCCATCTGAAGCCCTATTTCTCAGAATATATGGCGGTAACGGCATTCTACCAGAAAGGTTTAAGAAACTTTCGATATTACTGCCTTTATCATACTGTAAATCAATAACGGCATGATTACTTTCAACAGATTTCACTAGCACGACATGTCCGTTTGAGAGTTTTAAAAAATCACCATTTTTCAATTTACGCAAAGGTTTGGCCAAAACCCTCCAAAGACGATCTGAAATTTTTTCCAACAAGTTTATCTGTACTTTTGCTTCATGAAAAGTCTCAGAAACCTGCCTAAATCGCGTTGCTAACAATAAAGATTTTAGAACTTTAGTATTATTAAAGACCAATCGATCACCTGGTTGTAAAAATGAACTAAGTTGAAAAAAATTAGCGTCAACAAATGAGCCACTTTTAGCCACCAAGAGACGAGAACTGGTTCTAGGTCTAACAGGTCGCAAAGCTATTAGTTTTTCAGGAAGTAAAAAATCAAAATCTTTTAGACTCATTCTGATCTTTCCGGCATAGGAGAATTAAATAACTCGCGAAAGACGCCAGGCGTTAGAATAGATAGAGGATTAACCTCGATTTTTAGGTCATCTCCAACACCATTGATTTGATAATTAAAACCAAACACACCCTCTCCTTCTTTATTTCCAAGAAGTCCGGCAAATAAACCCGTTTGCTCAAAAATTCCGTTTACTGCATAAAATGGTGTAATAACACCGACCGCATCTATCTCATCCGCTTTTGGATTTAACTCACCTTGCATAGTTAGACCCATTGAGGCCCCAATGGCGCTACTATCATGTATTAAAATTTTATCTGATGAAATACTAAAGTTTGCCTTGCTTTCTGAGAAAGCCAACCCGCCCCCATCCATTTGTTCCAATAGACCAATCACACTCACAGCAGATAATAATTCAGCCAAAGCCGGAGCATTAACTACCCTGGTATTTCTAATGGTAAGCTCACCATTATAAATTCTCTGACCTACTTCTGGAACAAGGATTACGCTTAACTCACCACTTCGAGCATTATCAAACATCCCAATAGACCTAAAAACCGCTCCAGCGTCATTCGAAGTAATATTTAGCGAAAGACCATTTTCTTCTACTTTTATTGACCCTTCAATTACTGGGCCATTATTTATTTGAGATTTAAAATTCCCGGAGGATTTATCATTACTCGGAAACTGAGCTTTTAAATCAGTTAGCTTTATCGAGTCCGACAAAGTCACACTATCTAATTGAATTAAATTAGGAATTTGATTTAAATTTATTTTATCACCAGAATGAAAATTAAAGAATCTCAAGTCCAATTCCCCATTCAAAATATCAAAAACAAAATCACCTTTATGATTTTTTCTAACGTCAAGGCTGGCATTTATCCAATCTTTAAATTTAAGCGACGTCAAAAAAAGCTTATCGAACTCTCCGTAATCTTTAAAATAAACTTTTCCATTTATCTCTAAATCATCTGAGGAAAAAAGTAAGCTTGTTATGGTAGGAATTGGGCCCAAAACTCCTCCTATAAATAGCTCACCAGCATCTTTTGATTTCTTTGCCCAGTTCATCGATTTCAACTTTAAACCCAAGCCTTTAAGATCAGATCGAACATCAAATACAGGGGCAGAACCCTCTACGAATTGGATTGAAAAATTAGCAAG
>JAQWNW010000030.1 GCA_029246285.1 Paracoccaceae bacterium | reverse complement strand
ACAGTAAATCCTCCTTGCGCAAATTATCTTGAGATTTGTGAGTTTCTTAAAAAACGATTGGAATCTTCAGGGTTTGAAACACAATTAATAAGGGCCAAAGGAGCGATTGCAGATAGCGACAAATATCCAAGATGGAATATTGTTGCAAAGTATGCAGGTAAAAACCCAGGGGATTGCGTTCATTTTAATAGTCATACGGACGTAGTAGAAGTGGGCCATGGTTGGACCAAAGATCCATTTGGCGGCGAACTTAATGATGGAAAAATTTATGGTCGTGGCGCATGTGATATGAAGGGAGGGCTAGCAACGTCTATCATTGCCGCAGAAGCTTTTATTGCCACTTACCCCAATTTCAATGGGAGTATAGAAATTTCTGGAACCGCAGATGAGGAATCCGGAGGCTTTGGAGGAGTGGCATATTTAGCTGAGAAAGGATTTTTCAAATATGTTGATCATGTAATTATTCCGGAACCCTTGAATAAAGACCGAGTTTGCATTGGACATAGAGGGGTTTGGTGGGCTGAAGTTGAGACTAAAGGCCGTATTGCACATGGATCAATGCCATTTTTAGGAGACTGTGCAGTAAGACACATGGGAGCGGTTTTAGAGCAGTTAGAAGAAAAACTTTATCCTGCGTTGAAAGATAAGAAAACAACTATGCCAGTGGTTCCTGATGGCGCAAAAGAATCAACGCTAAATATCAATTCGATACATGGAGGTGAAGCAGAACAAGAGGAAGATTATACAGGTTTACCGTCACCAAATGTTCCTGATCGATGTAGAATTGTAATTGATCGACGTTTTTTGATTGAAGAAAAGCTACCTGAAGTAAAATCAGAGATTTATGAGTTGTTGAATAATCTCAAAGAAAACCGCCAAAACTTTGATTTTGAGATAAGAGATATGCACGAAGTTCACCCAACAATGGCACCAAAGGATGCTCCAGTTGTAACCACTATTTCCAACGCGATAAAGGATGTTTTAGGAAAGACGGCTGAACAAGTTGTTTCACCAGGAACTTACGATCAAAAACATATCGATCGAATCGGTAAATTGGATAATTGTATCGCTTACGGTCCCGGTATACTTGATTTAGCACATCAGCCAGACGAATGGATTGGGGTAGATGATATGATAGACAGTGCTAAAATTATGGGTAAAGCACTAACTAATTTTCATTCTGTTACTTAAAATAAAAGAAATCAATCCCTTATCTCATCAGGAAAGACACCCCAGATAGAGGATTTTAAAGCCCAACCCTTATAACCTTGTGCATTTAATTTACACCAGTGATTGTTACATTTTCCAAGTCGTGCCAAAACACCAATCTCCAAATAGGCAATTATTGGCATTCCCTCAGTTGGTTTAGCTAAAAGAGGCGTTAATTCATTTAAAACAACCACATTCCTAACACCTGACAACAATGAATAGTGCATCCAGCCCCCTTCACCTTCACGATCTATAACTTGGCGCCAATGGCCAAATTCCGCGATAATTTGTAACGGTGTATTCTTTTCTTTAAATATCCAATCGACACGGTGAGACAAGCTTGGTCCTCTCCTCACGTTTCCTTCTGGAGCTTTCATTGAAACAAAGCGAGGAATTGGAAGGTTTGTTACCTGCCCTCTTTGATCCGCATACGAAATTGAAATAGTCAGAGAGTAGCTAATCAAAATTCCAAATAACATCAAAGTCGAAATTTTATTTAAAGTATTATATTTTATTTACTTGCTCCTTAGTGCAGTTATTTGCCAGTATACGATAAAGGATACTAGAGGAATATACGATGAGTAAACAAAAACCAAAGGTGATTGTCACCCGCCGTTTACCTGCAGCCGTTGAAAATCGAATGATAGAGTTATTTGATGCAGAGCTCAATAAAGACGACATTCCAATGTCTCGAGGCGAAATAGCAACGGCCATGATGAAGGCTGATGTTTTAGTGCCAACAATAAGTGATATTATTGATCAAAAGCTGCTTGCTAGAGCTGGTGAAAACTTGAGATTAATAGCAAGTTATGGAGCAGGTTTTGACCATATAGATGTACAAACGGCGAGACAAAGAGGGATACTTGTATCAAATACTCCCGGTGTTTTAACAGATGATACCGCAGATATGACCTTAGCGTTAATGCTTGGGGTAATGAGACGCTTCCAGGAAGGCTCAAGCTTAATTCAAAAAAAATCTTGGGATGGCTGGTCTCCATCAGCTATGCTTGGAACTAGATTGGGTGGTAAAAGATTAGGTATTCTTGGTATGGGAAGAATAGGCTCAGCAGTTGCTGATCGGGCCAAAGTATTTGGTATGGAAATCCATTATCATAATAGGAAAAAATTACATCCAGCTCTGGAAGAACCAACTAACGCGCAATATTGGGAAAGTTTAGAAGCAATGCTTCAAGAAATTGATGTATTATCCGTAAACTGCCCACACACCCCTAACACCTTTCATATGATTAATAGCAGTCGACTTTCTTTAATGAAAAAAACTGCATTTATAGTAAACACATCGAGAGGTGAAGTAATAGATGAAAATGCTCTTGCACGAGCTCTTAGAAATAAACAATTAGCTGGAGCAGCTCTTGACGTATTTGAGGCGAGAAAAGAAGTAAATTCTCAGCTTCGAGGGCTTCCAAACGTTATGCTTCTACCTCACATGGGATCAGCAACAGATGAAGCAAGAATTGAAATGGGTGAAAAAGTTATTATTAATATCAAAACTTTTATCGATGGACATCGGCCACCTGATCAAGTTGTACCAGCAATGTTGTAATCATCAAGACTATTAATCAAATCAGCCATTCTTGTCGCCAGATAAGGCCCAACATCTTCTTGCAAGAAATGACCAGCATCTTTAGCTATAAAATGTTCTTGATTTTGGGCCCCTGGAACTATTTCAATAAATGTTTTCTCCAAACCCCTCATAATAGGATCACTATCTGCAAAACAAGTCAAAAATGGCTTTTTCCATTTTTTCAAAACATCCCACGCTGCTAATTGATTGGCTCTAGCCGGATCTTTAGAAGAAGAAGGTACAAGAATTGGAAACTGTCTTGCTCCCGCTTTATATTTTTCATTCGGAAAAGGCGCATCATAGGCATCAATTTCCTCCTGTATTAAACCAGAAACGCTTCCTCTATGAATTATTGGGCCAATTTTAAATGGTATATTTGTTTGGCTAAATTCTCGCCAAGCCTCAAATGGCTTTCCCAAGTCATGATCTCCCGTCGGTAAAGCAGTATTGCCTATCATAACCGCATCGAAACTTTTTTGATTGTCGCATAATAGCCTTAATCCAATCAATCCTCCCCAGTCTTGCCCAAACAATGTTACATTCTTTAAATTTAATTTCCTAAAGAATATATTAATCCATTCCACGTGACCGTTGTAAGAATAAGAGCCTCGATCACTGGGCTTATCAGACTTTCCGAAACCTATAAAATCAGGCGCGATTACCCTTATGCCATTCTTAACCAAAATAGGGATCATATTACGATATAAATAAGACCAAGTAGGTTCTCCATGTAATAAAAGTGCTACTTTGGAAAATTGTCTACCCTCATCCAGATAATGCATCCGTAATTCACCCAAATCTTGATCCAATATATCAATGTAATTTGGTGCGAAATTATAATCATGTAAGTTTTCAAATCGTTCCTCAGGTGTTCTCAAAATGCCCATGACCGCTAACCTCTTTAATTTTTATATACTAACATCACCCTAGCAGGGATAAATTCACTCTGCTGCTTCCAAATAATCTGTCAAAGGGGGGCAACTACATATTAAATTTCTATCTCCATGAACATTATCGACTCTATTTACAGGAGCCCAATATTTATCAATTCGAAATGCACCAGCGGGATAACAAGCTTCCTCTCTTGTATAGGGTCTTTCCCAATCTCCAACCAAATCCTCAACAGTGTGTGGAGAATTCTTTAACGGATTATTTTCAATATCTATCTTGTCATTCTCTATCGCCCTTATCTCTTCCCTTATGTGCAGCATTGCGTCACAAAATCTGTCTAATTCGACCTTATTTTCAGACTCAGTGGGCTCAATCATCAAAGTACCTGCTACCGGCCAACTCATCGTAGGTGCATGGAACCCGCAATCAATTAATCGTTTTGCAATATCTTCAACAGTTATGTTAGCACTTTCGGTAAATGGCCTTGTGTCAATGATGCATTCATGCGCAACACGACCCGATGGTCCGCGATAAAGAACGTTAAAAGAACCTTCTAATCTACTCGCTATATAATTAGCGTTCAATATAGCAATCTTTGTAGCTTGAGTAAGGCCTTCTCCTCCCATCATCAAACAATAAGCCCAAGAAATGGGCAAAAGGGAGGGAGATCCAAATGGAGCGGCTGACACTGTACCTCCAGCTTCATTAATCGATGGATGCCCAGGTAAGAATTCCACTAGATGTGACTTAACCCCTATCGGTCCCATTCCAGGACCCCCACCACCATGAGGTATGCAAAAAGTTTTATGTAAATTTAGATGACTAACATCAGCACCAATGTCTCCCGGTTTAGCCAAGCCAACCATAGCATTTAGATTAGCTCCATCCAAGTATACTTGCCCACCATATTTATGAGTGATCTCACAAACCTCTATAACCGTTTCTTCAAAAACACCATGAGTAGATGGGTATGTTATCATACAAGCAGCTAATTGGTCACCTGCAGACTCAGCTTTAGTTTTAAAATCATCAATATCAATATCGCCATTTGAAAGAGATTTTACTGTAACTACTTTCATACCAACCATCTGAGCAGAAGCTGGGTTAGTTCCATGGGCTGACATCGGAATTAAACATATATTCCTATTTTCCTCTCCATTTTTTTGATAATAGGATCTTATCGTTAATAATCCTGCATATTCACCTTGAGCGCCTGAGTTTGGCTGCATGCTAATAGCATCGTAACCCGTAATTTCACAAAGTTTATTTGATAAATCATCAATTAATTCTTTGTATCCTGCAACTTGATCGACCGGAACAAAAGGATGAATCTGACTAAACTCTTCCCAACTAACAGGCATCATTTCGGCGGCAGAATTTAATTTCATTGTACACGATCCTAGTGGAATCATGGCTCTGTCTAATGCTAAGTCACGATCTGCAAGCTTACGCATGTAACGCATCATCTCAGTTTCGGATCTGTTCATATGAAATATGGGATGAGACATAAAATCTGACTTTCTAAGCAGATCTAAAGGCATTCTATATTCTTGAGAAATATCAACATTTTTATTTAAAATTCCAAAAGCTTCCCAAACAATTTTAATTGTTTCTTGTCTGGTTCGTTCATCTAACGTGATACCTACCTTATCATCTTTTATAATTCTTAAATTAACTCCTTTTTGGACAGCTGCATTTATTATCTTTGCCTGATCTTTGCCTACGTTAACAACTATCGTGTCAAAAAACTCATTTGACGCAATTTCAAATCCCTTCTCCTCTAATCCGCGAGCTAGCCTTACCGTTTTTCGATGAATTCTTTGCGCTATCGCCTTTAAGCCATCAGGTCCGTGGAAAACCCCATAAAAACTCGCCATCACAGCAAGAAGAGCTTGTGCTGTACATACGTTTGATGTCGCTTTTTCTCGCCGAATATGCTGCTCTCTAGTTTGAAGCGACAATCGATACGCCTTATTACCCCGTGAGTCTATTGAAACTCCTACTATCCTTCCAGGCATACTCCTTTTGTAACTATCTTTTGTAGCGATATAAGCAGCATGAGGACCACCAAACCCTTCAGGGACACCAAATCTTTGGGTTGACCCGACGGCTATATCAGCACCCATAGCACCTGGCTCTTTTAACAAGGTCAACGACATAGGGTCGGCCGAAATAATACCCATACCTCCAAAATTGTGCAGTTGATTGATATGACTTGTAAAATCTTTTAACTGGCCATAGGTGCCAGGATACTGAAAAATCGCCCCAAAAACATCTTCCGCAACCATTTTATCTGGATTTCCAATTATAAGATTAATCTTCAAAGGAGCGGCTCTTGTTTTCATGACTTCAATATTTTGCGGATGACAATTCTCATCGATAAAAAATGATAACTTTTTTGATTTTGCAATTCGTTGAGCCATCGTCATGGCCTCTGCACAAGCTGTCGCTTCATCAAGTAAAGAAGCATTTGCAATTTCTAGACCAGTGAGATCAATGATCATTGTTTGAAAATTTAATAATGCTTCCAAACGTCCTTGTGAAATTTCTGGTTGATACGGCGTATAAGCGGTGTACCAAGCTGGATTTTCCAAAATATTTCTTTGAATAGCCGGTGGCGTAATTGTTCCATGATAACCTTGACCGATTAAACTCGTTAAGACTTTATTTTTCTTAGCAGTTTTACCCATGTGAAATAATAACTCCCGCTCAGATTTTGCTTTTCCAAAATTAAGTGGCTTTTTTTGCCTAATATTTTTTGGGATCGTGTCATCAATAAAATCATCAAGAGAAGTATATCCAACCAGATCAAGCATTTCTGTGATTTCGGAAGGTGACGGACCAATATGGCGCCTATTCGCAAAATCGTAAGGTAGATATTTCGTAGGTTTAAAAGACATCAAAGACTCCAATTTATTTCACAAATGATAAATATGCCGCTTCATCCATGTATTCATCCATGGGAGACATGTCAGAGACTTCAATTTTAAAAAACCAAGCACCTTCGCTTGGATCTTCATTCACCAAACTCGGTGTCTCTACAATAGCATTATTAATCTCAACAATTTTTCCATCTAAAGGCGCGAGAATATCTGAGGCTGCCTTTACAGACTCAATTACACAGATTGAATCATCTTTACTCACATCATCACCAATCTCCGGTAATTCTACAAAAACCACATCACCCAATTGCTCAGCAGCATGTTCAGTGATTCCGACTGTGACAATATTTCCTTCAATCGTAAGCCACTCATGTTCTTCAGTATATTTCATCAACTTCTCTCCTAATTTATCTTTTAAAATTTGTATTAACAAAAGGCAGCGAAACGATAACTGCGGGCAACAACTTATCTCTAACTGCGCCAAAGACTTGCGTTTCCTTTATGGAATATTTTGCATCAATATAACCCATCGACAGTGGCCCACCAAAAGTTGGCCCAAATCCACCAGATGTAATTCTGCCTATTTCATTTGAGCCCTCCGCATCTGAATACAAAATCGTCCCCTCCCGCATTGGCGCACGCGCCAAAGGTTTTATGCCAATTCTTTTTTTGGTTGGCCCATTTTTTATTTCATCAAAAATTCGCTCTTCACCTGGAAACCCCCCCGAATCTATACCCTCTTCTCTGCGAGACTTTTGAATTGCCCATAAAAGTCCTGCTTCAATAGGACTTGTTTCAGCATCAATATCATGGCCGTAAAGACAAAGACCTGCTTCTAATCTCAAGCTATCACGCGCACCCAAACCAATTAATTGAACTTCTTCAAATTCCAACAAGCTTTTTGAAAATTCCACTGCAACATTACTCGGTATTGAAATTTCGAATCCATCTTCCCCTGTATAACCTGAGCGCGATACCCAACACTCAGCGCCCAAAATAGTTACAGTCGCAATATCCATGAACCGCATTTCTTTGATCGATTTATTGAATTTAAGTAGAATATTTTCCGCCAATGGCCCCTGAAGCGCTAGTAAAGATCTATCCTCGAGCAATTCAACTTCCAAAGTTCTCACATTTTTGATAATGTGTGGAACATCAATATTCTTACAAGCTGCATTAACCACCATATACACATGGTCACCTCTATTACTTAGCATTAAGTCATCAATTATTCCTCCTGAAATATTTGTCAGAAAACCGTATCGCTGCCTTTCTTTGGCAAGCTGAGTGATTGATATTGGCATCAGGGTTTCAAGCTCCAGAGCGATATTTAAGAAATTATTACCTTTGATGAGCACCTGCCCCATGTGACTAACATCAAATAATCCAACACTTTTTCTACAGTGTAGATGTTCTTTCAAAACGCCCGATTGATATTGAACTGGCATTTCATAACCAGCAAACGGGACCATCTTGCCTCCATTAGAAACATGTAATTCGTATAGAGGTGTCCTCAAAAGATCAGACATAACTTTCTCCATTCATATCGATGTTTCCATCGGCAAAATTATAATGCACACACAGTGCTAAACGTTGCCCCCTCTGTCCTTTTGCCTGAGATCGTTATCCCTTCGGCGAGTGCTTTTTGCACTACTCTCCAGAGCTCTTATTTACTTAACGGTCCTGAGGCCTGAGAGTTTCCGAGGCGGTTGCTCCTTCGGCACCAAAATTTTTGGTTCTCCCGTTAAATAATCATCTAAATATATTATGAAATTTTACATCTGGCAATAGCTTCAAATAATTGGCAAATAAGAATGAGGAGATTTTTAAAATGCAATCATCTTATTTTTTTGGTTATGGTTCGCTCGTAAATATAGAAACCCACGTCTATCGACCGTATCAGAAAGCTACTGCTAAAGGTTGGAGACGAAAATGGGTTTACACTAAGTATAGAAAGACTCCTTTTTTATCTGCACATTTTGTCGATATGGGGGAAATCTCTGGTTTGTTAGCTATGGTACCAAACAATGATTGGGATGCACTCGACATACGCGAAACAGGTTATCAACGACAAAGATTTTCAGCTGAAACAGGCGAATCCTTTTCAAATGAAGCGCAGATATATTTTGTACCAGACAGGAATATTTCAAAGAGAAAATCTTCAGGTGGTATTCTGTTAAGTTATCTTGACTGTGTAATCAAAGGTTTTTTATCACAATTTGGGGAAGAAGGAGCTGCTGATTTTTTTTCCACAACTGATGGGTGGGACTGTAACATTTTTAATGATAGGTTAAATCCAATTTACCCACGTCATGTTGAACTTTCAGATGCCGAATACAGATTCGTAGATCATCATTTAAAGTTCATAAAGTCTTAATCTTCTTTTTATAATTTATAAGTTAAAATTAAATATAAAAACTTGTCATTTCCATTTCGTGCTTTCATAATTTATCTAATTGCAAAAATGGGGTAAATAATGAGATTAAATGGGAAGTCAGCAATCGTAACTGGTGCTGCATCAGGCTTTGGCCAGGGCATTGCAACAGAATTCGCTAAACAAGGCGCAGATGTTCTTGTGGCTGATATTAATGCCGAAGCAGCAGAGGCCCATGCAAAAAAAATCAAGGGAATTGCTCACAAGGTTGATGTTAGCGATAATATGAGTGTTAAGGATATGGTAAATCACGCACTTTCTGAGTTTGGGAAAATAGATATTTTAGTTAACAATGCTGGAATTACCCACGTAAAAGCCCCACTCGAACAAGTAAGCGAAGAGGAATTCGATCGTGTAATTTCAGTTAATGCAAAGTCTGTTTACCTAACTGCAAAACATATCGTCCCCTTGATGAAGCAAGCAAAAAAAGGGTCTATACTTAATGTTGCTTCGACAGCCGGAATTAGTCCTCGCGCTAATTTGAATTGGTACAATGCATCAAAGGGTTGGATGATAACAGCAACTAAAACAATGGCAGTAGAATTAGCTCCATTCGGAATACGAACTAATGCCATATGCCCTGTAGCTGGGGAAACTCCTCTATTAAAAAGTTTTATGGGTGAGGACACACCAGAAATCCGAGAAAAATTCTTAGCAACAATTCCAATTGGTCGCTTCTCAACGCCTCAAGATATGGCAAATGCTGCGCTTTTTTTATGTTCTGATGAAGCGAGTATGATTACTGGCGTGGCACTTGAAGTTGATGGCGGGCGGTGCATATGAAGCCTGGTAAAAAAAACTTAATTACAGACATCACTGGAATAAAAATTGGAAATGCCGAAGACCACTCAATTAAGACAGGTGTTACTGTATTAACTTCAGATAACCCCTTTACGGCAGGAATTTCAGTAATGGGGGGTGCGCCAGGAACAAGGGAAACAGACCTTTTAGCACCAGACAAGATGGTACAAGAGATTGATGCAATTGTGCTATCAGGAGGATCAGCATTTGGTTTAGACGCAGCAAGTGGGGTAGCAGATGAATTAGCCCAACAAGGTCGAGGCTTTAAAGCAGGTGATGCGAATGTTCCAATTGTCCCTGCGGCTATAATATTTGACTTGTTGAATGGTGGAAATAAAAACTGGGATATCAATCCTTACAAAAATTTAGGTAAAACAGCACTTGAGAATTGTGCCCATGATTTCAAGATAGGAAGTTTTGGGGCTGGTACAGGTGCAACAACTGCAAACCTTAAAGGAGGTTTAGGATCAGCATCATTAATTTTGGATAATGGAATTACTGTTGGAGCTATTGTTGCCGTAAACTCATTTGGTGCGGTTTCTAACGGAAAAGGAGAACCATTCTTTGCATCTCCTTTCGAAATTTCAAAAGAATTTGGCGGTATAGAAGGTCAAGTTAGGCATGATCCAAGCATTTTACATCTGAAATTATCATCAAGAAATCGCGAAAATACGACGATCGCAATTGTTGCAACGGATGCAAAATTAACTAAAGCACAAGCAACACGTTTGGCTTCCGTGTCACATGATGGAATGGCGCGAGCAATAATTCCAGCGCATACCCCCGTAGATGGCGATCTAGTTTTTGCCGCTTCAATTGGTGATAAGAAATTAGAAAATCCAGTGGAGGATGAATTAATAATTGGTCATGCAGCAAGTGTATGTTTGGCAAGAGCAATTGCTCGTGGTGTTTATTTTGCTACCCCAAAGTTAAAAGATACTAAACCCACTTTCAAAGATCACTGAGAGCTTTAGAAGGAGCCATTTCAATATGCTTAACAATAAACTTAGGTTGTAAATTAAATTCAAATAATACAGATATTAAAAAATTAAACTTCGGAGAAATAAAATGTTAGATGCAACGAACTTATCCTCAATGTTAAAAGATCAATCACTCTTATGTACTAAAGCATACATATCAGGTGAATGGGTAGGTGCAGATGACAGTTCAACATTTGAAGTAAAAAACCCAGCAAGAGGTGATGTGATCGCTACGGTTCCAGATATGGGGTTAGCAGAAACTAAACGGGCTATAGAATCAGCAAGAACCTCTCAAAAAGCATGGGCAGCGAAGACTGGAAAAGAACGATCAGCGATACTTCGAAAATGGAATGATTTGATGGTTGAGAACGCTGATGATCTTGGGATCATTTTAACGGCTGAAATGGGAAAGCCTATACTAGAGGGTAAAGGTGAAATCCTGTACGGCGCATCATTCATTGAATGGTTTGCTGAAGAAGCTAAACGCGTTTACGGCGAAACTATCCCTGGGCATCAGGAAGACAAGAGAATTACAGTTATAAAGCAACCAATAGGAGTAGTAGCGTCAATAACTCCTTGGAATTTTCCTAACGCAATGATTACTAGAAAAGTTGCACCAGCGCTAGCAGCTGGATGCTCATTTGTCTCCAGACCCGCCACTGAAACACCTTTATCTGCCCTCGCGATAGCGCTACTCGCTGAGCGCGCTGGAGTCCCAAAAGGTGTATTTTCAGTAATTACCTCGAAAAAATCATCTGCAATTGGACAAGAGTTTTGCTCTAATCCAGCAATTAGAAAACTTACCTTTACAGGCTCCACTGAAGTGGGAAGGATATTGATGCGCCAATCATCAGAGCAGATAATGAAAGTTTCTATGGAATTAGGAGGCAATGCTCCCTTTATTGTTTTTGATGATGCGGATTTGGACAAAGCTGTAGAAGGGGCACTAATCTCAAAATACCGAAATAATGGCCAAACATGTGTTTGTGCAAATCGAATATATGTTCAATCAGGGGTGTATGATGAATTTGCAAAAAAATTAGCGGCTGCCGTAAATAAAATGACCGTAGGTGACGGATTTCAAGAAGGAGTTTCATCAGGCCCACTTATTAATTCTGACGCTGTAGAAAAAGTTGAAGAACACATAAACGACGCGATAACAAAAGGAGCAAATATTGTAACAGGTGGTAAACGTCACAAATTAGGTGGTTTGTTTTTTGAACCAACTGTCATAACCGGGGTAACAAGTGACATGATGGTGACTAATGATGAGACTTTTGGTCCTGTAGCACCACTATTTAAATTCGAAACAGAAGAAGATGTTATAGAGCAAGCAAACGATACAATCTTTGGTTTAGCCTCCTATTTTTATGCAAGAGACTTAAGCAGAGTATACCGGGTTTCAGAAGCACTAGAATACGGAATGGTAGGTATTAATACGGGCTTAATATCAACTGAGGTTGCACCCTTTGGAGGTGTAAAGCAATCTGGGATTGGTAGAGAAGGTAGCCGTCACGGCATCGAAGATTATTTAGAAATGAAGTATCTTTGCACCTCTATTTAATCAATTGAGTTCCCTGCGCTCAAAGCAAGGAACTCATTATAGAAAAGTTAAGATATTTTTCCATTAATTGTTTTGGAATTTGTGATCTCTATCCTTTTTGGCTTTAAAGCCTCCGGGATTTCTTTTACCAAATCAATATTTAACATGCCATGCTCATAACTCGCAGATGTTACATGAACATGATCAGCCAGTTTGAAACGTTTTTCAAACGACCTTTGCGCAATACCTTTATGAAGATAGGCGCTTTTTTCATTCTTCGATGTTTGCACACCTACCTTTAACTGCTGATTTTCAACCTCAATTGAAAAATCATCCTGGGAAAAGCCAGCCGCAGCAATTGAAATACGGTAATTCTCCTCATCAATCTTTTCTATATTAAAGGGTGGGTAAGATTCTTGTGATACTTGATTAGTAAATATGTTATCAAACATATCCACGAAGTGATCAAATCCAACTGTTGAACGGTATAATGGTGTAAAATCAATATGTCTCATTTCGCATCCTCCTAAGAAGCAATGTGTTATGGGTTCTCTAAAAAGACGAACCAGGTTAAATCGGGCCCCAAATGGGCGCCTCGACAAAATAGACATAATCATTCATTCATAGATTTAAAGGGCGTCATTTAATTTTTTTAATAATTTAGTTTCAACGCTATGTAATATTAAATAAAATAGGATATAATTACAGAAAAACAAAGAATTACATGACCGAAAAAACATCCAAGTTAACACCTGACGCTGATAGTCTGGCTAAATCAGCATCCGCTCTCAACAAGAAAGGTCCTGCACCAGTACATTTGTGGAACCCTCCATTTTGTGGAAATCTGGATATAAGAATCGCGAGAGATGGCACTTGGTATTATTTGGGCACCCCGATCGGCCGCAAACGATTAGTAAAACTATTCAGCACTATCTTAAGAAAAGATGATTACGACTATTTTTTAGTAACCCCAGTGGAAAAAGTGGGCATCCAGGTGGATGATGCACCATTTGTTGCGGTAGATTTTGAAGTTCATGGATCAGGAAAAAACCAGGAAATATTGTTTAAAACAAATGTGGACGAGGAAGCAATCGCAGGCCCAAAAAATAAAATCCGAGTTACCCGTGATCCAAATACTGATGAACCTTCGCCATATGTCAGAATACGCTCAAATCTTGATGCGTTAATTGATAGAAAATCTTTTTATAGGCTCGTGGATATTGCAGAAAATTATTCAATTAAAGGGGAACAATGGTTTGGCGTTTGGTCATCCAACGAATTCTTTCCAATAATTTTGTCATCTGAATTAGATATAAATTAAGAAACATAAAAATGAACCTTAGTGAGCTTCAGCCCAGTTGCATCCCTGACCAGCATCGACCGTCAATGGAATACTCATTTCCAATGCTGGCAAGGACGCAGTTTCCATTACGTCTTTTACAATTGAGATAGTTTCATCAACGGCGTCTTTTCGAACCTCAAACAACAACTCATCGTGAACTTGCAATAACATTTTTGCTGGTAATTGTTTGATCATTCCAGGCATCTTTATCATTGCTCGACGAATAATATCTGCTGCGGTCCCTTGAATAGGCGCATTTATTGCTGCTCTTTTAGAAAATCCCGCCTGAGGGCCTCTGGTATTTATTTCTGGTGTATGGATACGTCGACCAAACAAAGTTTGCACATAACCATTCTCTTTTGCAAAACTCACAGTACTTTCCATATAATCTTTTATTCCAGGAAACCTTTCAAAATACTTTTCAATAAAGGCTTGAGCTTCCTTTCGTGGAATTCTCAGGTTTCTCGCCAGACCGTACCCTGATATACCATAAATAATTCCAAAATTTATCGCCTTTGCTTGACGTCTAATCATTGGATCCATTTTATCTAAAGGAACATCAAACATCTGACTTGCTGTTAAAGCGTGAATATCTTGGCCTTGGTAAAATGCCTCTTTAAGGCTATCAATATCTGCAATCTGAGCTAATATCCGCAATTCGATCTGACTATAATCGAGGGATAATAAAACAGACCCCTCATCACAGATAAAGGCCTCTCGTATTCTTCGACCATCTTCAGTACGAATAGGAATATTTTGTAAATTTGGATCAGTTGATGATAGGCGTCCAGTAGATGTGCCCGCCATAGAGTAAGAGGTATGTACTCTTCCTGTATCCACATTGATATGATCTTGTAAAGCATCTGTATAAGTAGATTTCAACTTTGAAAGCTGCCGCCAATCTAAAACCTTAGAAGGGAAATCATAACCTTCCACAATCAAATCTTCTAGAACATCCGCACCAGTAGCATATGCGCCGGTTTTCCCCTTTTTTCCACCTGGAATTTCCATCTCATCAAATAAAATTTCTCCTAATTGCTTTGGAGAACCAACGTTAAAACTTCTACCAGCAGCTTTAAATATTTCATCTTCTAAGCCAGCCATTTTTTGCGCAAAAGAATTAGACATCCTACTAAGTGTATCTCTATCGACTTTAATCCCGTTTTGCTCCATTTCGGCCAATACTGAAACCAAAGGTCTTTCTAGAATTTCATAAACCTTAGTGACCCTACTTTTATGTAATAGCGGTTTAAACAATTTCCATAGTCTTAAAGTTATGTCAGCATCTTCAGCAGCATAATCTACCGCCTCAGCAATAGACAATTGATCAAATGTAATTGCTGACTTTCCTGAACCCAAGAGTGATTTTATAGAGATTGGTGAATGGTCTAGATATCTACTTGATAAAGAATCCATACCATGATTGTGCGCTCCTCCATTCAAAGCATAGCTAAGCAGCATTGTATCATCAATTGGGAAAATATCGATGTTATATCGCGACAAGATTTTCATATCATATTTGATATTCTGACCTATCTTGATAATTGCAGGGTCTTCAAAAATTGGTTTTAATAATTCTAATACCTTTTGCAAAGGCAATTGATTTGGGGCGAGTTTGCTACCACCAAATAAATCATCATCCCCAGATTTATGATTTAGAGGAATATAGCAAGCCTCACCCACTTCAACACATAGGCAGATACCCACTAATTCTGCTACCATATCATCTAAACCAGTTGTTTCTGTGTCCACTGCTACCCAACCACGTTCGCTAATTTTTGATATCCAGTTCTGCAATGTTCCTAATTCCTGAACACAAGAATAATCAACGGAATCAAAAGACTTTATATTCGTATTTATTGATGAACCCTCAGAGCCTTGACCTGTTTTTTGTTCATTAACTGGAGCATCCACTCCTAATTTGGCGGCTATCCTATTTGTTAAAGTCCTAAATTCCATTTCATTCAAAAATTTTAACAATTCTGTTGAATCTGGCTCTTTTACCTCTAATTCCTCCAAGGAAACTTCAATATCAGCATCCACTTTCAAGGTCACGAGATCACGACTAATACGTATTTGGTCTGCAAAGTTAATTAACGTGTCTTTGCGTTTCGGCTGTTTTATTTCTGAGGCGCGCTCTAATAGACTTTCAAGATCACCATACTCATTGATAAGAAGTGCAGCTGTTTTTACTCCTATCCCAGGCGCCCCAGGTACGTTATCAACTGAATCACCCGCTAGAGATTGTACATCAATTACACGATCCGGCTTCACGCCAAATTTCTCAAACACACCATCACTATCTATTCTTTTGTTTTTCATAGCATCAAGCATATCAACACCATTCCCAACAAGCTGCATTAAATCTTTATCTGAGCTAATAATGGTAACTCGCCCTCCTCTGTCACGAGCTTGCGTCGCCAGAGTTGCAATTATATCGTCAGCTTCTAAACCAGCTTGTTCAATACACGATAGATTAAACGCCCTCGTAGCATCTCTGGTTAACGGAAACTGTGGGACCAGATCTTCAGGTGCGGGTGGCCTGTTGGCTTTATAATCTGGATATATATCTGAGCGAAAAGTTTTACCTTTAGCATCGAAAATTACAGCGACATGGGTGGGAGCATCAATACCTTTTTGGTCCTCAACAAATTTGTATAACATGTTACAAAATCCGCTGACAGCTCCTATCGGCAAACCATCTGATTTGCGCGTTAAAGGGGGTAAAGCGTGATAAGCACGGAATATAAAACCTGATCCATCAATTAAATGGAGATGATGACCCTTACCAAAATCGTTAGTCAAAACATGCTCCCCATAAATTTTTAATAAATCTGATATTTATTATGGCAAAAAAATCAAACAATGCCACAAGTTTAAAAGCCATTACCAGAATTCTTGGTATTACGCTTCAAATTCAAAACGTTTATCACAATAAGGACACTCTGCAAAATTGACATCCTTCGGAATTTGCAACCAAACTCTGGGATGCCCCAAAACATCATCGGACCCATCGCAGTAAATACGGCGCTTGTTAACAATTTGAACTTCAGGTGCTTCTTGCGCCATTTTTCTCTCTCTTTATATTCTCTATAATTAGTTATCTAAAGAAATTAATCTTTCATGCAACTTTGTATATTCAATCTTTTTCTATCATTCTTCCAAGAGACCTGCCACTCAGTATATGCATATGTAAATGCGGAACATCCTGCACTCCATAAACTCCAGCATTCGAAATAATTCTATAACCGGAATTACCATCCATTGGAGAAAGCTCTAACTTTTGAATAACCTGTAAGATAGCATTATTAAAACCCAATATTTCTTCAGAAGAACCCTCACTTAATAGATGATCGTAACAAACGTAAGGACCCTTTGGGATAACAAGTACATGCACAGGAGCTTGTGGAGCTATATCATTAAACGCAAGAGCGAATTCTGTTTCGAGTACCGTTTCATTAGGTATTTCTGATCTCAGTATCTTAGCAAATATATTTTGTTCATCGTATGAATAGGGCAATAATATGATCCTTATTAAATCAATAATTGGTTAAATTATTTCTAAACCATTAATAATCCAACATCATTATTTTATTTCAGAGTCAATATACTTAAGAATACAAATTACCTGATTCATTACTCAAAAGATTTTTTAACCGCCGGATTTCCTCTTGTTCCATACCATTTTCCTTGAGATAGTCTTCGATTGATCCAAATTTGCTTTCAATCTCTGAAAGCAGAGCGTGCATTACTTCACTTGGACTTTCAAGCATTCTTGAGTGCCGTTCTGTGTTTGCTCCACGCGCTTTTGATTCAGCCAAAAGTTTATCAACAAGCCCCGGAATTAAAGATGCTGTTAAAGCATAATCATTAACTATTTCTTCTTCTGAAACGCCCACTAATCCCAGCAGTAACGCCGCTATAATTCCTGTTCGATCCTTACCAGCGGTGCAATTAAACATGACTGCGCCGTTGCGAACAGTTGAAATTCTTCTTAAAATCTCCGTTATAGCGTTTCCTTGACCATGAATAGCTTCGAGGTAAAAGTGAAGTAAAGGATTTTCAGCAGAAACCTGCTTTTGCAACATTATAACTGGTGCAAGATCATCAAAGATAGGCAAATTAACGTATTCCACTCCTGGGAAATTTTCAAAAGGATTTGATGCCTCCTTGATTTCATTTTTTGTTCTAAGATCAACTACGAGTCGCAGTCCTTGGTGGTACAAATAATTCATTCCTTCGACACTTATTAGATGAGGGCTATCCCCTCTAAAAAATGTCTGCCACGGAACTCTTGCACCCTTATACGTTTCATAACCCCCAAGATCTCTTATGTTATAAGTCCCACTTAATGGTATATGTCGGCTATTCTTTTTACTCATCAAACCAAGCCTTTTTAACTAAATTTTCTTAATCTTTTTTGATCAATAATGCCTAATTCTTTTTGCTTGGGATTGACTGGCACATACGATACACTTAGCCCAGAGTCCCGCAAAACACATATTGAAAAACTTGAGCCTTCTAGTATTTTCAAATGTTTTGTTTCCAAAATATCAATAGACGAGTGCAACCCGTTGGAAACACATACTGGAATGCTGTTCCAATGACTGACTCTATTTATGTGGATATGTCCTGTAAGAATTCCAACTATGTTTTGGCCTCGTAAAACATTGTCTAATCTTAGAGTACTTTCCATACTTAAACTACCCCAGGGCAATCCATCAGGATCGATTTTAGGGGGATGGTGTATAACCAAGAGCTTAGGAGTCTCCTCATGCTTCTTTAAAGCCTTCTTTAGATATTTAAATTGCTCATTACAGATTTCTCCAGCTATACGTCCTGGAATACTAGAATCGAGAGTTATAACGTGTAATCCTGAATAAATATTATCGTGAAAATATGGATCTGATGATCCTGCACCATTAAAAATTTCATGGAAACTTTCTCTTTTATCATGGTTTCCGATAGCTATTATTACCGGTATCGAGAGTGGTTTTAATAGATCTTTCAACAACTGATAACTCTTTTTTTCACCAGTGTTGGTCAAATCACCACTGAGCACCACAAATTTTGGTTTTTCTTCCATTAATAAAATAGCTTTTATGATTTCCCTAAATACTCCTTCAGTATCAGAATGAAGTTTTGGATCGTCTAAATCTGGGTGAGATAAATGTAGATCGGTGATATGAATAAATTTTATCAAATCAGGCTCCCGCTGCTATTAATAAAGACTTTGTGTATTTGCTTTGAGGGTTACCTAAAACATCCTTTGAAGTTCCAGATTCTATAATATCTCCATTATGCATCACAATAATTTTATCACATATACTAGCTATCACCGCCAAATCATGGCTTATGAATAAAATCCCCAGACCAAGATCGTCTTGAATATCCATCAACAAGTTTAATATTTGTGCTTGCACTGAAACGTCCAGTGCCGATACTGCTTCATCTGCTACAAGAAGAGCAGGTCGACTTATAATTGATCTAGCAATCGCAACTCTTTGTCTTTGGCCTCCAGAAAACTCGTGAGGAAATTTAAAACGATCGCTAATTTCTAACCCAACCTGTAATAATACTTCACTAACTCTTTCGTCCAAGTCAGCTCTATCGCCAATCGCTCTTAAAGGTTCAGCTATTGACCATCCAATATTGCGACGTGGATCTAAGGAGCCATAGGGGTCTTGAAAAACCATTTGGAAGCGTTGCCTAAGCCTTCTCAGTTTTTCAGAGGACAATAAATTTATATCATTTCCTTCAAAAAATATTGATCCAAAATTTGGTTTCTCAAAGCCCATTATCAAATTAGCGAGAGTTGATTTTCCAGAACCTGACTCCCCTACAATACCGATCGTCTCACCTTTCATTAATGAAAACGACGCGTTACTCACGGCAATAATTTTTGGAGGAGATTTTAGTATAGCTTTGCGGGGCAAACTATATCGTTTCATGACAGAATTAACTTGTAACAAAGAATTATTTTTTTCTTTTTCAGATAATATCGGTTTATCATTTCTAGGCTTTGAAACAGGGTTTTGAATAGTTGGCAATTTAAATCTATTACTATAATTATTTTTTAATTGCTTAGACAAACTAGGACGAGCTGATAACAAACCCTTAGTATAAGAATGTCTAGGGTTCGCTAGCACATCAATAGTTGAACCTCGTTCAACAATATCACCATTGTGCATTACTAATAGCTTCGTCGTTGCACGAGAAACTGCTTGCAAATCATGACTTATAAATACCAACCCCATATTTCTAGCTTCAGATAAATCCACTAGGAGGTCGATCACTTTCAATACTATATTCGCATCCAGAGCACTGGTTGGTTCATCAGCAATTAGAATTTTTGGATCACAGGCTAATGCCAACGCAATCAAAACTCTTTGCCTTTGCCCACCTGATAACTCATGAGGATATTGCTTTAATCGTGAAATAGGATCAGATATTCCCACCTCCTCAAAAAGTTTGACAGCTTTCGCCATAGCTTTTCCTCGACTAATACCTTCATGAACCAAAAGTGGCTCTATTACCGTGTCTCCCACCCTCCTGAGGGGATTAAGCGCAGCCATTGGTTCTTGGAAAATCATTGCAATTTTTTTTGCTCTAAATTCTTGCCACTTGTTATCTGCAATATTTGTCATATTTTGATTTTCAACCTTTATAGAACCCGAAATGGCAGCACCTTCAGGGATCATGCCCATCAGACTTAAAGCTAACATAGTTTTGCCACTGCCGCTCTCTCCCACTATGCCAAGCCTCTCACCTGATTCGATTTCTACTGAGGCATTTTTCAACGCTAAAGTGTTCTGAAAGGATACCGAGAAATTGCTTAAGTTAATCATTGGCGTATCCGAGATAATCGTGGGTCTGTTATATCTCGCAAACCATCACCCAACAATCCAAAGCCAAGAACTGCAACAACAATGCAAAGGCCAGGATATATCGCTAACTGTGGCGCCAAATACAACAACGTCTGTGCTTCAGATAACATTCTTCCCCACGATGGTGCTGGTGGTTGGGCCCCCAAACCTAAGTAAGACAAAGCGGCCTCCGCTAAAATTGCTACCGCAAACTCAATTGTAGCTTGTACAATAATAGGCGCCAAAATATTAGGTAATATATGACTAAATGTTATAGTCACACGACCCATGCCTGCCGCTTTAGATGCCGTTACAAAATCTAGGTTCCAAATTTGATTAGCAGAGGCACGGGCAATTCTGGCAAAAATAGGGATGTTAATAAATGCAATAGCCAAAATTGCGTTAGTTAACGAAGGACCAAATACTGCAGCTAACATTATAGCGAATAAGAGGGCTGGAAAAGCAAACCCAATGTCAGCAAATCGCATAACTAATTCTTCTATCCAACCACCTATCGTTGAAGCTAACAAACCAAGTAACGTTCCAATTGACCCCCCTAATAACACAGCAATCAAAGCTACTGCCATTGAGTTCCTTGAAGCCGCCATCAACTGTGATAATATATCTCGACCAAGCTGATCCGTTCCTAGCAAATAAATATTGTTTGGCTGATGGAACTTTTCACTAATATTCATCAAAGCATGATCATGAGGCGTCCAAATCAAAGAAAGTGCAGCTGTAAATAATACTACAAATACTAATATCCCGCCTATGAGCAAATTGGTTGGTAATTTTTTCATCAATTTCGTTCCCTCAATCTGGGATCAATAACTGAATAAAGAAGATCTACTATGAAATTTGCAGTTACGACAATTACAGCAAACATCATGACCAGTGCCTGCACGGTGGGCAAATCACGGTTAGCAATCGATTGAAAAATTAACCTTCCAAGGCCTGGTAAATAAAATACATTTTCGATTACAATTGTACCAGTCACAACTGCTGCAAATTGCATTCCAACTATTGTTACAATTGGAACCAATGCATTTGGCAAGACATGTCGCCATAAAATACGTTTTCGTGAAAATCCACTCGCTTTAGCAGTTCTGATGTAATCTAATCTCATCACTTCTAAAGCAGATGACCTTGTCACGCGGGCTAGTACTGCCGATTGAACCAGAGCTAAGGCAATGGTTGGTAAAATCAGTGATTTAATTGCCAGTAAAGGATCCCCCCAACCCGGAAAACCACCAGGGGGTAACCATCTAAGCTTAACGGCAAATAATATTACTAGTAAGATTGACAGCCAAAACGCTGGCACCGCTATTCCTAACTGACTAAAGAACATCACGCCCCAGTCACCAAATTTTCGGTGATTTGCTGCTGCTCCCACTCCTAGTGATAAAGCAATTACGATCGTTAACAGCATTCCAAAGACTGCTAAAGAGACAGTCATAGAAATACGCTCCAAAATTAATCCAGACACTGGCACACCAAACGAATGGCTTTCGCCGAAATCACCGTTAAGTGCATTAAGAACCCAATTAATATACCGGGTAAATACTGGTTCATTTAGGCCAAGTTTTACCCGCAGTGCATTTATTGCATCATCGCTTGCTTCTAAACCTAAAATTGTCAAAGCTGGATCGCCAGGTAAAACATTCATGACAGCAAAAACTACTACTGATACGGTTAATAATGTCAGTACAAAACCAATCGTTCGCCGTAATAGAAAATATGCCATGAGTTTTTAATCCACGAGTGCGGTCAGCTAATTAAAAATTATAGCAGGCGAACCTTTGTGAACGCCTGCTATTAACCTTTATCCAAATCTTAATTTAAGCTGACACCTTTTAAAGGATGAAATAAAACTGGAGCTGAAGACCAATATCCCTTAACTTCATTCTTGAATATACCTAATAAAGGTAACTGGAACAGGAATCCATGCACCGCTTGATCGGTCAAATACCTTTGTCCTTCTTGCAGCATTATCTTTCTTTTTGCTGGATCAGCCTCTGTTTTAATGCGACCCCATAAATCAGAAAACTGAGGATCATCATAACCATAAAAGTACTTTGGCCCGCGAGCAAAATTCCCCATATCATTTGGACTGGTATGCGCAATAATTGTCATATCATAAGCTTTCTTTTTATAAACTTCTGATATCCAAAAACCCCACTCCACTTGTTCCACTTTAGCATTTATACCAGCTTCAGCTAATTGAGCTTGAATAATTTCGCCAGATCTCATCGCATATGGAAACGGAGGTAATCTCAAGGTCATTTCTGTTCCAGATACTCCAGCTTCTTCAAACATTTTTTTTGCTTTTTCAGTATCGTGTGGATAGACACCAGTCAGATCAACATAAGCTGAGCCATGTGGCGGATAGAAACTACCAATTGGTACTGCTTTACCATACATCGCACCATCAATAATTTCATTTCTATCTATTGCATGACTAACCGCTTGACGTACCCTAATGTCATTGAACGGTGCTTTAGCATTATTCATCGCTAAAATTACTTCTCCTTCTGTACTGCCAATGTTGACCCTAAATCTAGGATCCGCTTGAAATTGCGGCAACATTTCTGGAGCTGGAAAGCCTGGGAATGCATCAATCTCTTCTGACAACATCGCAGCGCTTGCTGCAGCGGCATCAGAGATGAACCGAAACTCCACTTTCTCTAAACTTACAGTAGCTGCCTCGCGGTGGTTTTGATTCTTAACTAGAATCAATCTATCACCACGCTTCCAACTCGAAAACTTAAATGGGCCAGTCCCAATCGGATTTGTATTGTTATTTTCTGCTGTTTCTTCAGCCACAATAGACGCATCTCCCTTAGCCATATTAAACAAGAAGAATGCATTTTGCTTCTTTAACTTAATCTCAACAGTGTGCGCATCAATTGCCGTTACACTCTCAATAACTTTAAAAATCTTTTTTGTCGGATTTACACTATCTTCAGACATAGCTCTATTAAAAGCATAAATCACATCTCCAGAGTCAAATGAAGTCCCATCATGGTATTCTACTCCAGAAGCCAGATT
>JAQWNW010000025.1 GCA_029246285.1 Paracoccaceae bacterium | reverse complement strand
CGAGCGGTTGGAATTTCAGTTCAAAAAACATTAATTCTGGTAATGGTTTTATCTGGGATAATTGGTGGGATAGGTGGCGCTTCACACGGTCTTGGGCAATTATATAGATTTAGTGATGGTTTTTCACCGGGCTATGGATTTACGGGTATGGCTGTTGCGCTTCTTGCTCGAAATTCACCAATTGGAATAATAGCTGGATCAATACTGTTTGGAGCGCTTGCTTCAGCTGGAACGACTATTCAGCTTTTTTCCGATATTCCGTTAGATTTGATAAATATTATCCAAGGAACTGTTATGATTTTTGCTGTTATTGAAATAGCCAGGTTATCATTAAGAAAAAAAATACGAGCTGAATTATGATATTTGAGCAAATTATAGCAGCAGGAATGATCCTTACAACGCCTATATTGCTTGCCGCAATGGGTGGTCTCGTAAATAAACAGGCCGGTATTGTAAATATCGGTCTTGAAGGCAAGATGCTTAGTGGAGCTTTTGCCGCTGTAATTATTTCCTCATTTACAGGGAGTTGGTTATTAGCAGTATTGGGAGCTGCATTTATTGGCGCGATTATTGGTTTGATATTTTCTTTTACCATTACACGAGCTGGCGCTAATATGATTGTAGCAGGCTTAGGTCTTAATGTGCTCTTGGCGGGTATTTTGGGTTTCATACTAAATTGGAGTTTCAATTCTTCTGGGACATTACGTATGCCTAACGTAGTGCTATTGCCTAAGGTTTTGCCTGAAGAAATCCAAATAATTCCAATTTTTGGAAAAGTGTTAGCTGAACTGGATCCCTTAACCATTTTTGCTTGGTTAACTGTAATTTTATTGCCCTTCTTATTAAGCAATACAAAAATTGGCTTATGGATAAGGGTGACTGGAAATGCTGAAAAAGTTTCTCATTCGGTTGGAATAAGATTTAAAAATATCCAAGACTTCTCAACAGTTGTTGCAGGCTTTTTTTCTGGTCTTGGTGGTGCGCATTTAGCTCTATTTTCAATAGGACTATTCAATGAGGGTTTGACTGCTGGCCGAGGGTTTATAGCTCTAGCAGCTTTTTATTTTGGTAGAGATAGGCCAGTTGCTACAGCGTTAGCTTGCTTACTATTTGGTTTTTTAGATGCTACTCAGATAAGAATGCAGACTATCGGATTACCTCCCAAATTAATTGGAATGATACCTTACTTGATGGTATTATTAGCTTTAATTATTTCAAGTATTAGAAAACATCAAAGGACAGCCAAATGAAAACTGCTCTTGTCGTAATTGATATGCAAAATAGTTTTCTTCATAAAGATGGAGAAAACTACTATCAAAGGTCCAAAGAAATTGTAGAAAATGTTTCTCTTTTGATAAAAAAGGCAGAGGAAAATAACGCTTACATAATTCATATTTCAGATGAACATAGAGAAGGGTTTAAAGACTTCGAGCAAAAGCAATTGCCTGTCCATTGTATAAGTGGAACTTTTGACGCTCAGTTTTTTGATAATTTTGGCCCTAAGAATAGAGAAAATGAAATTGCAATTTTAAAAAGAAGATATAGTGCATTTTTTGCAACTGATCTTGAATTATTTTTAAGAGAACAAAAAATAGAAACTTTAATTCTTTGTGGCGTAAAAACAAATCTCTGCGTTCGAGCCACTGCGCAAGATGCATTTGCGCATGGTTTTAAAGTTATTTTGGTCTCAGACGCGACTAATTCCAATCGGGTGCATCTCGAGAAGGCATCTTTAGAAGATATCACCAGGTATTTCGGAACCGTTGTAAAAACGATTGATGCAGTGGATTTGCTCTAATGAAACATCTCGTTGTAACTGGGTATGCTAGCTTGGATTATATAGTCAATTTGTCCGGGCAAATGAAAGTTGATGAAACTACAATTATAAAAGATCGACCTGAAGAGCCTTGGTTTCGGATTGGCGGATGTCCAACATACATAGCTAAAGCAGTTAAAACATTAGAGCAAAGTGCAACTCCAATTATGTGGATTGGTTCTGATGATGGGAGTTCGAGCATCGTTGATTCATTAATTGATGCTGGTATCAGTACAGATGGTTTAGAGGTTGTAAAAATAAATAAAGCTCCAACTGCTATAATGATTTATCAACCAGATGGCTCTTCATTTTGTCTTTATGACCCAGCATTCCCTAAACAGGAAAGGTTAAATTCTGCACAAATTAAATTGATTCAAAATGCAGATTTTATTTGTTTAACTGCTGGGCCTGGGCACCTTCAAGATCAAATATTTTCAGAAATACCAAAAAAGGCGAGAGTGTACTGGGCTGTGAAAAATGATCCGAGTTGTTTTAACAGAAATTTATGTGAGAAGCTTTCGAAACGGGCCGATGTCATTTTTTGCAATGCGACCGAGCGTAAATTAATTTCAAATACAAATGCCACTATTATTGAAACCCATGGAAAAGAGGGTGTCTTTATAAATTGTAAGAAGCGCAAAACGCATATTGAGACAAATCCGGTTGAGACTTTTGATACAACAGGAGCTGGTGATACCTTTGCGGGAGCATTTATCGCTGCTGAAATGTTGGGAAGAAACGATCCTAATGATGCTGCAAAAGTAGGTTTAGAAGCGGCTGAGTCACTATTAATTGAACGAAAAGGAAGAATAAAGAAATGAAAACGGCATGGTATTTGGGGCATTCAGAAAATCAAATTTCGGATAGAGCTATATTGGTTGGTGACCCAGACAGGATAGATCGAATTGCTGAATTATTAGCTGAACCTAAGTTTCTACCGCCAAAGCGAGGACTTCGGACAGTGGTGGGAAATTATAATAATACTGAAGTGACTGTAGTCGCTTTTGGTATGGGCTCACCAATCGCAACGATAGTTTTACATGAGCTTGCAGACCTTGGTACAAAAATATTTTTACGAATAGGTACAGCGATGCATTTTCCACCTGCAGTTCCGGGTAATTATTTAATCAGTGAAAACGCTGTTTCTTTTGAAGGTACGTCTTCTTCTTATTATGATGGAAAAATACCAGTCGATGCTGACAAAAATTTTGTAAAAAAGTTGATGAAAACTGCTGATAAGTTAAATCAAAAAGCTCTTTCTGGAACTTTCGCAACTTTTGATGCTTTTTATAGAGATATGTTCAGTATGGATGAAGATGGTAAGACAAGAGTATCAAAAATCAGAAAAAAGCTTATCAATGATGCTGTTTTAGCGACAGATATGGAAACCTCAGCATTGCTCGCTGCTGCCAAAGCATTGAAAGTAGATGCTGCGACTCTTTGTTTGGGTACGGTATGTGGAATTAGTCAAAAAAAATTAGATGCAATTTCACTTAAGAATTTAGAGAAAGTAATGTTTGAAATTGCGCTAAAAGCAATAACCTCAGACTAGAAGGAAGGTGAATAATGGGTAAAAATTCCAAAGAATACTTCAACATCTTAGTAGAACGCTTACAAAATGTAGCTGACAGTCAAATAGAAGCTATCGATAAAGCGGCTGAAATTTGCGCTGAAAGCATATTAAATGATAAGCTTGTGTTCACCTTCGGCACTGGGCATGGATCATTTGCTGCAATGGAAATGTTCCCAAGAACAGGTACTGTTACTGGTTTTAGACCTATTGTAGAAAGCTCGATGATATCTTTTCATCGTGTTCTAGGAGATGGTGGCGCAAGGCAATATAGATTTATTCATTCGCAAGAGGGATATGGGGATGCAATATTGGCTTCACATCAATTAGACTCTAAAGATACTATGTTGATATTTTCACATTCTGGCTTGAACGCAGTAACCTTAGATATTGCAGTGGCTGCAAAAAGATATGGAATGAAGTTGATTGGCGTAACCTCAATTCCCCATTCATCTTCTACACCGTCAAGACATTCATCTAATAAGAGACTTTTTGAAATAGCTGATGTTGTAATCGATACTGCCGTACCTAAGGGTGATGCTGTTATTGAAATTGAAAATATGAAAGGAAAAACTGGCGCCACTTCAACTTCTATAGCGATAGCAATTGGACACGCAATAAACGTAGCAACAGCGGAAAAGATAGTAGCAGCGGGTCGCGATCCGTTTGTAATGGTAAGTCCTAACACAACTGAAAAAGAGAGTGCCACCAAGCAAAATGATAAGAATTATGCTGAATTATGGCGTAGATTGCGAATGAGGTAGCTATAAGATGGATCGAGGTTTCTTTATTGATGGCGAGTGGTGTAAAATTAAGGGTTGTGATGTATTTGAAATAATGAATCCAGCAAATGGTCAACGTGTTGGTTCGACAACTCTTGGGACAGCCGAAACGATAGATCGGGCTGTGGACATTGCAAATTCAGTATTTCCTAATTTTACAAAGATATCAGCAAATGAAAGAGCTGATATTTTACTTAAAGCTGCAGACAACATTGAATTAGTAGCTGATAGTATGGCTGAATTACTAACCAAGGAGCAGGGAAAACCAAAATCAGATAATTTGAAAGAAATTATATTCGGAGCTGAGGTTTTAAGGTATTACGCAGCTGAAGCAGTAAGAGTTTATGGGTCAATCAGGCCTGCGTCTTCTTCAAATATCAGAAATTTAGTAAATTATCATCCTGTTGGTGTCGCAGGTGCAATTGTTCCATGGAATTACCCTATTGATCTTTATTGCTGGAAAATTGGACCTGCGATTGCAGCAGGTTGCCCAGTTATAGTTAAAAGTCCTCACGAAACCCCTTTAGCTATCAAAATGTTGGTAGATTGTATACATAGCGCTGGTCTACCAAAAGGTTGCCTGGCTGACATACCTGGTTTAGGACCCACCGCAGGGGATGCTTTGGCAAGACATCCAAAAATTCGTATTCTATCAGCCACAGCATCAATTGCAGCTGGACAGTCTATAACCCGTGCATCAGCGGGTAATTTAAAGAAACTATGTTTGGAATTGGGTGGGCACGCTCCGTTTATTGTGATGCCTGATGCTGATCTAAAAGAAGCTGCCCTTGCCGCTCATAGAAGGTCTTTTTCTAATATGGGGCAAATATGTATAACGGTTAACAGAATCTTAGTTCATAAATCATGCCATAAAGAATTTGTTTCAATTTTGGAGGAGTTGACCACAAATACCATTGTTGGAGATGGATTAGATAAAGACATTGCGTATGGTCCAGTGTTGAATTCAT
Source organism: Paracoccaceae bacterium (assembly GCA_029246285.1). GTDB lineage: Bacteria > Pseudomonadota > Alphaproteobacteria > Rhodobacterales > Rhodobacteraceae. Next base: position 10,339 of record JAQWNW010000025.1, on the reverse strand, counting down.
CGGTATCCGATAGAGTTAAAAATCAAATTAAAGATGCCGTTTCTAAGGGTGGAAATTTGATCTCAGGTGGATTTAAGCCGACAGAAAAGCACTTAATAAACGGAAACTTTTTTAGACCAACACTTATTGACAATGCTCCACTTGATAGTCTGCCAATGACCGCTGAAAGCTATGGTCCATTAGCAGCAATCGCTTCATTTGAAACTGAAAATGAGATGCTGGAAATGGCAAATGGGCTTGAGTACGGCCTTGCGGCTTACATTTACGGGAGTGATTTAGAAAGAGTATGGTTATTAGCTGAAAAACTTGATTTTGGCGCAGTAGGAATAAACGTGAATGACACTAGTGAGTTGCAAGCACCTTTTGGAGGCTGGAAAATGAGTGGTGTTGGTCGTGAATTAGGTCCAGAAGGACTGATGGCATACCTTGAGCCAAAACACTTAAAAATGAAGCTTGGATAGAAGCAGCCTAGATATTTCTCTTGCGTGGCTTAACGTGGGCTCGAAGTAAATGACTTTGTATTATTTTTTTATATCAATAGCTAACTCACTGATTTCAGTTCCAGATCGTATTAAAAAACGTTAATTTATCCATCTATCTAATTGATAAGTAATTATAATTTAAATTAAGTTTATGTGAGTAAATAATGTGGCAGACAAAATCGTGACTAGGTATATGTTACCAAGAAGGTGACACTTATTACTTTAGTAAGCATATTCCACATTATCTTTGAACTAAGCTTCCACGTAGACAAACAAATATAAACTTTAACTTTTAAGATGTATTTAATTGTAAGAAAGCTTTACAAACAAAAGATGTCAAAATTATCAGTGCTTGATAGTCCATATAGCTGGTTTAGATTAGCTCTGACCTTGATTGTTAGTACTATAGGATCAGTTGGCGTATGGGCAATTATAATAGTGTTACCGTTAGTTCAGACCGATCTTGGTATTGATCGATCTGAAGCATCTCTATTATATGCTCTAACGATGGTTGGCTTTGCTGCTGGAAATTTGATAATAGGTCGTTTTGTCGACCATTTTAGTTTTTTTCCATCACTTTTAGTAACCACTGCCTTCACTACGATTGGCTTTTTGGGTGCATCATACGCCAATTCAGTTGAAATTCTAACAATATGGCAAGTTTTGGTTGGTTTTGGTGCAGCTATTGGTTTTGGTCCTTTGATGGCTGACATCTCCCATTGGTTTCAGAAACGTAGGGGAATTGCTTTAGCTGTGGCAGCAAGTGGAAATTATTTATCGGGAGCAATTTGGCCAATTGCCCTGAAAAGTGTTTTAGTGGAGCAAGGATGGCGGCATGCATATTTTTTAATTGCTATGACAGTTTTGATAACTTTAACACCCTTATCGTTATTATTAATTCGTCGAATACCAGTAGCTGCTTTAAATGTCTCAGAACGGATATCTATAAGTAAGGCAAATGCATTAAAGTTGTCTCCTCGCGCTTTACAACTTTTACTTGCTCTTGCTGGGTTAGGTTGTTGCATTGCGATGTCTATGCCTCAAGTTCATATTGTTTCGTTTTGCATGGATTTAGGATACGGACCAGCTGTGGGCGCTGAAATGCTAAGTTTGATGCTTTTTGGAGGTGTTGCCTCAAGATTGTTTTCTGGGCTGATTGCTGACTGGATTGGAGGAATTAAAACAGTCTTAGCTGGTTCTTCATTACAGTGTTTAGCTTTGTTTTTATACCTACCCTTTGACGGATTAATGTCTTTATATATTGTAAGTTTAATTTTTGGTTTGTCTCAGGGAGGCATTGTCCCCAGTTATGCTGTGGCAGTTCGGGAGTATTTGCCTGCACAGGAGGCTGGGCAACGGATTGGTTTAATTGTAATGGCAACAATTCTTGGTATGGCTATTGGAGGATGGATGTCAGGTTGGATTTATGACTTAACGGGATCTTACAGAGCCGCTTTTTTGAATGGCATTGCGTGGAATTTTTTAAATATAGGTATAATATTATTTGTGTTGACGCGACTTTCAAGAAGCACTGCTAATGAAAATAATTGATTTTGTTTGTTAAGTTATTAATCGCTTTTTGCTATACTTCTTCTTTCAGAACATTTATGCGAATAAGATTGGCAACTTTTTTTAATAATTAAGTTAAAAATACCATTAGATAATAAATATATTTTTTTACCTCTTTAAAAGATGACTTAATATGGAACTTCTTAATGAAGCGTTAGCTGAGCGCGGTTACAAGACTTTAACCTCTGTACAAGAGGTAGTTATTGCTCCTGAGCTGAGTGAAAAGGATCTTGTTGTCTCTGCTGAAACGGGATCTGGCAAAACTGTTGGCTTTGGCTTGGCTATAGCACCAAAACTGTTGGGTGAAAATAAAGCGTTTAGTAGTCCTGGAAATCCACTTGCTCTCATTATAGCACCTACGAGAGAACTAGCGATGCAAGTAAAACATGAACTAAGCTGGCTATATAAGAAAACGGGAGCAATAATTGTATCGTGTGTTGGTGGAATGGATATGCGAGATGAGCGCAGATCATTATCTAAAGGTGCTCATATTGTTGTAGCTACACCTGGACGGTTAAGAGATCACATAATGAGAAAATCATTAATTATGCAGCAAATAAATACAGTAGTTCTTGATGAAGCAGATGAAATGTTAGATTTAGGCTTTCAAGAAGATTTAGAATTTATTCTTGATAAGGTACCAGACAATAGACGTACATTGATGTTTTCGGCCACCATACCCGATGCGATAATTAAGTTAACCAAGACGTACCAAAAAGATGCAAAAAGATTAAAAGTTACTAGTGAGAATTCCCAACATTCAGATATAGATTACCGTGTAATATCAGTAGCTAAACATGATACAGAAAATGCAATTATAAACCTTCTCAGATATCATGAAGCAAAAAGTTCTTTAGTATTTTGTAATACTCGCGCTATGGTTAATAGACTAAGCACTAGATTTTCAAATCGTGGGTTTTCCGTTGTTGCGCTGTCAGGAGAGTTATCGCAAAATGAAAGATCCCAGGCCCTTCAATCTATGCGTGATGGTCGTGCTAAAGTTTGTATTGCAACAGATGTGGCAGCAAGGGGTATTGACCTTCCTAGCTTGGAATTGGTGATCCACGCTGACCTCCCGTCAAACCATGAAACATTGCTTCATCGGTCTGGCAGAACGGGCCGAGCAGGTAGAAAAGGTGTGAGTGTCTTAATCATTTCAAAGAGGACACAACAAAAAGCCCAACGCTTATTAAAGTCAGCAAAACTCAAAGCCTCGTTTCATAATGCTCCCTCAGTTAAAATGATTTTAGAAAAAGATTACGAACGTATGATAAATGATCCAATATGGGAAGATGAATTGGATTCAGACCAAATTAAAAAAGCTTCATCACTACTTCACAAATATGATCCTGATAAAATTGCTGCTGCGTACATTAAACTTTATAATAGTCAAAAATCTGCTCCTGAAGATTTAACTCCCCTCGATGAACCAAAAACTTTAAAACATAAATCGTTTGGACGAAGTGTATGGTTTTCAATTGAGGGTGGTAGAAATCGAAATGTTCAGGCTAAACGATTGCTGTCAATGCTTTCAAAACTAGGGAATGTTCGAAGAGAAGAGATAGGAAAGATTATTGTTGAGAGTGATATATCTTATTTTGAACTTCGGCAGGAATCAGTACATAAATTTATTAACTCTATTGGTAACCCAATGCGTGCCTATGAAAATGCAGAAGTAAAACAGATTGGCGATTTACCTGATGGTGTATCCTCAAATCAGAACAAAATTAAAAAAGTTCAAAAATTTAAATCAACAGTAAGCGCTAAATTTTCTAAATCTGCAAAAGATGGATCATTGCCATCTAATAACTTTGAAGACTTTGGACTTTTATCTGATAGTGAGTATCATCCACCAGAAAAAAGTCAAAAAAAAGAGAAGTCGACAAAAACTAATAATAAAAAAATAAAGAAAAATAATAAAAGTATGAAAACGCCTATTGGCAAGCCCAACAGCAAAAAAAATAAAGCACGACGTGCAGCAAAGCTAAAAGGTTCTTCAAGTTGAAGGAAAAAGTATGGGATATATCTTTGTATTCACTTATAATTCCATTTTTTATTTTTATACGTCTTATCTTTGCCCATTGACAGTAGGTGTTTTGTTAAAAGTTTCTGTAAGAGACTGCTCAGGCCAAAAGAACATAACATCACCCCAATTGCAAAAGGGGTTCTAAATGAGATGCTGGTCTAATCTCTTAAAATAATTTATGTTATACTTTCAGTGTCCACTGCATCGGTATTAAGAAACTTGGTTGGTAAAATGGATGATAAAGCAAAAATTGAGGAAACAATTAACTTATATTTTAATAGTATGTATGAATCTGATGCCAAATTGGTGAAAAAAGTTTTTCATCCAACAGCTAAGATTACGGGTTACGTGGAAAATGAGTTGGAAGAGATGAATACTAATGAGTTTGCTCAATTTGTTGGGGAACAAAGACCTTCACCAGCTGAAAAAAATGATCCAAAAATATTGGAAATTTTGTCAATAAAAATAGCAGGTAAAACTGCTGTTGCACTCGTCAGGGATGATCACTTAGGAGTGACGTATTTAGATACGCTATCGTTTCTAAAAATTGAAGAAAATTGGATAATTTATAATAAGCTTTTTCATATTGAAAAATAATTGAGTTTTATTAAAATTTCGATAAATTTAATTTATAAATAAAAAAGGATTTGATAATGAATACTTCACAAGACAGAGCGAATAGAATTGCGGCTTGGAGCGCAAGAAGTCGAGATCTTTTATGGATAATTACTTTAGGATTTATAACTCAAATTATTGTCTTAGGTATTATATCAGCAGGGTGGACTACGGCAAACTTGGCTGTAAGTGTATTTTTAATCTTTACGACAATCTTAACAATTACCGGCGCATTAGATGCCATGGATGACATAAATGCTATATCTCAGGATGCGCAGGCTGATGAGGCCGAACTGAAAGCTCAAAAGCGCTTTGTGGACACTCAGTGGGGCATGTTTAAAGGATTAATAGTGGTTGGCTTTGGTTTGACTGCAATCGCTTCTCTTTATATCATGTGGATTGCTTAAAGTGAATGTAGCCCTTTGGGTAAGGCTACATTTTCGTTTCTTTATATGGCTTTTATTTGAAGCCGATCCTACTTAATAAGTACTATTCCAAAGTTGTGGCGCCAGTTTCCATTCGAATGATTTTTCCATCTTTCAACATTGCAACGCCCATAACAGCTTCTCTTGTATCGTCAGGGTATGACATGAAATCGTGGGTTACCATGATATCTTCATTTTCATATACACATCTTGAGGATTCTTGAACGAACTTATCATTTGCAAGCATACCTTTGACCATCTCGCTCCATTCGCCTTTAGAAAAGCTACTGCCTGATTTATGAAAAACAAATACGGCATCTTCATGAAGAAGTTCTAAGTAAGCTTCGAGATCTCTATTATCCATTGTTTTTTGAAGTTTTTGATATACCGACATTAATTAAATCCTATCTTTATTTAAATTATATATTTTCTTTTTGGTGTTAGAAAAAATGACTAGGGGAGGTAATCTGCTCCTATCGGCGATATGATCGTTGTACTTGCGACATCTGCGCCAGCTTCAGCGCGAGCCTTTGCAATGTCTTCTCTCTCACCAAATGTTTGCATCTGAGACGGATCTTGCACTTCGACGATCATAAATATTTTGCTTTCGTCAGGATTAGTGCCCGCCCAAATCATACTTGCACCGACTTTTTCCATTTCTGGATTTAAAGATTTAGCCATTTTGAGCCAAACATCAAATCCTTTTGATATATTAACACTTACTAACATTTTCATAACTTCACTCCTTTTAATTCGACTATTCTCTTAATCTGTATTGATAACTATTTTTCGTCAACTGCTTACGCAAAGTAAGCCCAAACCTTACACACAATTTAAGAATTTATTAACATTAATTCATTTCTGGATGAAGAAAGTTAGTTAATTAGACTAAAGACGATAAACATTACAATCGAGTAAAGAGCGATACCACCTCCAATTAAGAATAATGCCCAATTTTTGCTGACTGTCGCGGTTGCTATTGATTTCATTTGATACATAAGATCTGGCCAAGTGTAAGAGACAAAATCTCCTTGGGTAAAGACTGCTTTAATTTCACCTTTATCATCAACGACTGGGAGCCTTCTAAATCTTTCATTTGACATAATCCTCAGCCAATCGATTAAATCGTCAGTTTCTCGCGCTAAACGAGGATTTTTAGTCATTATATTTTCAACAAGCGTTTTAGAAGCGTCTAGACCTGGAGCTACTATCTTTTTCATAACATCTCGTTCTGTAACTACTCCAATTACTTTTCTTTCCTCATTAACGACAACGACAGCCCCATAATTTTTTTCGGTCATTTTCATAACAGCATCGAGGACGCTCGTTTTGGGTAAACATGTTAAAGGTTGCTGTTTTAATTGATATTCAGGTCGATCCATTAATCGATTTCCTGGCCTGTTTACTCTTTCTGGCATAATTATTCTCCCTTATTTGTAACAGTGGAGGTAGTGTGATTGATGCTTAATTCAATCCCAATTTATTTATACCAATCAACTTAAAGCTCATGATCAATATATTACTATTAACTTTGGGAATAAGACTGACTAATATTAGTTAAATGTATCTATAAGCTTTGGCAAAAATTCTTGATACATTTAATTTATCTTGAAGCATACTATTCATAGATTTGTTCTGATCTGAACTTAATTCCTCTAATTCGCTATAACAGTTTATACAAACTTCAATCTCTTTATTATTGTAAGCTAATAGGGTCGTAACAATTGGTTCATTAAAGTCAGGATGAGGATTTTGGATTCGAGAGCAAAAAATACATTTTGCATTCGGTTTATTGTAAGAAAATTGAGGATTATGCATTATTTATAATATTCTCTTTGAGATCCTAATCTTCTAACTCGTTTTCTCCACGCTGTGTAACTACCGCGCTTAAGGTTATTTCTCATTAATGATTTTACATCCTTCTCCTTCAGGCCATACTGAAAATATATATCTGAAAAAGGAATTTCGTCACTCAAGGCCATGTGAATTATGTCACTTAGCTCGCTGGAATCAACGACACTACTCTTAAGTTTCTCATTTTTATACAGGGTCATTTATCTGCGAAAAATTTCTTATTGCTAAGGCAATGTCTTCATCTTGAATGTTAATTGCGCCTCTTTGTTGTCTGAGTTTGTGGGCTTCAGCTAAAACTTGACCGTGAGAGTATCCAAAAGGCGGATCAAATTTGTAACTAGCAAGTTCTATTAGTAAACCTAACGGTTCATGAAAATAGAGTGAGTCCATAAACCCTCTGTCTTTGATTCCAGAATTTTCGAACCCATTTTGAGTTAAGTTTTCCTCAGCTATTCTTATCGTACTTTGACTAACCCAAAACGCCAAATGATGAACAGAGCCAGCGATATTTTCATGAATTACCTTTTTTGCCTGTGAGTCCTCTCGAGTGAAAACTGTAATGGTGCGCCCATCACCACAATCGAAGTATAAATGGTTTGTTGACAAGTCATCGAGGTTTGGTTGCTCAAAAATCAGCGGCATTCCAAGTATTTCCTGCCAGAAGTTTATAGATGTACTTCTATCAGCACCATTTAAAGTAATATGGTGGATACCTTGGGTTTGTATCATTGATGTCACTCGAATTTATCCTTTTGCCTCTATAAATTTTTCTTTTCTGAGATAAGAAATAAAAATTAGGTATGCGTTTCAAATAGTCCAGTTTTTTTTAATGTAAACCTGTAAAATTTTGGGTTAGCAAATGGTAATTATGGATAAGCTCTGGTATCGCTAACTTCAGATTAACGCAACTTGGTAGAAAAATGAATGTTTTAGTTAAATGAAATTAGTAAAGAGTTTGGTTTTGGAAATCATAAGTTTTCTTGAAGAAAATTTGAAAGCAAAATCTGAAATAGAAATATTAAAACGTATAAAAGAGGTTTCCTTAACGGAAGATAATTTTCTCAATCAAGTGCCAAATTTTCCACCAAAAGAGCGTGCATTGTTTGATGCGATATCTTCAATTGAGTCTAGTGGACTTTTGGGCATAAAAGAATCTTTGGCGACAGTCATAGGCGATTTGCGCTGGAATATAGACGATGGTAATTTTTATGATAAGAACTCTGAAATTGGAGAGAGTTACTTATTAGGCAACATGAATTGTGAGCTCATTGGGCCAACTTTAGGAGCTTTTAGGTCAAATGGATTAAGATTAGGTTTGTTTTTATTAGAGGAAAATATTTTCTATAAAGATCATAAACATAAAGCAGCTGAATTATATTTGAACTTAACAAACAGCACTCAGTGGAGGTTCGCGGATATGATATGGGAAGATAAGCAAGCTGGTTCGATTGTTTACAACAAGCCTTACGATATTCACGCAATGAAAGTTGGGTCTGAGCCATTTTTATCAATATGGTGCTGGCCAACAAACTCCGATGAAAAATGTATTCTAGTGCCTAAAAAAGACTGGAAAAAAATTGAAGAATGAGTCTATTTGCAGTTGGCTTGCTTAATTCTCAAAGTACCCGGCTCTTACAGCACTTCCAATCAAGTTACATATAAATCTCCCGGCTGTAATGGCCGTTATTCCATTAATGTCTCTGCTTGGCGTTATTTCTACAATATCCATCCCAACCATTCTGCCCTTTTTAACCAATCCTTGAATAAGTGTTCGCATCTGATTGTAATTTACCCCACCGGGTGCAGGCCCAGCTACAGCAGGCATGATAGTAGGATCCACCCCATCAGCATCTATTGTTAAGTAGTATTTTCCTCCGTCGGGGATCCTGTCTAATATTGCCTTCATTCCAACGTCTTGTAATTCAATATCTGATATAAGATGTGCCCCATAAGATAAAGCTGCTTCAACTTCCTGAGTTCTTGCACTGCCGGCTGATCTTAGCCCAATTTGAAATATTTCATCTATGTGAGCTAATTCGGCCGCTCTTCGAATGACGCTTGATAGGCCATCACTAATCCCATGGAATTCATCTCTCCAATCTATATGAGCATCAACTTGTATCAATGTTATGGGCCCGTCATGTTCTAAAGCTCTAAAAACTGGGATTGGAACTGCATGATCACCCCCCAAAATAATTGGTAATGCACCAGCTTTTAGTATTTTTCGAACTGCTTGTTCTGATATAGCGTGGTTGCCAGAAATATCTTCTGCTTTTCCAATCACATCTCCACAATCAACAATACGAATATCTTTTCCATCAAGAAGTGTGCCACCAATATCAAAATCATAGCGGTCTAATCCTCTTAACGCTCGCCCGCAATGTCTTCTTATATGAGTAGGGGCAAAGACTTGATCGTTACTTGCTTCAGCCATGGAGTAGGGTGCTCCAAAGGGAATGCCAAGTAGGGCAATATCCGCATTTAATGTATCCAAATCATTCTCAATTGGAAAGTTGTGAAAACTTTCAAAGTGTTGTTCGAGGTTATAATGTAGCCCCTTTTTCATTGGTGGTTGGGTAAGATTTGAGGTCATTTCTTCGGTCCTTTAGTGCAAGTTACAGTTGCATTAGCAATTAATTTAATGATTGGCTCCATTCACTTACTTCGGGATAGAACTGTTTTCTCCATTCTTTAACTCTGGGATTCATAACTTTTTTCCAAAGGCTAGGAAATAAACTTAATAAAACCATAATAGGATAACCATATGGCAATTGCGGTGCAGTTTCTCGATCAATCGCATTTAGCAATTGATAGCTTTTATTTGGATTATAATGATGATCTGAGTGCCTCTGTAAATTAATTAAGAGTAAGTTACTAACTGTCTGATTAGAATTCCAACTATGGTGGAGTTTTGTCGTTTCATATTTGCCATTTTTTAAAAGTTTTCTACTTAGCCCATAATGCTCGATATAATTTATAACCTCTAAATGAATAATAGCTACGATCCCTTGAATAATAAACAACAAGACTCCGAATAAGCCACCAATAAAATAAGAAAAAGTTAAAAATAATAAGATTAATCCGAAGTATGACCAGAATGGATTTTTTGAATCTGATGTTTTCTTACCATTTCTAAGTAGTCTTTCATTCTCCACATTCCAAGCTGAAATAAGACATCCTGGTAAAACCCTCAAGAAAAACATGTAGAAACTTTCATTAAAGCGAGCGGTTACAGGATCTTTTTTTGTTCCCACATAGCGATGATGAACAAGCAAATGCTCTGTCCTAAAATGGCTGTAGAGAACCATTGCTAATAAAATATCACAGAACATTCTCTCAATTTTACTTTTTTTATGCATCAATTCGTG
>JAQWNW010000016.1 GCA_029246285.1 Paracoccaceae bacterium | reverse complement strand
AAGGGTGGTACTCGTGATGTTACCGTTTGGTGTTCAAACGATTACTTAGGTATGGGACAGCATCCAAAAGTTATTGAGGCTATGCAAGAGGCTGTAGGTCGCTGTGGCGCTGGGGCGGGTGGAACCCGTAATATTAGCGGCACCAATCATGATCACCTTTTGCTTGAGAGAGAGATTGCAGATCTTCATGCGAAAGAATCTGCACTATTATTTACGTCTGGCTATGTTTCCAACTGGACTACTTTAGCCACACTTGGATCCAAAATTCCAAATGTCGTTATCTTATCAGATGCTAATAACCATGCTTCCATGATAGAAGGCATTAAGCAATCTAGGGCTGACAAAGTTATCTGGGCACATAATGATGTTAAAGATCTGGATCAAAAATTATCAGCTTATGGAAACCGACCAAAAATTGTTGCTTTTGAAAGTGTGTACTCCATGGACGGTGATATTGCTCCAATTGCAGCAATCTTAGATGTATGTGAGAAGCATGGAGCTCTCACCTATTTGGATGAAGTACATGCGGTTGGTATGTATGGGAAGCGTGGCGGTGGTATTAGCGAGAGCGAAGGTCTGGCACATCGAATAGATATTATAGAGGGTACTTTGGGTAAGGCGATCGGTTGTGTGGGTGGCTACATAACAGGATCAACAGAAATTTGTGATTTCATCCGATCATTTGGTTCTGGTTTCATCTTCACCACTGCGTTGCCACCTTCAATAGCTGTAGCTGCCCGAACCTCTATTTCGCATCTTAAAGTAAGTGAGACTGAACGTTTGGGCCAGCGTGCGCAGGTGGCCAGACTTAGGGCTGGATTAGATATGGCTGGTATTCCACATATGCGAAATGAGAGCCACATAGTACCTGTTATGATAAAAGATCCAGTTAAGACCAAGATGCTGGCAGATTACTTGATGAATCAATTTAGAATCTACGTGCAACCTATCAATCACCCAACTGTCCCTAAAGGAACTGAGCGATTAAGATTTACTCCGTCACCACTTCACACAGATGCGGATGTTGATTATCTGATTTCCGCTATGTCAAATCTTTGGAGCCAGTGTGCTCTTTCACGGGCTGTCGCTTAACCATTTTGATTTTATATTTTTTTAAATAAATAAATTTTAATATTTTATACGCTTATTAGAGGAGATTAGAATATAAAAATATTTGGATATTTGAAGCGGTTAAAGTAACTTTTAGCAACACACAAATAACTTCTCAGGTTTCACTTAGATACTGAAAAATAATAAATTATATAAAATATTTAATAATACATTTCTTTTTCGATAAGTAATCATTGACTCTAAATTGAAAAGTCTTCATTTAACATTTCTTTCATTGCATCTGCTAAATGTGTTTTTGGTGGTCAAGCTTATTATTTTTTAACATATTTAAGGAATTAGTATGCCGTCAGTTGTATCTATTCAACATGTCAGTAAAATCTTTAGTGATGGATTTAAAGCTCTTGATGGAGTTGATTTAGAAATAAAAGATAGTGAAATCCTTGCGTTGCTTGGTCCAAATGGAGCTGGAAAGACGACGTTAATCTCAATTATTTGTGGGATTTCAAGTTTGACAACAGGTAAAATTCAGGTTGGTGGTTACGATGTCGAATCGCAGTACCGTAAAGCTAGAGAAATGATTGGACTGGTCCCACAAGAAATAGCTTTAGAGCCATTTGAAACTGTCATGAACTCCATCAGGTTTTCCAGGGGGCTATTTGGAAAACCGAAAAATGAAGATTATCTTGATGAGGTATTAAAAACCCTTTCGTTGTATGACAAAAAAAATGCAAGAGTAATAACTTTGTCTGGTGGAATGAAACGCCGTCTTTTAATTGCCAAAGCATTAGCCCATGAGCCAAAAATTTTGTTTTTGGATGAGCCAACTGCCGGTGTCGATGTCGAGTTGCGTAAGGATATGTGGCAAACGATTAAAAAACTGAAACGGAAAGGTGTTACAACAATACTGACAACACATTACATTGAAGAGGCAGAGGCAATCGCAGATCGTATTGGGGTGATTAATAAGGGTCACATTTTACTCGTGGAAGATAAAGTTGCACTAATGGCTCGGATGGGTAAAAAGAAAATCTATATTGACTTGACGAAGCCTGTAATCGAAATTCCAAAAGAGCTAAGTCACTACTCTTTGGAGCTAATAAAGGGTGGTCTGGCATTCTCGTATACATATGATACAAAATCAGAGCGAACAGGCATCACTAGTCTTCTAAATGACCTTCAAAGCGCTGGATTAAAAATGCGTGATGTGCAAACCCAACAGTCTAGCCTTGAGGACATCTTTGTTGGTTTGGTTGAGGAGAAAGTCAAATGAATTATCGGGCAATAAAAGCTATTTACACATTTGAAATGTCGCGATTTTTTAGAACTTTATTACAGTCATTTTTATCACCTGTACTTTCTACCTGTCTCTACTTTGTAGTATTTGGTACTGCGATAGGGAGTAGAATGGAATCTGTAGATGGTGTGGATTACGGTGCATTTATTGTTCCAGGTTTGATTATGCTATCAGTTATGACGCAATCAATATCAAATGCGAGCTTTGGGATTTACTTTCCTAAGTTTATTGGGACGGTCTACGAGTTGCTATCAGCACCAATTAGTTTTCTTGAGATTGTGATTGGCTATGTGGGTGCAGCGATGACAAAGAGCCTGTTTATTGGTTTGGTCATCTTGGGCACGGCCTTTTTATTTATAGACTTGGATATTCAATATCCAATTGCGATGATATTATTCTTGCTTTTAACTTGCCTATCTTTTTCCCTTCTGGGCTTCATAATAGGCATTTGGGCTGGTAGTTTTGAACAACTTAACTTGGTGCCAATGTTAGTAGTTACTCCACTTGTTTTTTTGGGGGGGTCATTTTATTCGATCTCAATGCTACCCCCAATTTGGCAAACAGTTACGTTATTTAATCCGGTAGTGTACTTAATTTCAGGCTTTCGCTGGGCATTTTTTGGACAAGCTGATGTTGCAATTGGAATAAGTTTATGGGCAATTGGATTTTTTACGTTGGTGTGTCTGGTTGTCATTTGGTGGATATTTAAAACTGGCTGGCGCATCCGAACTTAATATTTTAATTAAATCGTAAGAATCGTTTAAATATGGCGCAACGTAATAGTTGATAGTTTTGGTCGGAAAGATTTACCGTGAGTTTCAACCTAATAAATAAGGAGTAATAAATGTTTGTATCTTTTACCGATTGGGAATTTGATGGGAATGTCGATAATGCAGTTGAGTCTGCCAAAGGTTTTTGGCCTGAGATGAAAAAGCATGGAGCAGTTAACATGCGTGCGACAGTTACTGGTGAAAAAACACTAAGAACCATGACGGTGTGGAGCAGCGAAGAACAGCTCAAAGCAAATATAGATTCGGTTAGAGCCGCTGCTAGTTCAGCTGTAGGCATGACTTCGACAGGTGGCATGATGGGTGCTCTTGCAGTCGAACTTGATTAATTAATTGGTTGGGCGACTAGCCCAGCCACACCAAATGTTTGAAAAGATAAAAATTTATAGTTTTTAGATTCCAAAACATGAAATTTTAGATTTTATATATTTAGCAAGTGCTAAGGAAGATGTTAAGCCAGGTGAAGCGTAACCAAGTACATTAACAAATAAGCTTTCAGTATTTTCTGAAAAATCTATCAGAAAATCATCTTGACCGTCCAGTAATGGTCTAATGCCTGAGTAGGCTGGCAACAGATTTTCTTTTCTAATTGATGGCCAATAGGATTGAATTTTCTTCAAGAATAAATCTTTTTTGTTTGTATCAAGAGAGTAATGGATATCGTTTGTTAAATAGGCTGATGGGCCAAATCTTATACCTTTTCCAAGATCTAAAGTTGCGTGTAACCCTAGACTGTTTTCAGTTGGAAGAGGGTAGATCAGATGACCTAAGCGCTCCTTACCTTGGTAACTATAATATTCACCTTTTATAAATTTATTTTTGAATTTTTCTTTACCATAATAATCATTCGCTATTCTAGCAGCATTTAAACCAGAGCTATTAATTAATAAATTAGTTTTAACGATAAATATTTCTCCCGTATTTTTATCTTCAACTAATACGTCAAACCCCGTCGTACTTTTCTCAATTTTTAAATTTATATTTCTTAAGAGTACTATTCCACCATACTGCTCAAACTCATTTTTCAATGACATCATAAAGGATTGGCTATCAAAGATACCTGAAGATGGAGAATATAATGCTTCTGAAAATTTTATGAATGGGTATTTTAGTAATCCACTATTATTGAATTCTAAATCTTCAACACCACATTCGAGAGCATTTTTTTTAATTTCGTGAAGCTTTTTTGTTTCCTGATCACTAACAGAAACCACGAACTTACCACATTTTTTGAAGGGTAACCTGTTTTTATTCAGGTAATCATATAATAGGTGTTTGCCCTCAATGCACAACTTGGCTTTGAGTGAGTTTTTTTTGTAATAAATGCCTGCATGAATAACTTCTGAATTTCTACTAGAAACTTCTTGTCCCAAAGAGTTATTTTTTTCGATTAAGAACACATTTTTGTATTGTTTAACCAAACTTTGGGCTATTGCCAGCCCAGCCACACCCCCGCCGATTATTAAGCAGTCACTTTGTATTCTTTCCATCGCAGAAATGATCCATTTTTATTAGTGTTCAAGCGGTTAACATAAAGCTTTGTTGATTTTAAGGGGAAAATAATATTATCAGGTCGCTAAACTGATGTAGCTTCTGGCTGACAAATGTCAGTCACAAGAAACCTGCGTGAAACATTGCTCAAATATAAATTTCACATTGACCATGTGTTATTTGAACGCGCTTAAGTTTATATCAAAGAATATTATTTAAAGTAACCTATACAGCTAAGCTATTGAAAAAAAAGTACCGTCACACGGACGGAAGTTGCTATAAAAAATTACATGCTATTATTCTCGCTTGTAAATTCACAAGGATAATACTGCTTGTAAACTAATGAGTGATCGTTCTAAGCGTACCAAAGGTGTGACAAACGATTAATTTCATGTAGGTTAGTAAGTATAACTTATGAAATATCTAGCAAAAGGAGAAAATATGACTCAGCTAAATTCTCACTCAGATCGAATGGTTTTAATAATTCAATGTAGTGTAAAAAATTCAGATGGATTTAAAGAATGGGCTAGAGATCGTGCATCAAAATATGTTTACGACCTTAAAGAGGAAAACAGCATTAGTTATGAATGGCATGTGTCTACAGACTGTAGTCAGGCAACCTTAATTGAATCGTTTATGGACAGCGATAGTATGATGGTGCGTTTAGCAAATCATGGAGCAAGTCCAATTGCTACAGAGGTTTTTGAGCAAGTTGATATTGACAGTGTGCTATGCCTTGGAAATGCAAAACAGGATGCAATAGATGCACTTTCAGCTTGGGGTGCTATTTTTCAGAGGCATCACTGTGGTTATAATCGTAGCGAAATTGTTCACCCCCGTTAATTTAAATCCATACAACTTGAGCTCGTTGAAAGATTATAGCTCTTTGTCCTAACATTATTTATATCTAAGGAGAACTTAGATGACTGAAGATCAGATTATTCGCAAAATTGCAGTTATATTTGTGACAGACGTTGTTAGTTTTAGCACGCTAATGGAAAAAAATGAGAATTCGACACTAAGAAGTCTTCGGGCCTGTCGTGATATTATGAACCAACTTTTCAAGAAATATGATGCCCGTATTTTTAACACGGCAGGAGATTCAGTTCTTGCCGAGTTTCAGAGTGCAGTGGCCGCAGTAGTTTGTGCCACTGAATTTCAAAATATGATTAGTAAACGTAATCTTTCTGTATCAGAAGATTTACAGATGCAGTTCCGTATTGGTCTTAATGTAGGTGATGTGATCGTAGAGGGGACAAACCTGTATGGCGAGGGGGTTAATAATGCTGCACGGTTAGAAGTATTAAGCCAACCAGGGGGGGTGTCTTTATCCAAAGCAATATATGATTTTGCAAATAAAAAAGTGGAATTTAAATTTACTGACCTTGGCACTCAGAAAATAAAAAATACTGTCTTACATGCTTATGACGTAATCATAGAAGGTTTAGAACCTCGGGCTTCAGGTTCTTCAATAGACTCAAGCGAAATAACTGAAAGCAAGCCACCAACAATTGCTGTAATGCCGTTCAAAAATATGAGTAATGATGAAGAACAAGAATACTTTGTTGATGGGGTTACAGAAGATATAATTGCTAATCTCTCTTCCTGGAAATCTTTTCCAGTTATTGCGAGGAACTCTACCTTTAGCTTCAAAGGACAAGCGATAAAACCATCAGAGCTGGGTCAGCGATTGGGCGCAGATTACATTGTTGAGGGCAGCATTCGCAAAGGTGGTAATAAGATACGAATTTCAGCAAGCTTAGTAGACGCAAAAGATGATCAACAAGTTTGGTCTAAACGTTGGGATCGCTCGTTGGATGATATTTTTGAGGTGCAAGACGAGGTATCACAGGAGGTAGCAACATTAATTTTTCCAGCTCTTAAAGGAAAAGAGCACGAACGGATACGGACCAAATCGCCTTCATCTTTGTCTGCTTGGGACAATTACTTGAAAGCGCTGGCTATATATAATCAGACATGGGCCGGTGACGATCCAGATGAAGCTGCAAATAAAATATTTTTTGATCTTTGTGATGCTGCAATAGCTAAGGATCCAGATTTATGTGACGCTTATGTACTTAAAGCTCGACGCATTTATGGTAACTTATTTATGTCTGTGCATCAACATCAACGCATAGAAAATGAGTTATTGTTTCATGATCTTTCGTTCAAAGCTTATTCTATTGACCCTAATAATCCTGAAGCAGTTGCTATGTATAGTAGATCTTTCAATCTTAAAAAAGATTACCCACAGCGATTGAAATATGCCAGACAGGCATTGGACCTAAACCCCAGCCACGATGGTTCAAATAATGATTATGGTTGGGCTCTATGCAATGATAAGCGTTTTGAAGAAGCAGAATATTACCTGTTAAGAGCAATGGAAATGAATCCAATTGGCAGGAAAGGCTATGAAGGATTAATGCCTTTTCTTTATATGGCAATGGCTGATTCTAATAAGAGCTTAGAGTGGTGTAATATTCTGTATGATAGGGGTTCGCATAGCCGTTATAATGGTTGGAGAGCAGCAATCTATGTTCATCTGGGAGATATTGAGAACGCTAGAATATTTTTGACAAAGTTTCGCAAAGAACGTCCAGAAGTGAAGACAATAGAAGATTATAAAAAGGTTGCTCCCTCCATTTGTAAGGACTACTTAATTGCCGGACTTAGCCCAATTTGGGAAGATTGATAATCTTTGAGCTTTTTCATGGCTCATGGATTATGAATCAGTACAACGTCAAATAATTAATAAGAATAAATTTTTGTCAAAAATAGAAAACATGCAGAATTGATTAACATTAGTTGACTTGTTTCATTAATTGATAAATCTAGTATAATGGCGGCATCAAAAAATCTTTTTACCAAAGAGAATAATTCAAAGTTGTTGCTGTTGGGTTTTGCTGTATGGATACATGCTGCAAGCAGTTTACTTGCGGCTACAACATTACCAAGCGCTGTAAGAGAATTTGGGGGCGGTGATTTAATCGGTTGGGCCTTTACATTATATTTGCTTGGCTCAATACTTGCTGGCTCGTCTTCTGCGTTATTACTCAATCTTTCTGGAATAAGATTAGCTTTAAGTATTGGGGCAGCAATTTATTTGCTCGGATGCTTGATCTGTTCTGCTTCACCAAATATTTATGTTGTCTTGGTTGGAAGGCTTACTCAGGGCTTTGGTGGGGGCTTCCTTGTCGCCCTTGCATTTATAGCAATCCGCTATTGGTTTGATCCAAATTTGATGCCAAAAGTTATGGCTCTAATTTCTGTTATTTGGAGCATGTCTGCCTTTGCTGGGCCCCTAGTTGGTGGAACATTTGCAACTTTTGGAGATTGGCGATTGGCTTTTTTGTTTGTTGGTATCCAAGCCTTTATTTTTATTTTCTTAGTGAGACTTATAACTCCAGATGCCCAGATTATTAACAGGAGTGGCAATAAAGAGATTCCATTGGTTCGTTTAACACTAATATTTTGTTCAGTGTTGTTAATAGCTTTTGCAGGGATAAATGTTAATTGGTTGGTTTCACCATTACTTTGTATCTTAAGTATTGTTCTGTTTATCATTGCACTCGCACTTGACAATATGGAGGGAGATTCAAAAAAAGCGCGCCTTTTCCCAAGTAAACCCTTTGATATATCAAAAAGAAAGGGTGCTGGTTTAATATTAATATTATTTGCTTCAATTTCCTCACAATCTTACATGGTGTATGGACCAATTCTTCTTGAAACTATTCACTTTATCACACCATTAACAGCAGGTTATATGATTGCCTTTGAAGCTGTTTGTTGGGGAGTAGCAGCTTTAGCTATAACTTGGATTAAAGAGCCTAATGAAAGTCTTCATATAAGAATTGGTGTTTTTACTTTATTACTGTCCCTAATTGGTTTGGCATTTTCTATTAATAATGGACCCATTTGGTTGATCTTAATATTTGGTGGAATGCAGGGAGCCAGTTTTGGAGTTATGTGGGCATTTATTGTTAAGAGAGTTAATGAAAGTTCTCTTGAAGACGAACAAAACATCACTGCCTCTGCTATTCCAACTGTGCAGCAGGTTGGGTTTGCATTTGGTGCAGCCTTTACTGGTTTGATCGCAAACTATTTTGGTTTAGGCAATGATTTATCTGTTGTAATAGCTAAATCAACAGCGCCTTGGATATTTGTTTTTTTTGTACCTTTTACCTTTGTTGTAATTGTTGCGGGTATGCGATTATCTCGGTAGTTTTTTTAATTTAGCTCTTTATATTTTTTTGTTTCATCAATAAAGGTTCATCAAATTTAAAGAGAATTTCAATGACAGAGCAAACATCAATGCGGGCTTTTGCCCGTTCAATAAGTTTTTTTAATAACCAAAAAACTGAAATTAAAAATATCAAATTAACTACAGAAATTTTATGTGGATTAACTGTTTCGCTTGCCCTTGTACCAGAAGCTATAGCTTTTGCATTTGTAGCTGGAGTAGCACCATTAGTTGGTCTGTATGCTGCATTTATCGTTGGACTAATAACAGCGGTCTTTGGTGGTAGGCCTGGGATGATTTCTGGAGCTACTGGAGCATTAGCAGTTGTCATGGTTTCGCTTGTAGCAAGCCATGGTGTCGAGTACTTATTTGCTAGTGTAGTTTTGATGGGGTTGTTACAGCTTTTTGCTGGGGTTTTAAAATTAGGAAAATTTATAAGAATGGTCCCACATCCAGTAATGCTGGGGTTCGTAAATGGTTTGGCTGTGGTCATTTTCCTATCACAATTGGAGCAGTTTAAATTTCCCAATGTGGATGGAACTCACGTTTGGATGAGTGGAACCACCTTGTACCTTACACTCGCACTTGTTTTCGGAACTATGCTCATAATATGGTTAATGTCAAAAATATCTAAGGCAATACCACCACCTTTAGTAGCTATTGGTATTATAACAGGGATAGTTATTCTTTTTGATTTAGCTGTTCCAAGGGTAAGTGATTTAGCATCGGTGGCTGGTAGTTTTCCTAAATTTCATATTCCATTAATACCCATAACATTCGAAGCATTCATGGTTATACTCCCTTATTCGCTTATTTTGGCGATGATTGGCTTGATAGAAAGCTTATTAACACTAAACCTTGTTGGGGAGATGACTGGTCGAAAAGGAGGAGCATCACAAGAATGTTTAGCACAAGGAGCAGCCAATACTATAACTGGTTTTTTTGGTGGTATGGGTGGATGCGCAATGATTGGTCAATCTAGGAAAAATATTAACTCTGGCGGAAGGACACGCATTTCAGGAATTTCTGCAGCCATTTTTCTTTTAATTTTTATACTTTATGGAAGTAAGTTAATCGAACAGATTCCACTAGCAGTATTAGTAGGTGTTATGTTTATGGTCGTCATAGGTACATTCGCTTGGAATTCTCTTCGACTACTTTTTATTGTACCACGAGCAGATGCCTTAGTGATTTTATTAGTAACATTTGTGACAGTAATGGAAGATCTAGCGATTGCTGTGATAGTTGGAGTTATTGTCTCCGCTTTAGTCTACGCTTGGAATGCAGCTTCTAGAATTCATGCTACTGCTCGTCCATCAATTACAGAAATTGGGGCATTAGTTTATGAGATAGAAGGCCCCTTATTTTTTGGTTCTGCAACAAGTTTTATGGAATTATTTGAACCAAAAAAAGATCCTGATATTGTTATTCTTGATTTTAAAAAATCGAGAGTAGTAGATCAAAGTGCATTACAAGCAATTGAGGCAGTGGCAGAAAAATATCAAAAACTGCAAAAACGGGTGATGCTTAGACATTTATCATCAGACTGCCATCGTTTGTTAAATAAATCTGGTCAGTTAACAGTTAAGCAAAATGATGATCCGGACTACGAACTAGCGGTTGATTATGATATCCAATTAGGTCGTTTTTCAAGCAGCCATTAGTTTTGGCATTTTGCGAACCTTATGTTTTCATTAATGAAGCTATGTAAGTTATGGCGCGTTACACAGACTTGAGGTCAAGCCCGGTAAAAGGTTTTGCTTTGCCCAACCTCTTACCGTGTGTCAAACGCCACGAGCCGCGGTTGGTTGGAATCTTTTCTGATCCATCTTCAGGGCTATTTCAATTTCATAATGTGGTTAAAATGCCGCAGAATTTTATCTAAAATCCGTCAAAAAACTATGGAATTTCACTTTTTTCTCTTTAGTACTATCTCGTAAGTTAGATAGATTTTTAATTGTTGAGAAAGCTCTTTAATGTCATTTGACAGTTATTTCAAAAACCAAATTGAGTTATTGAAGACCGGAGGCAACTATCGATATTTCGCTGATCTAGAAAAGCGTATTGATAAATTTCCCTTGGCTACTAATCGCTTTGAGGGGGGGACGCGGGAAGTTACGGTTTGGTGTTCAAATGATTACTTGGGCATGGGGCAACATCCAAAAGTAATTAAGGCTATGCAAGATGCTGTCTTACGTTATGGTGCTGGTGCTGGTGGGACCAGAAATATTAGTGGTACAAACCATGACCACCTTTTGCTCGAGAGTGAAATTGCAGACCTACATGGTAAAGAATCTGCACTATTATTTACGTCAGGCTATGTTTCTAATTGGACTACCTTAGCCACTCTTGGGGCCAAAATTTCAGACGTTGTTATTCTGTCAGATGCCAATAACCATGCTTCGATGATAGAAGGAATTAGGCAATCAAGAGCGGATAAAGTTATTTGGTCTCATAATGATGTGAGAGATCTTGATCGAAAATTAGCTGCTTGCGGTGATCGGCCAAAAATTGTTGCCTTTGAAAGTGTTTATTCGATGGACGGTGACATCGCTCCAGTTTCTGAAATTTTAGATGTGTGTGAAAAATATCAGGCTTTAACCTATCTGGATGAAGTACATGCGGTTGGTATGTATGGCAAGCACGGTGGTGGTATTAGTGAGAGAGAAGGATTGGCCCATAGAATAGATATTATAGAAGGGACTTTGGGAAAAGCGTTCGGCTGTATGGGTGGTTACATAACTGGATCAACGGAAGTTTGCGATTTCATTCGTTCATTTGGTTCTGGATTTATATTTACTACTGCCTTGCCAGCCTCAATAGCTGTGGCTGCGCGAACTTCTATTTCTCATCTAAAAATGAGCAACAAAGAACGTTTGGTCCAGCGTGAAAAGGTGGCTAGACTCAGGGCTGGGTTAGATGCCGTCAATATTCCACATATGCAGAATGAGAGCCACATTGTTCCTGTTATAATAAAAGATCCAGTCAAGACCAAAATGTTGGCAGATTACCTGATGGAGCAATTTGGAATCTACGTGCAACCTATTAATTACCCGACTGTCCCTAAAGGCACCGAGCGACTACGTTTTACCCCATCGCCACTTCACACAGATGCTGATGTTGATTATTTGGTTTCTGCTATGTCAAATCTTTGGAGCCAATGTGCACTATCACGGGCGGTTGCTTAGTCTCATATCAATTAATCTGAATGTTTTGAACGGTTTTTAGCATTTTGCTAATCTCACGTTGTTTTTAAAAAATATACGTACGTGATGGTGCCTACACACTTCGCTTGTTGATTTAATACAGAAAATAGACCTCGTGTAAGTAATATCAATAAGATTGCTGGTGGTTCTATGATAAGTCATTTGACTAGTGCGTTGTTGGGGGATTCAGAGACACTGGTGGTGTGCGGGTTATATGTTTGGAGTGCTAGATAGATCAGTTTTAGCTCACTGTCATTTGAGATGTCACAGACACCTTTCTTATCGATACAGTCTCGATACTTGTAATTTAGCACTTTAGCAGTATGCTTGATCCATAAAACATATAGGGAGGTTTTTAAATGTCTTCAATGGAAACAAAATCATGGTTAAATCCAGATGATCTGCAAACTCCAGACAAAACACATGCTGCGAGTGTTAAACTTGGAGGTGTAACTCTTACAAAAGCCAATGTTCAGCCTGGATGGAAATGGTCGGAATGCATCAAGCCACACGTTGGAACCGAAAGCTGCCAAGCAGGTCACATTGGTGTCTTGCTACAAGGCCAAATTCATGTGGTATCAGACGATGGTTCAGAAATTACCATAAAGGCAGGGGAAGCTTACAGATTAGCTCCAGGTCACGATGCTTGGGTTGTGGGCGATGAACCTGCGGTAAATTTAGAATTTTCTACCGACAGTAAGGAATTTGCTTCTTGGACTAGAGGCGAAGGTTAACTGGTTTTTAATAAGTATATAATACCCTACCCAATGGGTGTCATCTCTTTCAGTGGGTAGGGTTAATTTTACACACAGGTTATAATTGAAAAGAAGTTAACATGGCAATATTGGCAATGTGTATGCCTATTTTGGCTGGCAAAAAAGGAAAATGGCAAGCAATGATGGATCAGGTTGCTAACGATCCTAATTTTGCAGCGTCTAGAACAGATGCGGGGGTACACGAAAGATCTTTTCTGCAAGAAACACCCGCTGGTGATTTTGTTATCTTAACATTTGAAGGTGATGATCCTGAAGCAAGTTTTGCAAAGATAATGCAAAACATGCCTGCAGACTTTGCAGAGTTTGCGATGGATGTTCATGGTCTGGATGTAAATGCTCCACCACCTCCAATGCCAAAGTTGGTTCTTGACACTAAAGCGTAAATAATAAAGCACCCACAGAGCTCACTTGGGGTAATGAAAGGGCTTGACCTCAAGTCCGTTAACATCCTGAGTAAGTGCCTTAGTGTTTGCAATGAAAAATTCAATGAAATCAATGCGAGGAACTTTGTCGCATTGTGGCTTAATGTCATGTTTTCTTTTGATAGCTGAGTTTTAGCTCTTCTAGTATATCAACACACCAACGAGGAAAAAAAAATGTTTAAACGTATATTAACAACAACATTACTCTATATTTCACTAGCCAGCGCTTCTATAGCTGGAGGTCATTCAAAAGATATCGTTGATACTGCGGTGGCGGCAGGATCATTCGAAACATTAGTGACAGCTGTTGCAGCTGCAGACTTAGTTGATGTTTTAAAGGGTGAAGGGCCTTTTACAGTATTTGCGCCTGTAGATGCAGCATTTAAGGCTCTCCCTGAAGGAACAGTAGAGGATCTTTTAAAACCAGAAAACAAATCAAAATTGGCAGGCATTTTGACGTATCATGTTCTCTCTGGGAAAGTTTTGTCATCAGATATTTTAGGAAAAAAACTTGAGGTAACTATGGTCAACGGATCTACCGCTGAAATAGACGCTACTGATGGAGTAAAAATTGCCGGCGCAAACGTGATACAAGCTGATATCGAAACATCAAATGGCGTAATACATATTATTGATGCAGTAATTCTTCCTTAGAAAGACTTATGAACTAATATCAAGCAAGCCCTTTTTGGCTTGCTTGGTAAAGCGCTTGTGTCAATATTCACGAGCAGCTAAGAGAGGGAGGAAAATTTTAAATCAAATTCAATCTTACACTCAAGAGCTGTCTACAAAATAATTGAAGCTATAAATGGTTTAGGATAAGAAGCCGCAATATTAGAATTAAATTCTTTGAAAAAGGTACTATGACTAAGTTAAATGAGCATAACAGCAATTATATAGGTAATATTCTTAGAAGAAATAAGAGAATTGCTTCTGTTGGAGTGAGCTTGAATCCGATTAGACCTAGCTTTATGGTTGCTCGTTGGATGTCTCTGCGAGGTTATTCAATAGTACCAGTAAATCCAGTTTATGCAGGACAAGTAATGTGGGGTAACACAACCCGTCGAAATTTGATGGAGGTAAAACAACCTATTGATATGGTTCAAATATTTCGCAAATCTGAAGCTGTTCCAGAAATTGTAAAGGAAGCAGTACGTGCTTTACCAGGCTTAAAAACGATTTGGATGCAGATTGGTGTAGAGCATCAGGAAGCAGCTGATTGGGCCGAGTCTCAGGGCGTAGAAGTTGTACAGAATCTATGTCCAAAAATGGAATTACAAAGATTTTCTGGAGAGCTTGGAAGGTATGGGATTAATACAGGCATTGTAACTTCCCGATTAGCACCCCTAGAAATTCGTTGATAGAGCATCCAGTAGTCATCTAGCTTACCAGCAATTGATCTACTTGCATTAATTGCAGGATATTCACTACTTGTTTTTAAGCAAATCACGATACGATCACACGCATAATGATGCCTCACGTCATTTGGAACATGTCTGCTGAAGTAATAAGTGCCATCTTTTTGGTACAAATTCCTAGGCACGATTTTGTCTACCATATTGTACTCACATAAACTCAAAATAATTTATGCATACATATCAATTAGATAGATGGATGAAGTAACTTTAATTGGCTCCGGCGGTAGGGATCGAACCTACGACCAATTGATTAACAGTCAACTGCTCTACCGCTGAGCTACGCCGGACCAGAACCAAACACTATGATTACCAAGCTCATATATCAAATGAATATTTTATGGTCTATAGTCTTTTCACAATTTAATTAATTATTTAAACAGTGGTAAATTTAGTTTGAAAATCAAGGCTCGAGGTGTTTTTAACTAATTGCCGTTCTCTTAAGTCTATGAGGTGTGCAAAAACGTTTCGGGCAGCTGCGGGTATTAACGCTGGATTAACATCGAGATATATATCTTGCGCGATCTCTGTGGCATTTAAAGACTTATTTTTAATGGAAGATAAAACTTGTTTTTCACGCATTTTTCTATGCTTTAGAATATAATTTATAATTACTTCTGGTTGAGTTATCTTGTCACCATGCCCCGGATAATAAGTCGAGTAATCCTTGAATTCTAATAATTTCCTTAGTGAGTTCATAAATTGTGTTAAATCTCCATCAGGTGGAGAAACTAGAGAGGTTGCCCAACCCATTACATGATCAGCAGAGAACAACGCATTATTTTGCTTTAATCCAAAACATAAATGATTTCCTAAATGCCCTGGTGTCCAAATTACGTCAAACTGCCATTCATTGTTTTTAAGCACGTCACCATCTTTCAACAAGATATCTGGAACAAAATCCAGATCTAAGCCCTCACCTCCTTCAAGATTTCCATTTCGAGCTAATTTTACCATAATTTCGCTTCTTCCAGCAAAATTATCACCGTACCCATAAATTGGGGCTCCTGTTTGGTCTTGTAATGCTTTTGCTAAAGGAGAGTGATCGACATGACTATGGGTTATAAGTATATGAGTAATTGATTGATTTGATTTGATATTATCTAAAATTGAATTTAAATGGTATTCTATTTTTGGACCCGGGTCGATCACAGCAATGTTTTTTTTCCCAACCAAATATGTATTAGTTCCAGAAAATGTCATTGGAGATGAGTTTGGCGCAATTAATCGCCGAATATTTGGTTGCAATTCACATATCTTACCAGGTTCAAAGTTAAAATTTAACGAAAATGGATTGCTAGTCACAAATCTTGCTCCTTGCAGGAATTACTTTGACAGCGTAAATCTAACCATATGATCTTTCAATGG
>JAQWNW010000083.1 GCA_029246285.1 Paracoccaceae bacterium | reverse complement strand
ATTAACCATTTTCCATCGGTTGTTCTATAGCTGTCGTCAGCAAATTTTGGCAGTTGGCCTGTTCCAATCATGGCTTGATCACGAACTAAGACAGGTGTGTTCATCTCCATTAAACCATGTTTTTCGATATGAGTGTCGATCATAAATTGAGCTAATGCTCTATGAATCCTGGCGATTGATCCTTTCAAAACAACGAATCTTGACCCAGATAAATTACGGGCAACTTCAAAATCCATATCTTGAACGGTTGCAGCCAATTCGAAGTGTTCTTTAGGACTGAAGTCAAAAGATGGTATTTCTCCCCATCGTCTAATTTCTACATTATCGTCTTCATTTTCCCCAATTGGCACATCATCGAGAGGTGAATTTGGTAATTGCATTAAGAAGTCATTTAAAATTTTATCATCTTTTTTGGCTTCGTCTTCTAATTTAGAAATCTCATTTTTTTTCTTACTAACTAAAGCTTTCAATTTAGCAAATTCTGCCTGATCATTGTCAGCTTTTGCTTTACCAATTTTTTTACTGGCATTATTGCGTTCTGCTAAGGCTTCTTCAGCAGCCTTAATTTTAATTCTTCGAGCTTTATCGAGTTCCAGTATTTTTGTCGAAACTCCAGATAGTTTACGTAAATCCATTTTTTTATCAAATTCTTCTGGGTTTAGACGTATTAGTCGGATGTCATGCATATTGTAGTCCAATTAAATATTTGTTTTTTATCTTATGCATTATTTTTTTCTTAAGGTTAAGTATTGAATTGCATGATCCGTGTCAGAAACTGATAGACTGATTATTACAAAGATTTAGCAATCTATTGCTCTATCTTTATCCCATAGAGGTAGTATTTTAAAAATGAAGATAAATATTTAAGACCCGATTTGATAAATGAAGTATTGATAACTTTACATTTAGTCAGTAAGGCAAGCGCTTGCAAAGCCGAGTGGGCAGCGTTATTGTTAAGCTCGTTCAATTGTGAGCTCGGCCACAATCTAAAAGAGGAAACATCATGGGTGATATAACACAAATTTTACCGTTTATATTAATTTTTGCGATTATGTATTTTTTGCTAATTCGACCTCAGCAAAAAAAAGTTAAAGAGCATAAAGCATTGGTTGAAGCAATAAAAAAAGGTGATGAGGTGGTTACCCAGGGTGGTCTGATTGGAAAGGTTACAAAAGTAAAGGGGGAGGGAAGATTAGAAGTCGAAATCGCCTCTGGAGTAAAAGCCCAGGTTGTTCAAGCTACAATCGCACAAGTTTTGAACAAAACCGAAACTAAGAAATAATAATAGGACTTATCTGGTTATGCTTCAGTTTTCACTTTGGCAAAAATTATTAATTATTGGTATCTGCGTAGTTGGTATACTTTTTTCTATACCTAATGCTTTTTACACTCGTGTGGAAAATAAAAATGACACTTTAAATGCGATGTCAAAAGGTCAAGAATTATCTTCATCAGAACTTGAGAATCTCAGGGCTTGGCCTGCTTTTCTACCTTCAAATTTAGTTAATCTCGGTCTGGATTTGCGAGGAGGAGCTCACCTTCTAGCTGAGGTAAAGGTTGAGGAAGTTTATGGCCAAAGACTCGATGCTATGTGGCAAGAAGTTAGAGATGTTTTGCGGGCTGAGCGAGATGTGATTGGTACAATTCGGCGACAAGACGGTCGTTCAGATCAATTAAGGATAAAAATATCTAGTATTTCTGGAATGCCTAGAGCTGTCGAGTTAATTGAAGATCTTGCCCGTCCAGTAAGCTCGTTATCTTCAGTTGGGAAAAAAGATCTTAAGGTTACTTCAGATCAAAATATTCTTATTGTTGAGTTTTCAGAGGTAGAAAAACTGGCGTTAAATGAAAGAACAATGAAGCAATCCCTTGAGATTATAAGGCGTAGAGTGGATGAGGTTGGAACAAGGGAGCCAACAATTCAATTGCAGGGTGAGCGAAGGATACTTATTCAAGTACCAGGTATAGGATCCGCGAGTGAGTTGAAAACCCTTATAGGTACTACCGCAAAGTTAGGATTTTATCCCGTAATCAAACAAACCTCAAATTCAGAAGAACAGGGAACTGGTAGGACACAGACTTTGCCTGCCAAAGATGATAAAACTATCTATTATGTTTTAGAAAAGTCTCCGGCAATTACCGGCGAAGAACTTGTAGATGCGCAGCCTACTTTTGACCAAAATGGTCAACCTGCTGTTAGTTTTAGGTTTAATCCAGGTGGTGCTCGAAAATTTGGCAATTACACAGCAAATAATGTTGGAGCATTATTTGCAATCGTCTTAGACGGTGAGGTTATTTCTGCCCCTCAAATTAGAGAAGCAATAACTGGTGGAAGTGGCCAAATTACTGGGAATTTCTCAGTCGAAGAATCGTCAGAATTATCGATTCTATTGAGGGCGGGAGCTCTTCCCGCACCAATGCAGTTTGAAGAGGAGCGGACAATTGGTCCTGAACTGGGCCAAGATAGTATAGATGCTGGTAAAATTGCTTGTTTAGTGGCATTTGTTAGTATTTTGATATTCATGTTTTTAAGTTATGGTCTGTTTGGAATATTTGCCAATATTGCATTAATAATAAATGTGACTTTAATATTTGGTTTGTTATCAATTATCGGTGCGACTTTGACTTTACCTGGTATCGCGGGGATCGTTTTAACGATAGGGATGGCGGTTGATGCAAATGTTTTAGTTTTTGAGCGAATAAAGGAGGAGCTAAAGGTAAATAAGAGCCCATATAAAGCCATAGAGTTGGGCTATGAGAGAGCTTTTAGTGCAATTCTTGATGCGAATATTACCACATTTATTGCAGCTTTAATTCTATTTTTGATGGGCTCCGGGCCGGTTAGAGGTTTTTCAATAACGTTAGGTCTTGGGATAATAACATCAGTGTTCACCGCAATCTATGTCACGAGGCTTTTATTGGCAATCTGGTTTGATCGAACCCGTCCTAAGACAATTGTAGTTTAAAGGTTTATTATGAGACTAAAATTAGTACCAACCGGAACAAAAATTGATTTTTTTAAATTATCCTCAATAACTTTTGGGGCATCACTGATTGGTATGCTTGCCGCTATCCTTTTATTTCTTACGATTGGTTTAAATTTTGGAATCGATTTTAGAGGAGGCACTACAATTCGTACTGACTCAGAAATTGTGGTTGATGTCGCTAAATATAGATCTGTTTTGTCTGAACTTGATCTAGGGGATATTTCCATTACTGAGGTTTTTGATCCAACAAAACCTGACCAAAATGTTGCCCAGATAAGAATTGAACAGCAAGAAGATGAAGGTAGTGCAACGGTTAAGACTGTTGAAATGGTTCAAAAAGCGTTGAGAACAATTGATATTCAAATGACTTTTCCATCAATCGAAAGTGTAGGGCCAAAAGTTTCAGGGGAGCTAATAAAAACCGCCATTATTGCTGTTGTCACGGCTATTTTTGCTGTTCTCTTTTATATTTGGCTTAGATTTGAATGGCAATTTTCTGTAGGAGCAGTAGCTGCTTTGGTTCATGACATAGTTCTGACTATTGGTATTTTTAGTATACTTCAGATAAAATTTGACTTAGCGATTATAGCTGCCTTGCTCACGATAGTTGGATATTCGTTAAATGATACTGTCGTGGTTTTTGATCGTGTTCGAGAGAATTTAAGAAAATACAAAAAAACAGAATTAAGGGATGTTTTAAACCTGTCAATAAATGAAACACTTAGCAGAACGGTTATGACTTCTGTTACGACACTGTTAGCTTTAATTTCGCTTTTTGTATTGGGTGGTGATGTTATCAGAGGTTTCGTATTTGCTATGATATGGGGGGTGATTGTTGGTACTTATAGCTCAGTATTTGTTGCGTCTAATATATTGCTTCGACTTGGTGTTAAAAGAGATTGGTCTAAACCATCAGCTGGTGCAGGAACGCAATTTTCTGGAATTGATGCTTGATTAATTTGTTCTACGAAGCGGTTAGCTTCGATGGTATCTATTGGATTTTGGTGGCAGCATTTTTAGCTGGAATAGTTCGAGGATTTACTGGTTTTGGAACCGCCTTGGTGTTCATACCATTGGTTTCTCAGGTGTTAACGCCTATCGAAGCAGTTTTTGTTATGATATTATTCGATTTCATAGGAGTCTTGCCAACTGTTCCTCGCGCTTTAAAGGATGGAAAACCCAAAGACGTTCTGAGGCTCGGTATTGGGATGTCGATTACCACGCCGTTAGGTCTTTTCGCTTTGTACTTAATGTCTCAATCCTCTTTTAGGCTTATAGCCTCTGTTACGATTCTTATTTTACTGTCACTTCTTATCTTGGGAGTTCGTTATCGGGGCGCGCTTACCAATAAACTTATTTACTTCACTGGTGCTATGGGCGGTTTATTCGGTGGGAGCACTGGAATGCCAGGACCACCTGTGATTTTAATTTATATGGCAAGTAGGAGCGCCCCACAAATAATAAGAGCAAATCTTTTATTATATGCTATGTTTGGTGATCTGCTCATTTTTGCATTATGTATGTTGTCGTTTGATATTTTACCTATTTTATTTATTTTTGCAGGTATTGCGATTATTCCATTTGTATTTGGGGTCTTATTGGGCTCAAGAGTGTTTAATCCAGAGCGTGAAAATGTATATAGAGGGGTTGCGTATTTTGTAATCGGTTTATCAGCAATTTTTGGTCTGCCTTTCTGGGGGTAAAACGGTTCTTAATTAGGCCAAGTATCAGAAACTCTATACCCGTAGGGCCACGGATCGGAAGGGTTTCTCATAATTTGATGTGTCCCAGTAATATAACCTCTGCCGCTAATTTTTGGGATTATGGATTGCTTTCCATCCGTATTTTTGATCTCTTTCAAATTACACTCAAAACTACCACCAATTATTGATTTTCCCACAAACGTATCCTCTTTTTTCATTTTGCCTTGACTGACAAGTAACGCCATTCTTGCCGAACACCCAGTGCCACAAGGTGATCTATCTATCTTGCCGGGTTCAATCACTACAGCACTTAATCCCGTTAATACGTTATTTATTCTCCTGGTTGGATCTGTAAATTGACAAAATGAGATATGGTTCCAATTCTTAACCGGGTGTTTAAACCCGAGCTGCTCATTTGCGGCTTTAATAATTTTTTTTCCTAGATTTCGTATAAGATCGCCTGATTTAGGTTCAATTTTTAAGCCGCAGTCTGAAGCATTTACAAGAACAAAGCTATCTCCGCCAAAAGCGGTATTTACAGTAAGTGTACCTAAGCCATTTATTTTTAACGGTACATTCAATTGGTCCACGAAGCTCTCGACATTTTGAATTTCTATTTTCAGTGCTTCTCCATCCCTGCAGGTTGCTCGTACTCGTATTAGTCCTGCTGGAGTGTCCAAATTAAAGCTTGTGATTGGTTCTTCTATTTTGATTAGACCTGTTTCCAATAAAACAGTAGCAACACATATCGCATTTGATCCTGACATAGGTGGTGTATGATTAGGCTCCATAATGATGAATCCAAATTCAGCATTTGGGTGCTTAGCTTTAACCAATAGATTTATATGCTTAAAGACCCCACCCCTAGGTTCATTAAGAAGTAGGTTTCTGAGCTTTTGGTCTTTTTCAATAAAGGTTCGCATTTCCCAAAGATCATTCCCTGGGGGGTCTGGTATGCCGCCAACAATAACATTTCCAACTTCACCTTCAGCATGTGCGGAAACAATGTTTACTGATATATTACTTCTCATATCTATTTATCTTTTTTTATAATTGCTATTACTGGTAAAACATATTTAACTTATTTGCGATCTGTTTATTTTCGTTGTAGTACATTTTCTTAACTTAGAAGAAAATTTTCTGGGAGCATAGTGAATGAATGAAATCCTAAAAGAATTGGAAAATCG
>JAQWNW010000082.1 GCA_029246285.1 Paracoccaceae bacterium | reverse complement strand
CTATTAAGATCAAAAATGTCAAAATAAAATTAGCAAAAGGGCCCGCCAGTACTGTCAAGGTTCTGGCTAAAACTGACGCTCCATCAAAAGTATGGCTTTTGTTATTTAAATTTGTAAAATTTTCATTATTAACCTGAGAGTTAGTTTCTTCTCTCGAAAACTTAACAAAACCTCCTAACGGTAAAAGAGCAATTTGCCACATAGTTCCATGCTTATCATTTCTCGATATAAGTACGGGGCCAAAACCAATGGAGAACACCTCGGCCTTTATACCGCACCATCTACCAACAATATAGTGACCAAATTCATGAATAAATACAATAATACTTAAAGCAACAATAAACGATAGCAAGCTAAAAGAACCATTTGCTAAGAATGCGAGACTTTCTGACATTTACAAACTCTTGTCTTTCAAATATTTTTGCGACAAAGTCCTCGCCATCTTATCATTTTCAAATATCTCATCAATGCTCTTATTTTTATTAGTAAAATGGTTTTTACATTCCAAATATTCGATAACCG
The DNA here is from genome assembly GCA_029246285.1 of Paracoccaceae bacterium. Taxonomy (GTDB): domain Bacteria; phylum Pseudomonadota; class Alphaproteobacteria; order Rhodobacterales; family Rhodobacteraceae. The sequence goes on along the minus strand of JAQWNW010000082.1, from coordinate 2,913 downwards.
TTTCCACGCAACTATACATATCTAAAAAACCGATTTCTTTATTAATGTAAGCCTCCAGAGCTTCTTCTTTAACAGCATTATAAACCACACCAGCGGAACCTCCTAAATCGATTACTGTATACGCAAGTCGAAGTGATGGCCATCGATTGAAATCTACTTTCTCAAAAGTTAACGCAGACAGTTCAAGTAAATCCATTCTTTTGATATCTAAAAATGATCTATCTGGATAGTTCAGAGCAAAACCTATCGCGGATCTCATGTCTGGAATCCCCATTTGAGCTATGGTAGATCCATCATAAAAATTAACTAGAGCGTGAACAATTGATTCTGGATGAATTAGAACATCAATCATATCGCCACTCAAAGAAAACAAATGATGCGCCTCAACTACTTCCAAACCTTTATTAAACATACTAGCGCTATCGATTGAAATTTTTTTTCCCATTGACCAGTTAGGATGGTTGGCAGCCTCATCTGGCGATACCTTCTTCAACTCATCTATTGGTAAATTCCGAAAAGGGCCGCCAGACGCAGTCAATGTAATACTTTCAACCTCTTCGATATTTTCACCTCTCAAACATTGAAAAATTGCCGAGTGCTCGCTATCAACTGGAACTATTTTAGATTGATGTTTTTTTGCTAATTTTTTGGCAAGATCACCTGCGCAAACCATCGTTTCCTTATTTGCTAACGCTAATAGACCTCCATGTTCGAGACTTTTCAGGCCAACCTTGATGCCTGCTGCGCCAACAATTGATGACATCGTCCAATCACAATGAATGCAAGCCGCTTCAATTAATGCCTCTTCTCCTGCTAAAGCCTGAATTCCGGAACCTTTAATGTAGGATTTTAATTCTTCAAGCCTATTAGGAAAAGCAGTCACAACTAATCCTGCTCGCAGTTTAATAGCTTGTTGAGCTAAAAGCTTCACATTATTACCACCTGACAAAACTTTAACATTAAATCTTTTTTCACCACCAGAGCGAAGGAGGACATCAACTGTATTTACCCCTATCGAACCGGTTGAGCCAAAAATTGATATTTGTTTTCGATCGGTCAAATGAACACCAATTCAGGATTGATAAATAACAAACAGACTTTAAAACCCAAGGCACCACCGATAAATCCGTCGAAACGATCCATAAAGCCACCATGACCAGGTATTAGTTGTGAACTATCTTTTTTATTTATTCTTCTTTTTAACCAACTTTCATAAAAATCACCAACCTGAGAGCTGATTGAAGTTATTAAACTTAAAAATACAAATAAGTAGCTTAAATCAAAAGATATTTTAAAAATTAAACCGATTAAGACAGCACAAACCCACCCACCAATTAAACCAGACCAAGTCTTATTTGGACTTACAAAAGGCCAGATTTTTGGGCCTCCTATTATACGTCCCACAAAGTAACCAGCTAGATCAGTAACAATAACACAAGTGATCAACCACAGAAGTGTGATCGTGCCCAAATAAAACTTAATTTCGAAAAAAGTAATAAGGGCGATAGTGAGCAAAACACCAGTGCAAAAGCTTAACAGACGGTTAGAATTACACGTAATCACTAATATAAACCCTGGAATTAACGACAGAAAAGAGCCACTATTTGAACCCATTCTCAAATAAAGCAATAAAGTCAGAAAAACAGCAATCAGTTGCAGGAATAGCATTCTGTTCGAAATGTTTGGATTAAGTAATTTACAAACTTCATAAAATAAGAGAATTGATAAAAAAAGAATTAGTAAAATATAGAAAAAGCTGCCCATGAATAAGCAAAATACGGCAAAAAAAAGTAACACAAATGCCGAAATTAATCGCATTCCAAAATCATCAAACTTTAAATTATTAAGCAAATATTTTCTCACTAATTATTACAGGCTTTATCAAACCTGCATAATTTCAGCTTGTTTTGTTTCTAAAGCATTATCGATTTTTACGATTCCAGAGTCTGTAACATTCTGAATTTCATCAGACCATATCTTCTGATCATCCTCACTCATGCCAGAAGTTTTTCCTTTACGAATCTGATCCATCCCATCTCGCCTAACGTTTCTAACAGCTATCCTTGCATTTTCGGCATAATTAGCTGCTATTTTTGTCAACTCACGTCGTCTCTCTTCATTTAACTCTGGTATAGGTAACCGAATGATTGTCCCATCTATTACTGGATTAATCCCAAGACCCGATTCCCTTATTGCTTTTTCCGCCGCGTTAACGAGAGATTTGTCCCAGATATTAACTGTAATCATTCTGGGGTCTGGCACATTTACAGTCCCGCATTGATTTAAAGGTGTAGAAGCCCCATAAGCTTCCATGTTAATTGGATCCAACATTGACGATGAAGCTCTGCCAGTTCTCAGAGACAAAAACTCTGTTTTTAATGCGTTTAAAGCCCCATCCATTCGGCGCTCTAAGTCTTCTATATCAATCTCAAAATCTTCTTCTGACATTATAACCTCACTTACAATTAATAAAAACTCAAACCTTCAACTTACTGAGGTATAAGTACCTTCACCCCTGAGAATGCAAGCTAACCCACCTGGCTCATTTAAAGAAAATACAATAATTGGTAGATTATTGTCTCGAGCTAAAGCTATAGCTGAGGCATCCATAACCTTTAAGTTTTTTTGTAGAACTTCATCATAATTTGTTGCTTCATACCTAACCGCATCAGAGTGCAATGCTGGATCTTTATCATAAACACCATTCACTTTTGTACCTTTAAATATAGCCTCACAGGCCATTTCAGACGCACGTAGAGTTGCAGCTGTGTCTGTCGTAAAATATGGATTTCCAGTACCCGCAGCAAAAATACAAACACGGTTCTTCTCTAGGTGCCTAACAGCACGACGCCGAATATAAGGCTCACAAACCTGGTCCATAGGTATTGCAGATACAACTCGAGTATTTATACC
>JAQWNW010000069.1 GCA_029246285.1 Paracoccaceae bacterium | reverse complement strand
AATCAATATTCATACTTACCTGTTTCTGTCACTAAATACCCCAATATTGCATATAAGAACGCAAGGTTAGTTGAAGATTGGTTAGTATCAAAAACTGCCGGTAAGTTGATCGAAAATTATAAGATTAAAGGTGAAAGTCTTTTTTTCCCTAACCCCAAATAAAATTTAATATAATTAATTTTGTTTTTGGCCTTGAAAATTGAACGTTTGTTGCGTATTCGGTTTCTCGCTACTGGGGTGTGGCCAAGTGGTAAGGCAACGCTTTTTGGTAGCGTGTACCGTAGGTTCGAATCCTACCACCCCAGCCAAGCAATTCTCACAGACAATTTAAGATATTTTAGTGACTTCCAAGAATTTTTTCAGCAGCTTTACCAGCTATCATCATCGTTGGCGCGTTGGTATTACCTGAAACCAAGGCTGGCATAATGGAGCAATCCACAACTCTCAAACCTTCAACCCCATTTACTCTAAGATCTAAATCAAGAACGTCATTTTTTTGTGGCCCCATTCTACAAGTACCAGCGGGGTGAAAAATTGTTCTTGCTTGCTCTCGAATACGGTCATCAAGTGTATTAGAGCCAACTGTAGAAGAGACTCCATTTCCAGGCCAAATTTCATCTTCAACCATGTCAGTTATTGGTCTTTGTTTAAAAATCTCCCTTGCTAATCTAATTCCTCTTCGAAGTGTATCTAGATCTTCAGGATCTGCTAACATATTTGCATAAAACTTAAGTGAAGCATTCGGATTGCTCGTATCAAGATATAATCGGCTTCTAGACTTAGGCCTCATGGTCATTGGACTTACTTGAACAGCGTGGGTGGGCAGTGGTGGTTTTCCAGGTGGTCCAGCGGCGAAGGGAGCAAAATTAAATTGAACGTCTGGGCGACCTTTACCATTTGTATCAATGCAAGCTCCGGCTTCCAATATATTTGAAGTCAATAGTCCGCGTTTAAATGCATAATAATTAAGCCCGTTTTTGATGGCCTTAAAACCTTTGTCTTCGTCGTGTAATCCGATTTTCTCTCTCAAGTTCATCGTCACTGGAGTGCCAACATGGTCTTGGAGATTCGCTCCAACATTTGTAGAGTTGTGAATCACATCTATGCCCGCTCTTAATAAATTTTCTTCAGGACCAATGCCTGATTGCATTAATAATTTTGGACTTTGAAAGCTTCCTGCAGATAAAATTATCTCTCTTTTTGCTTTTAATTTTTTTTGACCATATTGATTACTAATTGCGACTTCTGTCGCTGTATAATTGGAAAATAAAATATTGTGAGCCTTTGTATTTGTTAACAATGTTAGTTGCTCAGAATGAAGTTGGGGTTTTAGAAAGCTTGTGGCAGCAGAGTATCGCTTTCCTTTATGGGCTGTTACTTGATACCATCCAGTGCCTTCCTGATTAGCGCCGTTGAAATCTTCATTGGATGATAAGCCAGCCTGTAGAGCTGATTCAATAATCGCTGAATTTATAGGATGTTTATACTCAGGATCTGAGACACGTAATGGTCCATCTTTACCATGAAATGGCTTTGACAGGCGGGTATTTTTTTCTTGGTTTATGAAGATTGGAAGTACATCCTTGTAACTCCAACCTACACATCCATGATTAATCTCCCAATCGTTATAATCCTTTGCTTGCCCACGCATATAAATCATACCGTTTATGGAGGAGCCACCTCCTAATACTGTGCCTTGCGGGACTACGAAGTTCCTATCGTCTAAACTCGCATCTGGCTCAGATATTACTCTTGATGCATCCTGAGTGTTAAGAGTTTTAAACATTGTGGCAGGTATGTGTATCCAACGGCTTGTATCCTTACGACCTCCTTCTATCAAGCAAACTGAAAATCGACCGTCTTTTATTATTTCGGATGCTAATACACAGCCAGCAGCACCTGCTCCAATTATAATGTAATCAAATTCAGTTTGGGATTTTAGGCCTTTATCCATCATGCTTATTCACTCCAGTTATTAATAAGTTTACTGTTTTAGATTGGCTCATTTACTGAAAGGTATTTTTTAAAGTGTTAATTAAACAATTATGATTTGATTAAATTATCGAATTTCCATTTCAATTTGAACTGTTGTAAATCTTATTTTAAACTAAGATTTACAAAAGTAGGTGTTAATGTCGATACTCAAAACATTTAAAATAGATGTTTGTCAAAAGGATATAAACTTTATTCATAAAAAAGTTTCTGAATATCCATGGCATGAGATGCCAAGTGATGGAGGTTGGCAGTTCGGTACAAATATTGATTTTATGAAAGACCTTTGTAAATATTGGGTTGAGCAGTTTGATTGGCAAAGACAAGCAGACAAGATCAATAAGTTTGATAATTTTATTTCAGAGATAGATGGAATTGAGGTACATTTTATTTATGAGAGAGGTAGTGGTTCAAAACCAAAACCATTGATAATAAGCCATGGCTGGCCTGGTTCAATCATTGAATTTATCGAAATGATAGACCCTTTAGCACATCCTGAGAGATATGGAGGAAATGTTGAAGATGCTTTTGACGTAATTGTTCCATCACTTGTGGGGTTTGGATTTTCAGGAAAACCACATAGGCCATATGGCCCTAGAAGGATGGCATCGATTTTTAATAAACTGATGACTGAAGTATTGGGATACAAGAGTTATATTGCGCAGGGTGGCGATTGGGGTGGTACTATATCAACTTGGCTAGGTTATGATTATCCGAGATGCTGCGAGGGAATCCATATCAATATTATGACTGTTAGGCATTGTGAAGGACCAAAAGGTGAGGAAGAAGAACTTTGGGCATCGACGTTTGAAAAAGATCAAATACCAGAGAACGGATATCGTATATTGCAAGCGACTAAACCCCAAACATTGAGTTATGGTATGATGGATAGTCCTGTAGGAATTGCCGCTTGGATAATTGAAAAATTTCATTCCTGGTCAGATAATAAGAGCGATGATATTGAGACAGTTTTTTCAAAGGATGCGTTGCTAACAAATATTATGATTTATATCATTACTAAGACTTTCAATACTGCATCTTGGATCTACTATGGTCGAGAGGAAGAGGGAGGGAGAGTTTTATCAAAAGAGGGAAAACGAGTAGAAGTGCCAACTGCCTGTGCATTGTTTCCAGCTGAAATGTCTGCATGGCCTCCTAGATCTTACGTTGATAGGGTATATAATGTAACACAGTGGACTGAAATGCCGAGTGGTGGGCATTTTGCAGCAATGGAGCAGCCTAAGTTTTTAATTGAAGATATTAGAAATTTTGTGAGATCACTTAAATGATTTGAATTAATAAATTTTAGTATGTTTATTTTGTTTTAACTTTGGTTTTGAGGTAGGTAACTTGAAAAAAATTAAGAAAAAAAATGTGGTCTTAATCTTTACAGACAATCAACAAGCCTCCACCCTAGGATGTTATGGAAATGAAGAAATTCATACCCCAAATCTTGATTTGCTGTCCCAAAGGAGTTTTACCTTTAATAATGCTTTTTGCCCAAATGCTTTTTGTTCACCATGTCGGGCGTCTGTTTTAACTGGCCTTTTGCCATCCCAGCATGGAGTCCATAGTTGGATTGATGATCGAAAGAGTAATGAATGGCCAATTGGTTGGCATGCGTTGGATGGATTAAATACATTACCAGAAATATTAAAAAGTAATGGTTTTGAAACTGCTTTGATTGGTAAGTACCATTTAGGGGAGCCTAAAACACCAATGCGTGGCTTTGATCATTGGGTAACTATGGCCGATGGTCATGTTAGAAGCTTTTTTAGGAATGAAATTTTTGAAAACGGTAGGAACTATTTACACGAAGGTCATTCAGTTGACTTTTTTACATCAAAGGCAGTCTCTTTTCTTAAGAAAAATACCAATAATGAGAAGCCCTTCTTTTTGTACTTACCTTATCCTGCACCTTATGGACATTGGCCTGCAACAAAAGAAAAAGATGAGTGTAGACATTCTGAGCGATACAAAGATTGTGCGATGAATTCTATCCCTCGTGAAAATTTAAGTCGAGAAGCAATTAAGAATTACGATATGGTTAAGTCACAGTCTGGAAAAGGTATGGATTATTCGATGCTTTTAAGAGCTCCAAATGATCTGGATACTCTAAGGAATTATTATGCACAAATCTCAATGGTTGACGATGGCGTCGGTGAAATTATTTCGACGTTGGATGACTTGAGTTTAATGGATGATACTCTATTTATCTTCACAGCAGATCATGGTTTGTCGGTTGGGCAGCATGGTTTTTGGGGGCATGGTGCTGCTACTTTCCCATCTAATCTACACAAAGCTGCTCATTCTGTTCCGATGATCATAAGAAACGGTGATGACACGAAGATTGGACAAAGATCAGATCTAATGGTGTCAAATATGGACATTTTTTCAACAATACTAGATGTAACTAAAATCGAGCAAATTAATGATAGTATAAGTGTGCCCAGCCGTTCACTTTTACCAATATTGAGTGATCAAATAACGGATTGGGGGCAGGATGCGGTTTTTTCTGAGCAAGAAGAAACTCGAGTAGTAAGAACTCAAAAATTTGTTTATTTTAAGCGATTTAAAGAGTCAAAGAAATTTAATTTGGATGATGAATTATTTGACGTAGAAAATGATCCGAAAGAACAAAAAAATTTAATTAATGAACCCCATTATTTAGTGGTAAAGAATAAATTGGATCAATTGCTTGAGAATTTTTTTAAAACTTATTCTCACTCTAAAGCCGACTTATGGAATGGAGGTAAGTCATTGCAAAATTCCACTCGAAAAACCTTATGGAAAAATGCATGGGGAGATGATTGGGAGCCGGTTTATCAATATAACTCAGAGGTTGAAAAATCTTTAGAATGACTGAGATGGGAAATGTGACGCTTCCAGGTGGTTGGTTTAAAATGGGAGCTGACGATGGGCCTCATCTAGAAGATGGCGAAGGACCCATCAGAAACATCTGGCTAAACCGCTTTAAGATTTCGAAGACTGCAGTAAGTAATAAAGAATTTAAAGAATTTATCGATGCCACTGGATATAGAACAGTTGCTGAAGAAATTGGAACTTCATTTGTATTTTTTAAGTTCGTAAAAGACCCTGATCAGTATGAGTGCTCAAATTTGTCTCCAATCTGGAGATCAGTTCCTAATGCTAGTTGGTTATCACCAGAAGGTGCTAAAAGTAACATTCTTAAACGTCTTGATCATCCAGTAGTGCATATATCTATCCGAGATGCATTAGCTTTTTGTGAATGGAGAAATTGCAGATTATTGACAGAAGCTGAGTGGGAGTATTCTGCTCGAGGTGGAACGGTTGGTGAAAAATTTCCTTGGGGTAATTCACTAAAATTAAACAATCAGAAAATGGCAAATACTTGGGACGGAGACTTTCCAAATGTAAAATATGACAGTTTTAAAGATCGGGGGACAGTTGATATTTTTTCATATCAACCCAATGAATTTGGCTTATACAATATGATTGGAAATGTCTGGGAACTAGTTGCTGACCGGTTCGAAAAAACCCACTCGCCTCGAGATCAGAGAAACCCTAAAGGACCATTAAATGGTGATTTTATTGTTGCAAGAGGCGGCTCATATCTATGTCATGACTCTTATTGTGTCAGGTATCGAAACTCTTCAAGACAGGCTGTAAAATTCAATACGACTAGTGGCAATATAGGGTTTAGGATTGCTTTTGACTAGATAGGCTAAATCTTGCAAGAATTTAACCCTTTTGAATCAAAGGTTATTTTCATGCTTGCAATTCTTATTTTGTACTAGGATATAATATTTTAAATTCTGTTTCCACAAACACATTGGAAAAACTATGAAAAAGAAAAAAAACTTTTCGCTTGAATTAGAAACGAAGGTTGCGCAAGCCTTAAGATTTATAGACGATACCACAGGGGCTGTTACACCAAACATTCAGTTATCGGCAACTTACGCTCGTGATGAAAATTATGATAATCGTAAGCCCTATTGGTACCGACGAGATGGTAATGAAACTACTGCTTATGCAGAAGAAATAATTGCGGAGTTGGAAGGTGCAAAGGACTCCATCCTTTTTGCATCAGGTATGTCTGCTGCGACTGCCGTTATTGATAATCTTCCTAAAGGCGCTCATGTAGTCATACCAAAAGTAATGTACCATGGTGTATTAGCACAATTTCAACGATATGAAGAATTAAAACGTTTAAATATTTCTTATTATGAGGCTGGTGATTTAGAAGAAATGGAAACGGCAATTAATGATCGCAAAACAGATTTAGTTTGGGTAGAGACGCCTAATAATCCTGATTGGGCGGTAACAGACATAGCATTAGCTGCTGAAATAACGCATCGAAACAACGCGAAATTATTAACGGATTGTACTGCAACACCACCATGTATCACTCGTGCATTAGAACTTGGCGCTGATATTTCTTTTCATTCAGCTACGAAATTTCTTAATGGCCATTCTGATGCGACTGCTGGAGTATTATCAACCTGCGAGGTTGATGATAACTGGGAAAGCTTATATTTGATAAGAAAGTTACAAGGGTCTGTATTAAATTCACTTGAGGCTTGGCTGCTCATTAGAGGAATGCGTACATTATTTTTGAGGTTAGAAAAAGCATGTAAAAACGCCATGAAAATAGCTAATTATTTTGAGGGACACAGCAAAATAGAGAGTGTACTTTATCCAGGTTTAAAATCTCATAAGGGACATGAAATTAGTAAAAAACAAACAGATGGTAAGTTTGGCAGCATGCTATCCATTATTGTAAAGGGTGATGAAAAAAAAGCTATAGATGTGGCTAGGGCTTGTAAGATTTTCTATCCAGCCACTTCATTGGGCGGAGTAGAGAGCTTGATCGAACATCGAAAAACTGTTTCTGGTGAAGGATTTCCCGTGCACCCCAGACTTCTAAGACTTTCTATAGGCATAGAGAATTTAGATGATTTGATTTACGATCTTGAACAAGCATTAGAAAGCGCTTCTTAAATAATTACAAATCTTATTAGTGAAATACAGTTTTTGGAATAATTTTTTTGAAAGGTGATAATCAATGGAGTATTTTGATCTTGGCAGTTATTCATTTCCAGTAACCACAAGCTCTAAAGAAGCTCAAATGTGGTTTGATAGAGGCTTAATGTGGATTTATGGCTACAATCATGATGAAGCTGAATTTTGTTTTGAACAATCGATAAGAATAGATCCTGGCTGTGCTATGTCCTATTGGGGCATAGGTTACGCAATCGGCCCAAATTATAATAAGACATGGGCAGACTTTTCACATGAAGACAAGCAAAAATGCATTGACAAATCAAAGTTATCATTAGAAATCGCAATGAAAATAAAAGGATTAAAGCCTGTTGAAGAGGCATTAATTGAGGCTTTAAGTTTTCGCTACCCGTCTAGTGCTTTGGAGGAGGATTTTTCTACTTGGAATGATATTTATGCAGATAAGATGAGAGCAGTGTATAGCAGATTTGATGCTGAATTAGATGTTTGTGCACTTTTTGCTGAAGCGTTAATGAACCGGACGCCGTGGCAATTATGGGACGTTAGTACGGGTGAAGCAAAGGATGGTGCTGATACTCTGGAGGCTATTGCGGTTTTAGAGAACGCTTTTTCAAATCAAGAATTGCATGTAGCTAATGAGCATCCTGGATTATTGCATATGTACGTACATCTCATGGAAATGTCGCCACATCCTGAAAAAGCGTTAAAAGCGGGTGATGCATTGACTGAGTTGGTACCCGATGCTGGTCACTTAAAGCACATGGCCACACATATTGATGTTTTATGTGGGCATTATGAAAATGTTGTCCGTCGAAATCATAATGCGTCAATTGCGGATAAAAAATATTTAAAGATGCGAGGGGCAGAAACATTTTACACAGCATATGTTTGTCATAATTTTCATTTTAAAGTTTATGGAGCTATGTTTTTAGGACAGTTTAAACCTGCTTTTGAAGCAGCTCAGGAACTACAAGATCTACTTAGTCCTGAAATTATACGGCCAAGTGCAGATTGGTTGGAAAGTTACTATCCAATGAAATTTCATGTTTTTGTTCGATTTGGGATGTGGGAGGAAATTAAAGCTATTGTTTTGCCGGAAGATCAAGAACTGTTTAGTTTTACCACCGCTGTCATTCATTATACGAAATCTATTGCTTATGCTGCTACTAACAATATTCCTGAAGCTGAGAAACATGGCAAGTTATTTGTTAAAGCTAAGAAATTGGTTCCCGATACCAGATTCCTTTTTAATAATTCTTGTCTTGATATTCTGGCGGTCGCAGAACAAATGTTGGAAGGAGAGATATATTATCGTAAACAGGAATATGATAGGGCATTTGATAGCTTAAGAAAAGCTGTCCACTTAGATGACGATCTTCCGTATGAAGAGCCATGGGGTTGGATGCAACCAGCGCGTCATGCATTGGGTGCATTGTTGTTGGAACAAGGAAAGATTGAAGAGGCTGAGGCGGTATATCGTGCAGACTTAGGAATCGATGGGGTGTTGGGGCGCCCATGTCAAAATCCAGACAACGTATGGTCTTTACATGGATTACATGAATGTTTGCATCGAAAAGGACAGTTTGAAGAGGCTAAATTTATAAAGCAACGCCTTAATCTAGCGAACGCCCGGGCGGATCGTCCTATCTTAGCTTCTTGTTTTTGCCGACTAAGTCATAACGCGGCATAATTCTTTTCACTAGAATTAAAAAGAAATCCTATTGGTTATTAGTTAGTTTGTTATTTTAGGATTTAACGTTTGCTGGATTGTTTACATCTCTCCCCAACGCCGCCAGATCTGAATAACGATCCCCAATTCTATGGTGTGGTCGTCCGCTTGTGGCAGCCCCAAGAGCAACAACAACTTCATCTGCAGCAGGTGCATCATGAATAGAGAATTGCACTGTAAGGTAATGGGATCTCCTACCAGTATCATGTTTATCCATTAATGGAATTTGGATCTGAGTATTGGCTGGGCCTCGGGTATTAGTAAAACCTAAATATGATTTAGCGCCAACAGCTTCACGATAAAAATTTCCATATTGTAGTGTATGTATTAGGCCAGACGCATGTTCTAATTCACAATCGGTACCAGCTATGCATGCTTTACCATATGCTTCGATTTTATCCCCAGAGCCCGCTAAACTGATTAATCTATTTGTAAGAGTTTCTCCCAGAACTGGCGCAATTCTTTGAATCTCTGGTGCCAGGTTCTCAACAAATCCTTTTCCCGCCCAAGGGTTTTTAACCACAGCGGCCACACCGATCATTCGTAAAATTGGTTCTGCTAGTTTCTCGCCTTCTCTATGAATATCTTCATCGTAAGTGATAATTTTTCTTAATTCTGGTATCATTGTCATTTTGCACCTTTTATTTCATATTTATTTTCAGTGGGTGAAATTTTTCTTACTGTGCCTGATTTCTCACTTCCTTCATAAAATCCAAAAGTGCCATGCTTAAATTCTCGCTTGTATCTTTCGAGCATACTTCTTTCTGCCGGTAAGAACATCTCTTTTAATGGAATGTCGTCTAATTTGAAGAATTTAAATCCATTTGGAGCTTTTCCATTTACAGTGCCATTATAAAAAATTGTGTGGCTTTTTGTTTCAGTGTCGCGATAGATCGCATAAATGAAATTTAATTGGGGTTCTAAATCAAGATTTTCTAATAATCTACAAAGACCAATTTTAGATTTGTTTTCCTTTGGTGCTCTGGGAATAATATATTTCTGGTTATTGGTTTCTTGTAATAGAATTTTACTATCTTTTGAGAAAACTCCACCAATATCAACAAGTTCTCCTGTATTTGCTGCTTCAATTAATGCTTGATCATGATTTACAGAGAAATAATTCCCTTTAAAATACCCAAGAGGAGTTCCATCAAAAACAGCATGTTCTTGAACTTTCCCAATAAGTATTATGTGATCTCCGGCGTCAACAAGTTTATGTCTCTCACAAATAAAATGAGCAATGCTTTCTCTAAAGATAGGCAAACTTTTTGGTCCAACTGACCATTTTGCTAATTTGAATTTGTCTTTTTCTTGCGATGCAAAGAGTCCGGATAATTCGCGCTGGTTTTCTGATAAAATATTTATGGCAAATAGTTCAGATTTTTTAAAGGTAGTTGCACTAAATGCGGTTTTTGCAAGGCAGACCAATAATAACGGTGGGTCCAGAGAAACAGAGGTAAATGAATTTGCTGTAAAACCCCTTGGAAATCCATTTTTATCATTTGTTGTTACAATAGTAACGCCTGTGGCAAAATTTCCAAAGGCGTTCCTGAGGGATTTAGTTTTTTCAAAATCGGAGTTTGCTGAATCAGATTTGATCTTTCTTAAATAGTCTTCATCGTGCTCACCAATTTTTGGAGGAGTTTTGTATTTTGGAGTTGGATTTAAACTGAATTTAATTGGATTTGCAGCGACGCGCCAATCTTTTTTTGTTGGATCAGAGTTAGGTACAGATGCTATCATTTTTCTAATTTTCACATGAGGATCATCATAAATATCTTTTATTGTATTAACTGGCCCAAAAGGGACTTTTCCTCCCAAGATTTGTGTCAGCTCACTTTTTGTTTTCAATTTTGTCCAATCTGCCACTAAATTATTTACTATTATTGAGTTTGCTCTTCTTTTTGCTCTGGTAAAATATTTTATGTCTTCACCAGTCTTATCTAGTCCCATGCACTTACTTAAATGGCTCCAAAAGATGTCATCTACTATTCCAATAGCGACTTGTCCGTCTAATGCAGGGAAAATACCAAATGGTGCTAATAATGGATGGCCATTACCTTCAGGACCTGGAATGATTCCTTCATAGTCATGTTGATAAACAGCTCTCTCACATAAACTTAGCACAGCATCATACATACTTACGTCAATAAATTGACCTTCTCCTGTAGAGTCTGCTGACCTAAGCGCAGCAATGATACCAAATGACATCATTAAACCTGTAAAAATATCTCCCACTCCTGGCCCAACTTTTGTGGGAGAGTTAGGGTTTGCTCCAGTAATACCCATAATGCCCCCCATAGCCTGAGCTACAACATCATAAGAAGGCCACTTGACATAAGGACTTTCACCTGATCTTGGATCACCAAAACCACGAATGGCTCCGTAAACGAGGCGTGGGTTCAATATTTTCAATTCTTCATAATTTAATTCTAAGCGTTCCATAACGCCTGGTCTAAAATTTTCCACGACAACATCAGCCTGAGTCACCAGCTTTCTAAAGTTATCTTTTCCAGACTTCGTTTTAAGATCTAACTGCACACTTTTTTTTGATCTATTCAAACTCACAAAATATCCTGCCCAGTCTTTTTCTGGATCGTCATCTCTATATGGGCCATTAGCTCGGCTGCTATCACCTAATTCACTTTCAATCTTTATAACTTCAGCCCCGTGGTCAGCCAGCATCATTGTGCAATATGGCCCTGAGAGCATTCGGGTAAGATCTAGAACTTTTACGCCAGTTAATATTCCTTCACTAATATTATTCTCCATTAGTTAATTTATCTTTTGTAACACGACTCAAGAATTCTTTTATAGGTTCGTTAACAACATTTGGTGCTTCGGCCAAGGCCATATGTCTTAGGCCCTTTAGAATAACTAATTTGGAATTTGGAATCTCTGAAGCGATAGCTTCCGACATTTTTGGTCCGTTGCCAAAATCTTCATCGGCAGTTATAACTAATGCTGGGCAAGATAATTTTGGATTTGGCGCTGAGATTTCTTCTAATCCAGACACAAGAACTTCATAAATTTTTGGATATACCTTTGGATCATTTTTCATAACCCAGCCCCTTACAAGATTCATCATTTCTGGATTTTGTTCTCTATAATCATCTGAAAACCATCGAATTAAGGCATCCTCTACAGTTGCTTTTGGTCCTTCATTTTCTAATTGTTTTAAACGCTTTAAGATTGCGCTTTGTGCCTCATTATCTCTTTTGTATGGAGAATTTAAAATTACTATACCATTCGTTTTACTTGCGTAGTCTTGAGCAAATCGTCTGCAAATCATGCCACCTAGAGAAAATCCTATTAAAATTGCATTCTTAATTTTAATTAATGCTAACAGATCTGCAATTTGCTTAGAAAAAAACGATAGAGATGGATTCTTATCAGGATTAGACGAGTCTCCATGTCCATATAAGTCATATGAGATAACATAATAAGATTTTTTGAGATCTGATATAATCCACTGCCACATTTGCTTATTTAATCCCAAACCATGAATTAAAATAACGCATGGATTTGTTTGTTTTCCATGAGTTTCATAGGATATATTCATTTTGTCTCTTTCCGCCGTATGCTTAAATTTTATAAAGGTTTATAAGCAATAACCTCTATTTCCACCCTAACATCAACTAGTAATTCGCTTACGATTGCGGATCTCGCTGGTGGGTCTTTAGGGAAGTAATCTCCATAAATTTTATTGAAGCCGGGAAAATCAGCGCGTTCTCTAAGCCAAATCATAGACTTCACAACATCTTCCATGTCGCATTTGGCTTCTTTTAAAGTTGCTTTTATATCTTCCAGAATAACCTTTGTTTGATCTTCAATTGTTCCGACTGTCATTGGCTCTCCATTACTCATAGGAATTTGACCAGTTAGAAACACAAAATCACCGGCTCTTATTGCCTTTGATAGTGATAGGGTTCTTCCACCAATAACCAGCGCTCCACCAATTATTTCTTTTTCTTTTCCCATGGTTTTACCTCCTCAAAACCTGTACTTCTAAATAAATATTTAATAATAGAATTGTTATTTAGTAATTAAAAATTATATTACGTTAATATCAGATTAGGTTAAGAATCAAATAATTTACGAGGAAAAAGTATGGCAAACGTTAAGTCCTATCAAATGTTAATCGATGGTAAATGGGTCAACGCATCAAATGGGGCTATGTTTGAGAGCATCAATCCTACTAATGGTCAGGTTTGGAGCAAAGTTCCAGAAGCAACTGAGACTGACGTCGACGATGCCGTGAACGCTGCACACCGTGCTTTTTCGACTGGTCCTTGGTCAAAAATGACTCCGACCGAACGTGGAAAATGTCTACGAAAATTGGGTGATCTTTTGGCTGAAAAGTCGGAGCCGTTGGGAAGGACAGAAAGCGTTGATACTGGAAAGATGTTAAAAGAAACCCGCTGGCAGGCAAAATATATTGCTGAATTTTTTCATTTTTATGCTGGCTGCGCTGACAAGATTAGTGGTGAGACGTTACCAATAGATAAACCAGATTTGTTCGTTTTTACAAATAGAGAACCATTAGGGGTAGTTGCTGCAATTGTTCCATGGAACTCACAGCTATTTTTAGTTGCGGTTAAAGTAGGCCCTGCTTTAGCAGCTGGTAACACTATAGTTCTAAAGGCGTCAGAACATGCCTCTGCAGCGATGTTGGAGTTTGGTGAATTGGTAGCTGAAGCTGGATTCCCTCCAGGTGTTGTAAATATTGTTACTGGTCATGGAGAGCCATGTGGTAAAGCGTTGACCAGTCATCCGTTAGTCGCGCGAATCTCCTTTACTGGAGGTCCCAATGCAGCCCGACACGTCTTATATAACTCTGCGGAAAACTTTGCGGAAGTAAGTCTTGAGTTGGGTGGAAAATCTCCCTTTATTGTATTTGATGATGCAAATATCGAAAGTGCTGTGAATGGATCTGTGGCTGGTATCTTTGGAGCAGCTGGGCAAAGTTGTGTTGCAGGGTCCAGACTATACTTACATGAAGATATTGCAGACGAGTTTTTAGAGAGAATGGTTGCTATCGCAAAAGATATTAGAATTGGCGATCCGCTACTAGAAGAAACTCAAATGGGACCACTTTGCACTATCGGTCAGTTGGAAAATATTGAAAAAGAGGTTTCTCAGGCAATAGAAGAAGGCGGTCAGATCCTCCATGGAGGAAAAAGACCAGAGAATTTCGAGGGCCTATTTTATGAGCCTACAATTATCAGTTGCGCTAGTCAAAACATGAAGATTGTTGATACTGAGCTTTTTGGTCCAGTCTTGAGTGTTTTGAAGTTTAGAACTGAAGAGGAAGTAATTGGTCTTGCGAATGATACCGTTCATGGTTTGGCTGCAGGTATTTTTACCAGAGATAGTGCCCGATCGTTAAGAATGGCTAAAGCAGTTAGGGCTGGAATAGTTTGGGTAAATACTTATCGTGTTGTTTCGCCTATTGCAGAGTTTGGTGGAATAAAAGGATCAGGTTACGGACGAGAAAGTGGATTTCAAGCTATGCATGATTATACTAGACCAAAGACAATATGGATGAATACGTCGGATGAGCCGTTTGGCAATCCATTTGTAATGCGATGAACTAAAAGAGGTAAAATAATGAAGTTTCAATTAGCTGTGAACATGGAAAGAATGGATCCAAGTTGGAACATGAATGATGTTATGCGTCACACTTTAGACATGGTGCAAATGGCGGAAAATGGTGGATTTAATATTGTTTGGGCAGCTGAACATCATGCCTTGGAAATGACGATAGCACCTAATCCATTTCAAATACTAACATGGTGGGCTGCTGAAACCGAAAATATTAGATTAGGTACAGCAGTCGCAGCTGCGGCTTACTGGCATCCAATAAATTTGGCAGGAGAGGCAGCTTTCCTTGATTTAATTAGTGGGGGTCGTTTAGAGTTTGGTATTGGCTCAGGAGCATATCAGAGAGAATTTGATCGAATGAAGCCAGGTTTGAAGCAATCGGATGCGTGGCAATATTTGCAAGAGGTATTACCTGCTGTTCTAAAGCTATGGGAGGGAGATTATGAGCATAATGGAAAATTTTGGCAATTTCCAACATCAACATCGGTTCCCAAGCCAATTCAAAAACCACACCCACCTCTATGGGTTGCTGCCAGATCGCCAATAACATTCGATTATGCAATAAAAAATAATTGCAATGTAATGAGTTGGCCTTTAACCCGAGGCTTTTCAGAGGCTGAATTATACAAACAGCAGCTTGATGAAGCAATTCAGAAGAATGGTGATACTTTTAAACCTATTTTCGCAATGATGCGGCACACAGCATTGTACGAGAATGAAAAGGGACGGGATCAAGCCATAAGAGCAATTCAGACATGTCTTGGGCAATTTGAAAATTTGTTTAGAAATTTAGGTGATGTTAGTGATGGATTTCCCAAACAAATCCCACTTGATGAATTACAGGGTCGAAAAGAGTATGATGCTAATATGTTAGAGGAAAATCTAATGTTTGGCTCTCCCGAAACCGTAATTGAAAAATTAAAGAGATATGAGAAGCTAGGCGTAGACGAGTATATATATTATGCGTCCATGGGATTAGACATGGAGGCGCAGAAGAAGTCGATGGAACTGTTTTGCTCAGAGGTTGTTCCAGAATTTAAATAAATAGTTAGGGAGAAAAGTATGCCTGATGGGGTTGAGGTTAAGCAAAACGGTAGGATTCTTGAGGTAAAATTAAATAAGCCAAAGGTAAATGCAATTGATATCCCAATGAGCCAAGCTTTAGGAGCAGCTTTTGCAGAGTTGCGTGATAATCCAGATTTGTGGGTGGGAATTTTAACTGCAGAAGGTGAAAAAATATTTTCAGCAGGTTGGGATTTGAAAGCTTTAAATTCTGGGGAAGTGGAATTAGATAACTGGTGGGAAACAGCTGATTATGGCGATGGTGGATTTGCAGGTTTAACAGAAAATTGGAATTTAAATAAACCTGTTATAGCTGCCTTAAATGGTCTTGTAATTGGTGGGGGTTTTGAGTTGGCAATGGGGTGTGACCTTTTAATTGCAGCTGAGCATGTTGAGTTTGGACTACCAGAAATGCCCTTGGGTATGGTCCCAGATGCAGGTGCTTTGCAAAGATTACCTAGAAGAATTCCCCATAATATAGCCATGGAAATGTTTTTATTAGGACGACGCATGTCTGCTGACGAAGCTGCTCATTATGGTTTGGTAAATAAAGTGGTTCCTAAAGAAAAATTACTTGATCAGGCTCGAGAGTGGGCGGAATCAATCGCTTGGTCTGCTCCTCTTGCTATGCAAAGTGTCAAAGAAGTGCAGCGGGCGATAGAGTGTGTGCCGCTGGAAGATGCTTTTAAAAAGATGAGAACAGAAAATTTACCTGTTTATAGAAAAATGTTAAAATCTGATGATGCAGCAGAAGGAGTGGCAGCTTTTGTAGAAAAGCGTGAGCCAAACTTTAAGGGTGAATAGAAGTGTTTAAGAAAGCAAATAAGGTCAAGTTAGTAACGAGTATTGGAGCCGGACCAATTGGAGGTGGATGGGCTGCTCATTTCTTGGCGCAAGGCTTTAAGGTTAATGCTTATCTTCATTCAGAAGATGAAATAGACATGTTTAATAGTATTGTGCAAACAGCCTGGGTTAGTTTAACTAAACTTGGTTTAGCTGGAGGCGCAAGCTTACGTAATTTAGAAATTTTTACGAAGCTAGAAGACAGTTTAGAAGGAACTGACTTTGTACAAGAAAGTGCTCCTGAACGCTTGGAAATAAAGCAGGGGCTTTATGAAATTTTGGGACGCATTGTGCCAGATGATGTTGTGATAAGTTCATCAACTTCTGGACTAACTATGACAGAGATTCAGCAGAAATGTAGCACGCCAGAAAGAACTGTTATTGGTCATCCATTCAATCCTCCTTACTTACTGCCTCTGGTTGAGATAGTGGGGGGTAAAAAGACTAATCCTGATGCAGTTCTTTGGGCTGCTGATTTTTATAAAATATCAGGAAAGTCACCTCTGGTAATGAAAAAAGAGATACCTGGTTTTGTAGCAACTAGGTTGCAAGAAGCTTTGTGGCGTGAGGCTTTACATATGGTAGCAAATGAAGAAGCTACACCAGCTGATATTGATAACGCATTAATAAATGGACCTGCTCCAAGAATGGCTGTTCAAGGACAGTGCATGGCATTTCATGTCGCTTGCGGTGAAGGTGGAATGGCCACAAATTTAGACCAGTTTGGTCCTGCTTTAAAATTACCTTGGACAAGATTAAAAGCGCCAGACTTATCTAAAGAGTTGAGAAACAAAATGGTAGATGGTTGTGCAGAAATGGCAGGAGATCAACATTTTGAGCAGATGGCGGAAGATCGAGATAAAAAGATTGTAGCTGTTTTAAATGCAATTAAGTCTAACTGATTTTAGATCTTAATCGAGAAATAAGGAGTAAAATAAATGAATTTTGATGTAGTGGTAAGTTGCGCAGTTACAGGTGCAGGTGATACAACTGAAAAGAGTCCTCACGTGCCGGTGACGCCAAAAGAAGTGGCGGATGCGGCAATAGAAGCTGCCAAAGCTGGCGCTGCAATAGCGCATATACATGTTCGAGATCCAGAGACTGGAAAAGGATCTCGAGATCCAAAGCTGTTTAAAGAAGTTGTTGATCGGGTGAGGGATAGTAATACAGATGTTGTAATAAATCTTACAGCAGGTATGGGGGGTGATTGGGTTCCTGACCAAAATAACCCAGCGATGCCTGGTCCTGGAACTGATATGATTGGTCCTGAAGAGAGGCTGGCTCATGTCAAGGAATGTATGCCTGAAATATGTTCTCTCGATTGCGGTACATTAAACTTTGGAAATGGTGATGAGATTTATATTTCAACCCCGCCTATGTTAAGAAAAATGGCGCAATTAACGAAAGAATGGGGGGTGAAGCCAGAATTAGAAGTATTTGAACTTGGTCATATTCGCTTTGCCACACAGATGATTTCCGAGGGTTTAGTAGCAGATCCACCGATGTTTCAGATTTGTCTGGGGATCCCATGGGGAGCTGATCAGAGTGTTGATACTATGAAGACAATGAAAGATCACTTACCGGATGGTGCTAATTGGGCCGGATTTGGTATTTCGCGGATGCAAATGCCCATGGCGGCTACTGCAGTTGCTCTAGGTGGAAATGTGCGCGTCGGATTAGAGGATAATATTTACCTAGACAGAGGTGTATTAGCTACCAATGGACAGCTTGTAACGCGAGCCGTTGAAATAATTGAAAGAATGGGTGCCCGAGCTCTTTCACCGGCAGAAGCCAGAAAAAAGCTTAACCTCCGTGGTGCATAGATAACTAGAGTTTAAAGATTAAAAATAAATATTGGGAATAATAGTTTTATTGAAGAATTGAAGAAAGTATGAGTGATCAAATGGACCATGAAAATGAATTGTTACTAAATACGTTAAAAGCCTTCATGGATGCTGAGATATTTCCATATGAAGATGAAGTTGATGCAAAAGGTGAAGTCCCGATTGAATTGGGTCGTCAGATTGAGAAGCGAGCCAAAGATATAGGTCTTTTTGCTGCTAACTTACCAACAGATATCGGCGGTGGTGGGTTAAGCTATCAAGCTATGGCGTTAATGGAAAGAGAGTATGGGAAGACAACTCATGCACTGCAGTCGTGGGTCGCTCGCCCAACTGAAATCTTATTGGCATGTGAAGGTGATCAAAAGGAGCAATATCTACTACCTTGTGTAAGAGGAGAAAAACGAGAGTTATTTGCCTTAACTGAACCAGAAGCTGGATCAGACGTAATGGGAATGAAGTCTAATGCTGTAAAAGACGGTGATGATTGGATCTTAAATGGCAGCAAGCATTTTATTTCTGGCCCAGTAATGCCTGATTTTGCGATTGTTTTTGCGGCTACAGGTGAAGATCAGACTCCGAGAGGCCCAAGAAAAAGAGTTACTGCTTTTTTAGTTGATGTGGGTCTTAAAGGGTTTGAATGTCGAGAAGGTAATAAATGTGTCAGTTACCGAGGATATAAGAATTTTCAGTTGAGTTTTGATAATGTGAGATTAGGCCCAAACCAGGTTCTCGGTGAAGAAGGTCGCGGATTAGAATTATCAGGAAAATGGCTTGGTATGGGCCGAATTTGGGTTGGTGCGACTTGCTGTGGAAAAGCTGAGCGAATAATGAATTTAGCTATCGACTGGGCTGCAAATAGGAAGCAATTTGGTAAACCTATCGGGTCGTTTCAAGCAACTGGTTTCAAGCTAGCGGACATGTCAATTGGTTTGCGGGCAGCAGATTTGATGGTGAATGATGCTGTAAGTCGAGCAGAGAAGGGTGCTATGCAAGATGCCGATGCTGCTATGGTGAAGGTATTCTGCTCCGAAATGCTAAACAAAGTTGCAGATGACACAGTACAAATTTACGGTGGAATGGGTTTAATGGAAGAATTACCAATTCAACGTTTATGGCGAGATAGTAGGTTAGAGAGAATATGGGATGGAACCTCTGAGATTCAACGACATATCATTACAAGGTCAATTTTACGGCCTCTGGGAGCATGACGCCAGCGCAAAAAGTTAATTTTGAAAGGTTGATCAAACCAAAGCATATAGCTTTTGTTGGTGGAGTAGATGCCGAGATAGCTATAGGAGAAGCTAAAAGAGCAGGCTTTAAAGGTTTAATTTGGCCAGTTAACCCACGAAGAGAAGAATTAGGTGGGCATAAATGCTTCCAGGCTTTAGAAGATCTTCCTTCGTCTCCAGATGCAGTTTATTTAGCAATTCCCAGAGATCCTGCCTTAAAGGCTGTAAAAGATTTGGCAAAGTTAGGTGCTGGTGGAATAGTATGTTACACGGCCGGGTTTGGAGAGGCAGATTCTGAAGGTGAAGAAGCTGAAAAATTACTTGTAGAATATGCGGGTGATATGGCTCTTATAGGTCCAAATTGCTATGGAATAATCAATTACATTGATAAGGTTGCTCTTTGGCCATTTGCTCATGGAGGGAGTTGCCCTGGATATGGTGCTGCAATTATAACACAAAGTGGGATGTTTTCTTCTGATATCACGATGAGTCAAAGATCTTTACCTTTAAGTTATATGGTTTCAGCAGGAAATCAGGCAGTTATGGGATTGGCAGATTTTATAGATATCTTATGTGAAAAACCTGAAGTCAGAGCAATTGGTTTGCATATTGAGGGTTTAAGTGATGTCTCTCTGTTTGAGAAAGCAGCATTGAAAGCTCTAAGATTAAATAAACCAGTAGTTGCATTAAAAACTGGAACATCAAAAATTGGATCAACATTAACATTAAGCCACACGGGATCTTTATCAGGTTCAAAAGAATTATATGAAGCTTTGTTCAAACGAACAGGTGTGATCAGTGTTAATAATCCGTCCCAATTTTTAGAAACTTTAAAATATTTATGTGTATCGGGATGCCCAAAACAGGAAAATATGATTGGATTTACCTGTTCGGGCGGTGGAGCAACAATGTTGGCGGATAAAGCAGAAGATATTGGTTTAAAATTTCCAAAATTTAATAAGGAGAAATCAGAGAAGCTTGTTGGGTTGTTGCCAGAAATAGCAACTTTATCTAATCCGTTGGATTATACGACCCCTATTTGGGGTCAGCCTGAAAAGACAAAACCAGTATTTCAAGAAGCGATGAATCAAGTGTTGGCTCAATCAGCAATCTTGGTGCAGGATTATCCCGTTAAAGGTTTGGATGAGTCTCTAGTCTATTACAGAAATGATGCTTTAGCTTTTGCGCAAGCGGCAGCCGATAATAATCTTCCAGCGGCAATATGTTCGACTATTCCCGAAAATTTTGACAGGGAAACCAGAGACTTACTTGTCTCGTTAGGCGTATCTCCCATGCAAGGTATTCATGAAGCTCTAAACGCAATTAGTCATGCAGCTACATGGAACAAGAATAGGACTCACATATTAGAGAAAAAACTGGACAGTGTCTTTGAGGTTGTTGCAAATTTAGATCGACTAAGGGTTCTAGATGAGTATGAAAGTAAAGTTCTTTTAAAAAAGAACGGGTTCAATGTTCCACAAGGAAAGTTATGTTTGGATGAGTTGAATTCTAATGACTCTGAGAGCCTTAATTTTCCTATTGCTTTAAAGATGGTCAGTTCGAAAATTCTACATAAAACAGAACTTAATGCCGTTGTTTTAAACGTCAAAAGTGATTTGGAGTTGAGAGCGGCAGTTACAAAGATGCGTTCTTCGGTTTCAAAAAAGGCTCCAAATTTGGTTTCCAATAGATATCTTATCGAGGAAATGGCAAACACCCCGCTGGCTGAATTGATCGTTGGTATTCGGTCTGATCCTCAATTTGGGCTTTCATTAACTATTGGAAGTGGCGGCATTTTAGTTGATTTGATTGGTGATGTTTCAACTATAGTGCTTCCAACCCATTCTGGGGAAATCAGAGAAGCTATTAAGCATCTTAAAGTCTTTAAGTTGTTGGATGGTTTCAGAGGAAAGCCTAAAGTTAAATTAGAGGTTGTTGTAGATGTGATAATGAAGCTTGTTATTTTTGCTGAAGAAAATATTAACTTAATATCGGAAATTGAAATAAATCCGATGTTTGTTTATAAAGATTCTGTCCTGATGGTAGACGCCTTGATATCTACTTTTGACACAGATGATACTTGAAAGTTCGTAAATTTAAGAAAATAGTGGACATAGGCCTAATAAAATAAGTCGAACTAGCTTTAACTTAATTTTTGGATGGAGTGATAAGATGTCAGAACTTTGGAAATTACCCGGATATGAAATTTCTAAATTAGTAAGATCAAAACAAATCTCTGCTGTTGAGGTTACGAAAGCACATCTTGACCGCTTGAACGAAGTAAACCCAAAACTCAATGCTGTTGTTCAGGAAATGCCTGAGGAGGCAATTGAGGGTGCAAAGGAAATTGATAGGAAGATTGAGATTGGGGAGGATCCAGGTATTTTATGTGGAGTGCCTTTAACGATTAAAGTTCTTGCTGATCAAAAAGGCTTTGCCACGACTAATGGTTTAAAAATTCAAAAAGACCTTATAGCAACAATCGATAGTCCCATCGTTTCGAATGTAAAGAAAGCTGGCGGAGTTGTGATCGGTCGAACAAATACTCCGGCTTTTTCACTGAGGTGGTTTACAAGTAATGACGTTCATGGCCAAACTTTAAATCCACATGACAAAAATATAACACCTGGTGGTTCATCAGGTGGTGCTTCGGCGGCAGTTGCAAGTGGTATTTGTCCGATAGCGCATGGCACCGATATTGGTGGATCGATTAGATATCCTGCATTTGCTTGTGGATTGCATGGGTTGCGTCCTACTTTCGGACGTATTCCGGCCTATAATGCCTCAGGGGGTGAAAGACACATTGGTGGTCAGATAATGGCGGTGGGAGGGCCAATCGCTAGAACAATGAAAGACATTCAAGTATCTTTTGAAGCAATGGCAAAAAGTGATAATAGGGATCCATGGTATGTTCCCGTACCATTTGCAGGTCCAGATTTTGAAAAAAAAGCAGTATTTTCAACAAACCCTGATGGAATGCCAGTCTGCAAGGAAATCGTCCAAGCTATAAAAGAATCCGCAAAAATTCTTTCTAATAGTGGGTGGCAAATTGAAGAAGTAGAATGTCCACCAATGCAAGAAGCTGCGGATATTAATGCTAAGTTGTGGATGGCCGAAACGCGATATGCTGCAAAAGGAATGATTGACAAGGAAGATGAAGCTGATTCAAAATTTGTTTTTGAACAAATGACAAAAAGATCCCCAGAGATTGATAAAAGTGGGTTATTAGATGCCCTTCAAAAGAGAGCAACGTTGTTAAGAGAATGGCAATTGTTTTTATCTAAATACCCAGTGTTAATAACACCAGTTTCGGGAGAGCTGCCGTTTCCTCAGCAACTTGATGTTAAATCTGAAAGTGATTTTGAAAATATTATGAGGGCACAGCTTACTCAATTGGCGATACCAGCACTCGGTTTACCAGCATTATCAGTGTTTACTGGTTTTTCAGACTCCAGCCCTGTTGGTGTGCAATTGATTAGTGCTAGATTTCGGGAGGATATATTGATAGCTGCTGGAACTGACATTGAAAGGTCAGGAGAACAGCCAAAGTGTGTTGATCCGAACTGGTAATTTTTTATTATTTATAATCTGTTAATTGGTACTTTTAAGTAATGCTTGCCATCGTCTTCGGCAGGGGGTAACTCGCCCGCGCGCATGTTAACTTGAATAGATGGAATAATTAGCTTGGGCATTGAAAGTTGTGCATCTCTAGTTGTTCTAAAGTCTATGAATTCACTTTCAGATTTTCCACCACCCACATGAATATTTAGTTCTTTTTGTTTTGCTACAGTTGTTTCCCAGCAAAATTCATCTCTTCCTGGCGCTTTGTAATCATGACATAAAAATAATCTGGTATCAGCTGGAAGGGAAAGTATTTTTTGAATAGAATCATATAAATCTTTTGCTGATCCTCCTGGAAAATCTGCTCGGGCTGTTCCAAAGTCAGGCATGAATAAAGTGTCGCCAATAAACGCGGCATCGCTCAATACGTAAGTCACACATGCGGGTGTATGGCCAGGCGTATGCATTACACGGACATTTAGATTGCCAATTTTGAACTCATCCCCATCTGTAAACAGCCTATCAAATTGGCTACCATCCATTTGAAATTCAGTGCCTGCATTAAAAATTTTACCAAAGACTTTTTGAACAGATTCAATGTTTGCACCTATGGCGATTTTACCTCCCAATTGCTGTGCTAGATATGGAGCAGCGGACAAATGATCAGCATGAACATGAGTTTCAATAACCCATTCCAAAGTCCAATTTTTATCCGTTATCTCTTTAATTAGCATATCGGCGTGAGATGTTGAAGTTCTACCCGAAGCTAGATCGAAATCAAGTATTGAGTCTATAACTGCACATGCACTCGAACTCGGATCTTTAACAATATAACAGGCAGCATTTGTAGTTTCATCAAAAAAGCTGTGTACTTCAGGATTTAAAATTTCAGCCATTTAAAATTCTACAACCGCCCGAATAGATTTACCTTCATGCATAAGATCAAAACCTTTATTTATATCTTCCAGAGGCATAGTATGCGTGATCATTGGATCAATTTCAATTTTTCCATTCATATACCAATCAACTATTTTTGGAA
This sequence comes from Paracoccaceae bacterium, assembly GCA_029246285.1. Taxonomy (GTDB): domain Bacteria; phylum Pseudomonadota; class Alphaproteobacteria; order Rhodobacterales; family Rhodobacteraceae. The sequence goes on along the minus strand of JAQWNW010000069.1, from coordinate 89,093 downwards.
CATCCGTTCGCCCGCTTGCGCCACCAAAAGCTGTACCTCTCCAACTTCTACCTGTGACTAATTGAAATGGTCTTGTAGAAATTTCTGCACCAGCGGGAGCGACTCCAATAATAATACTTTCGCCCCAACCCTTATGAGCAGCTTCTAACGCAGTTCTCATCACTGACACATTTCCAGTCGCATCAAATGTGTAGTCAGCTCCGCCTTTTGTTAATTCGACAAGATGTTCAACCATATCACCAGAGATATCATTTGGATTTACAAAATCTGTCATCCCAAATTTTTCTGCCATTTCAACTTTACCGATATTTAGATCTACGCCAACTATTTGATCTGCACCTGCTAATCTTAAACCTTGGATTACGTTCAAACCAATGCCGCCAAGTCCAAAAACAATTGCTCGTGATCCTATCTCTACTTTTGCAGTATTAATCACCGCGCCAATGCCAGTCGTAACACCGCATCCGATGTAACAAATTTTATCAAAGGGTGCGTCTTTGCGAACTTTTGCAAGTGCGATCTCTGGAAGTACGGTATGGTTGGCAAATGTCGAACAACCCATATAATGTAGAATGGGTGTACCGTCTAACATTGAAAATCTTGAAGTTCCATCAGGCATTACCCCTTGACCTTGCGTTGTTCTAATTGCTTGACACAAATTGGTTTTGGGATTTAAGCAATAGTCACATTCTCGGCACTCTGGGGTGTACAATGGAATAACATGATCACCAGGTTTTACTGAGGTTACACCTGCACCTATCTCTAGAACTACTCCTGCGCCTTCGTGTCCAAGTATTGCCGGAAACGCTCCTTCAGGATCTGCGCCAGATCTTGTAAATTCATCCGTATGGCAAAGTCCGGTCGCTTTTATTTCCACTAAAACTTCACCGGCTTTCGGGCCTTCTAGATTTACTTCCATAATTTCTAGTGGTTTTCCAGCTTCCAAAGCGACAGCAGCTCGTGTTCTCATAATATGTAATCCCTCTAATAAATCTTACTCTCAATTGACGTATTTAAAGCAAGCTTAATAAATTTTTTTAAACATAACAATACCTTGATATGAAGCGGACCAAAGGTAATAGTCGTATGTTTTAGGGAGTGTTTGAAATGGCAGTCCCTAGGGGAATCGAACCCCTCTTTCCAGGTTGAAAACCTGGCGTCCTAACCGATAGACGAAGGGACCGCTATTTCGTGAACGCCTTGTAGTTTGGGAGCAACAATCTTGCAAGCGAAATATTCAAATTAATGTAGCTAATATTTCAAGTTTTAAGCTGGGGCAACATCTTGTAAATGAAATTTTACACGTCTTTTTCCACCCCAATCATCAATTTTTAATTGTCCAACTAAATGAAATTTCATACCCTTGTGATCCTCAAGTGCTTTGCCGATTTTTGTATCAAATGCTTTAAAAGCTATTACATCCACTTTTGAATTTGTCTCATCTGATACTGTTAATCTTAAGTGGTTTTCACCAACGCGTTTTGAATAAAGTATTCTTTGATTCAGTAGAGCAAGATTCGGAGTTGGAATATTTGTTCCAAATGGACCAGCGCTTTCGATATTGACAACCAAATCTTCATCTATTGCTCGACACATTACCGCGCCAGTAATCATCAATTCTGGTTTGGGAATATTTTGGGTGCCATTTTTCAATATTATTTTTTCTAATCTTTCCATAGCTTTTGATATTTGTTGTTCTTTCAAGGACAAGCCTGCAGCCAAGCTATGTCCACCACCCTTAGTAATTAAATTTTCACTAACTAATTTAGAAACTCCAAAACCGATATTAATCCCCTTTATTGATCTTGCTGATCCTGAACACTCTCCATTTTCTATGCTAAAAACGACTGTTGGTTTATTATATTTTTCTTTTAGTCTTGATGCTATTATTCCTACGACCCCTGGATGCCATCCTTCTTTGGCCACCCAAAGCAACGCGCTTTTTGAATTACGTTCAGCTATTTGATCTTCTGCTTCTTGAAGAGCTTTTGCTTCAATTTTACGCCGATCAATATTCAACTCATCAAGCTTATTTGCAAACCCCTCAGCTTCAGCGCTTGTTTTGGACGTTAAAAGCTCAATTCCTAATTTGGAATTTCCTATTCTACCACCCGCATTTATCCTTGGTCCAAGCAAAAAGCCAAGATCATAAGTGGATGGAGGTGAGTTTAGTTTGCAAACATCGCATAGTGCTCTTAAACCAGGGTTTTTTCGCTTTGCCATTATCGTTAAACCTTGTTTTACGAAAGCGCGGTTTAATCCAGTCATAGGAGCAACATCAGCAATTGTTGCCAAGGCCACTAAGTCCAAAAATTGAAATAGATCTGGCGCATTTTTATTATCTGACTTTATTTGAGCATTTGCTTCAACGAGTAAGATAAACAACATCCCGGTTGCGCATAGATATTTAAAGTCTTCGCTCTCGTCTTGACGGCTAGGATTTACAACAGCGTATGCGGCAGGCAATTTTTCTTCAGCTAGATGATGATCAACAACGATTACATCCTTTGGCTGGGCTGCATTTATCCCTTCAAAAGCTACGGTGCCACAATCTAAGCAGATAATTAAGTCATGATTTTTGGAGAGATTTTCCATTGCTTTAATATTTGGCCCAAAACCTTCCTTTATCCGATCTGGAATATAGATTGTGCAAGATAGTCCGAGCTCTCTTAGCCAATTGTGTAAAATTGCTCCTGACGCTGCGCCATCGACATCGTAATCAGAAAATATAGCAATTTTTTCTTTTCCATTAATTGCATCGATTATTCTCTTTGCCGCTTTTTCAAGATCTTTGAAGGATTTAGGATCAGGCATCAAAGTTTTAATTTTTGGATCCATAAACGACCGAACATTTTCAATCGGTACATTTTGCGTAGCAATTACACGACTAACAATTTCTGGTATTTCTAACGACTGTGAAATTGCTAGACCTTGGCGATGAATTTCTTCCGCCACAGGTTTCCATCGCTTGTTTGTTAAGGAACTTTCGACATCAGCAAAAGCGCGTTGCATTTTTGTTACCGATGTATTTTCTGCCGGTAATTCAGGTATCGGACAGAGCCTGTTTTGGAACGCATCAGCATCGTATTTGTTTCAATAAAATCTGTACCGCGTTTAATACCGTTTAAAAGAGAGCCATCAGTGACCCCAGTAGCAGCAAATATTACGTCAGCCTTAACCATTTCGTCCCTTGTATATATTTTGTCTAAATTTTCGATACCAGCATTGATTGCGCGTTTTTCTTCGTCGTTATTTCTAAAAATTAAACGGCCTTGAATTTGTCCACCCATGCATTTCAACGCTGCGGCTGCCAAAACACCTTCGGGTGCGCCTCCAGAGCCCATATACATATCGATTCCAGTTTTTTGTGCTTCTGCACAGTGCATAACACCAGCAACATCGCCGTCTGTAATTAATCGAATTGAGGCACCAATATTTCTGACCTCTTCGATCAGATCTTCGTGGCGCGGTCTTTCTAAAATACAAACAGTTATATCGCTAACTTCGCAATTTTTGGCATTCGCTAATGTTTTTATTCTTTCAGTTGGCGTCATATCCAAAGTCACTATATCACTTTTAAACCCTGGCCCGATTGCAAGCTTATCCATATATACGTCAGGAGCGTGCAGCATAGTATTTCTGGGACCCATTGCGATAACAGCCAAGGCATTTGGCATGTCTTTGGCGGTTAGGGTTGTACCTTCTAACGGATCTAAAGCGATATCGACTTCTGGGCCCTGACCTTGTCCCACATTTTCACCGATATATAACATGGGCGCTTCATCTCTTTCACCTTCCCCTATTACCACTGTTCCATTTATTTCTAATTTATTTAATTCATCTCTCATAGCATCAACTGCCGCTTGGTCAGCGGCTTTTTCATCACCTCTTCCAATTAATTTTGCAGATGCTAATGCAGCAGATTCTGTTACTCGTGCCAATCCTAGTGAAAGCATTCTATCGTGAAATTTTATTTCTTGTGACATCTTATTGTAACCTCAATTTAAAGTAGCTTTTATGGTATTTAAGCATTTATATATTAGCAATACACTACTGTATATCCTCAATACGTATAACGACGGGGTCTTCCAAAATTACTCCAGTTTTTGCAACTGCTGTTAATGCATTGCTAAGAGTTTCAGGTAAGGTTTTATGGGTAACTATTACTACTGGTGCGGCAACGTCTTCGTGTTGGGTTTGCCGCATTCGATCGATGGAAATTCCATGATCTCCAAGCGCTGTTGCCATTTTGGCTAATACTCCCGGCGAATCCTTGAGTTTTGTTCTAACGTAATAGGCACCTGGAGCGGGTCTACTCGTTGGAATGGCTTTAACTAGTTCTGTGACAGGTTTTCCAAAGGTTGGTACTTTATTATCTCGAGCTAAGTCGATGATATCTGACAATACAGAGGATGCAGTGGGACCTTCGCCAGCTCCCGCGCCACTAAGTGTTATTGGCCCAGAATTGTCTCCTTCATAGATAACCATGTTCATAGCATTTTCTAGCTGCCCAATAGCGGAGTTAGCGGGGACCAAACAAGGTTGCATCCGTTGCTCTAGGCCGTTATCGGTTTTTTGACTGACGCCCAAAAGTTTTATTCGGTAGCCCAACTCCTTTGCTTGATAGATGTCTTGAATTGTAATTGACTCGATCCCTTGCAAATATACGGAATCAAAATCAATCTCTGTTCCAAAAGCAATTGATGATAGAATTGCTAACTTGTGCCCTGCATCAATACCACCAACATCAAGCGTCGGATCTGCTTCTACATAGCCTAAATCCTTTGCTTGTTTAAAAACTTTTTCATAAGATAAATTAGCATTTTCCATTCTTGTCAAAATATAATTACAGGTCCCGTTCATTACACCCATAAGGCGATTTATCTTATTACCTGCTAAACTCTCATTTAAAGTTTTGATAGCGGGTATTCCACCAGCTACAGCCGCTTCAAACTTTAATGAAAGCCCCTTACTCTCAGCAAGTTTTGCGAGCTGATGGCCGTGTTTTGCCAATAAAGCTTTATTCGCTGTAACTACATGTTTTCCGTGGTTAAGCGCCACCTCTATTGCCTCCTTGGCTGGATTCCCTTCACCACCTATGAGTTCCACAAAGATATCTATATCATCGCGTCTAGCAAGATTGATTAAATTTTCTTCCCAATGAATTTTTTTTAAAGGAAAGCCGCGTTGTTTTGATTTGGATCTTGATGAAACGGCAGTCAACTCAATTTTTCGGTTGCATCTGGAGTTAATTAGATGTGCATTTGATAGCAAAATCTTTGCGACACCCGAGCCTACGGTTCCTAAACCAGCAATGCCTACTCTTATAGAATCTTGCATATTGGTTTCCTTTTTTCCTTTTTCTTAATTCGAAATATTTCTGCTTGCTATCAAGGTTTAACTAATACTTAAATGATTATTTTTGAAATTGACATTGAAGAAAAAAAAGTGAGATTATGTGTTATTAATAAAAGAAATTAAAATTAGAAGTTATTCATCTGATTTATTCATCTGATCTTTAACAAATTAGATCAGAAGGGAGAGGTAAATGAAGAAAGTTTTAGGAATTATAAGTATTATTGCTTTAATGTTTTCGAATACTTTGCCTGCTTTAGCGGGGGATCCTTCAAACGGAATTTGGAAAACAGAAGCAAGTGAAGAGACTGGTAGTTGGTTACACGTTAAGGTTTTTGATTGTGATGACCTTGTTTGCGGTGATATTGAAAATGCCTATTCTTCGGATGGCGAAATCATTGATGATTATGAGCATAAAGGAAAACCGATAATTTGGGGCATGCAAATCGTTGGTGATGGGAAGTACAAAAAGGGCAAAATCTGGAATCCAACTAATGACAAAGAATATAACTCTAAAATGGTTCTTAAGGGTTCTACCTTAGATGTTAGTGGCTGTGTTTGGGGGATTTGTCAGGCTCAAACTTGGAAACGAGTTGAATAAATAGTTTAACTTTAAGTTTTATAAGCACTACTTGGATATTATCTCTAAGTGGTGCTTTTTAGTTCCCAATATTATATTACTTTTTAAATAAATTATTATATTGTTCTTGCTATATTAGCTGGGTTTAGTATCTGCTTGGTCTCAAGTTATTTTACTGGAGATTAATTTTTTGTTAGCAAAGTCTACAACTTTCAAGGAACTGACCCTTACGGTGGTAATACCAACTTATAATGAAAAAGATAATGTTAAACCATTAATTGCTCTTTTAGATGAAACTTTGCAAACGATTGTTTGGGAGGTTGTATTTGTAGATGATGATAGTCCTGATGGAACTGCTGATGAAGTAAGACGAATTGCAAGAAAACGTGAAAATGTCAGGGTTATTCATCGAGTTGGTCGGCGTGGTCTATCAGGAGCATGTATTGAGGGTATCTTGTCAAGTTCAGCTCCATTTGCTGCTGTAATGGATGGTGATCTGCAGCATGATGAAAGAATTTTAGTGTCAATGTTAGCTGCATTAAAAGAAGATGCTGATGTTGATTTGGTTGTTGGGTCACGCAATGTATCTGGAGGCTCGGTTGGTTCTGGTTTGACTAAGATAAGAAGCCTCGGCAGTGATGTGGCAACTTTTTTGGCGCGTCGACTTTTAAAAATAAGTGTTAATGATCCAATGAGTGGGTTTTTTATGGTTAGATTAGAAAGTTTTAGGGGGGTTGTTGAAGAGTTACAAATGCAGGGTTTTAAAATCCTTACTGATCTTTTATCGGCTTCTAGAGGCGGCTGGAAAGTTATTGAAATTCCGTTTGTGTTTAAAGAACGTAAATTTGGTGAGAGTAAGATGGATAGTGCTGTAACTCTCGAATATTTTGGCTTGATCCTCGCGCGCTTGTCAGGTGGTAGATTAAGCATAAGGTTTATATTATTTTTGTTTGTTGGTCTGACCGGAGTATTAGTTCAGCTAATTATGGTGGCTCTTTTTTTAAAAGTATTGCTTCTTAGCTTTTTTTATTCTCAGATTTTAGGAGTAGTTGCAGCAATGACGTCAAACTTCTTCTTAAATAATGTGTTAACTTATCGGGATCAGTCTCTGATCGGCAAACAGGCTTTAATTGGATTGATTTCATTTTATTTCGTTTGTTCCTTGGGGGCAGTCGCAAATGTAGCTGTTGCTAATATTGTTTATTCGGCTATTCCATTGTGGGTTTTCGCTAGTTTTTTAGGCTCTGTGATGAGTTCTATATGGAATTTTATGTCTTCAAGGTGGTTAACTTGGCGAATTAGGTAATTGAACGTGTCAGAAAAAAAATTGAATTATTTTCAGAATAAAGATTTTTTATCTTTATTTTTAATTTTTCTGATCATGCGCCTAATTTTTGCCTATTTCTTGCCATTGGGTGTAGATGAAGCTTATCAAATAACTATCGGTAAGGAATTTGATTGGAGTTATTATGATCATCCTCCATTAAGTTTTTGGTTGCCTCGTATTGCCGCGAATATTGCGGGACTCGAAAGTATTTTAATTTATCGACTTCCTTCGATAATTTTTGGCTCCATAACGATCTATGCTCTTTACGGAATAGGCCTGCAGATTTGTGGAAAGGCTACTGCTTTATGGAGTGGCTTATTATATTGCATCTCTCCATTTTTCTTTTTTTCTGGTGGAGCCTTTGTACTGCCTGATGCAATGTTGAATGCTTCAATATGTATGACGTTGTATTTATTCTTGAAGTCACAAGATACCAAATCTTATTACAATCTTAAACTTATAATGGTTGGTTTCTGGTTGGCATTATCATTTTTGTCTAAATATCATTCAATTTTGATACCTTTAGCACTGCTTGTTTATTTCTTAACGACAAAAAAAAGATTTTATTGGATTTTTCAATCACGAATCTGGATCGTCGCTTTAGTTGGGTCTATAGGTGCCTTACCTGTCTTAATGTGGAATTATTATGAAGGTTGGCCTACATTCACATTTCACAGTGCCCGAGCACATACCGAATTTAGTATTCTTAATTTTGTTAAAATGTTTGTTGGTCAATTGATATATTTCTCACCACCTGCGCTAATACTGTCAATTTGGGCTTTGTTTGTGGTGAAAAAGAATGAGCGAATAAATTTCTTAATTTATCCTGCATTGTTTATAATTTTCGGATTTAATGTTCTCTTCTTGCTTGGTTCCAATGGCTTTCCCCACTGGACTATGCCGGGTTGGATGTTAACTTTGCCTTTAGTTGGTCTTTTGCTGAAACAAAAAGGGCAGGCATTCAAAAGAAAATTTAAAATATGGTTGATTATTTTTAAGATGCCAATCTGGGTGATAATTTGTGCCTTTAGCTTTCACGTCAATAATGGATGGTTAACCATGCATCAAACAATAATCCCAAAATGGGATAATACATTGCAGTTCATGCGGTGGGATGAGTTTGGTAAAAAATTCGATGATATTTGTTGTGATGACGATTTAACAAAGATTGGATTTTTAAATTGGGTTGATGCAGCATTGCTTGGGGTTGTGTTAAGTGAAAAGTATTCGATCAGAGTTCTTAGCGATGATCCTCATCATTTCAGATATAGGGAGAATGATACAAAGCCTGAGATGGGATACTTGCTTGTACCTGTGTTAAAAAATAATTCAGATAAACGACTGGAGGAAATAAGATTAAAAGTAAGAGAAGTTGATCAAAATATGGAATATTTAGAGTCACTTGATGTTAAACGGGGTGAAAGGGATTATGCTCGCGTGTTGGTTTTTAAAATATTGTTACCGGGACCAAAGTCTTGAACATCAGTTATTTTAATATTTGAAAAAATGAATGTTTGATCTCTTGCAATAATTGTTTTGAACTCGTATGTGCATATCAGCGAACTACGTTATTGGGACTAAAACAGTTATGACAAATCCATTTCAATTTATCCAGCAGGTTAGAGCTGAGGTTTCAAAAGTCGTTTGGCCAACACGGAGAGAAACACTATTAACAACCGTAATGGTGTTTATAATGGCCGCTTTAACTGCCACATTTTTCTCCTTAATTGATTTGATTATTAGATTTTGCCTTTCTTTGATCATTGGGGCTTAAATTTATTTTAAAAGTACTTGATTTATAATGATTTGAGAGTTAATGGCAGTACTAAGAAATGCGATCGCGTGCAAAGATTCGAGTTGTGCGCGGTTTTTGTTTGTGGAAATAGAGTGATAACTGATTGTAATTATTTGTAAATTCAATCTGTTGGCTAGAAAAAGGTTGCGTTTAAAATGGCTAAACGGTGGTACTCAATCAGCGTTCTTTCAAACTATGAAAAGAAGATAGCAGAACAAATTCTTCATGCTGTTGAGCAGGAAGGCCTATCTAATGAGATTGAGGAGGTACTAGTGCCAACTGAAGAGGTACTAGAAGTGCGGCGTGGTAAAAAAGTAACTTCAGAGAGAAGATTTATGCCGGGTTATGTCCTTGTTAAGATGGAGATGACTGACAAGGGCTATCATACTATCAATTCAATAAACCGTGTAACTGGATTTTTGGGTCAGCAAGGTAAGCCTTCTCCAATGAGAGATGCAGAGGTGAATGCGATACTTAATCGGGTTGAGGATGGAGCCGAAGCACCTCGTTCACTAATTACATTTGATGTGGGTGAACAAGTAAATGTAACCGATGGTCCATTTGAAGGATTTTCGGGGATGGTCGAAGATGTTGATGATGAAAATCAACGTTTAAAAGTTACCGTGTCAATTTTTGGACGCGCCACCCCGGTGGAATTGGAATACACACAAGTTTCAAAATGAGACTTGCGTATTATTTGTGGGAGGCAAGCGCACGCGTGCTCAATGCCGAACCACGCAATAGAAAGCCAAAGGACGCGCCTGTGGCTAATTGGTGTTAGGTGAGATCTCACTTGCACGATAAAAAGGAGAAGCCTTATGGCTAAAAAAGTTGCTGGCACAATGAAGCTGCAGGTCCCTGCGGGTCAGGCCAACCCATCGCCTCCAGTTGGACCTGCTTTAGGTCAAAGGGGGATTAATATCATGGAGTTTTGCAAAGCTTTTAATGCAAAAACTCAAGATTTAGAGCCAGGAGCGCCCTGTCCAACAATTATAACATATTATGTGGATAAGTCTTTTGAGATGGATATTAAAACGTCTCCTGCATCTTATTTTCTTCGAAAAGCTTCAAAGCTAAAATCTGGTGCAAATCTTCCTGGAAGAGAAACGGTAGGTTCAGTGACAACAGCACAGGTTAAAGAGATAGCAGAAGCGAAAATGAAGGATCTGAATGCTAATGATGTTGAAGCTGCGATGCAGATTATTCTTGGATCGGCTCGTTCAATGGGTATCGAGGTGAAAGGTTAAAGTATGGCTAAGTTAGGTAAAAGAATGGCTGCAGCCAGAAAAGATTTCGCAGGTAAGGTCGATTTATCCATTAAGGAAGCAGTGGCATTAGTTAAAAAAAATGCAAATGCTAAATTTGATGAAACTGTAGATATCTCAATTAATTTGGGTGTGGATCCGCGTCATGCTGATCAGATGGTTCGTGGAACGGTTAATTTGCCAAATGGGACTGGAAAATCTGTGCGCGTAGCCGTCTTTGCTCGAGGTGCAAAAGCTGAAGAAGCAACCGCTGCAGGGGCAGATGTTGTGGGTGCTGAAGATTTAATGGAAGCAGTGCAAGGTGGCAGTATTGATTTTGATAGATGCATTGCAACGCCAGATATGATGCCAATAGTTGGTAGGCTTGGAAAGGTGCTTGGACCCCGTAATTTAATGCCAAATCCCAAGGTGGGCACTGTGACAATGGATGTTGAAGCAGCGGTGAAAAATGCCAAGGGTGGTGAGGTACAGTTTAGAGTTGAAAAAGCTGGTGTAGTACATGCTGGAGTGGGGAAAGCTTCCTTTGGAGAGGTTGAATTGGTTCAAAATATTCAAGCTTTCATCGACGCTGTGTCAAAAGCAAAACCGTCAGGTACTAAAGGTGCATACATGAAAAAAATTGCTGTTTCTTCTACAATGGGACCAGGTGTTTCATTGGATTTAGGTGCGGCTAATACAAAGTAAAGGTTAAGCCTCAAGCTGGTCATAGCCTTATTGAATGTTAGACAAGTTTGTACTTGTCTTTCTAGGTGGGAGAAATCTCACCATCGTCCGAGACGGAGGGTGCGGAAACGTATAAATCCTTCCTGAGATGAGTAACGTATTTATTTTGCCTAACAAAGGCGATTTTAGACGGGACTCTTTAAATTGGACCCACCGTTGGTTGTTAGTTCAGCCAGCTAAATTGAGCCGGGAGAGGTTAACTTTCCCATAATTTGGAGAAAAACTGTGGATAGAGCGAAAAAAGAAAGTGTGGTCGAAAGTTTAGGCGACGTTTTTGAGAGCTCTGGTGTCGTTGTGGTTGCTCACTATCAAGGACTTACAGTTGCGGAAATGCAAGATTACCGACGCAGAGTAGATGCGGTTGGTGGGACTGTCCGTGTTGCCAAGAATAGGCTTGCTAAAATCGCGTTGAAAGGCAAACCATGCGAAAGCATTGGTGAACTTTTAAATGGAATGACAATTCTTACCTACTCTCAGGATCCAGTTGCAGCTGCAAAGGCAGCTTATGACTTTTCCAAGGAAAATGATAAGCTCTCAATATTAGGCGGAGCCATGGGTGAGAATATATTGGATGTTGCGGGTGTCAAATCTGTTGCAGCAATGCCTTCGAGAGAGGAGCTAATAGCCTCAATCGTTGGATGTATTGGTGCTCCTGCCTCTAACATTGCAAGTGCCATTACCTCATCAGCGAGTAACCTAGCAAGTATATTGTCTTCAATAGAGGAGAAGGCGACAGCTTAAAACGTAATTGTAAAAATTTGTGGTGTAATTTCAGACATCGGAACAGAAAATTTAAAAGGAATGGAAAAAGCAAATGGCTGATCTAAAAAAATTAGCAGAAGAGATAGTAGGTTTAACTCTACTAGAAGCTCAAGAGTTAAAAACAATACTGAAGGACGAGTATGGCATTGAACCGGCCGCAGGCGGTGCGGTGATGATGGCAAGCCCAGAAGGTGGCGAGGCTGCATCTGGTGGGGAAGAGCAATCAGAGTTTGATGTTATTCTCAAAGCTGCTGGCGGTAATAAGATAGCGGTAATTAAGGAAGTGAGATCAATTACTGGCCTTGGATTGAAAGAAGCTAAGGATATCGTTGATGCTGGTGGTAAAGCTATCAAAGAAGGAGCTAGTAAAGAAGAAGCTGAAGAAATTAAAGGAAAATTAGAAGCAGCTGGCGCTGAAGTAGAGCTCAAATAAACTAAGTATTTAATAATATTGGGCTCAATTAAATTTGGGCCCAATACTCTCAGTTTTTCATGGCCATCTGATACGCAGATGTCTTTGAAAGACAGAGAAGTTCGAGAGTTTATCATTGGGAAGGTAAGCAAGAATAGAAGTTTTATGTCTGAGTGAGCTTTAATAATACCGTGCCCGCCGGATTATTAGAGTGCGCAAAATAAAAAGTGAGTTGAGCATGGCACAAAGTTATTCAGGACAAAAAAGAATTCGTAAGCACTTCGGGAAAATTCGTGAAGTGCTGGATATGCCCAATCTAATACAGGTTCAAAAATCAAGTTATGATTTATTTTTGAATTCTGGAGAAAAAGAGACCCCAACGGATGGTGAGGGCATCATGGGAGTATTTCAATCGGTTTTTCCAATTAAGGATTTCAATGAAACGTCTGTCTTAGAATTCGTGTCTTACGAGCTAGAAAATCCAAAATATGATGTAGATGAATGTCAAACAAGAGATATGACTTACTCAGCTCCTCTAAAGGTAAAGCTCAGATTGATCGTGTTTGATGTTGATGAAGAGACTGGTGCACGTTCAGTAAAGGACATAAAGGAACAAGATGTATTTATGGGTGATATGCCGTTGATGACCCCAAATGGTACATTCGTTGTGAATGGAACAGAACGAGTTGTTGTCTCTCAGATGCATCGTTCCCCTGGAGTGTTTTTTGATCATGATCGCGGCAAAACCCATTCTTCAGGAAAGTTATTGTTTGCGTGCCGGGTTATACCTTACAGGGGCTCTTGGCTTGATTTTGAATTTGATGCTAAAGATCTAGTTTTTGCCAGAATTGATCGAAGACGAAAATTGCCTGTAACAACTGTTCTTTATAGTTTGGGTATGGATAGAGAAGGCATTATGGATGCTTACTATGATACAGTTGAATATAAACTGAAAAAGAATAAAGGTTGGATCACAAAATTTTTCCCGGAGCGCATTCGAGGCACTCGGCCCACCTTCGATATCGTTGATGCGAAGAGTGGCAAAGTGATTGCTGAAGCTGGAAAAAAAGTTACTCCACGTGCTGTTAAACAATTGATTGACGATGGTAAAGTTACTGAAATATTGGTTCCTTTTGATGAGTTAGTTGGGAAATTTGTAGCAAAAGATATAATCAATGAAGAAACTGGTGAAATATGGGTTGAAGCTGGTGATGAGTTAACTTGGGAGCTGGATAAGGATGATGCGGTTAAGGGTGGTTTGCTCAAAAGGTTGATGGATGAGGGAGTAAATGAGATCCCCGTTTTGGATATCGATAATGTGAATGTGGGCCCATACATGCGGAACACTTTGGTGTCGGATAAGAATTGGAATCGTGATACTGCTTTGATGGATATTTATCGAGTAATGAGACCTGGAGAACCTCCAACTGTTGATGCGGCTTTGGCATTATTTGAAATGTTATTTTTTGACTCTGAACGGTATGATCTTTCGGCAGTTGGTAGGGTTAAAATGAATATGAGATTGGATTTGGATGCGCCTGATACTCATCGAACTTTACGTCGAGAAGATATTGTAGAATGTATTAGAGCAATCGTTGACTTGAGAGATGGTCGAGGTGAGGTAGATGATATTGACCATCTTGGTAATCGACGGGTTCGTTCCGTTGGGGAGCTCATGGAGAATCAATATCGGGTTGGGCTATTGCGAATGGAACGTGCTATTAAAGAGCGCATGTCTTCTGTTGAGATAGATACAGTTATGCCCCAAGATTTAATTAATGCAAAACCTGCGGCAGCGGCGGTTCGCGAGTTTTTTGGGTCTTCGCAATTAAGCCAGTTTATGGATCAAACCAACCCATTGTCTGAAGTGACGCATAAACGTAGATTGTCAGCGTTAGGGCCAGGTGGATTAACGCGGGAAAGGGCTGGTTTTGAGGTTCGGGATGTTCATCCAACTCACTACGGAAGGATGTGTCCAATCGAGACTCCAGAGGGTCCAAATATTGGGTTGATTAACTCTTTGGCTTCTTTTGCTCGAGTGAATAAGTATGGGTTCATTGAAACCCCTTACAGACGTGTCGTTGACAGTAAAGTTACTGATGAAGTCATATACATGTCAGCAACCGAGGAAATGAGACACACAATAGCGCAAGCTAACGCCCAATTAGACTCAAAAGGTAAATTCATAAATGATTTAGCTTCGACGCGTAAGTCAGGGGAATATACTCTACAAGCCCCGGCCAACATTGATTATATCGATGTCAGTCCAAAGCAGTTAGTGTCAGTTGCGGCGTCTCTAATACCATTTTTGGAAAATGATGATGCCAATAGGGCGTTGATGGGATCAAATATGCAGCGACAAGCGGTGCCTTTAATGCAAGCAACGGCTCCATTTGTTGGAACAGGAATTGAGTCAGTGGTCGCGCGAGACTCTGGTGCGGCGATTATGGCAAAAAGAGGTGGCATAATTGATCAGGTAGATGCGACTAGAGTTGTAGTTAGGGTGACAGACGATCTTGAGCCTGGAGATCCAGGTGTAGACATCTATAGCCTTAGAAAGTTTCAAAGATCAAACCAGAATACGTGCATCAATCAAAAACCATTGGTTACGGTAGGAGATAAGGTAATCAAAGGAGAAGTTATTGCAGATGGGCCTTCCACGGACATGGGAGAATTAGCATTAGGAAAAAATGTATTGGTAGCATTTATGCCTTGGAATGGATATAATTACGAGGATAGTATTTTGATTTCTGAGCGAATTGCTCGAGATGATGTTTTCACCTCAATCCATATCGAAGAGTTTGAAATAGCAGCCAGGGATACTAAGCTAGGTCCTGAGGAAATAACTCGTGATATTCCAAATGTGGGTGAAGAGGCCCTTCGAAATTTGGATGAGGCTGGTATTGTTTATATCGGTGCGGAGGTGGAGCCTGGAGATATCTTAGTTGGCAAAATTACACCAAAAGGTGAGAGCCCGATGACTCCAGAAGAAAAGTTACTTCGTGCTATTTTTGGAGAAAAAGCCTCCGATGTCAGGGATACTTCTTTGAGAGTTAAGCCTGGAGATTTTGGGACAGTTGTTGAAGTTCGAGTTTTTAATCGGCATGGAGTTGAGAAAGATGAACGCGCACTTCAAATTGAAAGAGAAGAAGTAGAAACTCTTGCACGCGATCGTGATGATGAAATCGGCATCCTCGATAGAAATATTTATGCGCGGTTGAAAAGTCTTATAGTTGGTAAGAAAATTGCAAAGGGTCCTAAGGAAATAAAGTCGGGCTCTACTATTGATGAAGAGCTTTTAGGCACTTTGAGTCAAGGTTTGTGGTGGCAACTTGCAATTGATGATGAAAATACCTCTGTAGAGATTGAAGCTTTGAATGCGCAATACGAGTTGCAGAAGAATGTTCTGGAAAACCGGTTTCAAGATAAAGTTGAGAAGGTTCGAAGAGGAGATGATTTACCTCCTGGGGTCATGAAAATGGTGAAAGTTTTTGTGGCAGTAAAACGAAAGCTGCAACCAGGAGATAAAATGGCCGGGCGTCATGGTAATAAAGGTGTAATTTCCAAGGTAGTCCCGATGGAAGATATGCCCTTTTTGGCAGATGGTACGCCAGTTGATTTCTGTTTGAACCCTTTGGGTGTTCCGTCACGAATGAATGTTGGTCAGATTTTAGAGACTCACATGGGATGGGCTGCTCGAGGTCTTGGTCAAAGTATTTCTGAAGCTCTGGGTGAATTTAGGAGATCTGGGGAGAAAGAAAAGTTAGAGTCAGCTATTAAAAATGCCTATGGCGAAGAGTTATTTGATGAAGCTTTCAAGCCAATGTCAGATTCTCAGCTTATTGAGGCGGCCTCAAATGTTACAGATGGTGTGCCAATTGCAACTCCAGTTTTTGATGGTGCTAAAGAAAATGACGTTGATGCCGCTTTAGAAAAAGCGGGATTTGATAAGTCTGGTCAATCAGTAGTTTATGACGGGAGGACAGGTGAGCAATTCGCGAGACCTGTAACCGTTGGGATAAAATATCTGTTGAAACTCCACCATTTAGTTGATGATAAAATTCATGCTCGATCTACTGGTCCTTATTCATTGGTTACTCAACAACCATTAGGTGGAAAGGCTCAGTTTGGTGGTCAAAGATTTGGCGAAATGGAAGTCTGGGCACTAGAAGCATATGGTGCTGCTTATACGCTTCAGGAGATGTTAACTATAAAATCGGATGATGTCGCCGGTAGGACAAAAGTATATGAAAGTATAGTTAAAGGTGAAGATAACTTTGAAGCTGGTATACCAGAAAGCTTTAATGTTTTGGTGAAGGAAGTGAGAGGTCTTGGTTTGAACATGGAGCTCTTGGATGCTGTGGAGGAAGAATGATTAACTTACAAACAGTTTTCACTAAACCAGATAATGTTAGGATAAAAAAATGAACCAGGAAATTACAAATAACCCATTTAATCCACTGATTAACAAAAAGATATTTGATGAAATTAAAATTTCGTTAGCTTCCCCGGAAAGGATTTTGTCATGGTCATTTGGTGAAATCAAGAAGCCTGAGACAATAAATTATCGAACTTTCAAGCCAGAGCGTGATGGTCTTTTTTGTGCAAGAATTTTTGGACCCATTAAGGATTATGAATGCTTGTGTGGAAAATACAAACGAATGAAATACAGGGGTGTAGTTTGCGAAAAGTGTGGTGTTGAAGTTACGCTGCAAAAAGTAAGAAGAGAGCGCATGGGTCATATTGAGCTTGCTGCTCCTTGCGCTCATATTTGGTTTTTAAAATCTTTACCGTCTCGCATTGGTCTCATGTTGGATATGACACTTCGAGATCTAGAAAGAATTTTATATTTTGAAAATTATGTAGTGATAGAGCCTGGTTTGACAGACTTATCCTATGGGGACTTGTTAACTGAAGAAGAGTTTATGGATGCTCAAGATACATTTGGCATTGATGCCTTTACCGCAGGTATTGGTGCTGAAGCAATCAGAGAAATGTTAAAAAACATAGATCTTGAGGCTGAGGCGGAGCAGTTACGTAGTGATTTGGCCGAGGCAACTGGAGAATTAAAGCCTAAAAAAATTATCAAACGGTTGAAAATAGTAGAAAACTTTTTAGAGTCAGGCAATAGGCCTGAGTGGATGGTATTAACCGTTGTGCCTGTTATACCACCAGAGTTGCGCCCTTTGGTACCTTTAGATGGAGGTCGATTTGCAACTTCTGATTTAAATGATTTGTACAGACGCGTGATAAATAGAAATAATAGACTAAAGCGTCTTATCGAGTTGCGTGCGCCAGATATTATTGTTCGTAACGAAAAAAGAATGCTCCAAGAATCTGTAGATGCCTTATTTGATAATGGTCGTCGCGGGCGTGTGATTACGGGTGCAAATAAACGTCCTTTGAAGTCTCTATCGGATATGCTCAAGGGTAAACAGGGTAGATTTCGGCAAAATCTTTTAGGAAAGCGAGTTGATTTCTCGGGTCGATCTGTGATCGTGACAGGTCCAGAATTGAAGTTACACCAATGTGGGTTGCCAAAGAAAATGGCCCTCGAGCTTTTTAAACCGTTTATTTATTCTCGTTTAGAGGCAAAAGGTCTTTCTTCTACTGTTAAGCAAGCAAAAAAGCTCGTTGAGAAAGAACGCCCGGAGGTTTGGGATATACTTGACGAGGTGATACGAGAGCATCCTGTTATGTTAAATAGAGCTCCAACTCTCCATCGGCTGGGGATTCAGGCATTTGAGCCTGTTTTGATAGAAGGCAAAGCTATTCAATTGCATCCATTAGTCTGTTCAGCTTTTAATGCTGATTTTGATGGTGATCAGATGGCAGTGCATGTTCCATTGTCTTTGGAAGCTCAATTAGAAGCAAGAGTGCTGATGATGTCGACTAACAATGTTTTGTCACCAGCGAACGGAAAGCCGATAATAGTTCCTTCACAAGATATGATTTTGGGACTTTATTACATCTCTATGATGCGCGATGGTATGAAAGGCGAGGGTAAGATCTTTGCTGACATAGAGGAAGTTCAACATGCTTTAGATGCTGGTGATGTACACTTGCATGCGAAAATTCAAGCTCGCCTTGCTCAAGTTGATGAAGAAGGAAATATATATTTTAAGAGATTTGAGACAACTCCTGGTCGTGCTCGATTGGGCGCTCTCTTGCCTATTAACAATAAAGCACCATTCAGTTTGGTGAATAGATTGATCAGAAAAAAAGAAGTGGGTGAAGTCATTGATACAGTATATCGATATTGTGGACAAAAAGAGAGTGTTATTTTTTGCGATCAAATTATGTCACTTGGTTTTAAGGAAGCTTTTCGTGCTGGTATCTCTTTTGGTAAGGACGATATGGTTATACCAGATTCTAAATGGGATACTGTGGACACCACGCGAGATCAGGTGAAAGGATTTGAGCAGCAATACATGGACGGTTTGATCACTCAGGGTGAAAAATACAATAAAGTTATTGATGCTTGGTCTAAATGTAATGATAAAGTGACTGATGCAATGATGGGGGCAATTTCGACATCTGACATGGATAATGTTGGAGCAGAAATGGAACCAAATTCGGTTTATATGATGGCCCATTCGGGGGCTCGTGGATCTGTTACTCAGATGAAGCAATTGGGTGGAATGCGTGGCTTAATGGCAAAACCAAATGGTGATATTATCGAAACCCCAATTATTTCGAACTTTAAAGAGGGTTTGACGGTTCTTGAGTACTTTAATTCTACGCATGGTGCGAGAAAAGGTTTGTCTGATACAGCGTTGAAAACTGCCAATTCTGGATATTTAACCCGAAGATTGGTTGATGTAGCTCAGGATTGCATTGTCAGGGTTCATGATTGTGGAACTGACTCTTCTATCACAGCAACTGCTGCGGTGAACGATGGAGAAGTTGTAGCGACATTATCTGAAAGAATTTTAGGAAGGGTTGCGGCAGAAGATATAGTAAAACCAGGCACTGATGAAATATTGTTGTCAAAAAACGAACTTATTGATGAAAGAATGTCCGACACAATAGAAGCAGAGGGCTTGCAGTCCGTTAGGATTCGTTCTGCACTTACGTGCGAAGCCGAAGAAGGTGTCTGCGCACTTTGTTATGGTCGAGATTTAGCACGAGGTACATTGGTAAACTTAGGGGAAGCCGTTGGAATTATAGCGGCCCAGTCAATTGGTGAG
Source organism: Paracoccaceae bacterium (assembly GCA_029246285.1). Taxonomy (GTDB): domain Bacteria; phylum Pseudomonadota; class Alphaproteobacteria; order Rhodobacterales; family Rhodobacteraceae. The sequence continues at coordinate 69,684 of JAQWNW010000069.1, read as the reverse complement.
CCAGGAACTCAATTAACTATGCGAACCTTTCATATTGGTGGGGTTGCCCAAGGTGGACAGCAGTCTTTTCAGGAGAGTTCACATGAAGGAAAGGTCGAGTTTAGAGGTTCGAACTTACTAAAGAATGCGGATGGAGCGAATATCGTAATGGGCAGGAATATGCAAATAGCGATAATTGATGAACATGGTGTCGAGAGTGTATCATTCAAACTTGGATACGGTTCACAGGTTCATGTGAAAGACAAGCAGAAAGTGAAACGTGGCGATAGATTGTTCGAATGGGATCCTTATACTCTGCCAATAATTGCTGAAAAAGGTGGGACAGCAAAATTTGTTGATTTGATCAGTGGAATATCTGTTCGTGATGATATGGATGATGCTACTGGTATCTCTCAAAAAATTGTTTCTGACTGGAGGTCAGCATCGCGAAGCAGTGATTTGAAACCAGAGATAATAATTGTTGATAAAAAGGGAGAGCCTACCAGATTGGATAATGGTAATCCTGCAACATATACCATGTCAGTTGACGCAATACTTTCGGTTGAAGATGGTCAAGAGATAAAAGCTGGTGATGTAATAGCGCGTATTCCACGTGAAGGTGCTAAAACCAAAGATATCACAGGTGGTTTACCACGTGTAGCGGAACTATTTGAAGCTCGTAGACCTAAAGATCATGCGATCATTGCGGAAATTGATGGATATGTAAGATTTGGACGTGATTATAAAAACAAAAGAAGAATTAGTATCGAGCCAACTGATGAGGGGTTAGAACCTATAGAATATATGGTTCCAAAAGGAAAACACATTCCTGTTGCTGAAGGTGATTTTGTTAAGCGAGGAGAATACATAATGGATGGAAATCCAGCTCCTCACGATATATTGCAAGTAATGGGGATTGAGGCTTTAGCTGATTATTTAATAGATGAAGTGCAAGATGTTTACCGTTTGCAAGGTGTTAAAATTAATGACAAACATATAGAAGTTATTGTCAAACAAATGCTTCAAAAATGGGAAATTCACTCTTCTGGAGGTACAACTCTATTAAAGGGAGAGCATGTAGATAAGGTCGAATTTGACGAGGCAAATTCTAAGGCAGTTGCAGATGGTCGTGAGGCAGCTACTGGCGCACCAATATTATTGGGAATTACAAAGGCGTCTCTATCTACTAGGTCCTTTATATCTGCCGCATCGTTTCAGGAGACTACAAGAGTACTAACGGAAAGTTCTGTTCAAGGTAAGAAAGATAAATTAATAGGATTGAAGGAAAATGTCATTGTTGGGCGGTTGATCCCAGCAGGAACTGGTGGCGCTATTTCAAATATTAAGAGAGTGGCGCAAAGTCGTGATCGAGTAATTATTGATGAGCGTCAGGCGGAAGCGATGGAAAATATTGCTATAGAAGCACCAGAGGCTTTTGAAGCTGCAGAGGATGTGTTCTCGAATATAGACCAAGTTGCTGACGAAAATTAGAATTTAGATCTTTTATGAAGGAATCATCATTAAACCCTGGTTTTTATAAAAACCAGGGTTTAATGCTTTATTCTTTAGGAATAGTGTGCAGCCTTAACAACTTGGAATACTTTTTTAATAATAATGCAATAAACTCAAATAAAACAGTATGTTTCTGTAACAGAGTGTTGACAACATAACATAACAAACATATACGCGCGCTCACACGAAGGGAATTATACCTTTTTGGACAGCCATAATTTGGGCGGTCATGATCCGAGCAAAAGCTTTGATCCTCTGGAAATAGTGCGGTGTTTCAACATTCTTGTGCGCCGCATTTGTAATGTGTGTCGATTAAACGTTGGGCACATAAAATGTTATAGGTTAAAAACGGGGAACCGGAATGCCAACAATTCAACAGCTGATCCGTAAGCCGCGGCAGCCAAAAATTAAAAGATCAAAGTCGATGCATCTGCAGTCGTGCCCTCAAAAGCGTGGAGTATGTACTCGGGTGTATACTACAACACCAAAAAAACCGAACTCAGCTATGAGAAAAGTAGCTAAAGTACGTTTAACAAACGGGTTTGAGGTTATCTCCTACATTCCCGGCGAAAGTCATAATTTGCAGGAGCACTCAGTAGTTTTGATTCGGGGTGGTAGAGTAAAAGACCTTCCTGGAGTTAGGTATCACATCTTACGAGGGGTATTAGATACCCAAGGCGTAAAAGATCGAAAACAAAGGCGCTCCAAGTATGGCGCCAAACGTCCTAAGTAAGGAGAGGTTTAATGTCACGACGTCATGCAGCAGAAAAACGCGAGATTTTACCAGATCCAAAATTTGGTGACCGGGTATTATCTAAATTTATGAATAATCTTATGATAGACGGCAAGAAATCCGTGGCTGAAAGTATTGTATACGGAGCATTTGAGCGAGTTGAGGGAAAATTAAAAAGAGCCCCAGTTGAGGTTTTTCACGAAGCTCTTGAAAATATAAAACCAAGTGTTGAGGTAAGGTCTCGGCGAGTGGGTGGAGCAACGTATCAAGTTCCAGTCGAAGTACGGCCAGAGCGCCGAGAGGCATTGGCAATTAGATGGATGATTGGTGCGGCGAGAAAAAGAAACGAAAATACTATGGTAGAGCGTTTAGCTGGAGAATTAATGGATGCGATTAATAGTCGTGGAACTGCAGTAAAAAAACGAGAAGACACTCATAAGATGGCAGATGCGAATAAAGCATTTAGTCACTATCGCTGGTAAAGCTGTAATACGGAGAATTGTAATGGCCCGAGAATATCCCCTTGATCGCTACCGAAATTTTGGAATTATGGCGCACATTGATGCAGGAAAAACTACATGTTCTGAAAGAATTCTTTATTACACAGGTAAATCGCATAATATTGGAGAGGTCCACGACGGCGCCGCTACCATGGATTGGATGGAGCAAGAGCAAGAGCGCGGGATCACTATTACATCCGCTGCAACGACCACATTTTGGGAACGAACAGAGGATGGCAATAAAGCAGATACAGAAAAGCACCGTTTAAATATTATTGACACACCTGGTCACGTAGATTTTACAATTGAAGTAGAGCGTTCATTAGCGGTTCTTGATGGAGCGGTGTGTGTCTTGGATGCTAATGCTGGGGTGGAACCTCAGACTGAGACCGTCTGGCGCCAGGCTGATCGATACCATGTGCCACGCATAGTATTCGTTAACAAAATGGATAAGATTGGAGCAGATTTCTTCAATTGTGTTGAGATGATTAAAGATCGAACAGGCGCGAGAGCCATGCCTATCCAAATACCAATTGGGTCTGAAACAGAGCTAGAGGGTATAGTAGATTTAGTTACCATGGAAGAGTGGGTTTATGCTGGAGAAGACTTAGGCGCAACTTGGGAAAAACGTCCAATACGATCAGAGTTATCTCAAAAAGCAGAAGACTTGCGAAATGAGATGATAGAAATGGCTGTTGAGATGGATGATGAGGCCATGGAAGCATATCTTGAGGGTGAAGAGCCAAGTGCTGAATTGCTAAGAACATTGATCAGAAAAGGGACTCTAGCTATGGAGTTTGTTCCTGTTTTGGCGGGTTCAGCATTTAAAAATAAGGGAGTACAACCTCTCTTGAACGCTGTCATCGATTATTTGCCTTCTCCGCTTGATGTTGTTGACTATATGGGGTTCAAGCCAGGTGATGAAACAGAAACAAGAGATATTGCTCGACGTGCTGATGATAAGATGGCATTTTCTGGCTTGGCTTTTAAAATAATGAATGACCCCTTTGTGGGATCGCTTACTTTCACTCGGATTTACTCAGGCACCTTAACAAAGGGTGGTTCAATGATGAATTCAACAAAAGGTAAGAAAGAGCGAGTAGGTCGAATGATGATGATGCATTCGATTAATCGTGAAGAGATCGATGAAGCGTTTGCAGGAGATATAATAGCATTGGCTGGTCTGAAAGATACTACGACTGGTGATACATTATGTGATGAGAAAGAGGCCGTTGTCCTTGAGACAATGACCTTCCCAGATCCGGTGATAGAGATTGCAGTTGAGCCTAAAACGAAGGCAGACCAGGAAAAAATGTCACAAGGATTGGCGCGTTTGGCAGCTGAGGATCCATCTTTTAGGGTAGAAACCGACTTAGAATCTGGGCAGACAATCATGAAGGGCATGGGAGAGCTTCATCTTGATATACTTGTTGATAGATTAAAACGTGAGTTTAAGGTTGAGGCAAATATTGGGGCACCTCAGGTTGCTTACCGAGAAACAATCGGCCATGAAGCTGAAATAGATTACACTCATAAAAAACAATCTGGTGGTTCTGGGCAATTTGGTCGCGTCAAAATGGTGATTTCTCCTACTGAGCCAGGTGAAGGTTATAGTTTTGAGAGTAAAATTGTTGGTGGCTCAATACCCAAAGAATACATTCCCGGTGTGGAAAAGGGTATAAAATCAGTAATGGATTCAGGGCCTTTAGCAGGCTTTCCTGTTATCGATTTTAAAGTATCGTTGATAGACGGTGCATATCATGATGTTGATTCTAGTGTTTTAGCATTCGAGTTGGCCGCCCGTGCAGGAATGCGGGAGGGATTGCGTAAAGCGGGTGCAAAAATGTTAGAGCCAATCATGAAGGTTGAGGTAGTTACGCCTGAAGAATATACTGGCGGAATTATTGGTGATTTAACCTCCAGAAGAGGTCAGGTTCAGGGTCAGGAACCTCGTGGGAATGCAATAGCAATTAATTCAAACGTGCCTTTGGCAAATATGTTTGGATACATCAATACTTTGCGATCAATGTCGTCAGGTAGAGCGAATTTTACAATGCAATTTTCACATTATGACTCTGTTCCTCAAAATATATCAGAAGAGATTCAGGCAAAATATGCTTAAGAATTTAATATAATTATACGAAGGACGATGGAAATCCCATCTTTAAGAAAGCAAAGGAGGCCAAGCTATGGCAAAGGAGAAGTTTGAACGTACGAAGCCACATTGTAACATTGGCACGATTGGCCATGTTGACCATGGTAAGACGACATTAACTGCAGCGATTACAAAGCAATATTCAGATACGTTTAAGGCGTATGATGAGATTGATGGAGCGCCTGAAGAGAAGGCTCGCGGGATTACAATTTCAACGGCTCATGTTGAGTATGAGACGGAAGCTCGTCACTACGCACACGTGGACTGCCCCGGTCACGCTGACTATGTAAAGAATATGATTACAGGTGCAGCTCAAATGGACGGTGCTATTTTGGTTGTTAACGCTGCTGATGGTCCTATGCCTCAGACACGTGAACATATTCTTCTTGGTCGTCAGGTTGGTATTCCAGCGATGGTTGTCTTTATGAATAAAATTGATCAGGTAGATGATGAAGAGCTTTTAGAGCTGGTTGAGATGGAAATTAGAGAGCTTCTTTCAGCTTATGATTATCCTGGAGATGATATTCCTATTGTTGCTGGCTCAGCTTTAGCTGCTTTAGAAGATCGTGATGATGCGATTGGTAAAGAAAAAATTGCTGAACTAATGGCTGCTGTGGATGCGCATATACCGCAACCACCACGTGCAGTAGACGAGCCGTTCTTGATGCCGATTGAAGATGTGTTTTCAATCTCTGGCCGAGGAACTGTTGTGACCGGTCGTGTGGAGCGTGGTGTGATTAATGTTGGCGACGACATTGAGATCGTTGGTATCAAAGATACAAGCAAAACAACATGTACTGGTGTGGAGATGTTCCGCAAATTGCTAGATCGTGGTGAAGCTGGTGATAACGTAGGTGTCTTGCTACGTGGTATCGGACGTGAAGAAGTTGAGCGTGGACAAGTTTTATGTAAGCCAAGCTCTGTTACACCTCACACTAAGTTTGAAGCAGAGGTTTATATCTTGACTAAAGATGAGGGTGGTCGTCATACACCATTCTTTGCAAACTACCGACCACAGTTTTACTTCCGTACAACTGACGTTACTGGAACGGTTGAGTTGCCATCAGGCACAGAAATGGTGATGCCTGGAGATAACCTTAAGTTTAATGTAGAACTCATAGCACCAATCGCAATGGAGCAAGGTTTACGCTTTGCGATCCGTGAAGGGGGCAGAACAGTCGGCTCCGGTGTAGTATCAAAAATCAACGCGTAAGCGTAAATATAGTTCGATGTGGGCGGAATAAATTCCGCCCCACCTCTCATTCTTTTAAAAAGCTTAATTGACCTTCAACTAGGTTTCATTCCATAACAAAATCATGGCAAAATTATATTTTCATTATTCAACAATGAACGCTGGTAAATCTACTGTTCTTCTACAAGCCTCTCATAACTATCACGAGCGAGGTATGCAGACTTACCTCTTAACTGCTGCCATTGATAAAAGAGCCGGTACTGCAAGAATTGCGTCTCGCATTGGAATAAGTGAGGCATCAGAGACATTTGAGAAAAGTGAAAACCTATTTAAAAAAATAAAACTACACTTAGTAAGCTCCGAATGCGCATGTATATTTGTTGACGAGTCACATTTCCTAACAAAAGAACAAGTTTGGCAATTAGCAACTGTTGTTGATAACCTCGAAATTCCGGTAATGTGCTTTGGCTTACGAGTTGATTTTAGAGGTGAATTGTTTCCTGGCTCAGCTACTCTCTTGGCTCTTGCGGATGAAATGAGAGAAGTAAGAACTATTTGTCACTGTGGTAAGAAAGCTACCATGGTAATCAGGTCGGACGAAAATGGAAACGTAATTAACGAAGGGGATCAAATCCAAATTGGTGGGAATGAAACATATACCTCATTATGTAGACGCCACTGGCGAGATTCTTTTTTTAAACAATCAAAAAAGACTAATTAATTAAATTGGGTGGTTCTTTTTGATCTAATAAAAATGCTATTATATTTTCCAAGGCTAAATCACCCATCTTTTCCCTAACTGATAATGCTGCCGTTCCAAGATGCGGTAATAAAACAACGTTTTCAAGATCAATAAGAGCCTTTGGAACACTTGGCTCAAATTCATAAACATCCAAACCAGCACCTCGTATCGATTTATTTTTTAGAGCAACTATTAGATCACTTTCTTTTACAATTTCTCCTCTAGCAATATTAATTAGAATGGATGTAGATTTCATTTTTTCAAAAGATTTATTATCAATAAGATGATAGGTTTCTGGACCACCAGGTAATGAGACAACTATTATATCAGCATTAAACAACAAATCATCCAAGCTTTTTACGTGACGCGAATTTTGCAAACCTTCATTAGAGACTTCTGACCGGTTGTAATATAAAACAGGCATTCCAAACCCTAAGTTACCTCGTTTTGCAATTGCCTTTCCAATTCTACCCATCCCAATAATTCCCAGAGTACTTCCAGATACATGGGTACCTAACATTTGCATTGGATTCCAACCTTTCCAATCTCCACTACGAACCAAACGATCACCCTCCACAGCTCTTCTAGCAGCCATTAAAATTAATGCCATCGCAAGATCTGCAGTCGCATTTGTCACAACATCCGGAGTATTTGTTACTTTAATTTTTAAATCTTTAGCGGCATTCAAATCTAAATGATCATATCCGACACCAAAATTTGAAATAATCTTAGTTCTAGTGGTTTTGGCCGTTGAAAACACTCCCAAGCTGAACTGATCACCAATGGCGCCAATTATAGCATCAAAATTCTGCAAAGCATAAACTAACTCTTCTTTTTTCGTTGGTAAAACAGACTCTCGAATAGTAACAGAAAAATACTTCTCTGCCTTTTTAATGACCTTTTCTGGGAGAGGTCTCGTGATAAACAATTTTTTTTTCAATGTAGTTTAGCCCCGAGTGGAACTTCATTATCAGGTTTAATTAAAACAATATTTCCATCACCATCAGATATACCAAGTACCAAAACTTCTGACATAAACTTTCCTATCTGACGAGGTTCAAAATTTACAACCGCTAATACATTTTTTCCTAATAAATTATCCAAATTATAGTGATGTGTTATCTGAGCAGAGCTTTTTTTAATCCCAATAGCGTCACCAAAATCAATTTTTAGCTTTAGCGCTGGCTTGCGCGCTTCCGGGAATTGATCCACCTCGATTACTCTACCCACTCTTATTTCAATTTTTTGAAAATCATTGAATGAAATTATATTCATACTCAGCTTCCTAATTCTTTTCCCCGCTTAGTTGCTGCTTCTACTACTCTACTTAGAAGCGGGGCCAGCCCTAACTCTTCATCCATTAAAACCTCTAAGGCTGCTTGGGTTGTTCCACCTGGAGAAGTTACATTTATTCTTAACTCACTGGGGGTTTCAGGAGAATCATCCGACAAGGCGCCAGCACCAATTACTGTAGATTGTGCTAATTTCATAGATAAACCAGATGATAAGCCTTGCTCCTCCCCTGCCAGAGCGAGAGATTCTATTAAGTAAAATACATAGGCTGGACCAGACCCAGATATGGCCGTTACAGCATCCATTTGACTTTCACTTTCTAACCGCAATGTTTGTCCAACACTATTCATTAAGCTTTCTGATAACGTTAGATCGCTTTCACTAGAAAAATTATTTCCTATAATCGCTGTTATTCCTTTGTTAACAGAAGCGGGTGTATTTGGCATTGCCCTAACAACTCTAGAAGTTTTCCCCAACTCCTCCTCAAACATTTTGATTGTAGATCCTGCTGCTATAGACAGAAAAACTGTCTCTGAATTCTTGAATTTTGTTATTTGCGGTAAAGCAGTTTTCATTATTTGGGGTTTGACCGCCAAAACACAAACAGCAGCATTATTTGGCAAACTTTCATTCAAATTAATACCTGACAAACTCAACAGCCAACACGAAGGATTTGGCTCATTAACAAAAATAGATTCCGGCTTAATTCCGTTGTCTAACCAGCCTTTCAATAAAGCTGATCCCATCTTACCACATCCTATCAAGACTAAATTATTACAGTTAATTAATTCAATCGACATAACTATTCCTAAGTTTAAGCTTCGCCCTGAGTTGGCATCATAGCAATTCCTATCGCTTCAGAGGGTGAAGCTCCTCCCCAAACAACTTTTTGTAGAGAAGGGTAAAATCCCTCACAATTTGTCAAGGCATCTGACAAAATTTGATCAATTTGAAAGTCAGTTAGATCGTTATCATGATTTAATAACAATCCATATTTGTAAATGATGATATTTTCCGATGGTAAATAAGTAAATGCACCAGACCAAATCAAATCATTAATAATATTTAATGTTTCATAAATCTTACTTAAAGAATGTTTAGATGCCTTAATCTCAAATGAACATACTAATTTCAGAATTTTATCTTCCTCTGATATAGCCAGTGTTAGGACATAATTCCGCCATAAAGCTTCTACGTTCATAACGATTTTGTCATCTGTAATTCTATTAAAATCCCAAGAATTTAACGTTGCTAGTTCTTCTACCATGTCTAAAGGGTGCTGAATCTCGTCAATCTGGTTATAACTGTTAATTAGCAAAGTTTATCTTTCCACTATCACTTAAACCGTATAACTATATTTAGGCAGTAACGCTATATCTCGTAAATCATAAAAATCTTACACCATATATTGTGTGAAAAACCTTACCATTGTAAAGAACTTTTCTATAGTTATCCACAGAAATTTAAGCGTTTTAGAAAATGATAATTATGTTTTGCTATTTTGCTTCTCAAGGATCTCAATGCGCGATTTTAAATCTGCATTTTCTTTACTGAGTTTTTTAGACATAATTTTAAGTACTTCCAATTCTTCTCTACTTACTAAATCTTTATCAGCCAACCAGCGGTCAATAACTCCTCTTATGGCGGTATCAGCCTCATCCTTGGCACCTTGAGCTACACCAAGTGCATTGGTCATCAATTCAGATAAATCATCAAATATTTTATTGCGTGTTTGCATTTCAAGCCTCATTCGAAGTATGACAATTATATATTGTTATAAAACAAAATTGCCAAGAGTGCTTTAATACCACAGTAAAAAGAAAATTTAATTTCAAATGCTACACGTCATTCATTTACCAAACTTATCTCCAGAAATTTTTACATTTGATATTGGCGTTATATCTTTCACACTACGTTGGTATGCCGTGGCGTATATCGTGGGATTATTATCAGCTTGGCAAATAATAGTAAGAATGACAGCACAGCCCAACCTTTGGAAAAATAAGACAGCGCCCATGACAAAAGATCATCCAGAGCAGTTGCTAACTTGGATGATATTTGGCGTAATAATTGGAGGTCGACTGGGCTTCGTATTATTTTATCAAGCAAATTATTATTTACATAACCCACTTGAAATACCAATGGTTTGGAAAGGTGGGATGTCGTTTCACGGTGGCTTTATTGGTGTAATTATTAGTGGCATTATCTTCTGCCGTAGGAATAAATTGTCAATTTTATCAGTTGGAGATTTAATTGCCGTCACAACTCCAATTGGCCTATTTTTAGGACGAATCGCAAATTTTATTAACGGTGAACTTTTTGGCAAACCCTCAAGTTTACCTTGGGCTGTAATATTTCCCAATCAGAACAATCAAGATTGTGGAATAAACTTTGTAGAAATTTGTTCACGACACCCCTCTCAACTATATGAAGCGATATTTGAAGGTCTCATCTTAGGATTATTATTATTCTGGGGTGCATTTTTTAAATCATGGTTAAAGGTTCCAGGCCTATCAGTTGGTGTCTTCTTTACAGGTTATGGTATCTCGCGATGTTTTATAGAGTTTTTCAGACAACCAGATTATTACTATGTAACAGACTTAAACCCATCTGGATATATGATACAAATCTCAAATTGGGGGTTTTCATCTGGACAGGTTTTGTCCATTCCGATGATTATAATCGGGATTGCGATTATGTCAAAAGTAATAAAAATAAAATGAACGAGATTTCGACTATTCTTTTAGAGCAAATAAATCGTGCTGGTCCAATACGCATTTCAGATTTTATGGAAATTTGCTTGATGCATCCAAAATACGGTTATTACAGCAAGAAAGATCCCTTTGGAAAAAAAGGAGATTTCGTTACCTCCCCTGAAATCAGTCAAGTTTTTGGAGAATTACTTGGTCTATGTTTGGCTCAAAACTGGCTTGATCAAGGCACGCCATCATTTGCTTTGGTGGAAGCAGGGCCTGGGCGGGGAACTCTAATGACAGATATCCTTCGTGCTACGACATCAATACCGGGATTTCATCAAAGCATGACAATTCATCTCATTGAAAAAAGTCAAACGTTAATAAGAATTCAAGATGAGCAATTATCTAAATACAATGTTGAGTGGCACGAAACAATTGAATCTCTCCCACAAAAGCCAGTTTTCTTTATTGCGAATGAATTTTTCGATGCCCTTCCCATAAGGCAATTTAGAAAGGATAAGCTAGGCTGGAGAGAAATTTTAATCGGGATAGAGAAAAATAAATTAAGTTATTTTTTAGGAAATAAAATACCCCTACACACTATAGCTCATCGTATAAAAGATACAGAAATAGGGGATATTGTTGAAATCTGTGAGGCTGCAAAACCAATGATGGAAGAATTATCTAAAAGAATTAAAATGTTTGGAGGTTGTGCGATAATTATTGATTACGGAAGTGACAATTTAGTAGGTAATACTTTTCAAGCGGTCAAAAATCACAAAAAAATTGACCCCTTAAAACATCCTGGTGATTGCGATTTGACTGCACACGTTAACTTTAATGATCTATCAAATTATGCCACAAATGTTGTGGTTTCAAAAACTACCACTCAAGGCTTATTATTAAGAAAATTGGGTATTTCAGAAAGGTTTGAAAGACTTGTAAGAGATCTACCAGAAATTCAGAAACTTAAACTTCGATCTGATGAAACCCGCCTTATCCACTCATCTCAGATGGGCAACTTATTTAAGGCGATTGCATTGGTACCTTCAAAAACAGCTTTACCAGTTGGATTTAATATATGACTATCTATCATCACAAAAGTAGGAATTTATTAGGAGCGAAACACGGTTTTTATACAAGAAAAGGTGGGGTATCTTCTGGAATTTATAAAGGTTTAAATTGTGGATTAGGTTCAAATGATAATTCCAAGCTCGTCAATCAAAATCGCTCATTAGTCGCCCAATCAATGAATGTCTCTCCTTCCGCCTTAATGTTTGTTCATCAACATCATTCATCAGATGTTGTAACGGCTAATAAATATCTAAGTCACGTTAAAAAGGGTGATGCACTAGTTACCTCTAACAGAGACATTGTTCTTTGTATTTTAACAGCTGATTGTCAGCCGGTTCTTTTTGTTGACAATGAGAATGGGGTAATCGGTGCTGCACATGCCGGCTGGAAGGGTGCGCTAAATGGCATCCTCGAAAATACCATCATTAGTATGGTCAATATTGGAGCAGAAACAAATAAGATATCCGCAGCTGTGGGACCAACTATCAATCAAAAAAATTACGAAGTCGGGCCGGAGTTTTATGAGTTATTCCACCAAAAAGATAGATCAAATAAAAAATATTTTTCGAAAGGGCCTCAAGATAATTATCATTTTAACTTAAGTAAATTTAATGTCTCACGGTTAATAAAGGCTGGTATAAATACAGTAGATACTATCGGTTTCTGCACCTATGAAAATTCTGATTTATATTTTTCTTATCGAAGGTCCGTTCACAAATCTGAGACGGATTATGGACGATTAATTTCAACTATAATGTTAGAAAATTAAGAATCCTTTAATAATCTTTCTTCCAAGATATCAAAAGGCACACCTGGCTCGTCTTTTGCACATCTAATGACCAACGATGTTTTAACACTCGCAACATTTTCAGCAGATGTTAAGTGGCCAGTTAGAAAGCTTTGAAATGTACTGAGATCAGGAGCCACACATTTTAGAATAAAATCTATTTCTCCATTTAACATGTGACATTCTCTAACCAAAGGCCAGTTCATGCATTGTACTTCAAACGACGCCAAATCAGTCTCCGCTTGAGAATGTAAACCTACCATTGCAAAAACTTGCACCTCAAAACCTAAGTCCCTTGAATTTACCTCAGCATGATAGCCGTTTATGAAACCTTTTTCTTCAAGAGTTCGTACCCGACGCAAACATGGGGGAGCCGAAATGCCAACTTTGCCAGCTAAATCTACATTAGTTATACGGCCATCATTTTGTAATTCTGCTAAAATTTTACGATCAACGGCATCTAATTTTGAAATTCCCATAACGAATCCTCACATTCTAATAAAACATTACAAATTACTGATTGAATGCGCAATAATATTTCAAATATAAGAAACAAAATTTCTTTCATATAATAATACTTTTACAAGAATTACCACTTGGCCTTTCAGTTATTAATTGTAAAAGATATGTGAAGACTTATTTATTTATGAGGATAATAATGCCCAAAGAGAAACACACTCGTTTATTAATAATTGGTTCTGGCCCAGCTGGATATACAGCTGGAGTTTATGCGAGCAGGGCTATGTTAGATCCAATCCTAATCCAAGGTATCCAACCTGGAGGACAATTGACAATCACGACTGAAGTCGAAAATTGGCCCGGCGAAAAAGAAATACAAGGGCCTGATCTCATGGTAAATATGGAGGCTCACGCTAAATCAGTAGGAACAGATATAATTTTTGACCATATTGATAAAATTAATCTTTCTAAAAGACCATTCTTAGCGACTGGTCAGTCAGGCGATACATACGTTGCAGATGCGGTTGTTTTGGCAACCGGTGCCCAGGCAAAATGGTTGGGTTTGGAATCTGAAGACAAATTCAAGGGCTTTGGCGTATCAGCTTGCGCGACGTGTGATGGTTTTTTTTACAAGGGTGAAGATGTTGTAGTAATCGGTGGTGGCAACACTGCTGTAGAAGAAGCGCTATTCTTAACTAATTTTGCCTCAAAGGTTACATTGATTCACCGCAGAGACGAGCTTAGAGCAGAGAAAATCTTACAAGACAGACTTTTTAAAAATCCAAAAATTGAAACATTATGGTTTCACGAAGTAGACGAAATTTTAGGTGATGATAATCCTTTAGGAGTTACAGGTTTAAATGTTAGAAATGTTAAGACAAATAAAATAAGCCATTTAAGCTGCAAGGGGGTTTTCGTAGCAATAGGACATGCCCCAGAAAATAGCTTAGTTAAGGGTCAACTAGAAACACATATGGGTGGGTATGTTGTTACTAACGCAAACAGTACTGCTACATCAATTCCTGGAGTGTTCGTAGCTGGTGATTTAACAGATTATATTTATAGACAGGCCGTGACCTCAGCAGGTATGGGGTGCATGGCTGCCTTAGAAGCTGAGAAGTTTTTAGCCGAAAAAACATAGAAGGGATTTTTTGACCAATGGAAGACTTAGATGAATTATATGTTAAAAAATCTGAGCTTTCACATATTAGAAATAGTGCAATAGAACTAAGACGTTGGGATTTAACTCCCAGGCAAATATGTGATTTGGAATTACTTATGAATGGTGCGTTCAGCCCACTAAAGGGATTTCTAACCAGAACTGATTATGAAAATGTTCTAAACCACATGAGACTTGCGGACGGTTCTTTATGGCCGATTCCAATAATTTTAGATGTAACAGAAGATTTTGCTAGAAGCATTTCCATTGGCAAAAGTATTGCTCTTTGTGATCAAGAGGGTGTTATTCTCGCTAAAATGATAATTTCTGATCTATGGGTTCCAGATAAAAAGCTTGAAGCACAAGAAGTTTATGGATCTATTGACGATTCACATCCAGGGGTAGACTATTTATTTAATAGCACCGGGGCCGTTTACTTAGGAGGAGAAATACAAGGTTTGGAATCTCCCAACCATTATGACTTCAAGGAGCGCCGAAATAGCCCAAATGAATTACGTTCTTACTTTCGAAAGCTTGGTTGGGAAAAAATAGTAGCTTTTCAGACACGAAATCCTCTGCACCGTGCTCATCAAGAGTTGACATTTCAAGCTGCTAAAGATGTTCAAGCTAATTTACTGCTTCATCCTGTAATTGGGTTAACAAAACCTGGGGATATTGATCATTTCACAAGGGTCAGATGCTATGAAGCGGTACTTAATCACTATCCAAAATCAACAACCTCACTGTCACTACTCAACTTAGCTATGAGAATGGCTGGGCCCAGAGAAGCCATATGGCATGGCTTAATTAGGAAAAATTATGGCTGCACTCATTTTATTGTAGGTCGAGACCACGCTGGGCCTGGAAAAAATAAGCATGGCAAAGACTTTTATGCCCCTTACGAAGCTTTAGAATTATTTGAAGCATTAAGCTCTGAAATGGGGATTAAAATGGTAGGCTTCAAGAATATGGTTTATATTGAAAAAAGAGCACAATATGAGCAGATTGATACTTTAGGACCAAATGACAATTATCTAAGTATTTCTGGGACAGAGCTCAGGCGACGACTCCAAGAAGGACTCGAAATCCCAAATTGGTTTAGTTACCCAGAAGTTGTAGAGGAGTTAAGAAAATCTCATCCCCCTAAAACCAGGCAAGGGTTTACTGTTTTCTTCACAGGATTGTCAGGTTCTGGAAAATCTACTATCGCAAATGCCTTAATGGTTAAATTGATGGAATTAGGTGGTAGACCAGTTACATTATTGGATGGAGACGTTGTTAGACAAAACCTTTCTTCCGAACTGGGTTTTTCTAAAAAGCACCGAGATTTAAATATAAGACGGATCGGATATGTTGCATCAGAAATCACTAAAAATGGTGGTATTGCTCTTTGTGCCCCGATAGCACCATATGAGCATACACGAAAAACTGTAAGATCCGAAATTGAACACTATGGTGTCTTTATTGAAATACATGTCGCAACATCCCTAGAAGAGTGTGAAAAAAGAGATAGAAAGGGACTTTACAAACTGGCTCGTGAAGGAAAAATAAAAGAATTTACAGGTATCTCAGATCCTTACGAAACGCCCAAAAATCCAGAACTCACCATTAAAACCGAAGGTCATACAGTAGATGAATGTGCCCTACAAATTATTTTAAAACTAGAAAATATGGGTTTAATTGAAGGGTCTGGAAACCCCTAGTAGTATATGGCGGATTTCACAGATATTTCACTCACATCTATTCCTCCAAGATTTTCAAGAGTTGGCGAGACATTAGAGTCATTACTGCGTCAAACAGTAGAAATAAAAAATATTTGGTTAACCATACCCAAAAGTTACAAACGCTTCCCAAATTGGGATGGTGTTTTACCAAAAGTTCCAAAAGGTATAACAATTAAAAGAATTAATGACGACCTAGGACCAGCATCAAAATTAATACCAACATTAAAAAACACTGCTTCGAAGGACTATATTCTATATTGTGACGATGACTGGGAGTACAAGCCCACTTGGGCAGAAAGCTTTGTATTTCATTCTCGTAAAAAGACATCTGCTATTGCTGCAAGTACCTTTAGTGTCGAACGTTTGGGGAAAAAAAATGGTGTAATCATTCAAGGATTTGGTGGTGTTTTAGTTCGGAAAAAATTTTTTACTAAAACAGATCTGATAATTGATAAACAATTTTCTTGGGTAGATGATATTTGGTTTTCTGCTTGCTTATGCAAAAATAAAATAAAAATTTTAAAAAATGAAGAAGCATCAAAATTATATTTTGTCAGTATAGCTGACGATCATGCACTGCAAAACACATTATTCAGCTCTAAGAAACGGGCTGACTTAAATAAAGCAGCAGCAAGCCACGTAACTAAGAAATTTGGGGTTTGGATATAAGGCAGAAAGTTAATTCAATTTTCATTCTTTAATTTAGTCATAAATCGGTGCCTAATTATTACAGGATCAAGTTCCACAACGGGAACCTTAACATTTCCACTTTCGCATTTTGAAACAATAATCGTCATTTTATCATTTTCTAAAGCTGATTTAAGAACACCCGCAGTCTCCTCTGCTTGGCACTCCAAAACATTCTCACAACCACAAGCTACGGCAATCTCTTTAAGGGATGTTTTTTTTCCTGCGTAAGTAAGTTGATCCCCAGTAGAACCATAGCTACCATTATCTATAATTAATAAAATAAAATTATTAGCTACATTATTAGCAATAGTAGATAATGTACCCAAGTTAGTTAAAATCGAACCATCGCCATCAATAGCAAGTATCTTCTTTTTTTGTACTAATGCTAAACCTAATCCAATTGATGACGCTAATCCCATAGTTCCTAGCATATAAAAATTCGTTGGCTGATCACTTAATTGGTAAAGCTCCTGGCTAGGCAACCCAATATTGCAAACTACAAATTGATCTTCGATAAGGGGTAAAATTTGTTTTATAATATCATATCTTATCATTATCAGTATCCATTCCAAAAGTTAGCATCCGTCAATATGGCTACTGGCCTCTTACTCATAAAACAATGTTTAAGAATTGCATCAAACTCAGATACGTCTTGTTCGCTATGAAAATGATAGGTTTGAATTCTTAACTGTTCCAATAGAGCCTTAGTATGGACCGCCATCTCAACTTGGCATGCTACCGGTTCCCCGACCTCCCCTCTATAGCTAATCAGCATAGGCAAAGGCATTCTATAGAATTGTGTGAGAGTTACCAAACTATTAATGACCACTCCCAATGCAGTATTCTGCATAATTATAGCAGGCCTTTTCCCCCCCATAAAAGCTCCAGCACATAGCCCGATGCCTTCATCTTCTTTGTTACATGGTACATGTAGAATCTCAGGGCTAATGTCTATTTCTGTCAATACGCTTGCTAATTGTTTACATGGAACAGAAGTAATAAATTCAATTTTATTATTTTTAAAATCAGAAACAATTTTATTAGTGACAGACATTTAAGAACCTTAAATTAATTACATTGTAATTCCATACTAAGAATTATTTTTGAAACAGGTGTCAACTTGAATATTATAACTCAGTTAAGGAACTCTCTAATCTAAAAGGTATTAAGCGCATTGGAAACTTACCTTTTGATTATCAATAAACGCGTCATTTTTTCATTAATTTACGAATCTGATTTATTCAAATTAAATAACTTTAACTAATTTGTATTTTGTCGATTTTGAATCAAGCTATCGACAACAATTGGATCTGCTAATGTTGAAGTATCTCCTAATGACTCAAAATCATTTTCAGCTATCTTTCGCAATATTCTTCGCATAATCTTGCCAGACCGAGTTTTTGGCAATCCTGGCGCCCATTGAATAGCATCAGGGCTTGCAATTGGGCCAATTTCTTTTCTAACCCAGTTTCTTAATTCAATTCTCAATTCTTCAGTTGGGGTTTCGTTAGCCATTAATGTTATGTAACAATATATTCCTTGCCCTTTGATATCATGAGGAAAACCCACAACTGCCGCTTCACTAACCTTTTGATGAGCTACCAAAGCACTTTCTACTTCAGCCGTTCCCATTCTATGACCAGATACATTGATAACATCATCTACTCGTCCCGTAATCCAGTAATAACCATCTGCGTCTCTTTTGCATCCATCTCCAGTAAAATAATAACCTTTAAAGTCAGAAAAATATGCAGACACAAATCTCTCATGATCCCCAAAGACCGTTCTCATTTGACCGGGCCAACTATCTTTAATACAGAGAACCCCCTCTGCCTCTTGTGTATTAATTTCTGCACCCGTCGAAGGATCTAAAATCACTGGTTCTATGCCAAAAAACGGTAATGTGCATGATCCTGGCTTAGTCGCTATCGCTCCAGGAATTGGTGTTAATAAGTGACCACCTGTTTCCGTCTGCCACCACGTATCTACGATAGGTTTTTTCCCTTTACCAACTACATCGTTATACCAATTCCACGCCTCAGGGTTTATTGGCTCTCCAACAGTCCCAAGAACTTTTATAGCATCCAAATTATATTTTTTTACAGGTGCACTACCATGAGCCATTAAGGCTCTAATTGCCGTTGGTGCAGTATAAAACTGATTAACTTTATGTTTTTCACAGACAGCCCAAAACCTTCCAATATCAGGAAACGTAGGAACACCTTCAAACATCAAAGTTGTAGCACCGTTGGCAAGAGGTCCATAAACAATATAACTGTGTCCTGTAATCCAACCTACATCAGCAGTGCACCAAAATACATCACCGTCATGATAATCAAAAGTATATTGATGAGTCATCGAAGCGTATACAAGATATCCACCACTAGTGTGTAATACCCCCTTTGGCTTTCCCGTTGAACCCGAAGTATAAAGAATAAATAGTGGGTCCTCAGCAGCCATCGGTTCTGGATCACAAGTAGCTGAAGCTTCCTTCATTAAATTATTATAAGAATGGTCTCTACCCTCTTTTACATTTACTTTAGCTTCAGTTCGTTCAACCATTAAGACTTGCACATCACCACAGATCTCTAAAGCCTTATCGACATTCTCTTTTAACGGTATCATAGCCCCCCCTCTTGGCCCTTGATCCGCCGTTACGACAAGTGCTGCTGAACAATCAGTAATTCTCGATGCTAAAGCGTCTGGAGAAAATCCACCAAATACAATTGAATGGACAGCTCCTATTCGGGCACACGCCAGCATTGCATAAGCTGCCTCAGGAATCATCGGCATATATAAAACTACTCGATCACCTTTACCCAATCCTAAAGATTTATAAACATTAGCTAATCGACATACTTTTTCATATAATTCGGAATAACTAATATGCTTTTCTTCCAAGGGATTATCACCCTCCCAAATAATTGCAGTTTGCTCTCCTCGCGTGCTTAAATGTCTATCAATACAATTTGCACTCACATTTAAAACACCATCCTCAAACCACTTAATAGAAACATTTGAATGTTCAAATGAAACATTTTTTATTTTTGAATAATTTTTTATCCAGTCCAGCCGTCTTCCATGCTTAGACCAAAAGCTTTCAGGATCCGTTATAGATTGCTTGTACAGCGCTTCATATTGAGATTCATCTAAGTGCGCGTTCCTTGAAAAGGCCAGTGAAGGTTGATGTAAGATATCAGACATAAAATCCTCGATTCAAAAAGTTAGCATAACTTTAACAAATTGACATATCAATTAAAGCCCTAAACCTGAAAGACAAAAATTATTTCAGCCCTTTTAAAAAATCCTTAGTTGCAAACCCATCAGGTATTTTTCCTAATTTGCTTTGTAAAGATCTAATTGCTTCTATTGTCTTCGGACCAATCATTCCGTCAACCTTACCAATATTAAAGCCACTTTTTAACAAAAACTCTTGCAATTCTTTTTTTTCGTTAGTCGACAAAGCCTCCTCATTTCTTGGCCATTTATGATAAAATGATTGTCCATCCATTATTCTATCACCCAAATGGCCCACACCCAACACATACGCCAAAGATGCATTGTATTTTTCCAATACGTGAAAGTTATCAAAAATCATTAGAACTACACCCGTATGTCCAGCTGGCAAAATAATTGAAGCGCCACCATAATTAGGCAAACTGTCTCCATTTATCATTCGGACACCCAATAAAGACCAGTCGATGGTATTTTTCTTTTTTTTCTTACCTATTAAATGATAATTAAAATTTTCTGGTAAGCGAACTTCTAAACCCCAAGGTTGTCCACTAATCCAGCCATGTCTATTTAAATAATAAGCGGTTGATGCCAAGGCATCAGTTGGGTCGTTTGACCAAATCTCAGCTCTTCCATCGCTATTAAAATCTTGAGCATATACTAAATAAGATGTTGGTATAAATTGAGTATGCCCCATAGCACCCGCCCAACTCCCTTTCATCTCACTAAATGATATATCACCTCGCTCTAAGATCTTTAAGGCTGCTATAAGTTGTTCTTCAAAAAACTTTCGCCTTCGACCATCAAAAGCTAAAGTAGCAAGCGCTTCAATCGTTTTCACATTCCCTTTTTGAACACCGTAAGCACTTTCTAACCCCCATATTCCAACAATTATTTTAGCATCTACACTGTAATATTTTTCTATTTCCTGGATAACTTCTTTATTTTCTTGATATGCTCTTTTCCCATTCTTAATTCTAGTATCAGATACTGCTACATCTAAATATTCCCAAATCTGCTTAGTGAATTCAGATTGCTTTCGATCTAATTTTATCAAAGTCTCATTATATTTAATTTCTGGCGTT
This sequence comes from Paracoccaceae bacterium, assembly GCA_029246285.1. Lineage (GTDB taxonomy): Bacteria > Pseudomonadota > Alphaproteobacteria > Rhodobacterales > Rhodobacteraceae. The sequence goes on along the minus strand of JAQWNW010000069.1, from coordinate 48,670 downwards.
AACTTGTCGAAAAATTTAGGCGAAACACCAGCAGCTAAAGCTTTTATTCTAAACTTAGAAATCCAATCTCTAAACTCTAAATCAATTTCATTAGAATCAGGTTTAGATAAAATTCGATTTTCTTGAAAAATAGATTTAGGTCTTATACTTTTTTCTACAGTTTTCGAAAAAGAGGCTATTGGCAAATTTATAATGAGAGTAAAAATAAATAATAATAACAAATATCCATGAATTTTAAATATTCTTTTTTGAGTCAAAATGATCAAGCTTCTAATTATTTTTTATGAGGTATGATCACGTAAAAACACCATCTTATTGTTAGTCGATTCTTTAGGTTGAAACTTATAACCCCCAATATCGAAATCCTTCAAACCTATAACTTTATCGACCCTTTGCTCAATAATAAATCTTGCCATTGCTCCCCGTGCTCTTTTGGCAAAAAAACTAATGACCTTGGTTTTTCCACCCTTGTTTTCTAAAAACACTGGATTGATCACCTCTAAATTTAATTTAGTGTTATCAACTGCATTAAAATACTCATTTGAAGCGCAATTTACCAATATAGTTGAATTAACCCTTTTTGCTTGCTTGTTTAACTCAACAGAAATCACATCTCCCCAATATTCATACAGAGAATTTCCCTTTTTTGTCTTAAGACTGCTACCCATTTCTAACCTATATGGTTGAATTAAATCAAAAGGTCTTAGCAACCCATAAAGTCCTGACAATATCCTTAAATGATCTTGAGCGTATTGAGATGAATCGAGATCTAATGTTTTTGCTTCCAAGCCAACATAAGTATCCCCTGCAAAAGCTATCGAAGCTGGGCGGGCGTTTTTGTCTGAAGCTTTATTTTCAAAAGAATTAAATCTATCGTAATTTAATTTTGCAAGATTGGCACTAATGCCCATCAGGTCACTCAGTTCCTTTTGATTTAAATCTTTGGCTACTTGACTAAGTTCAAACGCTTCCTTTTCAAAAATTGGCGAAGTTACATTAGTAAAATTAACTGGATCCCAGTTTAATTTTTTTGCTGGCGATATTACTACTAACACTAAAAACCTCCCATTAAATAGATCTGAATTAATTCTATATTATTAGTTATATAGTATTTTAAACAACATTAACCAAAATTTCCATGACAAAACCACTCTCCAGAAACTGTGCCTCCATGAGCTTTATAAATCCAGAGTGTTTCACCACGATTTGTAATAACTTTCCAATAGTCCCTTACTCCTGTTCTCCAATTTTTATCGTCTAACCACCATTCTGGTGCAATACGTTCAGGGCCACGAGCATGTATTATTTCAAAATCAACTGATCTCCACCGAAAAGTCTTCAAAGTATGCTTTAAGCAAATTGGAATAATAGGCTCTGGTTGAAAAATATGAATTGGGCGAGATAAAAAACTCACAGGCCATTCCATTATTGGTTTTGACCACGCCACTGAAAAAACATTTACTGTCTTCTCAGGAATATTACTATCTGCTGGCCCTAATCTTACAATTCTATTAAGGCCAATTCGCGCTCCTATACGCGTTATTAAATCATGAAAAAGAGTATCTGTCTTCATATTACAATTTAAAGCTATTTTACTGTCTAAAGAGATATCTTTTTGTTTTAAATTTAACGGCTCTATCTCAGATACATAAATCCTCATACGATCTACGCCAAAAAATAAATTAAGCTTTTCTATCTGTAATTTGAATAAATTAAGGATCTTTTCCATACTCACAGTGGCTTGAGAAAGATTAACTTCTATTATCTTTTCCTCATGATTAATGAGATAAAAATGCAATTGTAACCTTTTTATAATTTTACCACTCTTGCTTACTTTTTCTCCCAAAGATGTTAGTAAGCGCTCTGTTACAGCAAGAATATCTTTTTGCAATTCAATCGGCTCTGGAAAAGTCATTCTTACACTAAAATATATATTTGGCTCTATATTCGATATTGGTTCAGAACACCTCCCAAAAGCTTGATCTAGTCTTTTTAAAATATTCAATCCAAAACGACGCTCCAACGGCCCACGAGGCAAAACTTCCAACTCTTTTACATTAGAAATTCCAAGTTGTACTAATTCAGAAACTTCTTTCTGTGAGAGCCTCAACAAAGATATGGGCAGCGCATTTAAAACATTACCAACTTCACCAGGTTTAGCTATTCTTTTATTTGATGAAAATATTGTATTGATTGGACCACACATTAAACGAGCTCCAATCCTTCGCTTAAAAGAACGAGATCTAGTAGCTCTTGCTTCTTGATCAATCAAATCACCATTACGGTATGATTGGCTATTTGAATCTTCATAATGAGCCAACGCCCAGGCAGCACCTATTGTATCAGCTGCCCCTATTATAACGGTCAACTTCATATTGATGCAATCCTGTTCAATTTTATTGATTAAACTACTCTCCCCCCCAAATAAATTTCCACACCCTGTTATATCTAAGATTAGACCCGCTTTACCGTCTATACTCACCAAAGGGGAAAATTTTTCTGCCCATCTTTGTAAATTTTTTAAAAAACGGTTTTCTATAAAAATATCTGCTTCTTTAATTTGTAAATTAGGGCATAAAATCTGAGCATCATTCAGTGATTGTCCGATATAAAGGCCTTTATTTTTAGCAAAAAGAGATACGCTACTAATAAAAAATAAATTATTATTTTTTGTCACAGTTGCGTAAGGAGCCTTATTGAAATCACTTTTTGAACGAAAAATATGTTCAATTCCTAAATATGGAAACCATAACGATAGAAACCGCTTTCTCATCATAATTTGTTCACTTTTTGTTCTATTATTCCATAGTAAATACTAGCGGTCTAGGCTTTATTTTAAAACATCTAATTTTGTACTAGGGTTGTGCAACATCCAAACTCATGTCAGAATTGTATATGGAAAATAATAATTTTATGACTTGGGCAGACAGCGCAGCCAATCTAATAGCCGTCGCCTCTGGAAAAAAACCCGCAGATACAGTTATAAAAAACTGCTCTTGGGTAAATGTTCATACCAGAGAAATATTATCAAATTATAACATCGCCATTAAAAATGGTAGATTTGCCTATTGTGGTACTGAAATTAAACACTGCATTGGTAAGAATACCAAAATTATTGAGGCTGATGGCAGGTTTGCCATTCCAGGACTTTGTGATGCCCATATGCATATTGAAAGCGGAATGCTGACACCAGGACAGTTTGCCAACGCCGTAATTGCACATGGAACAACAACGATGTTCACGGATCCTCACGAAATTGCGAATGTCTTAGGCTTAAAAGGCGTAAAACTCATGCACGATGAAGCTATTTTGCAACCCATAAATATTTTTACACAAATGCCTTCATGCGCACCTTCAGCCCCAGGTCTTGAAACTACTGGATTTGAAATAACCCCAAAAGACGTAGAAGAAGCCATGAAATGGCCGGGAATAATTGGACTGGGAGAAATGATGAATTTTCCAGGTATCATAAGAGGGGACAGCAATCTTTTATCAGAAATCACTGCTACTCAAGCTGCTGGAAAGACCGTTGGTGGTCATTACGCGAGCCCTGATCTAGGTATTAATTTTCATGCCTATATTGCAAGTGGGGTAGCAGATGATCACGAAGGAACTACAGAAGAAGACGCTATAGCGCGGGCAAGGCAGGGAATAAAACCAATGATGAGGCTAGGATCCGCATGGTATGATGTAAAGCGACAGATTACGGCGATTACTGAAAAAAACCTAGACTCAAGAAATTTCATTCTTTGTACAGATGATTGTCACTCAGGAACAATCGTTCATGATGGCCATATGAATAGAGTAGTACGTCACGCCATAGAATGTGGATGCAATCCAATTGAAGCAATTCAAATGGCTACTCTAAATACTTCCACTCACTTTGGCCTTGAAAGAGAAATTGGATCGATTGCACCCGGAAGAAGAGCAGATCTTATATTAACAAGTAACTTAACAGAACTACCAATAGAGGTTGTGTTAGCTCGAGGAAATATTGTAGCAGAAAATGGCAAGACCTTAATTGACCCAATCCTTTTAGAATGGCCAAATGAAGTAAAAAATACTGTTAACCTAAAGAACGAATTAAATCACAAAGACTTTCTAATCCCTGCTACTAACAAACAAAATTCTGTCAAAGTGAAAATAATCGGTGTTATTGAAAACCAAGCCCCAACAAAATTAATGACTGAGGTCTTACAAATTAAAAACGGCTATATTTGTAGCAACCTATCAAAAGATATCTGCCATGTTGCACTAGTTGAAAGACATCAAGGCTCAGGGAATATTGTGAATGGGTTTGTATCTGGATTTGGATACAGTACAAAATGCGCGGTCGCTTCTACAGTTGCTCATGACAGTCACCATATGATTATTGTTGGCACAGACCATGAAAATATGGCATTAGCGGGCAACCATTTAGCGTCAATTGGTGGTGGGGTAACGGTGTTTAAAGACGGGGAGGAACTTGCAACCGTATCTTTACGGATCGCTGGTCTAATGTCAGATTCTTCAGCCAGAATAGTCGCAGATCAAGCAAATGATATGGTTTCAGCAATGGAAGAATGTGGCTGTAATATTAATAACGGATATATGCAACATTCACTACTAGGACTGGCAGTAATTCCAGAACTTCGCATTTCTGATTTAGGTTTAGTAGATGTGACAAAATTTGAAATTACCGAATTAGTGGAATCATTATGAACTCGAAAAAGAAAAATTATATTTTTAATGATGCGACAGAGGCCGTCAAACAATTAAAACACTTATATGATCACTCCATAAAAAATCTTCAAGAAGCTTTTGAAGTTGCAGTGAAAGGCTCGCCTCCAAAATATAAAATTCAAGAATATTATCCACAAATCAAAATAAAAATTGATAGCTTTGTAGCAATCGATAGTCGCTTAGCATTCGGGCATGTGAATGGGCCAGGAATTTATGTAACAACTATCACTAGACCAAAATTATTTGAACAGTACTTAATTCAGCAATTATCATTACTAATAAAAAATCATAATGTTCCAATTCAAATAGAGTACTCTAATACCCCGATACCGATACATTTTGCCTTAAAAGAAAAACTGACTACCAATATCAATACTAGTAGCCTTAACTTTACATTGAGAGATTATTTTGACGTCCCAAATTTATCAAATACAAATGATGATATCGTAAATGGTACATTAAAAAAGTCTAATGAAAAACCCTTAGCCCCTTTCACAGCTCAACGGATTGACTATTCATTGGCTAGAATCGAACATTATACCGCCACCGAACCCAAACACTTTCAAAATCATATCTTATTTACCAATTATCAATTTTATGTCGAGGAATTCATTAAATACGCAAATTTGGCAATTGAGGATAATTCAAACGATTACTTTGAGTTAGTTGGACCAGGAAATAAAATAATTGATATTAAATCTAATGCAAAAGAACTTAATAAAAAATTACCGCAAATGCCCACCTATCATCTTAAGGGTCCTGATGGAAGTGGAATAACTTTAGTTAATATTGGTATTGGACCATCAAATGCAAAAACTGCCACTGATCATGTCTCCGTATTGCGACCCCACGCATGGATAATGTTGGGTCATTGTGCTGGGTTGAGGGCTTCCCAAAGATTAGGTGATTATGTACTTGCCCATGCCTATGTCAGAGAAGATCATGTATTAGATGAAGATATTCCTGTTTGGGTCCCTATCCCTGCATTAGCTGAAGTTCAAATTGCTATGGAAACAGCAGTTAAAGATATTACGAAACTAGCTGGATTTGAGTTAAAAAATATTATGCGAACGGGCACAGTGGCCACAATAGACAATAGAAACTGGGAACTGCGAGATCAGTCAGGACCTGTGCAACGGCTCTCCCAAAGCAGAGCTATTGCTTTAGATATGGAAAGCGCCACTATAGCTGCAAATGGATTTCGCTTTAGAGTCCCATATGGGACTTTGCTATGCATTTCAGATAGGCCCTTACACGGTGAGCTAAAATTGCCAGGTATGGCAACTGAATTTTACAATACACAAGTTAAAAGGCATTTAAGTATTGGAATCAAGGCAATGGAATCCCTCAAACTGATGCCTTTAGAGCAATTACACTCGCGAAAATTACGAAGTTTTGAAGAAACTGCATTCCTTTAAAAAAAACTCTTTATTTTATTGGTGTCTAAGCATACAAATTGTTATACAAGACAAATAATTCGGTTTTAATAAATTTTAATAGTCTCATTTTGAGACCTAACTTTAGGGAGCAGCTATATGGCACAGAAGCCTATGACAAAATCACAGTTGATCGCCACCTTGGCAGAAGCAACAGGTTCAGACAAAAAATCAGCAGGAGCCTCACTGGAAGCGTTATGTGCGCTTATTACCAGCGAAGTATCAGGTGGAGGGGCAGTTTCTCTTCCAGGTGTTGGAAAAATCTATTGCCGAGCACGTCCTGCGCGAATGGTTAGAAACCCTGCAACTGGCGAGCAAATGCATAAAGACGCAGACAAAGTTGTTAAAATGACAATAGCAAAAGCGCTTAAAGATAGCGTAAATAGCTAATTTTTTTATTTAACATTTTAGTTTAGAATAAATTTAAAAAGGTCGCCAATCCAGCGACCTTTTTTATTTTGGAGAGATTTTATAGCTTGCGAGCTTTTGTATTAGGTATAACTTTTGCTTTTATGTGGTCGAGTGCCTTCACTTCCGCAAGAATAATTGTTGATAGCGCTCCCCCTCTATCCGCTTTATCAATTAGATTTATTATTTCTGGATTGATAGCGGTTCTAATTGGCTGGATGGTAGGTCAATCGTTAAAACTCAACAAAAGCCAGTGGAAAGCGACATTAATTTTTGGAATATGTCAGAATTCAATTTATTTGGGGCTCAATTTTATAGCAATGCAGAGAGTAGAAGCCGCTATCGCAGCTATTATTGCAAGCACTATGCCGCTGATTGTTGCCTTTTTAGGATGGAGTCTATTTAGAGATAAGCTAACATTGATTTCCGTTTTTGGGTTAACCTTGGGTTTCCTCGGTGTTTTTCTCATAATTAATAACCGTATTGAAGATATGGACAACCTATTAGGGATAGTATTTTGCGTGATCGGGGCTATTTCACTGGCAATAGCAACACTTTTCCTTAGAAATGCCACATCCGGTGGAAATTTGTGGATAATTATCGGCTATCAGATGATAATTGGAAGCCTTGCCTTGATCCCTTTTGCAATTTTATTTGAAGACATAAATATAACCTGGTCATTCTCTTTAATAATTGCTTTTTTCTACACAACTTTAATACCAGGTTTATTGGCTACTTGGATTTGGTTTATACTAGTATCCGAAGTAGGCGCCATTAGGGGAGCTTCCTTCCATTTCTTGAATCCGTTTTTTGGGGTTCTAATTGCTTACATTATTTTAGGAGAGAATATCACTACATCAGATTACATTGGTGTTATAATAATCTCCATTGGAATTATAGCTGTACAATTTTCACGAAACGTCGAAAGCTGAAATCATAATAAATCGATGATTATAAATTGACATTTACAATATTAATTTTAATGACCTTATAACATATTTAAAGTAATTGATTAACGAGAATTATTTAATGACTAGAAAATTTGAAATTAGCCCTACCACCCGTTTAAGACGTTCACCTTTTTTTGATGCTACTGTGCGAGAAGGAGTGACTGGATTTTACCCGTATAATAATATGTTAATGCCAACTGGGTTTGGATACCCAGAAGAAGAGTACTGGCGTATTATTAATGGTGTTTCAATGTGGGACGTAGCAGTTGAAAGACAAGTCGAGCTAAATGGACCCGATGCAGAAAAATTAGCGCAAATTCTCTGTCCACGAAATTTACAAAAATGCAAGGAAGGGCAGGGCAAATACGTTGCATTATGCAATCATAGCGGAGTAATAATTAACGATCCAATCATCCTAAAGCTTTCAAGGAGTCGTTATTGGCTATCGATTGCCGATAATAATATCGTATTATTTGCAAGAGCAATAGCCGCTGAGAGAAACCTAGATGTTGACGTATTTGAGCCAGATGTTTCTCCCTTGGCAGTACAGGGCCCAGCAGCAGAAAATGTAATAGCAAGTATATTCGGCGACTGGGTTAGAGAATTAAAATATTTCTGGTTTAAAGAAACAGAGATAAGTGGAATCCCCCTACAGGTGGCAAGATCTGGATGGTCCAAACAAGGTGGTTTCGAATTATACCTTATGGATGGAAGCAAAGCATCGGAACTTTGGAATTTAGTACGTGAAGCTGGTAAACCGTGGAATATTGGGCCAGGAAATCCCAACATGAGTGAACGTATCGAAAGCGGATTGCTGTCCTATGGCTCTGACACTGACGACAACACTAATCCCTATGAAATTCGTATGGGAAAATATATAGATTTAGATATTCCAGATGATACGATAGGCATACAAGCACTCAGAAAAATTGCATCAGATGGTCCGAAGCGACATCAGGTTGGAGTAATTTTAGAGGGAAATACTCCTTCTGATGTTGTGGCTGAATGGTTAGATATTGAACAAGATGGAAAAAAGATTGGCTCAATGACTAGTGGTGTATGGTCTCGCCGCTTAGAAAGAAATATTGGTTTAAGCTTAATTGATATAAATGTAAAAATCGGTGACAGTGCTGTGGTTAAAACAATTAATGGTAAGTGCAATTGTCAAGTGGTAGCGCTACCGTTTCTTTAAGAATTGGAAATTTGTAAATGCAATATGGCTTAAATGAAGAACAAGAAATGATCGTTTCAACGGTAAGGTCATTTGTGGAAAAAGAAATATATCCTCACGAAGAATTAGTTGAAAAAACAGGTTCCGTACCAAAAGAAATTGCTCAAGATATAAAGCAAAAAACAATTGATTTAGGATTTTATGCTTGTAATTTTCCGGAAGAGGTGGGCGGAGCAGGTTTAAATCATAAAGAATTTACTCTAGTTGAGCGAGAACTCGGTAGAGGTTCAATGGCTTTGTGCCATTTTTTTGGCCGCCCACAAAATATCTTGATGGCATGTAACTCTGAGCAAAAAGAACGTTATCTTTTACCTGCGATAAAAGGTGAAAAAATGGATGCTTTAGCCATGACAGAACCAAATGCCGGCTCAGACGTTAGAGGAATGAAATGTTTTGCCACGCAAGATGGAGAGGATTGGATTATAAACGGTACTAAACATTTTATTAGTGGTGCCGAGCATGCAGATTTTGTGATTGTGTTTGTAGCTACCGGAGAAGACCAAACACCAAAGGGCCCTAAAAAAAGAATTACTACATTTTTAGTCGATAGAGGAACAGCTGGGTTTACCATACGGGAAGGATATAAATCTGTAAGTCACCGAGGGTATAAGAATATGATTTTGGAATTTGATGAATGTCGGATTCCAAACTCGCAAGTTTTAGGAGAAGTAGATGGTGGGTTTGCAGTAATGAATACTTGGCTATATGCTACTCGTCTTACCGTTGCTACCAACTGCGTGGGTCGCGCTAGGCGGGTATTTGATTATGCGCTCAACTACTCTTCTGAGAGAGAGCAATTTGGACAGAAAATTGGTAAATTTCAAGGGGTAAGTTTTCAAATAGCAGACATGATAACAGAAATTGATGCAGCCGATCTTTTAACGCTAGCAGCCGCAGACCGCTTAGACAAAGGACTACCATCAAATCGAGAAATTGCGAGTGCAAAACTATTTGCTACAGAGATGCTTGCAAGAGTAACTGATACAGCTATTCAAATTCACGGTGGGATGGGACTTATGGACGACTACCCTCTTGAAAGATTCTGGCGAGATGCCAGGGTAGAACGAATTTGGGACGGAACATCCGAGATTCAGAGACATATCATTAGTCGTGACCTATTGAGACCTCTAGGTGCATGATAATTTTAAGGTAAAAAAATGAAAGACCTTAATAGATTATTCAAACCAAAATCAATTGCTGTTGTCGGTGGCGGTTCTTGGTGTGAGTCCGTAATTAAACAATTAAAAAAAATTAACTTTAATGGAGAAATTTGGCCTATTCATCCCAAAAGAGAGTCAATTAGTGGCATCAAATCTTTTAAAAATCTTAATGACATACCTTATGCGCCAGATTCCACTTTCATTGGTGTTAACAGGTTTCAAACAATCGAAATTGTTAAAGAATTATCCAAATTTGGCGCTGGTGGAGCAGTTTGTTTCGCCAGTGGCTTTTTAGAAGCAAAAACTGAGGACACAGATGCTGAGGATTTGCAACAAAAATTACTAAAAGCGGCAAAACATATGCCTATCTTGGGACCCAATTGTTATGGATTCATAAATTATCTAGATGGAATTTTACTTTGGCCAGACCAACATGGTGGAATCAGAGTTAATCGTGGGGTTGGGATAATTACACAGTCCTCTAATATCGCGATAAATATTTCTATGCAACAACGCGCGCTGCCAATAGCCGCATTGGTGGCCGCTGGAAATCAAGCGCAAATAGATATCGCTACAATTGGGTCTAACTTGCTTCAGGACGACAGAATAACAGCCCTAGGAATCCACATTGAAGGCATAAAAGATCTTTCGGCTTTTGAAGAATTAGCAAAAATGGCGCTCAAATTAAAAAAACGCATAATTGTATTAAAGGTTGGCTTATCCAAGCAAGCTCAATTAGCAACAATATCTCATACCGCCTCATTAACAGGAACTGAAGCTGGCGCAAATGCACTATTTAAACGCTTAGGTATAGCTAGGGTTAAAAATCTACCAATTTTTTTAGAGACCTTAAAACTTTTACATGTAACGGGGCCTTTGAAGTCAAAAAATCTAGCTTCCGTCAGTTGTTCTGGAGGTGAGGCGTCACTAGTAGCGGACATTGCTTGTGGGTACGAAGTAGTATTTCCTGAACTGAATGATCGGCAAACTCACGACTTACGTGAAGCACTAGGACCAATGGTTGCCCTTGCTAATCCATTAGATTACCACACTTATATATGGCGCGATACAAAAGCAATGACGCTAGCCTGGAGCGCGATTATGGATCCTTCCATTGCATTGACATTGTTAATTCTTGACTTCCCACGACCTGACAGATGTGACACGAGGGACTGGCAATGCGCTATTGATGCAGCAATTTCATCCAAGAAAAATACTGAAACTAATGTTGCTGTGGTTGCAACTCTACCAGAATTGTTACCGGAGGAAATCTCTCAGAAACTCATAATGTCTGGGATTGTGCCCATGTTTGGAATTGAGGAGGCAATTAGTGCTGCAGAAGCTGCAGCTATTAAACCACCAAAATTAATTAAGCCTATTTTAAAACCTTTATGTTCAAAAAAGAATCAACTGATCCCAGAGGGGCGCGCTAAAGAAATTCTGTCAAGTTATGGATTGGCAGTCCCAAAATCAACTCGAGCAAAAACCCCAAATCAGGCGGCAAATAAATCAAGCGAAATCGGCTTTCCTTTGGTATTAAAAGGTGAAGGTTTTGCTCATAAAACAGAGGCTAATGCTGTTGTACTTAACATTTTGAATAAGGAGCAGGTTATTAAAGAAGCCACCCGCATTGAATCAACATCTTTTCTTTTAGAAGAAATGATAACTGACAATATTGCTGAGTTATTAGTTGGCGTTGTCCGTGACCCAGCGCATGGATTTATCTTAAGTATCGCCGCAGGTGGAACCTTTACGGAACTAATTAAGGATACAACTTCACTTATTATCCCGATAGAGAAAGGTGAAATCCTAAAAGCGCTTGAGAAATTACGAATATATAGTTTGATTAATGGATATCGTGGTAACTCAAAAGCAAATCTAGATGCTATAATAGATGCAATAATGTCAATTCAAAATTTCGTCATTGATAATTCAAAGTCCATAGAAGAAATAGAAGTAAATCCATTAATTTGCGGGCGCGAGAAAGCAATTGCTGCAGATTTATTATTAAGGAGATCATGATGCTTAATTCCCCTATTCAGACCCACCAAGAAAATGGAATACTCGAAGTAACAATTAATAGGCCTAAAGCAAATGCAATTGACCTTAAGACCAGTCAATTATTGGGAGAAGTATTTAAAAAATTTAGGGATGATCCAAATTTACGTGTCGGAATTATAACCGGAGCTGGAAATAAATTCTTCTGCCCTGGGTGGGACCTGAAGGCCGCTGCTGACGGTGATGCTGTAGATGGAAATTATGGCGTTGGTGGATTTGGAGGAATGCAGGAAATGCGAGACATGAATAAGCCAATTATAGCTGCTGTAAATGGGATTTGCTGTGGGGGTGGTTTAGAGGTTGCGATTAGTGCAGATATAATAATAGCCTCCGAAAATGCGACCTTTGCTTTACCTGAAATTAGATCTGGAACAATAGCTGATGCTGCAAGCGTAAAAGTTCCCAAACGAATTCCTTATCATATCGCGATGGAATTATTGTTAACAGGAAGATGGTTTGATGCCAAAGAAGCTCTAGGTTGGGGCTTAATTAATAAAATTGTAAAGCAGGAAGAACTATCTAAAGCTGCTTGGGAGATGGCCACTTTATTAGTCAGTGGACCGCCTCTAGTATATGCCGCTATAAAAGAGGTTGTCCGTGATGCGGAAGATAAAAAATTTCAAGACGTCATGAACAAAATTACAAAGAGGCAATATCCCACTATCGACCATTTGTATTCGTCAGAAGATCAATTGGAAGGTGCTAAAGCTTTTTCAGAAAAACGTGATCCTATATGGAAAGGCAAGTGAGCTAGATAAGGAACAATTTTACAACTCAAACTTTCATTTTCTCATAAAATAACAAGGCTTTATCACAAAGTAATTGCATCTTTTTTGATAGAACGGGTAAAGATCCTTCTTCTAGAATGAAACCTGTCGAGCTCCAAACAGAATTGTACCAATGTGGGGCCCATACTCCATCATTCTTATGCCCTCCAGATGGCCATTCTAACATTCTAGAATCGAACTTAAGATCAATTTTTGAACATAGTAGCCTCAATTCTCTTTCGGGATTCTTTCTAATAAGATAACTATCTATAACAGGTGGTTTTTTTCCAGTTTTCTGACACACATAGTCAAAAATTTCATATTGTTGCTTAAAACCAAGATCTTCCAATGTCGGATTCTCTCGCTTCTTCTCATAACTAGCGATCACTCTTGCAGGATGTCTTATCAAGAACACATTTGTTACATTTTTTATCCATTTCCTATCAAAACTAGGCAACATATGTTGGGTTTGATGCTTCTGAAAATAATTGGATTTTCCATTTGGTATTTTCCCAATACACGCTGAACGAACTTCCTCAGGATTCAAGATCCCCTGCGCTAATATTTCCTTTCTCATTGGATGCTCAAGACCGGTCGTATTTAAATAAGCGGCATAATAAGGCTCATCCCAAATTGAAAAATCTTTTCTTGCTCCAAAACTGTACATCATAGTAGTAGATAAGTTTCTTGGGCCAGACCACATTGCCAAAATCATCTTACTTTATCGCTCCCAATGAGGTCTTTGTATAAACCCTGGATTTTTTGTGTAATTGGACCCAGCTTACCGTTACCAATCACTCTACCGTCTATCTCAGAAACTTGTGTTTGAGCTCCAAAAGTTCCAGTTATAAAAGCTTCATCAGCGCTGTAAGTTTCTACCAAAGAAAAATTCTTCTCGAATGTTGGGATACCATTAAGTCTACAGATATCTATAACCTTACGACGGGTTATACCATTCATACAGTAGTCACCCGTAGAAGTCCAAACTTCATCATTCCTGACAATAAAAAAATTACAGGCGTTCGTTGTATTAACAAAACCGTTTACATCCAACATTAACGCCTCGTCAGCGCCAGCTTTCTCTGCTGCTATACAAGCTAAAACACAATTTAATTTAGAATGTGAATTCAGTTTTGGATCTTGAGACATTGGCAATCCTCTGATATGTGGTACCGTTGCAAGACGAATTGCTCTTTGAGATAATACTTTAGAGTGCTCCATTATAATGACCATTGTCGGACCAGATTGCGATAAACTCGGATGCTGAAATGGCTTTATTTTAACTCCTCGAGTTACCATTAGTCTAGCATGAGCATCCGTAAACATTTTATTTTTTTGCCGGGTGATTTCTAACGCTTCAATCAGACCTTCTTTATCCATTACTATATCTAAATCAATCGCTAATGCTGCTTCTAACAAGCGATCTAAATGTTCATCTAAAAATATCCATGAACCATCTAATAACCTTAGGCCTTCCCAGATCCCATCTCCCAACATAAACCCACTGTCGTATACGTTTACTGTTGCCTTTTCTCGCGGTACCAATTTACCATCTATGTATATGAAAATAGATCTGTTACGAACATCTTCTTCAGATTGATGAGTGGTAATTTTTTCTAGCATAAACATTAACCTTCTTCTGTTTAACAGCTTCAATGTTTGATCTTAAACTTGTCTTTAAACTTTTAAATACTAATTCCATAGATACAATAATTTTATTAATAGTAAGAGGCCTATGAATAAATTACAGATTTATCTTTATTTTGCTCTATTGATTTTTGTTTTACCTACTCAAGTGTTTTCCAAAAATGTAGAATTCACCGTAGTTGCAGGTGGTTGTTTTTGGTGTGTCGAAGCTGATTTCGAAAAAATCCCTGGAGTAATTGAAGTAATCTCTGGATTTAGCGGAGGTCACAAAAAAAATCCAACCTACAAAGAAGTGGTTAAAGGAAAAACTGGGCATTTTGAAGCAGTCAAAATTTTTTATGACAGTGATGTTATTAACTACAAAAACCTGATCGATATTTTCTGGAGAACCATCGATCCAACCGATGGAAACGGTCAATTTTGTGATCGAGGATTCAGTTATCAAAGTGCTGTTTTTGTAAAATCCGGCATAGAAAAGGATATAGCCGTTCTTTCAAAATTAGAGGCGCAAAAAAAACTAAAAGATAAGATATTAACTCCTATTTTAGAGTTGATCAATTTTTATCCTGCAGACGAAACACACCAAGATTACTATAAAGGTGAAAATTTAGTTATCACTCGATATGGATTAATCAAACAATCTAAAGCTTACAAATATTATCGAAAAGGCTGTGGGCGAGATTTAAGGCTCAAAGAAGTTTGGGGTTCTGACGCCTTAATTTCAAATTAGTTAATAACTATATAAATTGTTTTGAATAACTATTCTCAGTGCATAAACTGCGAACAGAGCTATCAGTGGCGCAAAATCAAGACCTCCTGTATTGGGTAGAAACTGTCTAATTCTACTATAAACTGGATTTACTAACCGATTTATTCCTTGCCAAATTTGAAAAATAAGTGGCTGTTCTAAATTAAGAACTCTAAAATTTATCAACCAACTCATTACGACATGAATAAGAATAATAAACCAAGCAATATCTAATGCCATCAAGATTATCTGCAAAACTGAAGTCACTTTAAATCCCAGATCATAAAAATTATAAGTTATACCAACTGAATAATGAATAACAATTAAAAAAGTAAATAATTAGTCATTTAGTTAGACTCCAAAAAATGGTGAAGCACAATTATTAAAAACTTTTTATCGTACAAGTGGTCTTAAAATATTAATAATTGTTTTCCCATATTTTCTAGAATCTAACGTCCTAAACCTTTCTAAATCAACTTCTCTATCATTTTCAAAAACTATGGTTGCATCTTTAGAAATCCATCCCTCTTGAATTAGCCTTAATAATGCTTGCTCCCCTACTCCAGTTCCGTAAGGGGGATCTAAGAAGATTAAATCAAAAGCCTTCCCACAGTTTTTCTTTATTTTTGTAACATCGTCTTGTTTTATTTCGGATGAATTACTTTCTTTGCACAAAAATATATTTTTCTTTAATATCTCTAATGCAATACTGTTTTTTTCAATGAAGGTAACCCACTGAGCGCCGCGGCTAAGGGATTCAAACCCTAAAGCACCAGTTCCAGCAAAAACATCTAAAACTCTTGCGCCTTCTAATGATAAATTAAGTGTTCCATTTATCAGCAGATTAAATATATTTTCCCTGACTCGATCAGATGTAGGTCGCAGATTATTTGATATGTCACCTAAACCAAGCTGAGCCAACTTTACACCACGGTTTTTTCCAGAAATTATGCGCATGAGTAAATAGTATATTTTATTAAAATTGAGTCAAATTTAGGATTTTAATAAAAGTTTTAAATTGAAATTTTTATCCCCTATTGCTTGCGCATCAGGGGATATTCCCATTTCTATTAATCTTTTACCCACCATATAGCTTCGTGGATCATTCATCGCATCAACCGCCAGAAGTTCTTCATTCTTAAAATACCAAAAAGAAACAATTTCGTCATTTTCTGCACGGGTAATTATATTATTATAACCAATGTTTAAGCCCGCAATTTGCAATTTTGTACTATATTGATCTGACCAGAACCAAGGATTTGGTTTATATTCCTTTGACCCACCCATTATATTTTCTGCAACACATTCGGCCTGGTCAATTGCATTTTGGACACTTTCTAAGCGAATTCGCTTTCCCTTGAAAAGTAGATTAGCGCAGTCACCTGCTGCCCAGATATTAGATTCCGAAGTTTCCCCAAAAATATTTGTTTCAATTCCATTATCAACCTTCAGGCCAGACTTTTCCGCTAAATCAGTATTAGGATTTATTCCGATACCGCATATTACGAAATCAACATTAACCTCGGTACCATCTGTTAACACCGCTCCCGATACGTAATTATTTCCAATAAGGCTTTTAAGGCCAATTCCCTCCCTTAAGTTAACCTTTCTAGCTTTATGTAAATCTCGAAAATAATTTGACGTCTCAGACGCTGCAACTCGCTTCAATATTCTATCAGCCATTTCGACCAGAATTACCTTCAAACCCATTTTCGCTGCAACAGCTGCTGCTTCTAATCCAATATAACCTCCACCAACAACTAACACAGTTTTTCCACTTAGAAACTCAGGCTTCATACGATCGACATCGTTTAAGCTTCTGATACTATATACGCCCCCCAGATTTCCACCAATTGCAGACGGGAGTAAAATTGGCTTAGAACCTGTTGCTAAAACCAAATTATCATATTCTAATTTATCATTACCGATACAAATCGTTTGATTTTCCCGATCGATCTCATTAACCTGACGTCCAAGCATTAAATTTATATTATTTTCTTCATAATAACTCTGTGGTCTAAAAAACAATCTTTCTAAAGAAATTTCCCCTAATAGATATCCTTTTGACAAAGGTGGTCTTTGGTATGGAAGGATTTTCTCGTCGCCGATTAAGGTAATTTTTTCTTCAAAACCTAATTTTCGCAATTTAATTACGACAGAAGCTCCTGCTTGTCCGCCTCCAATTACAACTACACCTGACATATTATTTTACCTTCAACAAAAACTATTGTTAATTATTATCGATACTATTACTACAGGCAAGCTAAAACATATTATTGAGAGGGCGGCTATGACTATAAGTGCTGGAGACATACTACCAAACCATACATTAACTCGATTTAGTACAAATGGGTTAGAAAACTTAAAGCTACATGAAATTATTCCTTCAGGTCTCTCAATTATCTTTGGTGTACCTGGAGCTTACTCGCGTACGTGTTCCAAAAAACACTTACCAAGTTTTATACGAACAATGCCTAAATTTAAAGAAAGTGGCGTAAACAAAGTAATCTGTATATCTGTGAATGACCCATTTGTTATGGCAAATTGGGGGATAGACTCTGGAGCGGTAGATGCTGAAATTGAAATGTTTTGTGATCCAGCTAGCACTTTCATTTCAGAAATTGGACTAAACTTTAATGCAGCACCGATCGGATTTTTCAATAGATCAAAGCGCTTCTCTATGATTGTAGAAGATAAGAAAGTTAAAGTACTTAATGTGGACGAAGATTCTGGAACATGTGACCTTTCTGCAGGCGAAACAATCCATGCACTTCTTTAAAACTATATTATCAACAAAATTTAAATTAATTTTGTTGATAAACTATCCATATGTTTAGCTAATTTAATATCTAATTCAGATAATCCACCAATATCGTGCGTTGTCAGAACAACATCCACACGTGAATATACGTTAAACCATTCAGGGTGATGGTTTAACTTCTCGGCGTACAAACTCACGCCAGTCATAAAAGCAAAAGCCTGATTAAAAGACTTAAACTTATAGGTCTTAGAAATGGCAGCTCTTTCATTCATAAAAATCCAACCGTTGTCTATTAATGTTTTCAGCTCACTTTTGTTTATTTTTTTAATCATAATTTTCCTCCAGATTATTTTTTTTAAATGGTCCATAACTGGTTAAAATTTCATTCTCTTCATCTACAACATTTCTTTCTGACGCAAGAAACTGACCAATTGCGTCTTTAAAATTATCTTCTTTTACCCAGTGCAAAGAATGAGTTGATACTGGCATATAACCTCGGGCTAATTTATGATGGCCTTGTGCGCCAGCTTCCACTCTAGATAAGTTATTATTAATGGCATATTCAATCGCTTGATAATAACAAACTTCAAAATGTAAGAATGAATGATCTTCCAAACAACCCCAATAACGGCCATACAATACTTCATTTGAGATAAAATTTAATGCTCCTGCAACATTTTTTCCCTCTCGTCTACACATTATAAGCAGTACATCTTTCCGCATTACCTCATGTAATTTGAAGAAAAATTCTTTTGTTAGATAAGGCTGTCCCCATTTTCTTGCACTAGTATCTTGATAAAACAACCAAAAGTCTTGCCAATCTGCTAGACTGATCTGAGCCCCAGTTAACCAAACTATTTCACCCCCAAATGTATTAGCTATTCGCCGCTCTTTGCGAATGGCCTTGCGTTTTCTTGAAGCCAAACTAGATAAAAATTCATCAAAACTACTGTATTTTTTATTCAACCAATGAAATTGTTGGCCCTTTCTGTATAAAAAGCCCTGCTCTTTTCCAATTTCAACCTCTGACTCTGTACAAAATGTGATATGAACACCACTAATATTGTGTTGTAAGCACATTTGTTTTGCTGCGTTCATTAATGCTTCAATTCCAAGCTCCTCATAGCCTTCGCAAACCAGAAATCTTCGCCCAGTTACAGGCGTAAAAGGTACAGCAATTTGTATTTTAGGATAATAACTCCCCCCAGCTCTTTGATAAGCATGTGCCCAACTATGGTCAAAAACGTACTCTCCCTGACTGTGTGTCTTACCATACATTGGAGCTACTCCAATCACTAAACTATTAATCTTCGCAACAAGGTATCGAGGCAACCAACCGCTAACACCCCCCACACTAGCGCTATCCTCTAAAGCTTTTAAAAATCTATAAGTAGTAAAAGGATCCTTGGGAAACTTAGATTTTTCATTTTGCGCACATCTTTCCCAATCTAGCTCACTAATCTTATCAATGCGATCAAAAACAGAAATATCAACCTTACTCTTTTCAGACATATTTTTATTTATACCCTAATAAAATGACTAACAGACATGTTTCGCCAAATATCCTTCAAAAGTAATATTATCTGAACACTCTCTCGCTATTTTTTCATCAGCTTCTGATTTTATAGTCCAGCTTAAAATAGGAACTTTCTTTTCCCTCAATTTAGCCACTTCTATAGAATGAAGATCTTTAAAATTGTGACTAATAAAATCTGCAGATACACTTTCAAAACTCTCAATTTTTCTTAATTTAATTAAATCTTCCTGATCTACATTTGGCCAAGAAATTTCACTAAATGAATCGGTAACTAACCCAGCGGCACATTTGCCACCAGATAAACGATATGCATTGATTGAATTTGGATTAAAAGACATTACTGCAACTGGGCCGTTGTAGTTTTCTAAAAGCCTAGCAACCTCACTCTCCAGTTCACCAACATTTTTTCCCATTTTACCATCTTGATCTTTGATCTCAATCAAAAGAGCCTGGCGCCCATCAACCAAGTTTAAAATATCAAATAATAAGGGTAAGCCAGAGTGTCCTCCAAGTAATTTAATATTTGATAATTCAGTGGCGGACTTATTAGCGACTAATCCATTTTGACTAGTTAAGCGTTCTAATTCGTAATCATGAAAAACTATAGCCTGTTTATCCAATGATATTTGCACATCAATTTCAATACCATAACCTTTTCTGAGAGCCCTTTCAATTGATTCAATTGAGTTTTCTGGAAATCCCTCTCTTACATTATGGAGTCCACGATGCGCTATTGGAGTACAAAAAAATTCCGAATCAATCTTCATTACTTCACTTGAAATATGCCATCAATTTCCACAGCAACGCCAAGTGGTAATGTCGCACCAACTGCAGTTCTTGCATGACGTCCTTTTTCACCCAAGAAATCGACAAGAAAATCTGAAGCACCGTTAATTACACTTGGTTGATCACAAAATAATGACGTCGAATTTACGAATCCACCCAATTTTACGACTCTTTCCAAACAGTCAAGATCTCCATCACATGCCATCTTAACTTGAGCCAATAAATTAATTGCACATTGCTTAGCTGCAAACTTTCCCTCTTCTATTGTCATATTATCTCCAAGAAGTCCTTTAATTAAAGCTCCAGAGTCAGCTGAGATTTGCCCAGAAACATAGACAATCTCATCAACTTTCACAAAAGGCAAATAATTAGCTGCTGGTGGAGGGGCGTTGGGGAGTATTATACCCATTTCATTTAGCTTCATTTCAAGATTGCTCATTGTCATCCTTTTACTCAAAATCATTAAATTGCGCTAGGTTCTATCTTTACGTTTAATAATATAAGTCATTAAGATTATTGTGAACAGCGATTTATATTTTTTGGCAAATTACCACACTTAATAGCTTTATCAAAATAATCTGTGAATTTTAGGTACATTTTTCTTTTCTTTTAAACTTACAGCCTTGATAATAAAAAAAATGGAAGTAAGTCGTAAAGTATGAATTCGAGAATTAAAATTACTCTTTGTACGTTAGCCCTTTTAGCAGGTATCGCTCTAACAGGATGTACAGCTAATACTTCTGGCGCCGTTATTTTCGATCCTTATGAAAAAACAAACAGAAAAACACATGCTTTCAACAAAGGTTTGGATAAAGCTATATTAAAGCCGGCATCAGATACGTATGTGGCTATTATACCCAAACCAGTTGTAACTGGAGTATCAAATTTTTCATCTAATCTAGAAATACCCGTTATGATACTAAATGGATTACTACAATTAGATTTTGAAGGGGTTTCAAAAAATACTGGGCGATTTTTAATAAACTCCTCAGTCGGATTCTTAGGGATATTCGATGTCGCTTCCAGTCTTCAAATTTATGGGAAAAATACCAACTTCAACGAAACCTTATACACTTATGGTATGGGTGAAGGTGCTTACACAGAGTTGCCATTTTTTAGTTCGAATACCGAAAGAAGTGCCGCAGGTTTAATTCTAAACTTTGCAGTTAATCCTTATCAAGGAGTCTTTACCGGAGCTCGGGAGGTTATACCAATTAGCGCTAAAGTATTAGATTTAATGGGTAAAAGACATAAATATGCTGATGCGATAGAAGGCGTACTATACGATAGTGATGACAGCTACGCCCAAAGTAGACAAATTTATCTTGAGCGAATGAGATTTAGTCTTGAAGGTAAATTAGAACCTGGTGTTTATGAGGATCCTTATGCTTCAGATTAAAAAAATCTTTGCGTTTTGTTTTTTATCATTATTATTTATTTCCTATGAAGCACATGCCTTAACAACCAAACAGGCAAACAACTTAATTACCTCTCTAGTAGAGGATATAAATACAATAATTAATTCAAATAAACCCCCCACATATATGTATCTAGATTTTAAAACCATACTTACCAAATATGGTGATACAAAAATTATGGCACAAAAAGTATTAGGTATTGATTGGCGTCGGGCATCGATCAGACAGCGGCAGGATTTCCAAAAAGCATTTGAGCACTACCTCAGTATAAAATATGGTAAACGTTTTAGGGAATTTCTTGGTGGAGTTATCACCGTGACTAAATCGAGAAAAGTAAACTCAGTTTTTGAGGTAATTTCTATTGTAGAGTTGAATAATCAAGCTCCCTTTGAAGTTAGATGGCTTGTCGCAAGTAAAGATGGTACGCCTAAAATGTTTAATCTATTTATTGAAGGAATAAATGTTAGCTCTTCAGAAAAAACTGAGATTGGTGCTATGTTAGACAAAAGAAAAGGAAATATAAATCAATTAATAACGCATTTGTGGGAAACTAATTAATCTGGAACAAACATATAACCAGCACTTCTTACTGTTTGCAAATACCGCGGTGACTTGGCATCAATCTCAATTTTTTTCCTCAACCTTGTAATTTGTACGTCAATAGCTCTCTCTTGAGCTTGTCCTCTATCTCTACCTAGCGCTGCTACTAGGTTTGTTCGATCTATAGGAACGTTTGGGTTCTTAGAAAATATTTGCATTAACATTATTTCAGTAGTCGTCAGTCGAATTAAATCCGACCCATGCCAAAGTTCTCTACGATCTATTTTATATGTAAATGCCCCAATCCTTACAGATTTTTTTTCAGATACCTTATTGCTATCGCTTGGAATCCTTCGCAATATTGCCTGTATTCTTAGTAATAGTTCCTGAGGCTCAAACGGCTTAGAAATATAATCATCAGATCCCGCTTCTAAACCAGATATACGATCTTTTATATCACTCTTAGCTGTTAATAATATAATTGGCACATTTAAAGAATCTCTAACAAACTTAGTTAGTGAGATACCATCTTCGCCAGGCATCATTACATCACAAACTAATAGATCAAAACGCATACTCTTTAGAAGTTCCCTAGCTTGCATAGAACCATAAGCTACTGTGACCCGATATCCCGCTTTACACAAAAACTTTTTTAATAAAAGGCATATTCGCTGATCATCATCAATAAGTAACAAATGTGCCTTTTGATCAATCATTTTCTTTTCATTTCATTTGACGCATTATTGACATCAATTTTGGGATAATTTGGCTTTATAATATAGTCTAATACAGTCCTAAAACCTGACACAGCATCTGGTCCAGCAGCCTTATAAGCTAACCGCATCCTATTTCTTTGAGCAGTGGACAAGTCTTTTTCTAATATTTTTCCCTTGTCTGTTAATGATAAATTTCTTTTCCGCCTATCATTTTTTCCAACCCTTACATTTACTAGCCCATCATCTACCAGGGTTTTTAGAACTCTATTTAAAGACTGCTTGGTAACACCCAATATATCCAGTAAGTTTTTAACAGTTGTTTCAGGATATTGATTTATAAAGTGTATTGCGCGGTGATGCGCACGTCCATAAGAATAATTCTCTAATATTTTGTCCGGATCAGAAGTGAACCCTTTGTAAGCAAAAAACATTGCCTCAATTCCTAACCTTAGTTGCTCATCTGTTAGAAATAAAATTTGTTGATTTGACCTGTTATCATTCATTTTTCTCACCTAAATAAGGTCAACATTAAGTCAGTCTTATTGACTTTCCAAGGCTCGAATGCAAAAATTACACTCTTTGAGGTGAAAAAGTTTGGGCTTAATCCCTTCATAGCTTTTGGATAAAATTTAAGACAGGAACATTAAGATGGAAAAATCATATGATGACCGCGATGGCTTTATTTGGTTGGACGGAGAAATTATTCCATGGCGTAAGGCTCAAGTACATATTCTAACTCATGCGTTACATTATGCTAGTTCAGTATTTGAAGGCGAACGTGCCTATAATGGGAAAATATTTAAAAGTAAAAACCATTCTACTAGATTAATTGAAAGTGGAAAAATGTTGGATATGCCAATACCCTATAATGTAGAAGAGATAGAAGCAGCAAAATACGAGATATTAAAGATTAGTGGCTTATCTGACGCATATGTAAGAGTTATCTGCTGGCGTGGCTCTGGTACGGATATGGGCGTTGCGTCAGCAGCAAATCCCGTTCGTATGGCTATAGCTGTTTGGAAATGGGGGGCATACTATGGTGATGCTAAAATGAAAGGCGCGAAGTTAGATATATCAAAATGGAAACGACCATCTCCAGAGACAATTCCTTGTCATGCCAAAGCTTCTGGTCTTTATATGATCTGTACCATGTCTAAACACGACGCAGAAGCAAAAGGTTGTTCTGACTCCATGATGTACGACCATCGTGGATATGTGGCTGAAGCTACTGGTGCGAATATCTTTTTTGTTAAGGACAATAAAGTTCACACACCTCTTGCTGACACATTTCTCAATGGAATAACTCGGCAAACCGTAATTGATCTTTTAACCGCCAAAGGAATTAGCGTTCATGAGCGTCATATACTACCCAATGAATTAAGTGGTTTTGAACAATGCTGGTTAACAGGAACAGCTGCAGAAGTAACACCTGTTGGCCAAATTGGACCTCACAAATTTACCGTAGGCAAATTAACAAAAGCAATTTCTCAGGAATATGAGGAATTAGTGAGATCATAATTTGTTTATCTTTTTAATAGTATATTGTTAGTCAAAAGTTCCTGCAACACTTGCCAAAATTAAGAATGTTATAGCTGTTCTTGTATTTGAGAAATTTGCAATATCATCATCAGAGGCATTATTATTAAACTCTGTAAATACACTATCAAATTGCCTCAAAAAATGATGCACAACATCTTTAAATACTGTATCGGTACGAAACCTCATATTTACTTTCTCCATAACTTCATCCTCAGAAAAACGAACAATACCAGAAAGTGATTTTCCTCTTTTTCCTTTTCCGAAATCACGCCATAATTTAACATCACCTGGCTTAACATCTAAGACATCTAAATAAATTCCCTCTTTAGATAGAATTTGAAGAGTATCCTGGGTAGCATTTAAAAGTTTAGCTAAATCTCGATCCTCTAAAGCCTTCCTAAGCGCATCTAAGCCTTCCTTGTCATTAGGACTATTTGGTAAATCAGCTGCTTTTATAAAATCGCCAATCAAAATAGATAAATCTGAACCACCAACGTCGTACTCTTTAACCCCAAGAGGTAAAGGCGGTTCATCATTTTTAAAGGTTGCTTCACTTTTAGATATTGCAGCCTTTTTATCAGAATGCTCATTTATTTCTCGTCTGGTGGAAAATTTTGCGACCTCATTTTCGGTTTTCTTTTGCGCTGCTTCAATTTCATTTATCTTTTTCTCGATACCCGGCTTTATTGTTAAGCCAGAAACTTGCTGTTGAGTAACATATGTTCTTCGCATCGCATCAATTTCTGTTTGAAGCTTCAGCACTTCACCCTTTAATTTTCCAGACATTTTTAGAACGATCGAAAATGTTACAATAACAACAACCGGGATAAAAACAGCCAAGCAATTAAGTAAAAAATTTACTTTATCCACATCTCCATCTGTCTGATTCTCTCCAAAGGTAAGAAAAAATATACTGAAAACTACCCACACTATACTTATAAATATTGTACTAATATCGATAATTGTTGAATTGGAATTATTTTCTTTCCCATAAATCCCAAGATCTAATTTCGAATCTGAAAATCTTTCAGGAATTTTATTATGTAACTGATTAAGTTTAGACATAATCTACCTTAATAACTTCATAACTCCTTAGCCCACCCGGAGTTTTCACATCCACACTATCACCAACATCTTTTCCTATTAACGCCCTAGCTAACGGAGACTTAATGTTAAGAAGATTTTTTTCTAAATCAGCTTCAAACTCACCAACAAATTTATAAGTAATTTCAATCTCAGTATCTTCATCAATAAGCGTGACAGTAGCTCCAAATTTTATTGGCCCTGATAGTTTAGAAACATCTATAATCTCTGCTAATCCAATTAAAGATTCTAATTCCTTTATCCTGCCCTCTATAAAACTCTGTTTTTCGCGAGCTGAATGGTACTCAGCATTTTCAGATAAATCTCCATGCTCTCTGGCCTCTGCTATTGCCTTAATTATCTCAGGTCGCTCTGAACTACGTAATTTTTTGAGTTCCATGTCCAAATCGGTGTAACCAGACACTGTCATAGGGATTTTTTCCATGATTAAAACTAACTTCCTAAATTTATATAATACCTTTATTTTATCATTTGCATTGTCTTTAAAGTCAAGCTAACGCTTAAAATCAATAACATTACAAATTTCTGATATATATTTATAATGTTATAGATGCGACTTGTTGAAGCAATATATTTATTGGAGTTATATCCAATATTATTCTACTGCTTAATTAAGCAAAATAAATACTTTGAATTTTAGAGAAGGTTAAAACAAATGTCTGAAATCGAACGCGAAAGTATGGATTATGACGTAGTAATAGTTGGAGCTGGCCCAGCTGGCTTATCAGCAGCTATACGATTAAAGCAAATTGATACAAACCTAAGAGTAGTAGTTCTTGAAAAAGGTTCTGAAGTTGGTGCTCACATACTATCAGGGGCTGTTCTAGACACTTGTGGATTAGATTTACTTATACCTGACTGGAAAGAAAAAGGTGCACCTATAAACGTACCAGTAAAAAAAGATAATTTTCTTATTTTAGGGGCAGCTGGTAGTATAAGAATACCTAATTTTCCGATGCCTCCATTAATGAATAATCATGGAAATTATATTGTATCAATGGGGAACGTTTGCCGATGGATGGCAGAGCAAGCCGAGGAACTTGGGGTTGAAATTTTTCCAGGTATGGCATGCTCAGATTTAGTATTTGGAGAACAAAATGAAATAACTGGAGTGATAGCAGGTGAATTTGGCAAAAATAAAGATGGATCGGTAAGTGACAGTTATGAACCTGGTATGAAATTATTAGGAAAATACGTATTTCTATCAGAGGGGGTCAGAGGATCTTTATCCAAGCAAGTAATAGAAAAATATGCATTGGATAGCAATTCAGATGTTCCAAAATTCGGCCTCGGTATGAAAGAAATATGGGAAATCTCTCCTGAAAACCATGAAGAAGGTACTGTAACTCACACAATGGGCTGGCCTTTAGGCAATAATGCTGGTGGTGGATCCTTCATTTACCATCTTGATAACAATCAAATATATGTCGGGTTTGTCGTTCACCTAAATTATAAGAATCCACACTTGTTTCCATACATGGAATTTCAAAGATTTAAACATCATCCGAAAATTAAAAAATTATTAGAAGGTGGAAAAAGGGTCGCCTATGGCGCTCGCGCAATAACTGAAGGCGGTTGGCAATCTATCCCAAAAGTCACCTTTCCCGGTGGTGCATTATTAGGATGTTCTGCAGGATTAGTTAACGTTCCTAGAATAAAAGGAAATCATAACGCCATGTTATCAGGCATATTTGCTGCAGAAGCTGCAGCAAATGCTATTCAATCAGGTAGATACGGCGATGAACTAGAAGAGTACGAAGCAAAATTACTTTCTGGGCCAATTGCTAAAGATTTAAAAAGAGTGAGAAATGTGAAACCCTTATGGTCAAAATTTGGTTTACTGCCATCACTTATAATAGGCGGTTTTGATATGTGGGTTGCAAATCTAACTGGTTGGAACCCCCTTGGTACATTGAAGCACGGAAAAAATGATGCTGAGTCAACTGAAGAGGCCTCTAAACACAAAATACTAAATTATCCCCGCCCAGATGGGGAAATAAGTTTTGATCGCCTAACTAATATTAGCTTCTCAGCTACAAATCATGAGGAAGAGCAACCTTGTCATTTACAATTAAGGGATAATACAGTTCCAGTTGGGGTCAATCTGCCAAAATTTGATGAACCTGCGCAAAGATATTGTCCGGCTGGGGTTTATGAAATCGTAAAAACAGAAAATGGATCTGATCCAATATTTCAAATTAACTCGCAAAACTGTGTTCATTGTAAAACTTGCGATATAAAGGATCCAAGTCAAAATATTACATGGGTTACTCCACAAGGAGGAGAAGGCCCCAATTATCCTAATATGTAATTAACCTATGGTATATTATTTAAATTAAACAATATTGTTGATTTGATATAATTAGAGCGCTACTTCTTATTATTATAAATGTAGGGTCTAGTTTTGAAGTCATTCACAATTTATTCCGTCTACCTATTGGTATTCTGGTTAACAAATTTATCTAATGCTTCGGCAGAAAGTCATGCTGGCTCTTATTTGTCAGCAATCCATGCTGAGAAAAAATTTGATTTTATATCAGCTTCCCAATTCTATAGTAACGGTTTAAAAATAGAACCTTCTAACCCGAAGCTTCTACTAGGTGCGATAAGATCAAGTATTAGCAGCGGAAAATTTGATAAGGCTAAATTATATTCAAAAAACTTAATCAAACTAGGATCAGATAATCCAATCTCATCATTAATGATACTTGCTGATGAAATTAAAAATGAAAACTTCAAGAAAGCAAAATCGTTACTCGAAAAACCAGATCAATTTAATTTTTTCTTAAAAACTATACTTACGGGTTGGATAGAAATAGGTTCAGGTAATATTGAGAAAGGTTTAGATTATTTTGAGAACTCAGAGCACGCTAAACGTTTGGGATATATCTCACAAAATCATCTGGGCTTGGCTTTAGCCTTGGTAGGCAACTTTGAAAAAGCTGACCTTGTCCTTTCAAAAACATCTAACGGAGCATCAATAGATAGGCGGGAAATGGCAATTGCTCATGCCCAAATAATGGCTCAATTAGGAAAGAACAAAGAAGCTGTTAAAATGTTAGATAAATTCTTAGTAGGCAATGAAAATAATAAGATGTCAAAACTAAGGAGAGCCATTGATGCAGGAGCACCTGTTAGTTTTGATTATTTGTCATCACCAAAAGAAGGCGCTGCATTAGCGCTATACACTATAGCAAACGCTATAAATAAAGAAGATGATTACTCACTATCACTTATATACGCCCAATTAGTTAATCATATTGATAATAAAAATCCCGAAAATATTTTATTAATTTCGGAAAATCTGGTCAAATTGAAACAATATGAACTTGCTATAGAAAACTACGCTAAAATACCGTTAGATCATATAAAATACATCAATGCTGAAGTTGGTCGTGCAAATGCTCTGTTCATGCAAGGTAAAGAAGACGCAGCTATTGAGGTTTTAAAGGCTTTAACAAAATCCAATCTAAGTAATTTGGAATTACAAACTACTCTAGGAAATACATTACGAAGGAGCTTAAAATTCTCTGAGGCAGTAATTTCGTATACAAAATCCATTAATTTCTTACGAGAACAAAACTTAGAGAGCTGGTTTGAATATTATGCTAGAGGAATATGTTATGAACGTTTGGGAAATTGGTCACTGGCAGAAAAAGATTTTAGAATTGCCCTAAAAATACATCCTAACCAACCATCTCTGTTAAATTATTTCGGTTATTCTCTTGTTGAAAAAGGAGTTCACTTAGACGAAGCCCTTCAATTGATTAAACGTGCAGTAGAGAAACAACCAGATGATGGTTATATTACCGATAGTCTCGGCTGGGCACTATATCGCCTAGGAAAATATTCTGAAGCAGTCATGCACATGGAGAGGGCGGTGGAGCTAATGCCTTTGGATCCAATTATAAATGATCATTTAGGAGATGTGTACTGGGCCGTTAACCGTCGCAATGAAGCCCGCTTCCAATGGCACCGCGCCCTTAGTTTTGATCCAGAAAAGAAAGATGCAGAGAGAATCTATAAAAAATTAGATATTGGCCTCGATGCTGTACTAATCTCAGAAGAAAATTTGAAGGCTTCTATTAATGAAGATTGAGGCTTCTGCGCGTGCGAAAATTAATCTAGGCCTACATGTCACGGGAGTTTTGTCGAATGGATATCATAACTTAGAAAGCTTAGTTACATTTGCAAACATCAAAGATAGAATTGAAGTTACTTTTAGTAACGAATTGAAGCTTTCTGTTTCAGGTCCATTTGCGCATGCAGTACCTAGAGACGCAACTAACATTGTAATAAAAGCGGCAAAATTTTTATCACCTGAAGGGACAGCCCACATAAGATTGACAAAAAATTTACCGGTACAAGCTGGTCTTGGAGGGGGATCCGCAGACGCGGCTGCAACTTTGCGCTCATTATCAAAATTGTGGAAAATTCCAATACCAAACTACTCAGAAACTCTTGGCGCAGATGTCCCCGTCTGTCTCAAAAGCAAGCCAGCCATTATGAAAGGTATTGGAGAAAAAATTACTCCGGTTGAAATACCAGAAAATTTACAAATTATTTTAGTAAAACCAAAGACTGGCTTATCCACAATAGAAATTTTTAATAGCTTAGAAAATAAAAATAACACAGAAATGCCAGTATTTCTTGGAACCAAATCTCCAGATATATTTTTTAATCATTTAAAATTCCTAAGGAATGATTTACTTCATAATGCGATTTATCATGAACCTGAAATAAAAAAGATAATCAATTTTTTAAAAACCCAAAGTGGGGTAAATTACGTGCAGATGTCAGGTTCCGGAACTACTTGTTTTGGTTTATTTGATAATTCAAAAAATTCTAAAATAGCGTTCAAAAATGTGAAAAAACATTTTCCTGACTATTGGTGTGAAATTACTGAATCAATTAATTCTTGAAACGACGTATGACGCGAGTTCTTTCAATGTATCTTTTAGATCACTTCTAGGAAATACATCTAAAGATTCAGATGCCTTACTAGAATACTTTATAGCTTCATTTCGTGTAAAATCTAAGGTATCATATTTATCCATAATAAATAGTGCTTGCTCTAAGCCATCATCAAGTGGGGAATTTCTCTGAATCGCGTTTTTCCAAAATTCTCGCTCTTTTGATGAAGATTTTTCAATAGCCCTTATTAAGGGCAAAGTTAACTTTCCCTCCTTAAAGTCGTCCCCAATTTTTTTTCCAAAACTTTCTTCATCTCCAGTATAATCTAACAAATCATCTGTTAACTGAAAGCATAATCCCAAAAATCTACCATAATTCATAAGGGCCGTGACAGTCTCTTTCTCCGTATTTGCAATAATTGCACCAACCTTTGTAGCAGCCGAAAAAAGAGCGGCTGTTTTTCCTTCAATGATTTTGAAGTAAACCTCTTGACTAGTATTAAGATTTCTCACTGCGCTTAACTGCAATATCTCTCCTTCAGATATTGTGGCAGAAGCATCAGCTAAAGTTGATAAAACGTTTAATGATTCTGCTTCTACCATTAATTGAAATGATTTTGAGAAAAGATAATCTCCTACTAGAACTGACGACTGGTTGTTCCATAAAAAGTTTGCAGTTGATTTCCCACGTCTTTTCTCACTTTCATCTACAACATCATCATGCAGAAGAGTAGCGGAGTGAATAAATTCGATAGCTGCTGCTAATTTAATATGAGCAACACCAGAATAATTACACATCTTCGCAGATGCTATAGTTAATAATGGTCTTAATCTCTTACCACCAGCATTAATAAGATGCCTCGATAATTCAGAAATAATTGGTGTTGAATCAGAGGTCATATATCTATTAAGTATTCGATCTACCGATCGCATTTCCGCCTCAAAATCAGATCCTAAAACTTTTGCTGGGTTATCCATTTGGCTATTCATTTAATTTTTTGTAATACTTTGTATCGACAATCTAAAAGGTTTTGCATTTAATATTTTTATGAAAGAGCTTATCCGAACAAATGAGTTGGCTGTCATTGCCCATGTTAAAATACTCTTGACCAACGAAAACATAGAGTATTTTGAGTTGGACGTCCATATGAGCGTATTAGAAGGATCAATAGGTATCCTACCACGTAGAATAATGATATCAGAACATCACTTAAATAAAGCTAAAAGAGTACTTTCCGATAATAAGATTGATTATCTATGAAATTAAAAATTGATATGAGGGATTTTTCCAAAGATGCTTTTTTAGGGGGCCGAATCCAGGTTTTACAACCAAAAGTTGGCTTCCGGTCATCAATGGAAGCTGTTTTTTTGGCAGCTTCGGTGCCCGCAAAGGAAAATCAAACCATTTTAGAACTTGGTTGTGGAGCGGGGGTAGTACTAATGTGCTTAAACCATCGAATACCAAATCTAAGTTTATATGGTGTGGAGATTCAAAAAAAATATGCCGATTTGGCTCAAATTAATTTAGATAAAAATTCCAACGTAATGACATACCACTGTGATATTCAGAATTTACCCTTAGAGATAAAAAATAAGAATTTTGATCATATAATTACAAATCCACCATTTTATAAGAAAAATGCCGGGACTCCTTCGGCAATGTTAGATAAAGATTTAAGTCTTCGGGAGCAGCTCAATTTAAATGAAT
This sequence comes from Paracoccaceae bacterium, assembly GCA_029246285.1. Classification (GTDB taxonomy): domain Bacteria; phylum Pseudomonadota; class Alphaproteobacteria; order Rhodobacterales; family Rhodobacteraceae. The sequence continues at coordinate 16,521 of JAQWNW010000069.1, read as the reverse complement.
GGGTAAAAATTTCTGCCAAGCGTTTAAAGCCAGGCGGTCTGTTCACAATAATTGTTGGAACTGAAAGGCTTCCAGATATTATTAACGAAGCCATAAATTATTTTGGGAATATTCGAGTGAAGCCAATATCTTCTCGAATAAATGAGAATTCAAATAGAGTGATAATTCAAATGACAAAAGGCGTAAATGGAGTATTTTCGTTGCAGTCTCCACTTATAGTCCATCAAGACAAAGCTATTCAGAAAAATTCTAAGTGTTTCACTAATGATGTACAAAATATTTTAGAAAATGGTTTTGCATTAAAAATATGAGAATTAATCAAACCCATTGAAAGCATATTCTGCACCAAAAATATCGCCGTAAAAAAAGTCTTAGGTTATTTGCCATTTTTGGTATTTACTAAAAATATAACAAAAGGAGCAGAAAAATAATGGTAGCTAGTAATTATATTAAGGAATTAAAAAAGAAACATCAGTCTCTTAAAATTGAAATTTCCAATGCCCAGAAAAATCCCTCTATTAAGACTGAAAGTATTACATTAATGAAAAAACTTAAATTAAAGGTTAAAGAACAAATCTATAAAATGGAGACTAGATATAATTAGGACAATTAATTATAATCTCAGTTATTAAACTTATACTATATACTGACCTCCATTCGCTGTAATTGTAGAACCTGTAATAAAACCTGCCTCATCAGAAGCTAAAAAGGTCACACATCTAGCGATTTCAGATGCTTCTCCAAGCCTTCCGACAGGTATTTGAGAAATTATAACATCTCTAACTTGTTCCGGCACTGCATTTACCATATCAGTCGCCACATATCCTGGACAAACTGTATTAACCGTTATCCCTTTAAAAGCACCTTCTTGAGCTAACGCTTTAGAAAACCCAATGTCACCAGATTTAGCAGCAGAGTAATTGGCTTGCCCCATCTGACCTTTCTGACCATTGATTGAAGATATATTTATTACCCGTCCAAATTTTCGATCGCGCATCCCATTCCAAATAGGATGAGTCATATTAAAAACTCCATTAAGATTTGTATCAATAACCTCTTTCCATTCTTGAAAGGTAATTTTATGAAACATAGCATCACGGGTTATACCGGCATTATTTACTAAAATGTCAATTGCACCCATTTCTTCTTCAACCTTTTTGATACCAACAACGCAGGATTCATAATCAGAAACTGACCATTTGTAGGTTGCAATGCCAGTATCTGTACTAAATCTACGCGCTGCCTCTTCATTACCAAAATAAGTTGCGGCAACTTTGTAGCCCTCGTGCTTAAGTGCTTTACTAATTGCCGCCCCAATTCCGCGCGTGCCACCAGTAACTAATGCGACTCTTTCCATATTGTTCCTTTCAAATTTTTTCTATAATTTTTCAAGGCACATGGCTACGCCCATGCCTCCCCCAATACACAAAGTCGCTAACGCCTTTTTTACATCTCTACGTTGCATTTCAAATATTAAGGTATTTAGTATCCGACATCCGGACGCCCCTATAGGATGTCCAATAGCAATTGCACCGCCATTGACATTAACAATTGCTGGATCCCAGCCCATTTCTTTATTAACGGCACAAGACTGAGCAGCAAAAGCTTCATTAGACTCAATCAAATCCAAATCATTAACTCTCCAGTTTGCTTTTGCTAATGCTTTCCTAGAGGCATAAACTGGTCCAATACCCATTATTGCAGGATCAACTCCAACCGTTGCAAAAGATACAATCCTTGCCAATGGTTTGATATCTCTTTTTTCTGCCTCATCAGCATTCATTAATAGTACTGCCGCCGCACCATCATTAATCCCTGATGCATTAGCTGCTGTTATAGTGCCGTCTTTGGAAAATGCTGGACGAAGCTTTTGCATATTCTCAAGGGTGACCCCATGTCGGATATATTCATCGGTATCAAAAGTAATGTCACCCTTTCGATTTCTTATAGTATAAGGGACTATCTCATCAGCAAATTTACCGTCTTTTGATGCTGCTTCAGCTTTATTTTGCGAAAGAACAGCAAAGTTATCTTGTGTATCCCGAGAGATTTGCCATTTTTTTGCAACATTTTCAGCCGTACCTCCCATATGATAACCATTAAAAGCATCCCAGAGACCATCTTTAATCATTGAATCGATAAACGACACATCTCCCATTTTTGTTCCAGACCGCATTTGAGCCACATGTGGACTTAACGACATGCTTTCTTGGCCTCCGGCAACGACAATTGATGCATCATTTAAGAGAATATGCTGAGCGCCAATTGCTACAGCACGTAATCCAGATCCACAGACTTGATTAATCCCCCAAGCAGCACTCTCAATGGGTAGTCCAGCATTTATATGAGCTTGTCGTGCTGGATTCTGACCCTGACCAGCCGTCAATACTTGCCCCATTATCGTCTCAGATACCTCAGCCTTATCCACTCCCGATCTAAGTACAACTTCTTCTATTACTGCCTTTCCCAATTCATGTGCTGGTTCATTAGAGAGCGAGCCTCCAAAAGCGCCAACGGCGGTACGAGCTGCTGAAGCTATAACAATATTCGTCATAAGTTTATCCTTTTCTTGTAAGCACCAAACTTCACCAAACTTACAAAATGATTCTACTAGTAACATAATTACGTTTATATGTAAAAATAAATAATAATATTACGTTTTAGACACTTTGTCTCATATAAAATTACTTATTATATTCTCTTTTTGGTTAGGGTAATTTGGTATTTTGTTTAATTCATATACTATTCTTTGTTTTTTGACATTATGTAAGTTCAGAATTTATAACATAATAATACTATCAACTTGAAGTGTCGGAAGGAGCTAATGTGAAAGAAAGATGTCCTTGGCCTGGAAATGACCCTCTATATATTACATATCATGATAACGAATGGGGCGTGCCAGAGCATGATAGTAAAATGCTATGGGAAAAGCTAACACTTGAAGGCTTTCAAGCCGGTTTGAGCTGGATTACTATCCTAAGAAAAAGAGAGGCATTCAGGACCGCCTTTGATAATTTTCAACCAGAGGTAATTGCTAATTATAATGTTAGGAAAATTAACTCCTTGTTAAAAAACAAAGAGATAGTTAGGCATCGAGGTAAAATAGAAGCAACAATTAACAACGCTAAAATATACCTAGACATTGAAAAACAAAAAGGATTCAATAATTTTCTATGGGAATATACCCAGTTCAGTCCACTACAAACTCATGCAGTTAGCCAAGTAGATGTTCAGACTCAATCTCCGTTGTCACAAAAAATTTCTAAAGATTTAAAAAAACTTGGCTATCGTTACTGTGGTCCAACAATTGTTTATGCGTTTATGGAAGCGGTTGGTATGATAAACAATCACTTAATATCTTGTCATCGGCATACCGAAGTTCAACACAAGCAAAGTTACAACCAATCTGGCACCTGATCCCTATCAATTATTTCTTGAATAGTAGGTCTTGCTCTAATTAATTTAAACTTATCACCATTAACAAGCACCTCTGGGACCAATGGCCTTGAATTGTACTCTGACGCCATTACCGCCGCATATGCTCCAGCAGATTTAAAAGCCAATAGATCATCTTTTTTCATATCGACTATTTCCCGCTGAACCGCAAATGTATCTCCCGTTTCGCAAACTGGACCCACAACATCATATAATGAAGAAGAACTCTCCCCAGTCTCCATAACTGGTATAATTTCATGGTGAGCTTCATACAGAGAAGGCCTAATTAGATCATTCATAGCCGCATTGACTATTAAAAAATCTCTCCCTTCACCCTTCTTAAGGTAAATTACAGAGCTAATTAACAAGCCAGAATTACCAACAATCCAACGTCCAGGCTCTAATTCTATTTCGCAACCTAAATCTTTAAAAATTTCAGTAACCAAAGCACCATATTCTAAGTGAGAAGGTATTTTCGTATCATTCAGCCCATAATCTATGCCCAATCCACCACCCAAATCTATCCTAGAAATTTCATGCCCATCCAACCTCAAATCCATTGTTAACTTACGTATTTTTAAGAATGCTGCACGGTATGGCTCTAAATCTAATATCTGACTTCCTATATGAACATCAATCCCAACAATTTTGACTGATGGTAACGATGCTGCAAATGCATAAATTTCCCGCGCATTAATGATAGGAATACCAAACTTATTTTGAGATTTTCCAGTTGATATTTTTGAATGGGTTTTTGCATCAATATCGGGATTCACTCTTATTGTTAATGGAACTGTTACATTAAGATTAGAAGCAATCCTTGAAATTTCAATTAATTCAGGTTCACTTTCAACATTAAACTGTCTAACTCCACCACTTATTGCCAAATGAATCTCTTCGTTGGTTTTACCAACGCCAGAAAAAACAATGCGATCACCTGGAATGCCTGCTGCCCTAGCACGTAAATACTCTCCTCCTGAAACAACATCCATTCCTGAGCCAAGGTTTCCTAATACCTTTAGTATTGCTTGATTTGAATTAGCTTTCATAGCGTAAGAAATCGAGCAATTCAATTTTGAAAATGCTTTTGAAAAAGATTGATAGTTTTTTTCAATCGATCTTTGGGAATAAACATAAAATGGTGTTCCAACTGAAGAAGCAATCTCTCTAATAGCTACTTCATCAGCGTGAAGCTCTCTCTTCTTGTACGTAAAATTTTCCATAATCTTCTTCTTAGTATTTAATTAAAAGGTCGTTTATGATTAAACTTTAAAATTGTAAAATAATTTAACTGCTAATTTCTGTAGAACTGCCAGGTCTAGTCGGATCCCCAGCCACACCACAAGAAACCAAAACAGTAAAAGAAACTAAAAGTATTATTTTTAACAATTTCATAAAGATAACTTCTTTCTCCAAGTTGAAACTTGCTTACTAACTTCTTCTGGCGATGTCCCGCCATAACTATTTCTGGAAGCAACTGAATTCTTTGCACTCAATACAGAATAAACCTCGTTATTAATTAGACTATGAACTTCCTGCATATCATCAAGACTTAGATCCTTTAAATCGCAACTATTCTCTTCTGCACGCTTTACTAATTTACCTGTTATTTCATGGGCTTCTCTAAAAGGTATATTTATATTTTTTACCAACCAATCAGCTAAATCAGTTGCAGTTGAAAAACCAACAGACGCTGCTTTTTCCAAATTGGTTTTATTTGGTTTTAACTCGTTAAGCATCCCTGTCATAACCTTGAGTGATAAAAGCAATGTATCAACTGCATCAAATACTTGTTCTTTATCCTCCTGCATATCCTTTGAGTATGTCAGAGGTAATCCTTTCATTGTCGTTAATAATGCCACTAAAGACCCATTAATTCGAGAAACTTTTGCTCTAATTAACTCAGCTGCATCCGGATTTTTTTTCTGAGGCATAATAGAAGACCCACTTGAAAATCTTTCTGATATTTCAACAAAATTAAACTGAGCAGAGGACCAAATCACCAGTTCCTCTGAGAACCGGCTTAGATGTGTTGCGCAGATTGCCGAGCAAGTTAAAAATTCTAAAGCAAAGTCTCTATCTGAAGTGCTATCTATAGAGTTAGCCATGGGACGATCAAAACCAAGTATTTTTGAAGTACTATACCGATCGATTGGGAAAGAGGTTCCAGCTAGTGCTGCCCCGCCCAATGGACACTCATTTAGTCTTCGTCTTGCATCTTCAAACCGTGCAAGATCTCTCCCAAACATCTCAACAAAAGCCATCATATGATGGCTCCAGCTCACTGGTTGTGCGACCTGCATATGTGTAAAACCTGGCATTATAAGATCACTATTCAAATCAGCTTGATTTATAAACGCTTCAATCAATTTTCTTAAATCTCTTATGGTTAAGTCTATATGGTCACGAACCCACATTCTAAAATCCAGAGCAACTTGGTCATTTCTAGATCTTGCAGTATGTAATTTCCCAGCAGTACCTCCAATAAGTTCAGCGAGACGAGCCTCAATATTCATGTGAATGTCTTCTAATGCAGGTTTGAATTCAAACTTACCTTCTTCGATCTCAAGTTTTATTTTAGCCAATCCCTCACAAATCAAATCAGCTTCACCAAGTTCAATAATTCCCTGTTTTGCCAACATATTTGCATGCGCAATAGAGCCCTCTATATCTTGCTTATAAAGACGTTTATCAAAATTAATCGATGAATTAATTCTTTCCATTAGTACATCGGGGCCTTCATCAAAACGACCACCCCACATTAAATTGGTTTTTACTTTTTTAGCCATAGCACATCTCTAGAACTTTAATCCAAAATTACTTTTGCTTATCATAACTACTGACCGTATACTTTGAGTTGATCTAAGGTGCAAATTATTAAGACTACTTATTTGTCAGCTATGTTATTCCTTAAAAACAGCAATTGATAAGAAAAACAAGAAAGTGATTGATAATTTTGGTATGCCTAGATTATCTAAATAGAAAATGTACAAACTTACAAAATCCACTGATCAAAGTATAAAGGATAGATTATGAAGAAATTAGGGCCGATAGTTACCTTTCCCAACCCAGATCTGCATGTCACTCAAGATAATAAACCCAGATGGCACCAACCTAAAACAAGACGGCATGGATTTCATAATTTATATAGAATCCCCCGTTACTCCGTATCATTTAGAGCAGCTAAAGTTTTACATCTAGAAACAAATATTAACGCAAGCATTGGCATGCGCCCTGATGTCAAAAAAATGATTGAAACAAACCATTTTTCTGGAATGGTGGTTTTAAAAGGTCAAGAATTAATTTTTGAACGTTATGCCGAAGATTTTCACCACACACACCCGCATACGATAATGTCTATTAGCAAAATGACCCTTAATCTAATTTGTGGAGAATTAATTTCACAGGGATTTTTGGATCCTAACAAAAAAGTAAAAGAATATCTGCCAGAAATTGGGACAGGTTATGCAGAAGCAACAATCCAACAAGTATTAAATATGGACCTATCTAACAACTATTCAGAGGATTACTCTGACCCATTTGCGAGTAGTTTTATCCATGAAACAACTTTAGGTTGGCGTTTGCCATCAAAAGAAATTCCAGAGATAAATCAAAAAACCTTTTTATCCTCGATCGAGCAGATAGGACCGTCATTAGAAAATAAAACAGGCTATGCTGACTATAAATCTGCAAATACGGATGTTTTGGCTTGGGTGGCAGAAAGTGTTAGCAAGCGTAGCTTACGGGAATGGATGATCAATATCGTTGAGGCGATTGGAATCGAAGGAAACTGGCATATGCATACAGATCGAGACGGCTTTCCTGTTGTTGACGGAGGCGTAAATCTGTGTGCAAGAGACTTAGCCCGCTTTGGTCAACTGTTTTGCCGATTTGGTATGGGCGCAGATGGAAATCAAATTGGGAGTAAGAAATATATAGAAGATACACGAAAAAATCCTGGACCAAAAAACCTTCCACCCAAGGACTTTTATAATTATTCAAACCAGACTATGACGAACGGCATCTGGTTGGGTCATGGCGGCTATGGCGGTCAGTTTATGCTAGCAAATCCGGATACTGGCATCTCAGTTTCTTTCTTTTCTGTTTTGCAAAACAAAGATGCTCTAGACTTAGATTATTCCGTCGATATGGTAAAAATGATGGAGAAGATTAGCCAAGAATATTAACTTTTTTCTTAAAATATTCAAAACAAAATAAAGATATTATAACCAAAAAAAATCCGACCCATTGAGGAATTGAAAAAAATTGATTGAAAAGCAAGTAGGCTAGAATAGCCGAAAAAATTGGATCAACTGACGTAAGCATCGAAGCTCTAGTTGCTCCTATTCTCTGCATGCCAGCGAAAAAAAATACCCAAGCCCCTATATTAAAGACTCCATTCAATGCCATTGCAACCCACCCCATATTTGATTGGGGTGGAAGATAGTTACTAAAAGAGGTTAGTATTAATAAAAGAAATAATAGACCCCAAGCATTCAAATAAAACGTTGTCGTTAATGCTCCAATTTCCTTGGTCATTTTTTCTGATAGGAATGTAATAATTACTGCAAAAATCATTCCTATCAAACTGAAAAAAATACCAAGAAAACTAATACTAGATTTATCACTCAGAATTAAAAGACTTAAACCAATTAGAACAAAAATGATGCAGAGCCATTGTATCAAACTCACAATTTCGACACCCCTTAGATGTGAAATAACGGCTATCACCACGGGAAACAGACAAAGAATTAAAATTGATAAGCTTATATCTATATATATAATGGCAGCATATAATGCTGCAATCATTCCCAAAGCTAATAACCCATTGATAATTGATATTAAGATTAAAGATTTGGGTAAAAAAAATGAAGTACGAGTAATTAATAACAAACTAATTAGTAAAACTAACCCTATTATTCCTCTTGTTACCATCAGGGTTATCATCCCAGCGCCATCAGACATGGCAAATTTTGCTGAATTTGGCAAAATAGAAACGCTCAAAGAAGCCAATAATATATAAAAAATTCCTATTAAATCACTATTGATCTTTAAGCTCATTTTATAACCTTTTCAAAAAAGGGGCCCCTAAAAAGAGGCCCAATTTCAGAAATATATGTATCAGATCAATCAGGAACCCATGAAGACCAAACATCTCTATTTGCTTCCATCCATTCCGCTACAACTTCTTCGATATCACGACCATCAATGTCAATGGCTTTGATCATTCCAGCCTGCTGCACATTTGTAATTGAAGCATTCATAATCATTTGCGAAGCCTCTGGATGCTCGGTTAACATTCCCGGACGACCCGCATTATATGTGACATCAACATCCCAACCAGACGCTGGCCATTCAACACTACCAAATGCTGGAAGCTCTACTGATACCAAATCTAATACAGCGAAGATCCAATGTGGTGTCCATGCATATAATACAAAAGGCTCTTTACGCTTATACGCAGCTTGTGCTTCCGCCCAATGTGCTGTTTCAGAGCCAAGCTCTATAGCCTTAAAATTGATGCCATTCATATCAAGTCTATCCTGGTCACGGCACTCCCAAGCTGGAGTTGGACAACCTAACAGGCGACCCTTTGCACCAGTGTCCATACCTTTAAAAAGATCAACGTGATCATTTAGATCAGTAAGCTTTGGCTCATTTTTGATTGGCCCACCATTTTTTTCAATCAAATATGAAGGAATCCAATAACTACTTGTTCCGATAGGACCAGCATCACCTAGTTTCACAATACTTCCATCTCCACCCCATTCTTTGATATAAATATCATTAGTAGTGGAATACGAAGGCCAACTTTCGCAATGAAAGTCGATGTCGCCAGCACGTTCTCCCTCGGCCACACCAGGGCCAGAAGGCATTGTAATCCGTTTAACTTTATAACCCATCTCATTCTCGAGAACATAATGGATTACTTCACAAGTAACTGCACCACCAGTCCAATCAGGAACGGGTGCGCGAAGCATGCCACCAGCCGAAGCTGACCCAGCAAATCCAATCGCAAGCAATGTTGCGAAAAGGCTTGTTGTTAATTTATTTTTTAAATTCATAAAGTTTCTCCCAGTTGATTATTAAAATTTAAATAATTCGATCATTAACGTTAATACTTTACATCTCTTTTATTATCGTCCCCACCCTAAACCAATCCTACCATCACTACAATCCCAGTGCCTTTCGTTGATTGACCGTCCAGGCCTGAGTAAGTCTATCAAGTAAAATAGCCAACAGAACTATACCAATACCTGCTATCAAACCTCTCCCTGTATCTGCTGTTTCCATTGCGCGAAAAACTTCTTTGCCCAAACCTTCTCCTGCAATCAAGGGAGTAATTACCTGCATCGCAAGCGCCATAATTACCGCCTGATTTACACCGAGCATAATTGAGGGGGATGCCATTGGTAGTTTCACTTTTATCAGACTCTGAATTTCAGTCGATCCAAAAGAATCTGAAACTTCGTTAATTTGCTTAGGCAATTCTCGCAATCCCAAGTTGGTCATTCGCACCATTGGCGGCAATGCATATATGACAGTAGCAATTACTGCTGTTACGCGATTTCCACCAAAGAAATACAAAACTGGAATTAAATAAACAAACGCGGGCATTGTCTGCATTGTATCAAGGATCGGTCTAACGATATTATCAACAGTCTTATTGTACGCAGCCAAAATACCTAACGGCAATCCAATAAGAACACAGACGACAACTGATGCAACGATTGCAGCAAGAGTCTGCATTGTGAGCTCCCAAACACCCGAAAGACCAGTAAAAAACAATAAACATACCGCTATCATAGCAAAAATCATTCCTGCTGAAAAAAATGAAATAACAAAAAAAGCTCCCAAGACAAATAACCAGGGCAGACCAATCAAGAATATTTCAAGGGGATTAAGAATATAGAAAAATATAAATTCCTTTAAACCCTTTGTGAACCCATAAAAATAAGGATTAACAATAAGAGAATCGATCGCATTATCTATTGGTTTTCGGATCGTAAACTGCCAATCTTTTGGAAAATATCCAATTTCCATTATCCAAGAATCCCAGATCAAAACCAATATAATTACAAAAAGGCTAGACAATAAAAAACGAAAACTTCGTACAAGAATACCAATAGATAATGCGAGATTTTTATTAAAAATTTTAACTAGGCGTTCACTAAGAATTGCCAAACCTTCGACAAAATAATATCCTAACACCGCAACACTATACCAAATAATGTCTATTAATTTTTCAAAAGCAATTGCGATTTTATTTCGTGCTAATCTCTGCGGAAGAAGACGAAACTTCATTTCTGTATTATCTTTGAGCATATCACTTTCTTTCGGATGGCTCATAGCAAGAGATAATCTATCAAAAATTATAGCCATGAAAACAATACATAAACCACCCTCAACAGACCAACCTACTTTCAGTCTTTTTAAAGCTTTGTAAACTTCTTCTCCTAAACCACCAGCACCAATGAATACGGCAAGCACTGCCAATCCCAGAGCCATCATAATAGTTTGATTTATACCTAACATGATAGAAGGTAAGGCTTGAGGTATTTGAACTTTGAATAATGTTTGCAATCTTGAAGATCCAAAACTCTCAGCGACTTCTATAGTTGTTTCTGGAACTTGACGAATACCCAGATTTGTTAACCTAACAACAGGAGGCATCGCATAAATAATGATGGCCATTGCTGCGGGAGGGCCCCCTATGCCAAAAAATACAATCGCTGGAAGCAAGTATACAAAAGACGGCATTGTCTGCATTGTGTCCAAAACTGGTCGAACACTTGCTTCCAACGCATCGTTTTGAGAACAAAGAATACCTAAAATAATCCCAAAGAAACATGAAAATAAAACCGAAACACCCATTAATGCCAGAGTTGACATTGCTGGATCCCACATATCCATCATTCCCCAAAACAACACGCCAAACAATGTAAACAGCGCCAACCTTAAACCACCATAATGCAAGGCTGGTAAAACCAACGCTAAAGTAACAACTGGCCATGGTTTAAACCACAAGAACATCTCTAGCTGTTCCAAATAATAACCTACAAAGTTAGATGCAGCTCGCGTGTAAACTTTCGCATGAATTTGCAACCAAGTTTCAGCATTATTAATAATCAATTGAAAATCAAATTGACCCGAAATAGCTTCTGGAAAGACATATCTAAATCCGATACTGAACCAAACGATGATTGAAATTAAAAGGCCAATTAAGATATAAACTGGGACAGAATAATCAACCCCACCAAATAGAAATGGTTTTTTGAAATCAAAAGTTGACGATAGTTCACTCATATCAATCCATAATAATTGGTAACCTATAAGATTTAACTAAAAAATCTGTTTGTAAAGTAATTATTTTAATTTTTACACTTGCCCTTAGGGAATTATCAAACTTTACTAGAATAAAACGTGGAGAACCCAAATTATGTCAGAAGCTAAATTAATCTGTAACAATGTGTGGAAGATATTTGGTAACAACCCAAAACGTGTTTTGAAAAACCATGACCAATCAAAATCTAGAGCGGAGATTCAAGCAGAAACTGGACATGTCGTTGCTGTGAAGGATGTTTCTTTTGAAGTTAAAAAAGGTGAATGCTTCGTTGTTATGGGCTTATCTGGATCAGGAAAATCGACACTTGTGAGGTGTATTTCAAGATTAATTGAGCCTACTGGAGGACAAGTCATCATCAATGGTGAAGATGTAACTATGATGGATAAAAAAGAGTTACGAAACCTTCGACGCCACAAAATGGCCATGGTTTTCCAGCATTTTGGATTATTTCCACATAGAAGAGTTATCGATAACATCTCTTATGGTTTAGAAGTTCGAGGCGTTGGAAAGTTAGATCGAATTGATAAGGCAATGGAGATCTTGAAACTTGTCGGACTGGAAGGTTGGGATCAGATGTACCCAAGAGAGCTTTCCGGTGGTATGCAGCAACGCGTGGGATTGGCTCGCGCAATGGCTGTTGATCCAGAAATATTGATTTTTGATGAGCCTTTTTCTGCATTAGATCCTTTAATTCGTAGAGAAATGCAAGATGAGCTGTTAGAACTACAAAGCAAATTACAGAAAACACTTGTTTTCATTACTCATGATTTCTTAGAAGCTATTAAAATGGGCGATAATATTGCTATTATGAAAGATGGTCAAATCAGCCAAGTCGGAACACCCGAAGAGATTGTAGCAAACCCAGTAGATAAATATGTAAGTGATTTTACAGAAGATGTGCCTAGGTACAAAGTCTTATCTGCAGGAAAAGTAATGCGAAACACCAAGCAAAAGTCGATCCCCAAGGGTCATGAACCAATATTAGATAATGCAAAAATTGATAGCTTGATAGACATATGTGCCGATAGTGACATAGCGCTTCCAGTCACTTGTAGTGATACCGGAAAAATACTTGGTGAAATAGATCGTTCAATAATTATGAAAGCTATGAACAGCCGAAGTTAGTCATTTCGCATAATAATTATTTTTAATACCATAGTTCGTGTCGTAAACAGAAAAGAATAAAAAAAGAAAGAATTTAATCTTAAAGCGCTAATCAATTAATTACTTGGGAGTAACTTATGTTAGATCAAGATAAATCACTCAGCTCATATTCAAAACCATTATCAGATGTACCAGAAGAATCTTTCACACTACCTTCATATATGTACACCGATCCAGAGATTTTTGAATTAGAAAAAGAAAAAATCTTTTATAAAACTTGGCAGTATGTAGGGCACAAAAGTCTGTTCTCAAAGCCAGGAGATTATCAGACTTTAAGGATTTGCGATCAGCATATTTTTGTAATCATGGGAGACGACTATAAGTTGCGTGCTTTTTATAACGTATGCCAACACCGTGCTCATGAACTATTACCGGAAGGGTTTGGAAATGTCGCAAGAGCAATTATTTGTCCTTATCACGCATGGACATTTGAAAAATCTGGTGAATTACGTGGTGCTCCGCGATCCGAAAGTCGTCCAAGTTTTAATAGAGACGACTTTTCCCTGAAACCTGTGCGTCTTGAAATGTTTTTAGATTCTGCTTTTATAAACCTAGATGCAAACGCCACTGCACTTTCGGAAATAGCTGGCGATCTTGAAAAAGATATTAAGAAGCGCGTTCCATTCTTCGACAAATTGCATAAACCTCAAGCAAGGTTTGTAGCAGATGATTTAGGTTTAACAAAAATAAACGCGGGTTGGAAAGTTGTCGTAGATAATTATGTCGAATGTTACCATTGTGACCATGCACATCCCGATTTCTGTGACATAATCTCTATGGATACTTATCAACATGACACATTTGGGTTGTGGGCGAGGCAGTTAGGTGAAGATATAAAAGACGATAATACAGCTTATAAATTAAAGCCAAATGATCCCTTTAAAAAATCAGCATTCTGGTTTTTATGGCCCAATACGACCATAAATATTCTACCAGGCGCAGAAGTTTTGAATTTTGCCATAGTAAGACCAACAGCAATTGATAAATGCTTATTCGAAGGCCATTCAATTTCTGCAACAGGTGAGTTTCACAAAGGACGTCAGGAATATACTGCTAATACCTTAATGCCAGAAGACACAGCATTATGTGAAAGTGTCCAAAAAGGTTTAAAGTCAAAAGGATACAATCAAGGACCACTAATTGCAGACTCTAAAATGTCTGGTCGAGGAGAGCATGCACTGCACCATTTTCATCGATTAGTGCAAAAAACCATGGCATGAATAAAAGAATAGCAGTTGTAACTGGCGGCTTAACTGGAATTGGCCTTGAGTGCGCCAAAGAATTAAAAAAAGCTGGTAATACAGTTATTGTTGGGTCTCGCAGGTGTGATAGTGAGGACGTTTTCTCAGTTAAAAAAATTCTAGGAGAAAATTCTTATTTTTTTAAACTTGATGTTGGGAACAGGTCATCTGTAAAGCAATTTGTAATGAAAGTTAAAGAGGTGGTTGGATCTCCAAATATATTAGTGAATGCAGCTGGTATTTATAAAGAAGCTTTAATAACCAACACTGATATTGATCATTGGCTCGATCAGCTTGATGTGAATTTAACTGGTCCCTTTTTAATGATAAAAGAACTAATGCCAGAAATGATTAAACAAAAGTTCGGCAGGATAGTAAATATTGCTTCAACAGCAGGTAAGGTTGGCGCCTCTGGTTATGCAGGTTACTGTGCATCGAAAGCAGGGCTAATAGCTCTAAGTAAAGTAACTGCACTTGAAGGTGCAGCCCATAATATCTCATGTATTTCTATAAGTCCTACATGGGTTGACACACCAATGATGGATAATGCGGCCATCCGACAGTCAAAACAAAACAACATTGACCCAGAACAAGCTAAGGAAAAGTTAAAGGATACAAATCCTCAACATCGTCTTGTACAACCAAGTGAGATAGCGTCAGTGGTGGCTTTTGCGTGTGGGGAAACTTGCCCAGCTCTTACCAACGAAGATATCCAAATAAACGCTGGAGCTCTCTGGTAATGGGGTTAATGAAAATAAAGGTTGATGATGGGATAAGCTGCATACAAGAAACTGGTGTTGCGAATTTCATGCGCTGTAACATATGGCACGTCAAAGGTAGGGACTTCGATCTTATTATCGACACAGGCATGGGAATTAACCCACTTAAAGAATGGGTTATGAAGGAAACAGAACGGCCGATTAAAGCAATAGGAACCCATTCACATTTTGATCACGCCGGGAGTATGCATGAATTTTCATGTCGATTAGGGCATCGAGCTGAAGCTGCAGCTTTTGCATCTGGAGGGAGAGCAGAAACGATGTATCGTGGGGGTTGGACAAAAATAGAAATTGTGAATCCAAATGAGCACCCTGATTTTACTACTGAAACATTCACTGTAAAACCAGCACCTCTCACCGGTTACCTTGATGAAGGTGATATTTTAGACCTTGGTGATCGCGCTTTTCAAATATTACATCTTCCAGGGCATTCACCTGGCTCAATTGGCTTGTTAGATCTCAAGAATAAAACCTTATTTTCAGGAGATGCAATCTATAATGGCGTATTGTTGGACACTCATCCCCATTCTGATAAAACAGTTTACCGCGAAACAATGAAAAGACTTCAAAAATTAGATGTGGAAGTAATTCATGCTGGACATGAACCATCATTTAATAAGAACCAGATGAACAAAGTTATTCAGAAATACTTAAATGGAAGAAACGCCATGTCCGATCCAGTTACTTGGTTTAATGAAATATCTCAAAAAGATTTTGACCATTATCGCGATCAAAACTGGTAAAAAAAATGTTTAACCACAAATATTCCGAAAATACTCTAAGTCTTGCAATATTTATTAGTTCTGCTGCATGGGGTCTTTATTGGGTCCCACTGCGAACCTTAGAAGATATGGGCATTCCAAGCTCATGGACAGTTCCATTTTTTAATGCTTGCCCACTCTTAATATTATTGCCTCTTTTTATTCTTTATTTCAAAATAATTAAAGGGAACTGGAAGATAACATCTTCTGCTGCAGTAATGATTGGTTTTGCATTTTCTTTTTATTCTTATGGGCTTTTAGAGACCACGGTAATAAGGGCTACATTGCTTTTTTATCTATCACCAATTTGGTCAACCATAATTGGTGTTATTTGGTTAAAAGAAAAGCTTACCAAAGCAAGAATAATCTCCATTTCAATCGGTTTTTTGGGCTTATTATTTTTGTTGTCCCAAAAACATAATGTTAGCCAACCGTTAAATATTGGAGATTTACTTTCTGTTTTGTCAGGAATTTTTTGGGCTATTGGGGGATCCATTCTTAAACGTTACTCAGATACTGTTTCTATTTTGTCCTTGGCAACGCTGCTTTACACAACAACAACAGTTATATCTATTATTTTCGCATTGTTATTTTATTCTGATCCGATGCTAACTATCGAAAATATTCAAATGGGTTTTATCACTGCCACCATTTGGTCCATATTCATTATGTTACCTGGTTTTATCGTAATATTTAAAGTATCGCAGATACTATTTCCAGGAAGAGTCGGTATTTTAATGATGTCTGAAGTACTTGTAGCGTTTATTAGTGCATCCATTTTACTTCCAGAGGAA
>JAQWNW010000061.1 GCA_029246285.1 Paracoccaceae bacterium | reverse complement strand
ACCCTCCTTAAAGAAAAACTTTACTTTGTATTTATTTATAGCTTCTACTTTTTCAAAATCTGAAAATGTAACCTTAAAAGTTGGCACACCTTTTTCTAGAAGCGTGTAAAAAGAAAATACAACAGCAGCAGCTGGTACCGCCTTTCCATCTGAAAATTTAGCCTTCGGATTAATATTAAATATAGCCCACTGCCTATTTTTTGGATACTCAATACTTTCAGCCAACAAGCCATACATGGAATCGGGCTCATCCGCCGTTCCAGTCATCAGACTTTCAAAAAACAGCGTTGCACCCCTAGCGGAGTTCCCCTTCAAAATGTAAGGGGATAAACTATCAAATGTACCAAAAGCCCACGTAGAAAACTCTCCACCCTTGGGCGCATTTGGATTTACATAATCTAGATATTTGAAATCAGGTGGATATTTTAAATCCCCAAAGGTAGATATACCATGAGACTTTATAATTTGCTCCGCATTTAAAGTCACTGATTGTGCAATCCAAAAACAAAAAATTGAAATAGTGAAAACTGATTTGAGACAAAAAGAAAAAACACCACCCACCTTGAACAAATTCATAATATTTACCCCAATAATTCCAAGTTTCATATTTTTTACTGTAGCGAATGAGTCCATAAGGTAAATCAAAATCAGTAAAATAATCAGCAAAAATTCTCAATTATGCCTACCATAATTATAAAGTAAACTGCCTGTTTGGGTTCACTTAGAAGTGGCTAAATAAGAAATCAAATTAGCTCGATCAGATTCTTTCTTCAAACCAGCAAAACCCATTTTTGTACCTGGGGCATATTTTTTAGGATTCTTAAGGAATCCATTTAAAGCATTTGCGTCCCAAACGCCTGCCATTTCCATCAAAGTGCCAGAGTAACCATATTCAGAAATTGAGCCGATATCCCGACCAACCACTTTGTAAAGGTGAGGTCCAGTTCCATTTTCTCCATCTGTCATTTTATGACAAGCTTTACATTTTGAAAAAACTTTCGCTCCCTTTTCAGGATTTGCAGATGCTAAAATAACCTCAAAATCGACTTCTTCCGCAAGTGCTTCAACAACTTCCGTATCGTCTTCAACAACTTCCGTATCGTCTTCAATTACATATGCTGCCTCATGATGGCCACCAAAATGGAACCGGTCATCATGTCCAACATGATATAATGTTTCAGCCAACCACAAAGTTAACAAAAAAACTAATAAAGAACCACAAAATGCCGCAGTCATTTTAGTTATCGTCATCGTGTCAAACATTAAAATTATACTCCGCTCAAAGGCAATCAGCCAAAAAAATTTACTAGAGCCCTTGTAACGTCTTCCCAACCGGCGATGCAAGGTGTACAAACCGCGACTAAACGCCCTTGGAACAAATTGGATAAATTTTATGACAACATCAAAAAAAATCTCTTTTCAAGGTGAGTTAGGAGCCTACTCACATCAAGCTTGCCACCAATATGACTCTAAGATGAACGTTTTACCGTGTAAAACATTTGAGGATGCTATCGAAGCAGTAATTCAAAAGAAAGCAGATCTGGCTATGCTACCAGTTGAAAATTCTACTTATGGCCGAGTACCAGACATGCATCGATTGCTACCAAATTCCAATTTACATATTGTGGGAGAAGAATTTGTTCGGGTTAAGATAAACCTTCTAACAATTCCCGGTACAAAAATGGCAGATTTAAGAACAGCGAAAAGCCATGCTGTCTTACTAGGTCAATGCCAAGGATTTTTAAGAAAGCACAATTTAAACTCAGTTTCTTGGGGCGATACAGCTGGCGCAGCCATGCACGTAGCCAAATTAAAAGACAACTCCGTTGCTGCTTTAGGAACTACACTGGCAGGTGAAATTTATGGACTAACCACTTTAGAGGAAGAAATAGAAGATAACAAACATAATGCTACCAGGTTTGTTATTATGTCTCGCGAGAAAAAAGAGCATTTTGAAAAAAGTAAGAAAATAAAAACATGTTTTGTTTTTAGAGTTAGAAATATTCCAGCAGCGCTATACAAAGCGATGGGTGGATTCGCAACTAACGGAGTTAACATGGTCAGATTGGAAAGTTATATGCTAGATGGTTCATTTACAGCCACTCAATTTTTTGCTGAAATTGAAGGGCATCCTAATGACGACAATGTAAAGTTAGCCCTAGATGAACTATCATATTATAGCACATACATCAAAATGTTGGGAAGTTTTTCCGTAGGACTTGAAGCAAATCCTTGATCAAATAATAATTATTCTATGTTTCCAGATAACCATTTTTTTATCATAAAATGAGCAATTGAGCCAGCCCGTGCCGGATAAATACGCTCGTTATTTCCTGAAAAGACTTCCAACATTTCTTCTCTGCTTACCCATAAAGCATTTTCAATCTCTTTTGGGTCAATCGAAACCTTTTTGGATAAAGCCTCTGCGACACATCCTATCATGAGCGAGGACGGAAAAGGCCAAGGTTGACTAGTAAGATATCTAACATTCTTAACTACTACAGAGGTTTCCTCCAAAACTTCACGTTGAACAGCTGCTTCAATACTTTCTCCCGGCTCCATAAATCCAGCCAAACAAGAATACATTTTCTCAGGCCATCCATGACTACGACCCAGCAAAATATTATTCCCGTGAATAACTAACATTATGACAACGGGATCTGTCCTTGGAAAATGAAAAGCTCCACAATTTAAGCAATTCCGTTGCCACCCGGCATTGGCTGTTCTTGTCGAATTTCCACATTTCGAACAGTATAAATTATTGTCATGCCAAGCATTTATACCACGAGTGATAACAGCTAATTCAGCTTCTCTTGCTGAAATTCGATTCATAAAGCCTCTAAGCTCTGCAAAAAATGAATTTTCGGGGAGATCAGGATGATTATAAACATTGGAATCAAAAAAAGCCCCAGCGGAAGCCTCATTATAACTCTCTGGTAACCAGCTAGAAATATCTATTGAAAAGAATGGAACATCATTTTCTAAACCTAAGAAGGTTGGTGTTCCAGAATAATTTTTGACCAAGGGATGGTCTCTTCTTACCCAACACAACTGATCGTGAACATCAGAGATAATAGGTATCTTTCCTCTCCAGTATATCAAAAACTGAGCAGAGGTGTTACATAGGTATTCATTTATTCTTTTTTGATTAGAGCGATGATTTCCACATCGATCCAAAAAATTCTGACTAAAAGTTACAAATTCATTTTCGAGCATAAAATTTCCATTTAAATCTTTTTGGCATGTCCCCGTATTAAAGGCAATTCAAGACTATTGAAAAACTTTCTATCCCATAGTAAGTGAAAGGTGAGAGGTTGGCGCGGGTGAACGCCTCGCCAACCCGGTCAGATCCGGAAGGAAGCAGCCGCAACGGGTACCGTTTAGGTCGTTGTCCAACCTCTCACTTTAATAAAAATTCAAATAATTTTGTTAATTATATTTTAGCTATTTCCTTGCCGCTAGTACTTAAGCAATATACATTGACGCTATGAAGCACCACGGGTCTAAAAATGGTAGAAGAATTTAAACCTTATAAAGTACTGGCAAGAAAATATAGACCCCAAAATTTCTCTGACCTGCGTGGGCAGGAAACTATGGTCAAAATCTTAAGAAATGCTTTTGCTGCAGATCGGATTGCCCATTCTTTCATTTTAACGGGAATACGAGGTACGGGAAAAACAACCACTGCACGTATTATTGCAAAAGGACTAAATTGTATTGGTGAAGATGGAAATGGATTACCTACGACCGATCCCTGTGGGAAATGTGAGCACTGTTTATCAATCTCAGACGGCCGTCATATTGATGTAGTGGAAATGGACGCAGCATCTCAAACAGGTGTTGGGGATATAAGAGACATAATTGACTCGGTACACTACAGTACTTCATCTGCTCGTTATAAAATATATATTATTGATGAAGTGCATATGTTATCCACTAGCGCATTTAACGCGCTATTAAAGACTTTAGAAGAGCCCCCAGAACACGTTAAGTTCGTTTTCGCAACAACTGAAATACGTAAAGTTCCAGTTACTGTTCTATCACGATGTCAACGCTTTGACTTAAAGAGAATTGAGCCAGAAGTGCTAATTGATCATTTGAAATTTATAGTGACAAAAGAAAAAGCAGCCATATCTGATGGAGCAATCTCAATAATAGTTAGAGCTTCAGAAGGCTCAGTACGCGATGCTATTTCTATGCTAGATCAGGCAATATCAATCGATAACGCAGGTGCAAGCGTAGAGACAATTCGTGACATGATTGGATTAGCTGATAGGTCAAGAATCTTAGACCTGTTTGAGCTAATTATGAAAGGTGAAGTAAAATTAGCATTGGATGAATTGTCTACTCAATATGCTAACGGAGCTGATCCGTTAATTATACTTAAGGATTTAGCAGAAACCACTCACTGGATATCAGTTGTCAAAATATCACCGGATATAATAGAGGATCCAACGGTATCACTAGACGAACGTGACAGAGGTTTAAAGTTTTCTAGAGAACTTTCAATGCGTTCATTAACAAGAATGTGGCAAATGTTATTGAAAATACTTGAAGAAATAACTTTTGCGCCAAGCACCATAATGGCTGCAGAAATGGCAGTCATCCGCTTAACACATGTGTCTGAAATGCCTAGTCCTGATGAATTGATACGAAAATTAGAAAAACAAGATTATTCAAATACTAAGACTAGTGCAAAAATACCAAGTAACCAACATCAAAACATTGATAAGCCGCTGGCTCAATCAGCTTCAATTGCACACTCAAAAAGTGGTCTAGCTTTGGTTGAAAAAGTTAATTCCGAAAAACATCCTTTATCTAATTACGATACCTTTCAAGATGTCACGTCACTAATTCGATTTAACCGGGATATGAAATTACTCGTAGAGGTAGAAAGTTATCTCAGATTGGTAAAATATCAGCCAGGTCGAATTGAATTTCAATTAACAAAGGAAGCAAATACAGATTTACCTTCTCGCTTAGCAAAAAAACTAAAATTTTGGACCGGGGAGAATTGGGGGATTAGCATCGTGAATGAGGGCGGAGGTCTAACGATCTCAGAGCAACGAGATGTTGAAACAAAAAATCTTCATTCATTAGCTTTAAAAAATCCAATGGTAAAATCAGCACTAGAAAACTTTCCAAAAGCTAAGATCCAGGAAATTTATACCAAAACTTCAGAAGGTGATAAATCTGATGATGAAGCCAATTTAACGTCATATGATGAAGAATGGGATCCGTTTGAAGAAAATGATTAAACAAGTAATATTCAAGCTTAAAAATAACTTAATATAGGAGTGATCAATGCTAAAAGGCTTAGGCGGCTTAGGTGATATGGCTAAAATGATGAAAAAAGCGCAAGAAATGCAAGGTAAGATGGCCCAAATCCAAGACGATTTAGAGCAAGTTGAAGTACAAGCTGAAGCTGGAGCGGGGTTAGTAAAGATTACTTCAAATGCAAAGGGTGAAGTAAAATCACTAGAAATTGATCCTTCAATACTGGTAGCTTCTGAAAAGGAAGTCGTAGAGGATTTAATTGTGGCAGCATTAAATGACGCTATGACCAAAGGGCAAGAAGCAAAACAAAGAGAGCTTTCGAAGCTTACAGAGGGTTTAAACCTTCCTCCAGGCATGAAATTACCATTCTAAAATGAGTCTGAATAAAGAAAATGATATTGAAAGACTAATATCCTTAATGGCTAAACTTCCTGGTTTAGGGCCACGTTCTGCCCGTCGGGCCGTACTGCACTTAATTAGAAAAAAATCTGTTTTATTAAATCCCCTATCGGAAGCCTTACGAAATGTATCAGCAAATGTAAGACAATGTTTAAATTGTGGGAACGTTGGATCTAAAGATCTCTGCGAAATTTGCTCAGATGAAAAAAGACATAATGGGCAAATATGCGTCGTTGAAGGCATAGCAGATCTCTGGGCACTAGAGAGGTCAAGTAACTTTAAAGGCCAATACCATGTTTTGGGAGGAGTATTATCCCCTCTAGATGGTGTTGGCCCTGAAAAGCTTGGTATTGAGAAATTAAAACACCGGTTGTCAAAGGAAAAAATAAATGAAATTATACTTGCCTTAAATTCAACAATCGATGGGCAAACAACTGCTCATTATATCGCAGACGAATTACAAGATACTCAGACTCAAATTACGTCCCTAGCACGCGGCGTGCCGATAGGGGGGGAATTGGATTATCTTGATGACGGAACAATTTTAGCGGCTCTAACAGCAAGGAAGTCTTTCTAATAATTGATATTTTAGCTAATTAGGATCAATTATGCGTAAACCCAATTCACGCAACTGCTCGTTTGATGCTTCAGAAGGCCCACCTAACATTAAATCTTCAGCTCTTTGATTCATTGGGAACATAATAACTTCTCTAATAGAGGTTTCATCTGCCAAAAGCATTACTAATCTATCTATTCCCGTTGCGCACCCACCATGTGGAGGAGCGCCATAAGTGAACGCATTAATCATTCCTCCAAATTGCCTATCAACTTCACTTTTTGAATACCCTGCGATTTCAAAAGCTTTATACATTATTTCTGGCTTATGATTTCTGATTGCGCCTGAAATTAACTCATAACCATTGCAAGCTAGATCATACTGGTAACCTAATATTTCTGTAGCTTCTTGGCTCTCAAGTGCACTTAAGCCGCCTTGAGGCATCGAAAACGGATTATGACTAAAATCCAACTCTCCGCTTTCCTCACTCTTTTCATACATAGGAAAGTCAACAATCCAACAAAATTCGAAAGAATGATTATTAGTCAATCCAAGCGTACTACCAATCTCATTACGAGCCCTAGCTGCTACAGCTTCAAATGTAGCAGGCCTACCTCCAAGGAAAAAAGCAGCATCTCCTTCATCAAGATCCAGTTGTTTTCTAATTCTTTCTGTTCGCTCAGGCCCAATGTTCTTAGCTAAAGGTCCAGCAGCTTCTAAACCATCTTCGCCAGCTCGCCAAAAAATGTAACCCATCCCGGGCAATCCCTCTTTTTGAGCAAAATCATTCATCCTATCACAGAACTTTCTAGATCCACCTGTTGGAGCTGGTATCGCTCTAACTTCAGTACCCTCATTTTCAAGCAAATTTGCGAAAATTTTAAATCCAGATTCCCTAAAATGTTCACTTACAATTTGCATCTTGATTGGATTTCTCAAATCAGGTTTGTCAGAACCATACCATAGCAAAGCATCTTTATAAGATATTCTAGACCATACATCATTGGTCGGTGTTTCTGGTCTAAATTCCTGCATAAGCCCTTTAATGATTGGCTCTATAGTATTAAAAATATCTTCCTGCTCAACAAATGACATTTCCATATCTAATTGATAAAAATCTGTTGGTGATCTGTCAGCTCTTGGATCTTCATCCCTAAAACAAGGTGCTATTTGAAAATATTTATCAAAGCCAGCTACCATAATTAACTGCTTAAACTGTTGAGGAGCTTGCGGTAATGCGTAAAACTTGCCCGGATGAAGCCTCGATGGAACCAAAAAATCACGAGCCCCCTCTGGACTGCTTGCTGTGATAATTGGCGTTTGGAATTCATCAAAGCCAGAACCATTCATCCGAGATCGTATTGAGTTTATCACTTTTGAGCGTAACATCATATTTTGATGAAGTTTTTCTCGTCTTAAATCTAAGAACCTATATTTTAGGCGAGTTTCTTCAGGATAATCTAGGTCACCAAATATAGGTAAAGGTAACTCCTCAGAAGTACTTAACACCTCAATTTTATCTATAAATACCTCTATTTCACCTGACGGTAATTTTGCATTAATTAGGTTAGTTTCTCTCGCCATTACTTTTCCATCGACACAAACCACCCACTCTGCTCGTAAGGTTTCAACTACTTTGAATGCTGGACTATCTGGATCCGCCAATATCTGAGTCATCCCGTAATGATCGCGTAAATCAATAAACAGGATTCCTCCATGATCACGCACTCGATGGACCCATCCTGAAAGGCGAATGCTCTCTCCTACATTAGAGGCATTAAGTTGGTTGCAAGTATGACTACGGTATAAATGCATTTGATTGATCCTACGTATTACATATACTTTGCTGATACACCTTGGTTGACTGAAGAAGTCAAGAGAACGAATTCAAATAAATTGAGTCTGTCTTTAAAGAGTATAAAAAATTAATCATGAATCATCAGAAAAATCATCACCAAACTGAGAAATCTACATGAAATAACTTGCGCGCAGAAGCAAGGCGGCTATAAGCAAAATAATTTGAGCAACTAAAACCAAATATTTGTGCAAAAAAAATCGAATTAATTTATGCCAAAGCGTACTGATATAAAAAAGATCATGATAATTGGGGCCGGGCCTATTGTCATTGGTCAAGCATGTGAATTTGATTATTCTGGAGCTCAAGCATGTAAAGCACTTCGAGAAGAAGGTTATAGTGTCGTTTTGGTGAATTCAAATCCAGCCACTATAATGACTGATCCAGAAATGGCTGATGCGACATATATTGAACCAATCACACCTGAAGTTTTAACTAAAATTATTGAACTGGAAAAGCCAGACGCACTGTTGCCAACAATGGGGGGTCAAACAGCATTAAATAATTCTCTTGCACTAGCAGACCTAGGCATTTTAGAAACTCATGGTGTGGAGTTGATTGGGGCTAATCGCAAAGCAATTGAAATGGCTGAAGACCGTAAGTTATTTCGTGAAGCAATGGAACGCCTGGATCTTGAAAATCCAAAAGCAGCTATTATTACCGCGCCAAAAATAAATGGAATTAATAATATAAATGAGGGTGTTCAGTTAGCTCTAGATGCTTTACCAGAAATTGGATTACCAGCAATCATTCGCCCAGCTTTTACATTAGGTGGTACCGGTGGAGGTGTCGCTTACAACATAGAAGATTATAAACACTTTTGTAAAACAGGGCTAGAAGCATCACCAGTCAATCAGATTCTAATTGATGAAAGTTTATTGGGCTGGAAAGAATTTGAAATGGAGGTTGTTCGAGATAAAGCAGACAATGCTATTATAGTGTGTTCAATAGAAAATATTGATCCTATGGGGGTTCATACTGGTGATAGCATAACTGTAGCTCCTGCTTTAACATTAACTGATAAAGAATATCAGTTAATGCGCAATGCTAGTATTGCTGTTTTGAGAGAAATTGGTGTCGAAACTGGTGGCTCAAATGTTCAATGGGCTATTGATCCAAAATCTGGGCGTATGGTTGTTATCGAAATGAACCCAAGAGTTTCGAGATCATCTGCCTTAGCTTCAAAGGCAACTGGCTTTCCGATTGCTAAAATAGCTGCAAAATTAGCGATTGGCTATACATTGGACGAGCTGGATAATGACATTACAAAAGTAACTCCAGCGAGTTTTGAGCCAAGTATTGACTATATTGTTACAAAAATACCGCGATTTGCATTTGAAAAATTTCCTGGCTCAGACCCTTACTTAACCACCTCTATGAAATCTGTTGGAGAGGTAATGGCAATAGGCCGTACCATTCATGAGAGCCTACAAAAAGCTCTTACCTCTCTAGAAACTGGATTAACAGGTTTTGATGATATTGAAATTCAAGGTAGCCCTGACAAAACTGCAACTATTAAATTATTATCGCAACAAACGCCCGATCGGTTATTACTTATCGCGCAAGCTATTCGTGAAGGATTGTCAAACGATGATATTGGCAATGCAACCTCTTATGATCCTTGGTTTATTGAGAGAATTAGAGAGATCATTGACATAGAATCCGTAATAAAGAAAAGAGGCTTACCGACTAATTCAAACGACATGCTTAACTTAAAAAGATATGGCTTTACTGATGCTAGAATAGCGCATTTAACACGCTTAACTGAAAAAGAAGTAAGAAACACTCGATTATCTCTAGGTATAAAATCAGTTTTTAAAAGAATTGATACTTGTGCAGCCGAATTTGAAGCCCAAACACCTTACATGTATTCGACCTATGAAGTGATCACAAATGGACAAACACAATGCGAGGCGAAACCATCAGATAAAAAGAAAGTAGTAATTTTAGGAGGTGGTCCCAATAGAATTGGTCAGGGTATAGAATTTGATTACTGCTGTTGTCATGCCTGCTTCGCCCTTAGCAACGAATCTTATGAAACAATTATGATCAATTGTAATCCCGAAACAGTTTCAACTGACTATGACACCTCAGACCGATTGTATTTTGAACCATTAACATTTGAACATGTCATGGAAATTCTAAGAGTGGAGCAAGAAGCGGGAGTATTGCATGGAGTAATCGTTCAGCTTGGTGGTCAAACACCATTAAAATTAGCTAATGCTCTGGAAGATGCTAAAATACCTATTCTTGGAACTTCTCCCGATGCAATAGATTTAGCAGAAGATCGTGAACGGTTTAAGCAATTACTTGATTCCGCAGATTTAAAACAACCAATTAATGATGTAGCGTACTCCGCAGATGAAGCTTTCAAAATTGCTCAGAAAGTCAAATACCCTCTTGTTATTCGTCCATCCTATGTTCTTGGTGGCAGGGCTATGGAAATAGTCAGAGATGAAATTCAGTTAAAGAAATATATTGAGAATGCAGTAAATGTATCTGGTGAGAATCCCGTGCTTTTGGATAGTTATCTTACAGGTGCTATTGAAGTTGATGTAGATGCTATCAGTGACGGAGTAAATGTCCATATCGCTGGCATCATGGAACATATTGAAGAAGCGGGTGTTCATTCTGGTGACAGCGCCTGTTCATTGCCTCCCTATAGTTTGGAGCAATCAACCATTCATGAACTAAAAGAACAAACAGAAATTCTGGCTCGTTCGTTAAAGGTAATTGGCTTAATGAATGTTCAATTCGCTATTAAAGAAAATTCTATTTTTGTTTTAGAGGTTAATCCTCGCGCTTCAAGAACCGTCCCATTTGTTGCCAAAGCTGTAAATAGCCCAATTGCTGCTATCGCTGCCAGAGTTATGGCGGGTGAGCCATTGACCAATTTTGATCTAAAATCTCCAAATACAGACTACATTTGCGTAAAGGAGGCGGTTTTGCCATTTAATAGATTCCCTGGTGTCGACACTTTACTTGGTCCAGAAATGAGATCTACTGGAGAAGTGATGGGAAAAGACAATAATTTTGAAAGAGCATTTTTTAAAGCCCAGTTAGGTGCTGGAGTTGAGCTACCAAAAACAGGAAAAGTTTTTATTTCGGTGCGAAATAATGACAAATCACAAAAACTAATAAAAACTGCCCGCGTCTTAAAAAGTTTAAAATTTGAAATTATTGCAACAAAAGGAACGGCCGAATACCTAGAAAAAAATCAAATAAAATCAACTTTAGTAAACAAAGTATACGAGGGTCGCCCTAATATTGTAGATATGATGAAGAATGGTGAGATAGATTTAGTTATGAACACAACAGATGGCAGTCAGGCTGTTGAAGACTCTCGTTCAATGCGAGCGGAATGCTTGTCGGATGGAATACCATACTACACTACGTTAGCAGCAAGTTCTGCCGCTGCTATCGCCATTCAGAAATGGCGTGAAGGAGAAATTGGCGTAAAATCATTGCAAAGTCATTAGATATTTATTCAGCAGCGATTTTATCTTCAACTTTTTCAACTTTTACCGCACAAAATTTAAACTCTGGAATTTTTCCGTACGGATCTAATGCCGAATTAGTTAAAATATTTGCTGCTGCTTCTACATAAGCAAAAGGAAGAAAAACCATATCCTCAGAAACTGCTCTATCAGATCTAACCATAATTTCAATTCTGCCTCTACGAGTAGATAATCTAACGAGATCGCCAGGCATAACGCCTAATGCTCTGATTGTTTTTGGATGCATCGAGCAATTAGCTTCGGGTTCAACAGAATCTAAAACAGTTGACCTTCTCGTCATTGATCCAGTGTGCCAATGTTCTAGCTGTCTCCCCGTTGTAAGTATCATTGGATAATCCGAGTCTGGTATTTCATCAGGTGCGATAATATTTGCTGGGGTAAACCTTGCTCGCCCCTCAGTTCGCGGAAATCCATCACCAAATACAATAGCTTGCCCAGGATCTTGTTTAGAAAGGGAAGGGTAGGTAACTGCATTCTCATTTTCCAAACGATCCCATGTTATATTTTCGAGAGACTTCATACCCTTTTTCATTTCGGCGAATACTTGGGAAGGGTCTATATAATCCCAATTTAGTCCCAATCGTTTTGCTAGCTCTACTGTTATCCACCAATCTTGCTTTGCTTCTCCAGGTGGCAAAACAGCTTGCCTACCCATCTGAACCTGCCTATTTGTGTTGGTAACAGTTCCTGACTTTTCCGCGAATGCTGACGCTGGTAATATTACATCTGCATAATTAGCTGTCTCTGTTATAAATATGTCTTGTACAATCAGATGATCTAACTTAGCTAGCGCTGCTCTTGCGTGATCTACATCAGGATCGGACATAGCGGGATTTTCACCCAAAATATACATTCCACGTATTTCATCTTCGTGAATAGCGTGCATAATTTCTACCACAGTGAGTCCTTTTTCAGAAGAAAAATCAACATCAGATTGCCAAATGTCATTAAATGTTGATCGTACACCATCATCCGTTACCGTTTGATAATCGGGTAAAAACATTGGAATCATTCCTGCATCAGAAGCACCTTGTACATTGTTCTGCCCCCTAAGCGGATGCAAACCAGTTCCAGGTCTTCCTATTTGACCAGTCATTAATGCAAGTGAAATTAAGCAACGTGAATTATCAGTACCATGAATATGTTGACTTATACCCATACCCCAAAAAATCATACCCGCTTTGGCACCAGCAAATACTCGAGCAACTTCACGTAAAACGTCTGCTTCGATACCACAAACTTCCGACATTTTTTCAGGTGTAAAGTCTGCCAAATGCTCTTTCTCAGCTTCCCAATTTTCTGTATACGCATCAATATACTGTTGATCATACAATCCTTCAGTTACAATAACATTCATTATCGCATTCAACATACTTACATCGGCACCAGCCCGAAATTGAAGCATATGTGAGGCATGTCGTTTTAAAGCCTGACCCCTCGGATCCATAACAATTAATTTACCGCCTCTCTTAGCAAACTGCTTAAAATAAGTAGCAGCGACTGGATGGTTCTCGATTGGGTTAGCACCAATAATAATTGCAACATCTGAATTCTCAATCTCATTAAACGTCGCTGTAACAGCTGCGGATCCTACATTCTCCATTAGCGCTGCAACGGATGACGCATGACATAGCCTAGTACAGTGATCCACATTATTGTGTCCAAAACCTTGCCTGATTAACTTTTGAAACAAATAAGCTTCTTCATTTGAACATTTTGCTGAGCCAAAGCCTGCCACCCTTCTACCATTATCAGAGCGTAATTTATTTAAACCATTTGCTGCAAAATCCAAAGCTTCATCCCATGTGGCCTCACGAAAATGAGTCCAGGGATTAGAAGGATCTACATTCAAACCCTTACTTGGTGCATCTTTTCTCCTAATCATGGGTTTTGTAATACGATGGGAGTGATTGATATAATCAAACCCAAACCGACCTTTTACACACAACCGACCCTCATTAGCCGGTCCATTAATCCCATCAACCCACTTCACTTTTCCGTCTTTGACCTTAAGGCTAACCTGACACCCAACGCCGCAAAAAGGACAAACAGACTTAATTTCCTCATCATAATTATTACTATCGCCAACTTGCTCGTTATTTACAGCTGAAGAAGGCATCAATGCACCTGTTGGACAAGCTTGAACACACTCGCCGCAAGCCACGCAAGATGACTCTCCCATTGGATCATCCAAATCAAAAACAATTTTACTATCATGTCCACGACCAGCCATACCAATCACATCATTTACTTGAACCTCACGGCAAGCACGAACACATAAATTACATTGAATACAGGCATCTAAATTTACACTCATAGCCACATGGGTGTCATCAAGTAACGGTATCTTTTCAGATTTCATACTAGGAAATCTACTGTCTGTTACCCCTTGTTTATCAGCCATTTGCCATAAATGAGAAGATTTGTCATGAGCCTTATGTCTAACTGGTTGATCAGCAACCAACAGCTCCATAACCATTTTTCTGGCAGAAATTGATCTGTTACTTTGTGAGGATACAACCATACCATTTGATGGGGTTCGAATACACGACGCTGCTAGTGTTCTTTCTCCATCAATTTCAACCATGCAGGCTCGACAATTACCATCACTACGATAACCTTTTTTTCCAGAATGACACAGATGTGGTATTGTTGTGCCCTCTCGCTTAGCCACATCCCAAATAGTTTCATCATCATTGGCTAAAACTACCTTGCCATCTAATGTAAATTTGATTGCTTCGGTCATATTATATTTCATCCGCAAAGTGTTTTATTGTTAATCTGATTGGATTTGGAGCTGCTTGTCCTAAACCACAAATTGAGGCATCAACCATCATCGATGAAAGTTCCTCTAGTAAATCTATATCCCATGTTTCTCTCTCCATGAGCGTTACGGCTTTTCCACATCCTACTCTACAAGGGGTACACTGCCCACAACTCTCATCTTCAAAAAAACGTAACATATTTAAAGCGGCCGCTTTTGCACTATCCTGATCAGATAAAACAACGATAGCCGCAGAACCTATAAAAGTATCATGTTCTTGTAACGTGTCAAAATCCATAGGCACATTGTTTATCGAAGCTGGCAATAAGCCTGCAGATGGTCCACCGGGCTGGTATGCTTTAAAAATGTGACCATCTATCATTCCTCCAGCTTCCTCAATTATATCAACAA
Organism: Paracoccaceae bacterium; assembly: GCA_029246285.1. Taxonomy (GTDB): domain Bacteria; phylum Pseudomonadota; class Alphaproteobacteria; order Rhodobacterales; family Rhodobacteraceae. Next base: position 42,743 of record JAQWNW010000061.1, on the reverse strand, counting down.
TCGTTGAACCTGCCGGTAACAAATATACTCCAGGACTTTTTACACGACCAGAAACTGAATAGCTCCTCAAGCCGGTTCTACCATTTTTCTCAACACCAGATAAAATATCTGGCCCTTCTCTCAGCACCCTGGATACCCAATAAAGAGTTTCTATATTATTTACTAAAGTGGGCCTTCCAAAGATACCCACTTGAGCAACAAAAGGAGGACGATGTCTTGGCAAGCCTCTCTTTCCTTCTATTGATTCAATCATAGCACTTTCTTCACCACAAATATAAGCACCAGCACCACGCCTCAAGTCGATGTAACCTTTTTCAACAATTCCAGCATTTTCCAAGGAGGTTATTTCTGTTCTAAGAATAGACAATACCGCAGGGTATTCATCTCGCATATATATAAAACATTTATCTGCCTCTATTGCCCAAGCGGCTATCAACATTCCTTCTAAAAATAAATGAGGATGTCTTTCCAAATAAAAACGATCTTTGAATGTTCCTGGCTCTCCCTCGTCACCGTTAACAGCCAAGTACCTAGGTCCATCTTCTGCTCTTACAAACGACCACTTACGTCCAGTAGGGAATCCCGCTCCACCGAGCCCTCTTAAACCTGATGCAAGCAAAATATCCTGGCATTTCTCTGGATCACCATCTTTGCGTAATTCTGATAATTTTTCATATCCACCCTCACTTTTATAATCCAAAAATTTCTCATACTTAGGAATCTTTTCGTGCGTGTCATGTGATTTAATTGCATCATTTACTTTTTTCACATTAGCATGATCAATATGATTGTGACCAATTTCTAAAACAGGGGCAGTATCACAACGTCCCATACAAGGCGCTCTTAACACCCTTACTTTTGACGAATCCAAGCCATCCTCTAAAGCTTTCTTTAAACTTTGAGCACCTTGAAGTTCACACGATAGAGAGTCACAAACCCTTATAGTTATTGAAGGTGGAGGCGTTTCATCTTCCTTTACGACATCAAAGTGGGCATAAAAAGTTGCTACTTCATAAACCTCTGTTTGACTTAATTTCATCTCATGCGCCAAAGCACACAAATGTTCAGATGAAAGATGACCATATTTATCTTGGATTAAATGCAAAAACTCAATTAACAGATCTCTACTCACAGCATAGTCTTTAAGTAAAACTTTAATGTCAGTTAAAGCTTCATCAGTATATTGCCGACCTTTTGGTAAATGCCGGCCTTTACCTTTTCCCGATTTCCAAACGCCTTTTCCCTGATCTAGAGGAGCCATTCCTGAAACCTTTCTATTAAGAATTTATGCGATATATTCAAATCTAAAAAAATTCAATTTAAAAATATAGACATAATTTTTTAAATTCTAGCCTAACAAAATTAATCAGCTATTTTTTTCCATACATCATCATTTAATTTGATTAACATTAACTTTTATATAACATTTTTTAGTGATACTTCCAACGCATGTAAAAATGATTTTGCCGAACTACTTGCTGACATCAGCAAGTAAGAATTCGGGTTCTCACAAATAACAATACTCCCTAAATGTTCCATCATTGTCCTAGCAATAAAATCTTTTAAGAATAAATCAGGATCTAAATTGACTGGGCAAATTCGCTCCAAAGCCTTCAACGCAGATCGACCACTAATCCTAATGCACACCCAAGCATCTGTTTGCAACGTAACATAAGATTTATTAGATAAAGAATTTTCTAACAAAGACTTTAGTTCATATTCTTGATCAACTGAAACAATAAGCCACTGATCTAATGACAAGCCCATAAGCCGGCTCAAGCCATTAGAAGTTAAATGAGATTTTCCTGGAGCTGGCAACTCTAAGTTAAAAATTTCAATCAATTGTTTATTAAGAAAATCTTTATTTTCCACCGAAGTTGCGATGGAAATAACTTCCATACCAACAACCTCTTCCAAAAGGTTTTCTTTAAAATTTCTAGAATACCCATTTAGTGGTGAAATTGATTTCAATGCATAATCATCCACGAACCCTATCTCCCTCTGGATCCACAAAATGAGCAGAACATATTTTTACATCCACGGAATTATTGCGCATCTTATCATAGGCATGCACAATTTCTCCCATTCGTTTATTTCCATTTTTGATAAACCCAATTCCAATATAATCATTTAAAATTGGGGAATAACAAACTGATGACATCCAGCCCAAGTCATTCTCCAAAATTTCCTCAACGCCCTTTTCTAAAAAATGTGCTCCAGCAACCAACCGATCACCCTGATTTACTGGTCTGAACCCGACCAGCTTTATTTCATCATCTTTATTCATTTCAGGCCTTTGCGCTAACACTTTTCCTATACTGTCTTTTTTTTGACTAATCATTTTTTCTAATCCAAGATTTAATGCTGTGGTTTGCCCATTAAGTTCATTACCTGCCGCATGACCTTTTTCAATTCTCATTACTCCTAAAGCCTCAGTGCCATAGGGAGTGACATTAAACTCTTCACCCGCGTTCATTAATGCTCTTATTAAACTATCTCCATATCTAGCCGGAACTGCTAATTCATACGCTAACTCCCCCGAGAAACTAATCCTAAACAACCGTGCTGGTGTACCATTGCAAACAGTTATCTCTGCGCAAGCCATAAAGGGAAAATCTTCATTAGAAATGCCAAATGCTTTATCCACAATCTTTTCAAGTAATTTTCTTGAATTTGGACCAGCAACGGCAAACTGAGCCCAAGCATCTGTAGTGGAAATAATATGAACGTCCATATCAGGGCAAAGACATTGCCGTACAAATTCCAACCGCCTAAAAACCAAAACAGCGTTAGCAGTTGTGGTTGTCATTATGAAATGATTTTCACCAAACCGAGCGGTTGTTCCATCATCGTAAGCGATACCATCTTCTCTTAACATTAAGCCATATCTAACCTTGCCTACTGACAATTTTCCAAAGGCATTTGCATAAACAATATTTAAAAAGTCAGCTGCGTCTGATCCTTGAATATCAATTTTTCCAAGAGTTGTAACATCACAAATCCCTACCGAATTTCTTGTTGCTAACACTTCTCTGTCCACACTTTCACGCCAGCTCTTTTCGCCACTCTTAGGGTACCATTGCGCTCTAAGCCAATTACCAACCTCAACAAAAATTGCACCTTGCTCTTCAGACCATTCATGGCTCGGTGTCAATCTATAAGGTCTGAAATTCTTCCCTCGCGATCGACCAGCTAAGGCCCCAAGAGGAATCGGTGTATAAGGTGGCCGGAAAATCGTTGTTCCTGTTTCCTGAATAGGTTTTCCAGTACACTCTGACATAATTGCCAAACCAAGAATATTTGAGGTTTTGCCTTGATCTGTGGCCATGCCCATCGTTGTGTAACGTTTCATATGCTCAACAGACCTAAAACCCTCCGCATAACTTTGCTTAATATCTTTTACGGTTACGTCATTTTGAAAATCAACCCACCCCCTCTTTACAGACTCCTTGACATACCAAAAAGCGGACGAACTGTAGGCCTCATCTGAAGCCTGAAGTTTCTTAATTTTTGGTTTTTTTAGTCCGAGAGAATCTATAACATTATTGGTGACTTTTAAGCCTTCTGATAATGCACCTGATAAACTAAAACTGCCGTTAACTGCACCAGCCACGCTCATATTTTGTGGAAGATGTTCGCCTGGCATAAACGCATTTAAATCAGAATTCCAATTAGGTCTTCCTCTTTGATGACAGGTTAAATGAACATTTGGGCTCCAACCACCAGATATAGCCAGACAATCACATGGAATAATTTGCCCATTTTTTAACTTAATATTTTTTATCCTCTTTCGTCCTGAAGTATCAACAATGCTTCCACCCATAATAATTGAGGCGCCAGGTATATTTTCAATTGGTTTGCAATTTCTACTGTCTATAACTGCTGTGACCTCAAAACCCTTATCAGTTAAGGTTCTCGCAGTCGCCCAGCCATCATCATTATTGGTAAATACTGCTGTTCGTTTTCCAGGAAGGACCCCCCAACGATTGACATAAGCTCTAACCGCACCAGCCATCATAACTCCCGGCCTATCATTATTTCCAAATGCAAGTGGCCTTTCTACTGCCCCAGCAGTCAAGATGCTTTTCTTTGAATAAATTTTCCACAAAATCTGTCGTGGTTTGCTTCCAGATTCTCGCAAATGATCCGTACAGCTCTCTAAAGCTCCAAATATTCCATGGTCATAGGCTCCATAAACTGTTGTTCTATTAAGCACCTTCACATTTTTCATATTAGACAATTGCTCCAAGGTCTGTTGTGCCCAGACAAATCCTGGCAAACCATCAATCTCTAAATTCTCAGAATTTAATCTACCCCCCATGAGAAAATCTTCATCTGCTAAAATTACTTTTGCTCCAGCTTTTGCTGCTACTAAAGCTGACAATATACCCGTTGGTCCTGCACCAATAATCAATATATCGCAGTGTAAAAAACCTTTATCATAATGATCAGGATCCTCTAATTTTGATAAGGAACCAAGGCCCGCCGACATTCGTATTATTGGCTCATATAACTTCTCCCAAAAAGAAGCTGGCCACATAAAAGTTTTATAATAAAAACCCGCCCCAATAAATGGCGACAGAAACAAATCTGAAACAGCCATTAAATCAAAGTTCAAAGGCCCTCTATGATTTTGACTATTTGCCTCTAACTTATTAAAGAGCTCCACTACCGTTGCCCGAGTATTGGGTTCTTTATAAGCATTTCTCCCTAATTCAACAAGTGCATTGGGCTCCTCCGAACCACTGGTCAATACGCCTCTTGGTCTATGATACTTGAATGATCGTCCCATTAATCGAACACCATTTGCCAGTAGTGCAGAAGCTAATGTATCTCCTTTAAAACCTTGTAATAGCTTGCCATTAAAGAAAAATTCCATCGGCGTATTACGATCTATCAATCCACCTGAAATTCTATCAATCTGAGTCATTTCGAACGGCCTCTAGAACGAGAAACCTCACGAGCAAGTTCCACTTTTGAGATCTCATGCGTGACGGTATTTCTTGTAACAACCAACCAACTACGATCACCTTGCTCGTGATACCACAATTCTTGCATAGGGCCTGCAATGTTATCTCTTAAATATTGATATTCATAAAACAACTTTTCAGCGTTTCTATCCAAAGGATCAGGTCTGTCGATTAAGCAAGCGTCTCCTAAATAAACAAATTCTGATGAATCGCGCGGTCCAAGTATGGGGTGATCAATTATCATTCTTTTTACCTTTAATGTAAGTTTGGTTGAGCACCAACGCCCTTTTCATCGAATTGCCCCCCAAATTTAAATCTGTCTAAACGCATTCGCTCTGAAACTGGGTGAGGTTTTTCTGTCGCTAATAAATGTGCGTAACAGTAACCACTGGCGGGCGTAGCTTTGAAACCACCATAACACCAGCCACCGTTAAAAAATAACCCTTCAATGTGAGTTTTATCTATAAACGGAGAGCCATCCATTGACATGTCCATTATACCCCCCCAACTTCGTAACAATCTTGCCCGTCCTATCATTGGCATAATTGCCATACCACCTTCCACTACATCTTCAACAACGGGTAAATTCCCTCTTTGGGCATAAGAATTATACCCATCAATATCACCACCAAAGACCAGGCCTCCCTTATCAGACTGGCTGACATAAAAATGACCTGCGCCAAATGTTATAACTCCGGGAATAATAGGTTTTAACCCCTCTGTAACAAAAGCTTGCAATACATGGCTTTCTATCGGAAGTCTCATCCCAGCTTTTCCCGCTAGCACTCCTGACGAGCCTGCAACACACATCCCTACTTTCTTGGCTTTTATCGGTCCACGTGATGTTTCTACTCCAAAACATACACCATTTTTTATTTGAAACCCGGTTACTTCACAATTTTGTATTAAATCGACACCTCTGCTATCAGCTCCTCTAGCATACCCCCAAGCGACTGCATCATGCCTAACCGAACCGCCTCTTGGTTGCCAAATACCACCTTTTACTGGGAAACGGGCATTATCAAAATCTAAGAATGGGCACATTTTTTGAACTCCCGATTTATCCAACAGCACAGCGCCAGATTTGGTTAGATGCATAGCATTACCACGCCTTGCATAAGCATCATGCTGTGCATCTGAGTGGGATAAATTCAATATACCTCTTTGACTGACCATGGCATTATAATTAAAATCTTGCTCTAAACCCTCCCATAATTTCATCGATAATTCGTAAAAAGGTTGGTTTCCTGGTAACATGTAGTTAGAGCGGATTATTGTAGTATTTCTTCCAATGTTACCGGAGCCAATCCAACCTTTTTCCAAAACTGCTATATTTGTAATTCCATGATTACGAGCTAGATAATAAGCGGTTGCTAATCCATGGCCACCAGCGCCTATTATAATAATATCATATTCCTTTTTTAAAACAGGGTCTCGCCAATGAGGAGACCAACCACGATTTCCTGTAAAACCCTCTTTTAATATTTTTAATGCTGAAAAAGCCATTCGTAATCCCTTACTTTCAAAAAAATATAGAAATAATATCAACTATAGACTTCTAGAAAAAAGACTGAATATATAAAAATATGGACAATAAACTCTTCGATAAGCCATTTAGAATTGGCCTTCTGTTAACTGAAGGCTTTGCTTTAATGTCTTATGCTAGTTTAATTGAACCCTTACGGGCCGCAAATTTATTAGCGGGCAGAGAGCTTTACAAAATTACTGACATAGCAGTTCAAAGTAGTAGGGTAAGAAGTTCCAGTGGTGCTATAATTCCAACCAACGATGCCACATCTGATACGTTTGATCTTGTTTTGATCATTACTGGTGGAGACCCACAAAAACTAGAGAACTCTACTCTTCTTGATACATTAAGAAGATTATCGAGATCCAAAACAATCGTCGGTGGAGTTTCAGGTGGTCCGTACATCTTAGCAGCAGCTGGATTGATGCATGGATACAGGATGACCGTTCATTGGGAACATGCTCCTTCAATGCAAGAAAGATGGCCAGAATTACTTCTAGAAAGATCACTCTATATTTTAGACAGAAAAAGAATAACTTGTGCAGGTGGAACTGCCCCAATGGATTTAATGCATTACTTAATATCTGAACACCATGGGCATGACTTTGCACGTACGGTTAGTGATTGGTTTATGCATACAGATTTTCGTCCAGCCGCTGGGCCTCAAAGAGCCGGTTTGGTGGAAAGAATAGGTGTTACCGATCGAGTGATTCTAGATACTATTGAAGCAATGGAAAATCATATTTCAGATCCTTTAGACTTATTAGAATTATCCCGAATTGCGGGCGTTAGTTCACGCCAATTAAATCGCTTATATCAGCTCAAATTGAATATAACGACAATGGGATATTACCGAAATATTAGGCTTGAGATGGCTCAAAATCTACTTAGAAACTCTTCTCTCTCAGTTACAGAAATTTCTCTCGCCACTGGCTTTTCTGGATCAGCTCATTTCTCTAGCTGTTATTCTCAAAAATACGGAGCATCACCGTCCTCACATCGCCGTTAAAAACGGATTGTCTGGATAAGCAACATCCATCAAATATAAACCATCTGGCGGGCTCACCGGTCCACATAATGATCGATCCTTAGATTCCAGTGCATGTTTAACATAACTTGGATCTAATATTCCTGAACCAACCTTCTCCAAAGTACCAACAAAACTACGAACTTGATTATGCAAAAAACTAGGGGCACTAAATTCAAATTGATACTCATTACCATAAGGTAATGCTATTTTCTTAATTTTTATACTATCGATTGTTTTCACGGGAGATTTACTCTGACAACTGGTAGAGCGAAAAGTTGTGAAATCATGTTTTCCAATTAGATGTTTCTTTGCTTGAAGCATAAGGCTCAATTTCAATTCATATTTAATATGCCAGGCTAATCCGGATTCTATTGTAAGTGGAGGGCGCCTACTTATTAACCGGAAAAGATATTTTCGTTTAATTGCTGAAAATCTAGCATGGAATTTCTCTGAGACCATTCTCACATCTAAAATTGAAATCTTGTTAGGCTTCAAATGAAAGTTTAGTGCTTCCTTTAACTTAAAATTATCCCAGTTTTCTGCTAAATCACAGTGAGCAACTTGCGCTACAGCGTGAACGCCAGCATCCGTTCTGCCAGCTCCAAAAATAGAGGATATACCTGGATCCAATTTTCTCAATGACGCTTCTATTTCTCCTTGAACAGTTTTAAGAGATTTTTGGCGCTGCCATCCCGAAAATCCTTTTCCATCATATTCAATTTTAAAAGCATACCTAGGCATATTTTAGCTATTAATCGAGGTTGTCTGTTGTGCCAAGGCCTTCAGATGATATTTCACAAAATTTAACAAAAATATGCTCCTTTACGGAAAGCTACAGTTGGTTTATAGACTCAACATGATGTCAACAATAGGCTTATAGATAAGATTTATTTTCCCAACTCTTAGGTAACAAGTTTTGAATTAGACATTAAACCAGACACGCAAAACCATTAAAATAATTAATTCTACCGGAGACAAAATTAATGTGCGCAGAAAAGTCTAACGATAACGTTGATTACAAAAATACGCTTTCACTACCAGAAACTGACTTCCCGATGCGCGCTAACTTGCCTTCTCGTGAACCTGATTGGTTGAAGCATTGGGATAAACTCAAAATATATGATAAATTGAGAGATTTAGATGGCCGAGAGAAGTTTATCTTACACGACGGACCACCATACGCAAACGGCAATCTACATATAGGCCACGCCTTAAATAAAATATTAAAAGACATGGTCGTTCGTTCACAGCAAATGCTAGGAAACGATGCTCCTTATATTCCAGGGTGGGACTGTCATGGATTACCAATTGAATGGAAAATTGAAGAAAAATATCGTCAAAAAGGAAAAGATAAAGATGAAGTTCCAATAATTGACTTCAGGCAAGAATGTCGAAATTTTGCCTTAGAGTGGGTAAATATACAGAAAAAGGAATTTAAGCGATTAGGCATAACAGGTAATTGGGATAATCCCTATCTTACAATGGACTTTTCCTCCGAAGCAGTAATTGCGGAAGAATTTCAAAAGTTTTTAATGAATGGTGCATTATTTCAGGGCTCTAAGCCTGTAATGTGGTCCCCAGTGGAAAAAACAGCATTAGCCGAAGCGGAAATAGAATATCATGACCACCAATCAGATACAATTTGGGTTCCATTTAAAATAGTCAATGGACCTAAACATATAATAAATTCTAAAATAGTAATTTGGACCACCACTCCTTGGACGATACCTTCAAACAAAGCAATTGCTTATGGCAAAGATATTTCATACGGCATTTTTGTTGTAAAAGAAACGCAAGAAGAAAGTTGGACCAAAGTAGATGATCGCTTCTTGATAGCAGAATCTTTGGCGGAAGAAACTTTAACAAAAGCTAGAGTAACAAAATTCGAAAAAATTGGAAATATATCAAATGATGAATTAGTGGACGTCGTCTGTTGCCACCCATTTGCAAAAATAGAGGGTGCTAAAGGATATTGGGATTATGATGTACCGCTTATTGAGGGAGATCACGTAACTGAAGAGGCTGGAACAGGGTTTGTTCATACTGCACCATCTCATGGAGCAGATGATTACGAATGTTTTGTAAAACGAGGTTGGATAGATCGGCTGACCCATAATGTTGGGGAAGAAAGTGAATTTTTATCTCACGTGCCTTTCTTTTCCAGTTTGAGAGTTTTCAATAATAAAGGAAAAGAAGGTAAAGCCAACAAAGCTGTAATCAATAAACTTATTGAGGTTAACGGGTTAATTGCAAGAGGACGATTAGTACATAGCTATCCCCATTCATGGCGCTCTAAGGCACCAGTCATTTTTCGAAACACTCCTCAGTGGTTTGCAGCAATGGATAAAAGCCTCGGCGGAGACAATACTTACGGCAATACAATTCGAGAAAGAGCTTTAAATTCCATTGATGATCTAGTGGAATGGACTCCAGTAACAGGGCAAAATCGCCTTAGATCAATGATTCAAAACCGACCCGATTGGGTTTTATCCCGCCAACGAGCTTGGGGAGTTCCATTAACTTGTTTCATCAAAGTAGGAGCCCAACCGACAGACCACGATTTTATTCTTAAAGATGAGAAGGTAAATAAGCGAATAATCGATGCCTTCAAAATAGAAGGAGCCGATGCTTGGTACAAATCAGGCGCTAAAGAACGGTTTCTAGGAAAAGAATATGTATCAAAAGACTGGGAACAAGTCTTTGATATTTTGGATGTCTGGTTTGATAGCGGTTCGACCCACGCATTCGTATTAAGAGACCGTGAAGATGGTTCTTCGAATGGGTTGGCGGATCTTTATTTAGAGGGAACTGATCAACATAGAGGCTGGTTTCATTCTTCGATGCTTCAAGCTTGTGGGACTATTGGTCGTGCTCCTTATCATGGCGTTTTGACTCATGGCTTTACGTTAGATGAAAAGGGGGCAAAAATGTCCAAGTCCCTTGGAAATACAACTTCCCCTGATCAGGTTATAAAACAATATGGAGCAGATATTTTGAGACTTTGGGTGGCTCAAGCAGACTACACATCAGATTTAAGAATTGGGCCCGAAATATTAAAAAATGTAGCAGATAGTTATAGAAGATTAAGAAATACGATGCGATTTATGTTGGGGAATCTTAACGACTATGAGGACGATAAAAAAATTAGTTTCAGTGAAATGCCAGAGCTCGAAAGATGGATTCTGCATAAAGTAGCCTCTTTAGATAAAAGCGTAAGAAAAGGTTATAAGAATTATGATTTCCAAAATGTATTTCAGCAATTATTTCAATTTTGTACCATCGATCTAAGCACTATATATTTTGATATTAGAAAAGATGCACTTTATTGTAACTCAAAAGAAGATCTGACTAGACGTGCTTGTAGGACAGTATTAGATATACTTTTTAAAAGACTAACAACTTGGCTGGCTCCAATGTTGGTATTTACAATGGAAGATGTTTGGTTAACTCGTTTTAAAGACGAAAACACATCTGTTCATTTGGAAGACATACCAACAGCGCCAAAAGACTGGCTGAACCCAAAGCTTGATGAAAAATGGAATGTTATCCGATCTATACGAAGAGTTGTTACTGGCGCTATTGAGATTGAAAGAAGAAATAAGAAGATAGGCGCTTCTTTAGAAGCTGCGCCAGTTGTGATTATTGAGAATAAATCCAAATTCGATGTCATTCAGAGTCAAAATTTTGCAGATATATGCATTACCTCTGATATTCAAATAATTAACGAACCTGTCTCACAGGATTCTTTTGTCTTAGAAGATACACCGGGAGTAGGTGTTGTTTTCAAGAAAGCCGAAGGGGAAAAGTGTGCAAGATGTTGGAAAATATTGAATGAAGTAATGTCTAATTCACAAACTGATCTGTGTATAAGATGTGAAAAAACACTGCAAAGGTAAGCATTTCCATTTTAAATTTTGAGCAAAAGAAACAAAGCATATTTTTAATTCTTGCCTATACTCAAAAGGCATGAATTATTAATTTCATGACCATCTTTGTTTTTACCGCTATCCTAGGTGCCGCATTTTTTCACGCGAGCTGGAATGCTCTTATAAAAAATAGTGCTAACAAGATAAAAAGTATGCTTGTTTTAACCTTTATGCATGGTATTTTAGGTATTTTAGTAGCGTTCTTTGTAGAATTTCCAAAACCGGAAGTATGGCCTTGGCTTATCACCTCAGCTATTTTTCACGTAATTTATCAGGGCTGTTTGGCATTAGCATATAATTCTGGGGATTTAAGTAGAGTATATCCAATGGCTCGAGGAACCGCTCCTATCCTCGTATTAATAATCTTCTATTTCATAATCGAAACATCGATGACCCGAACAGAAATATTAGGAGTTTTACTTTTGGGCTTTGGCGTCATTGGAATGGCTCAAGGCGCATTTTCTAATCGAGAACACTTGATATTACTTCCATACACATTAGGTGCCGCAATTGGCACCGCTGGGTATACAATCTTTGATGGTATTGGTTCTAGAATATCTACCAATCCATCATCATACATTGCTTGGTTATTTATAATAACTGTGCCGATTTTTTTCTCTGTTATCTTAATTTTCCAAGGCTTGAAAATCTTCAAAATCGAGCAAACTACGTGGAAAGTAGGTTCAGTCGCAGGAATATTTTCATTCGGTTCATATTGGGTCGCTATTTGGGCAATGACGCAAGCACCAATACCTTTGGTAGCGGCGCTCAGAGAAACATCCATCTTATTTGCAGTTTTGATTGGTACTATTATCTTTAAAGATAAAACTAACGCTAAAAAAATTATTGCTGCCTCACTGATACTGGCTGGAATAATTATCGTAAGGCTATGAAATAAATTACTAATAATTTTTCTCTTTCCTTTCGTTGTTTTTTTTCTTATACGCCCTTATCTTAAGAAAAATTTTTAAGATATCAGATAACAGCCTTGCTGGACGACATCCTGGCTTGCGCACAGATAAAGGAGAACCCGATGTCGATTACAGCAGAAAAAAAATCTGAACTTATGAAAGAATTTGCGACCCATGAGGGCGATACAGGATCCCCCGAAGTTCAAATAGCAATACTTTCATCTAGAATTGCGACTTTAACTGAACATTTTAAAACGCACAAAAAAGACAACCATTCGAGACGTGGTCTTTTGAAGCTAGTCGCCTTGCGTCGCAAACTACTTGATTACACTCGTGGAAAATCAGAACATAGATACCAAGAGCTTATAAAAAGACTCGGGTTAAGAAGATAATTTATCAAACGTTGAAAAAAACAAAAAGTAAATTAACTAAACCATATAAAATGTCCGTCTAATGTGCTCTAAAATGCAAAAGATTATGCCTGAATCTCAGGCTAGAGATTGCTTAAAGTGTAAGGCCTTACAAATTTAGCATGATAATATTGAAATTAAGGCCACAAGCTTTTTTAGCTTGTCCGACCGTGAGATTTAAAAAACTAGATCTCACTTGAATAGGAAACAATATGTTTAATGAAGTAAAAAAAACAATACAGTGGGGTACCGAAACTCTGACCCTTGAAACCGGGAAAATTGCCCGGCAAGCAGATTCTTGTGTTTTGGCAACACTCGGAGAAACAACAGTCATGGCCGCTGTTACATACGCCAAAACCGAAAAACCAGGCCAAGATTTTTTCCCATTGACCGTACACTATCAGGAAAAATACTATGCCGCTGGAAAAATTCCTGGTGGGTTTTTCAAACGAGAAGCTCGTCCTTCTGAAAAAGAGACTTTAACCGCCCGATTAATAGATAGACCAATTCGTCCTCTTTTTGTGCCTGGTTTTAAGAATGAAGTACTTTTGATGAATACGGTCTTATCTCATGATCTAGTAAATGATCCTGATATCTTGGCCATGATTGCCTCATCGGCGGCGCTGACATTATCCGGTGCTCCATTCATGGGACCAATTGCTGGCGCAAGAGTAGGCTTTTCAAAAGGCGAATATACTTTAAACCCAGAAGTCTCAGATATGGATAATTTAAGATTAAATCCAGATCAGCGTTTAGATTTAGTTGTTGCAGGTACAAAAGATGCTGTAATGATGGTGGAATCGGAAGCTTACGAGCTGTCCGAAAAAGAGATGTTAGGCGCTGTAAAATTTGGTCATGAACAACTACAGCCAGTTATAGACTTAATTATTGATATGGCAGAAGATGCCGCTAAAGCACCAATGGAATTTAGTGAACCTGATTATAAAGAGATTTACTCTCGAGTTGAAAAAGCTGGAAAAAAAGAGATGACAAAAGCTTTTTCTTTGACTGATAAACAAAAACGCACAGTAGCAGTATCCTCTGCAAGAACTAACATCACAGAGAAACTTTCAGAAGACGACCAATTAGATCCATTGCTAAGTACTGCTATTAAAAAACTTGAAAGTGATATTGTGCGAGGAGCAATCATAAAAGGTGGAAAGAGAATAGATGGTCGGGATAACTCGACTGTAAGGCCAATACTTTCAGAAACTGGATTTCTTCCTAGAACACATGGATCAGCCTTATTTACTAGAGGAGAAACCCAAGGTCTGGTGGTAACTACTCTTGGAACAGGTGATGATGAACAAATTATAGATGCCCTGCACATGAATTCTCGCGCTAATTTTATGTTGCACTATAATTTCCCTCCATACTCCGTTGGAGAAGCTGGCAGAGTTGGACCTCCAGGAAGACGGGAAATTGGTCATGGTAAACTAGCATGGCGAGCTTTGCAGGCCGTTTTGCCAGCCCCTACGGATTTTCCTTATACCGTTCGAGTTGTTTCGGAAATTACAGAATCTAATGGATCTTCATCAATGGCTTCAGTTTGTGGGGCGTCTTTATCAATGATGGATGCCGGTGTACCATTGAAAGCTCCCGTAGCAGGAGTTGCAATGGGATTGATTTTAGAAGACAGTGGAGAGTTCGCTATCTTAACAGACATATTAGGTGATGAAGATCACTTAGGTGATATGGATTTCAAAGTCGCTGGCACGGAAGTCGGAATAACTTCGCTTCAAATGGATATTAAGGTTGCTGGTATAACACCTGAAATTATGGAACAAGCTTTAGATCAAGCTAAAGATGGCCGCATCCATATCCTTACTGAGATGTCAAAATCCATCTCTGAAACGCAAGACTTTTCCGTACACGCTCCAAGGATCGAAACTATGAATGTTCCAACGGATAAAATCAGAGAAGTTATTGGATCTGGCGGCAAAGTTATTAGAGAAATCGTCGAAGTCTCAGGGGCGAAAGTCGATATCAATGATGAAGGTGTGATTAAAATTGCAAGTCCAAATGGAGAAGCAATCAAAACAGCCTATGATATGATTTACGCCATAGTTGCAGAGCCTGAAGTCGGAACAATATATACCGGCAAAGTTGTAAAACTTATGGACTTTGGTGCATTTGTCAACTTTTTTGGAAAACGAGATGGATTGGTACATATTAGTCAAATCGAAAATCGCAGGATCGGACATCCTTCAGATGTTCTAAAGGAAGGTCAAGAAGTTAAAGTAAAACTTTTAGGATTTGATGACCGTGGCAAGACAAAACTTGCTATGAAGATGGTGGACCAAGAAACTGGAGAAGAAATTAAAGAAGCTCCAGAAGAAAAGTGAGACATCTTTTATAAGGCCATACGATTATGTGTTTCACTGGAATTTATTAAAAAGTGAAACACAATTATCCAAGTATAAAAATAACAATTTTGTTTAATTAAGAGGTAAATATGTTAAATAAGCGCTCATTTTACATCAATGGTTCATGGGTTGAGCCAGAAATTTCAAATGACTTCAACGTTGTCGATCCATCTACTGAAGAAAACTGTGCAGTCATTTCACTTGGATCTCAAGCAGATACAAACAAAGCTGTAAAAGCTGCTCGAGATGCTTTCGAGTCTTGGATGTTTACTCCAAAAAATGATCGACTAAAATTAATTGAAAATATTTTGGAGGAATATGAATTAAGGGCTGAAGATATGGCCAAAGCCATTAGTCTTGAAATGGGCGCTCCAATTGAAATGGCGAGACAGCAGCAAGTAGGTACAGGTTTAAATCACATTAAAGGATTTATAAATGTTTTTAAAGAATTTCAATTCGATCAAGACTTGAGAAGCGATACTCCACATGATAAAATTTTATATGAACCGGTGGGTGTTTGCGGCTTAATTACACCTTGGAACTGGCCAATGAACCAAGTTACTTTAAAAACTATCCCAGCCATCGCGGCTGGATGCACGATGGTTTTAAAACCTTCAGAAATTGCACCGCTTTCATCTATTGTTTTCTCAGAGATATTGCATGAGGCTGGATGCCCACCCGGAGTCTTTAATATGGTTAACGGTGACGGACTAGGGGTTGGAACACAATTGTCTAGCCACCCTGATGTAGACATGATCAGTTTCACAGGCTCGACTCGAGCAGGTATTGCTATATCTAAAGCAGCTGCTGACACCCTTAAAAGAGTAACTTTAGAACTTGGGGGCAAAGGAGCAAATCTAATTTTTGATGATGCTGATGAAAAAGCTATCAAGAATGGTGTTTTGAGAGTAATGAATAACTCGGGACAATCTTGCAATGCACCAACTAGAATGATGGTAGAAAGCTCTATTTACGAGAATGCGGTGACAATCGCCGCTGAGGTTGCCAACTCAATATCTGTTTCATCTGGACATGAGACAGGAAGACACATTGGCCCAGTTGTATCAGAAATTCAGTTTAATAAGATTCAAAATTTGATCGAAAAGGGCATTGACGAGGGAGCGAAATTGGTAGCTGGGGGAACCGGAAGACCGGAAGGGCTAAATAGAGGTTACTATATCAAACCTACCGTTTTTGCGGATGTAACACCAGACATGACGATTTATCGAGAAGAGATATTTGGCCCAGTCTTATCAATTATGCCATTTGATAACGAAGATCACGCTGTCGAATTAGCAAATGATACAAATTATGGATTAACCAATTACGTTCAATCTGAGGATGATGCAAAGCGTAACCGGGTAGCAAGACGTTTACGATCTGGAATGGTTGAAATGAATGGTTTACCAAGAAGCTCTGGCTCACCATTTGGCGGATATAAGCAATCCGGTAATGGTAGAGAAGGCGGAATCTGGGGGTTAGAAGACTTTTTGGAGGTTAAATCAGTTTCTGGATGGTCTAATTAAAGACGTTATAGATCTCGGGTTTTTTTCGCCCCTAAATATAAGATGTTCGCGTATTCTTTGTTTATTCGATCCCTTGTAGTTACCTGCACGTCTTCCATATCGCTCTTTGGTCTTTGTAGCAAATCAAAGTGACCAAAAGTATCTATACCTCTTACCAATTGCGCCGAGGCACGACCGTGAATGCTCTTTACAGTGGTTGGTATGTAGGTTTGAATTGCAAATCCTATCCGTCGTTGCTTGCTGCGGTTTGGTTGTGAACCATGGATTACAGTGGGGCAATGAAATGAGGCCTGACCAGGTCTCAGAGGGGTTTCAACGGCTTTTCCAACATCTACATTCTGAACCTCCTGACCACGAGTTAAAATATTATCTTTTTCGAATGTATCTTTATGCGCGAGCATCTTTTCATGACTTCCTGGAATCATCGACATACATCCACTTTCACCATTAGCTTCTGATAAAGCAACCCAAGCTGTTATTCCTATATTTTCACTCAAGCCCATATATTTTCCATCTTGATGCCAACTGACAAAACCTGGATCCCTTGGCTCTTTAATAAATAATGTGGAGGCGTAAGCCAAAATATTTGGACCCAGAATATCCTCTACGGCATCTAATAAAATTTTATTGTGAACAATACTGTCAAGAAATTCGAAATTTAAATGCGCATTGTTTCTTGCTGAGGCACTAAAGGCCTCTGGCCAAATTTTTTCAGCATCTTCCAATTTATCCTTTAACTCTAATGCCTCATTAATCGAAAATACATTTATAGGTGACAAAAAGCCATCTCTATGAAATTTTTCTACCTGGCTATCAGATAAACATTTTCCCATTTTATATTTAGCCTCCACACAACTAATCAATTAGCATCATGTAATTTCCACTAATGGTATTGCAATTAAAAGTGAAGCCAGTTTTATTGGTCTACAATTAAACTTAAGGTCATCACCATAACAAAAGGCTAACTATGAAACTCTACATTGAAATGTGGAAACCGTTATTGATATCAACCTTCTTGTTTTTTACTGGATGTTCAATATCTAACTACCCCTCTGATATAACCCCTGTTCAACAGATAGGAAATTTCAAACTAGGCCATTTAGTTGTAAAGGCTGAAAACGCCCAAAAAGGTTTCTTTAGCCGGAATGCATCTGAGCAAATATTAGAAAATACACTGAAAAAAAAGTTATCGAATTCACTCAGTAAGCAAAATGGAAATCGGTTCTTCCATGTATCTGTTGTTGTAAGTGGTTACGTCCTCGCCAAACCAGGTATTCCAATCATATTATCACCTAAGTCTATACTCATAGTAGATGTCTCAATTTTTAACGATGAATCTGAACAAAAAGTTTTCAACAAACCCAAAAGATTCTCAATCTTTGAGTCTATAAGTGGTAGCACTATATTAGGAAGTGGTTTAACTTTAACAGCCGAAGAACAGCTTGATAATTTAACCACAATAGCAACGTATAAAATCAGTAAATGGATTGTAAGTAATAAAGATGTCTTTGAGTGATAATTTTCGTCTTTGATACTTGATTTTTTAAAAGAAACTCAGTAGGACGCAGCCGTCAATCAATACAGGTCTATACACTATACCTGAATTAAATTTATGGAGGCCAAGCTATGGCAAAGGAGAAGTTTGAACGTACGAAGCCACATTGTAACATTGGCACGATTGGCCATGTTGACCATGGTAAGACGACATTAACTGCGGCGATTACAAAGCAGTATTCAGATACGTTTAAGGCGTATGATGAGATTGATGGAGCGCCTGAAGAGAAGGCTCGTGGGATTACAATTTCAACGGCTCATGTTGAGTATGAGACGGAAGCTCGTCACTACGCACATGTGGACTGCCCAGGTCACGCTGACTATGTAAAAAATATGATTACAGGTGCAGCTCAAATGGACGGTGCTATTTTGGTTGTTAACGCTGCTGATGGTCCTATGCCTCAGACACGTGAGCATATTCTTCTAGGTCGTCAGGTTGGTATTCCAGCGATGGTTGTCTTTATGAATAAAGTTGATCAAGTAGATGATGAAGAGCTTTTAGAGCTTGTTGAGATGGAGATTAGAGAGCTTCTTTCAGCTTATGATTATCCTGGAGATGATATTCCTATTGTTGCTGGCTCAGCTTTAGCTGCTTTAGAAGATCGTGATGATGCGATTGGTAAAGAAAAAATTGCTGAACTAATGGCTGCTGTGGATGCACATATACCGCAACCACCACGCGCAGTAGATGAGCCTTTCTTAATGCCAATTGAAGATGTGTTTTCAATTTCTGGCCGAGGAACTGTTGTGACAGGTCGTGTTGAGCGTGGTGTGATTAATGTTGGTGACGACATTGAGATCGTTGGCATCAAAGACACAAGCAAAACAACATGTACTGGTGTGGAGATGTTCCGCAAATTGTTAGATCGTGGTGAGGCTGGTGATAACGTAGGTGTCTTATTACGTGGTGTTGGACGTGAAGACGTTGAGCGTGGGCAAGTTTTATGTAAGCCAAGCTCTGTTACACCTCACACTAAGTTTGAAGCAGAGGTTTACATCTTAACTAAAGATGAGGGTGGTCGTCATACACCATTCTTTGCAAACTACCGACCACAGTTTTACTTCCGTACAACGGACGTTACTGGAACGGTTGAGTTGCCATCAGGCACGGAAATGGTGATGCCAGGTGATAACCTTAAATTTAATGTAGAACTCATAGCACCAATCGCAATGGAACAAGGTTTACGCTTTGCGATCCGTGAAGGGGGCAGAACAGTCGGCTCCGGTGTAGTATCAAAAATCAACGCGTAAGCGTAAATATAGTTCGATGTGGGCGGAATAAATTCCGCCCCACCTCTCAACTGCGAAAGGTTAAAAAATGCAAAGCCAAAATATTAGAATAAGGCTTAAGGCTTTCGATTTCAGAGTCCTGGACACGTCAACTCAAGAGATCGTAAATACGGCAAAACGTACCGGTGCTACCGTCCGTGGTCCAATACCGTTACCAAACAAGATTGAGAAGTTTACAGTTTTGCGTGGCCCGCATGTGAATAAGAAATCAAGAGAACAATTTGAAATAAGGACTCATAAACGTCTTTTAGATATTGTTGACCCAACTCCACAAACCGTAGACGCGTTAATGAAGCTCGATCTTGCGGCAGGTGTGGATGTTGAGATTAAGCTTTAAGGAGGCAAATAGATTATGCGCTCTGGAATAATAGCAAAAAAAGTGGGCATGACGCGCCTATTTTTGGAGGATGGTAAGCAAGTTCCTGTAACTGTTCTGCAATTAGATAGTTTACAAGTTGTCGCTCAGCGAACAGCTGAAAAAGATGGTTATACCGCTGTACAGTTGGGTTCTGGTCTTGCAAAAGCAAAACGCACCTCGGCAGCGATGCGAGGACACTTTGCGCTAGCGAAGGTCGCGCCTAAACGTAAAGTGGCTGAATTTAGGGTATCAGAAGATGCTCTTATTGATGTCGGTGAGGAAATTTCAGCTGAACATTTTTTAGCGGGTCAGAAGGTTGATATCTCTGGTACTTCAATTGGTAAAGGTTTTGCTGGTGGAATGAAAAGGCACAACTTTAAAGGTTTGCGAGCATCACACGGCGTTTCAATTAGCCACAGGTCGCACGGGTCAACTGGTCAATGTCAAGAGCCAGGTAAAGTCTTTAAGGGGAAGAAGATGGCTGGGCATATGGGTGCTGCTAAGGTAACTACTCAGAATCTTGAGGTTGTAAGAACAGACTCTTCAAGAGGCTTAATTATGATCAAAGGTGCTGTACCTGGCTCCAAAGGGGGATGGGTTACTGTTAAAGATGCCGTTAAAAAACCTGCTCCTAAAGACCTGCCATATCCTGCTGCTCTAAAGTCCGTAGCAAGTGAAAAGGTAGAGCCAAATTCAGAATTACCTGAGGGAGGTTCAGAAGAATGAAAAAAGATGTTATCAAATTAGACTCATCAAAAGCAGGATCAATCGACCTAGCTGACGATATTTTTTCTTTAGAGCCAAGGATTGATATTTTGCATCGTGTGGTGCGCTGGCAACGGGCAAGAGCTCAAGCTGGGACACATAAGGTAAAGACACGGTCTGAAGTAAAATACTCCAAAAAGAAGATATATCGTCAAAAAGGGACTGGTGGAGCCAGACATGGTGCGCGTTCCGCGCCTATATTCCGCGGAGGAGGAGTCTATAAGGGTCCTCAACCGAGAAGTCATGCGTTTGATTTGCCAAAGAAAGTTAGGGCGCTTGGTCTGAGACATGCTTTATCAGCAAAAGCGGCTGCAGGTGAATTGGTGGTATTGGATGAGGCATCTTTAAAAGCTGGTAAGTCCAAAGAATTAGCTAGCACTATTCAAAAAATGGGTTGGAAGCGCACATTATTTATCGATGGCGCTGAGGTCAATTTGGATTTTGCACGAGCGGCTTCTAACATAGATGGAGTCGATGTTTTGCCATCAGCCGGGGCAAACGTTTATGACATTCTTAAAAGAGATACGCTGGTTTTGACCAAATCTGGGGTGCAAGCTTTGGAGGCTAGATTAAAATGAGTAGCAAGACAGAATACTATGATGTGATAAGAAAACCAATCGTCACTGAAAAAGCAACTATGGCGTCAGAAGCAGGTGCTGTTGTTTTTGAAGTTTCTATGGACTCAAATAAGCCACTTATAAAAGAGGCTGTTGAGGCGTTATTTAATGTAAAAGTAAAAGCAGTAAATACAACCGTAGTGAAGGGTAAAACAAAGCGTTTCAAAGGACAATTAGGAAGAAGAAAAAACACCAAGAAGGCCTATGTTATGTTGGAGGAGGGAAATACCATCGACGTGAGCACTGGGCTTTGATAGAAGCAGCCGAATCGTAATCAATTAAGGTTTTGCGATTTTTATAAGGTCTAAAGCTTTGTTTAAAAGCGGCAGACATAACCAGCCAAAATAGAGTTTTCTCTAAGATTGGCAAAAGACGGAAGACAGCAAGATGGCATTAAAGTCGTATAAGCCGACCACGCCTGGCCAACGAGGGTTGGTACTGATTGACCGTTCGGAACTTTGGAAAGGTCGCCCAGTTAAGTCTTTGACAGAAGGTTTGTTGAAGAATGGGGGTCGAAACAATACCGGACGTATTACGATGCGCCGCAAGGGCGGTGGCGCGAAACGATTATATCGTGTGGTAGATTTTAAAAGAAATAAGGTCGATGTAACGGCTGTTGTCGAAAGAATAGAGTATGATCCGAACAGGACTGCATTTATAGCGCTCATAAAATACTCTGATGGCGAGCAATCATATATCTTAGCACCTCAACGGTTGAGCATCGGCGACACTGTTATCTCCTCTACTAAGGCTGATATTAAACCTGGAAATACAATGCCATTTTCTGGAATGCCAATTGGAACCATTGTACACAATATTGAGCTTAAGCCTGGAAAAGGTGGTCAAATAGCCAGAGCCGCTGGAACTTATGCTCAATTCGTTGGTAGAGATGGAGGTTATGCTCAGATAAAGTTGTCTTCAGGTGAATTAAGGCTTGTTAGGCAAGAATGTATGGCCACAGTTGGTGCGGTTTCAAACCCTGATAATTCGAATCAAAATTTTGGTAAAGCGGGTCGAAATCGTCATAGAGGCATCCGGCCGAGTGTTCGGGGAGTTGTTATGAATCCGATTGACCATCCTCATGGTGGCGGTGAAGGAAGAACTTCTGGAGGACGTCATCCGGTTACTCCTTGGGGTAAACCAACTAAAGGAGCCCGAACACGAAATAAAAATAAAGCGTCACAAAAGCTAATTATTCGCTCACGTCACGCAAAGAAGAAGGGTCGTTAATATGTCGCGTTCTGTATGGAAAGGCCCATTCGTTGATGCTCATGTTTTGAAGAAAGCAGAGAAGTCAAAAGAATCTGGTCGAAACGAAGTTATTAAGATTTGGTCAAGAAGATCAACAATTTTACCACAATTTGTTGGGCTTACCTTCGGGGTATATAATGGAAAAAAACACATTCCAGTTAGTATATCTGAGGACATGATAGGTCAAAAATTTGGTGAATATAGTCCGACACGTACCTATTATGGCCATGCGGCTGATAAAAAAGCGAAACGGAATTAAGTTATGAGTAAAGAAAAAAATTCACGCCGTGTGGCAGAGAATGAGGCGCAAGCACGTAGTATTATGCTGCGAACAAGTCCTCAAAAGCTGAATTTGTTAGCACAAATGATACGTGGTAAAAAAGTCGATAAAGCATTAAATGATTTGACGTTTTCTAAACGACGGGTAGCCTCAGAAGTGAAGAAGTGCTTACAATCTGCGATTGCTAATGCTGAGAATAATCATGGCCTAGATGTAGATGAGTTAATTGTATCAGAAGCTTTTGTAGGTAAGAATTTGGTAATGAAGAGAGGGCGTCCAAGAGCGCGCGGACGCTTTGGCAAGATATTGAAGCCATTTGCGCAAGTAACAATCACTGTCCGACAGTTAGAGGAGCAAGCATAATGGGTCAAAAGGTCAATCCAATTGGGATGCGATTACAAGTTAATCGAACTTGGGATAGTCGTTGGTATGCGAGCAGTAAAGATTTCGGCAACTTGTTACTAGAAGATTTAAAAATAAAGAAATTCATTAATAAGGAATGTAAGCAATCTGGAATTTCAAAGGTTATAATTGAGCGTCCACACAAGAAATGTAGAGTGACTATTCATACAGCTCGTCCCGGGGTAATAATCGGCAAAAAAGGAGCTGACATTGAGACGCTACGGCAAAAATTAGCGAGTTTGACAGAGTCTGAATTGCATTTGAATATAGTAGAGGTGCGAAAGCCAGAGTTGGACGCTCAGTTGGTTGCGGAGGGGATAGCGCAGCAACTTGAACGACGGGTTTCATTTAGACGTGCAATGAAAAGGGGTGTGCAAAGTGCTATGAGAATGGGTGCTTTGGGTATTCGAGTAAATGTTGCTGGACGTCTTGGTGGAGCGGAAATTGCGAGAACAGAGTGGTATAGGGAGGGAAGAGTTCCTTTGCATACTCTAAGAGCTGATATTGATTATGCTAATTATGAGGCCGAAACCGCTTACGGTATTATTGGTATTAAGGTATGGATTTTTAAGGGTGAGATCATGGAACATGATCCAGCGGCACGCGACAGACGTCAGCAAGAGCTTCAAGACAGTGGTGGACCTCGTCCACAGCGACGAGATCGATAAGGGGAATAGATATGCTACAACCTAAGCGTAGTAAGTACCGAAAGATGCATAAAGGCCGAATACATGGAGAGGCTAAAGGTGGATCATTACTGAATTTTGGTTCTTTTGGCCTTAAGGCAATCGAACCTGAGCGCATTACTGCCCGTCAAATAGAGGCTGCCCGGCGTGCAATGACACGACATATGAAACGTCAAGGTAGAGTATGGATCCGAATTTTCCCAGATGTTCCGGTATCAAAAAAACCAACTGAAGTTAGAATGGGTAAAGGTAAGGGTTCGGTCGAATTTTGGGCTGCAAAAGTAAAACCTGGAAGAATTATGTTTGAGATTGACGGCGTATCAGGTTTTGTGGCAAAGGAAGCGCTCAGGCTTGCTGCGATGAAGTTACCGATAAAAACTCGGGTGGTTGAGCGAGAAGACTGGTAGTAAGTTTGTATTTGGATTTAGAATTGATATTGACTAATAATTTGTTGATGAAAGGAAAGTTGCGATGAACGCGACTGAGTTAAAAGAAAAAACACCGGATCAGCTTAATGAGTTGCTGGTAGATTTGAAAAAAGAAGCTTTTAATCTTCGTTTTCAAGCAGCAACTAATCAACTTGAAAACACAGCAAGAATGCGGTCTGTAAAAAAAGATGTAGCTCGTGTAAAAACTATTATTAACCAGGTAACTTCGGTTGCAAAATCGGAATAAGGATATCACTCATGCCTAAACGAATTCTTACAGGAACTGTAACATCAGATAAAAATGAGCAGACTGTGACTGTATCAGTCGAGCGACGCTTTAAGCATCCTGTTTTGAAAAAAATTATAAGAAAGTCAAAAAAGTATCGAGCGCATGATCCGAAGAATAGTTTTAAAGAAGGCGATCAGGTGCGCATTCAGGAATGTGCGCCAATGTCGAAAAGTAAACGCTGGGAAGTGCTAGTAGCATAATCACTCAGATTGATCGAAACCCTGGGATTTAGAATACCCAAAGGTCGGGAGTAAAAAAATGATCCAAATGCAAACTAATTTGGATGTGGCTGACAATAGCGGCGCTCGCCGCGTTCAGTGCATCAAAGTTTTAGGCGGTTCGAAACGAAGATATGCTTCAGTAGGAGATATTATCGTTGTTTCCGTTAAAGAGGCAATACCACGTGGTCGGGTAAAAAAGGGCGATGTTCGCAAGGCAGTAGTTGTTCGAACGGCAAAAGAAGTTCGGCGTGAAGATGGTACAGCAATTCGCTTTGATAGTAATGCAGCGGTTCTTTTAAGTAATACGAATGAACCAATGGGCACGCGGATTTTTGGACCAGTTGTGCGTGAACTACGTAGCAAAAATTTTATGAAAATCATTTCTTTAGCACCGGAGGTTTTGTAATGGCATCAAAACTTAGAAAAGGTGACAAGGTCGTTGTGCTCGCGGGTAAAGATAAGGGTCGAGAAGCAGAAATTGTATCAGTTAACCCGAAAGCCGGTAAGGCGATTGTTCAAGGAATGAATATGGCAATTCGTCATACAAAACAAACCCAAAACACTCAGGGAGGAAGAGTGCCTCAAGAACAGCCAATAGAATTATCAAATCTAGCTATGGTAGATCCGAAGGCTGGAGGCGCTACGAGAGTAGGT
Organism: Paracoccaceae bacterium; assembly: GCA_029246285.1. Lineage (GTDB taxonomy): Bacteria > Pseudomonadota > Alphaproteobacteria > Rhodobacterales > Rhodobacteraceae. Next base: position 17,281 of record JAQWNW010000061.1, on the reverse strand, counting down.
TTTAGATTAGAGGGATCAAAAAAAGTTAGATATGCAAAGAAATCAGGAGAGTTAATTTAATGACTGATTATTCGCCAAGACTTAAGGTTCAATATAAAGACAAGATTACAAATGCGTTAATGGAAGAGTTTTCTTATAAGAATAGAATGCAACTTCCTAAGCTTGATAAGATTGTATTGAATATCGGATGTGGTCGAGAGGCCGTTCGTGATACAAAGAAGGTAAAATCAGCGGAAGCAGATTTAGCTGCGATAGCCGGTCAAAAACCGGTGGTAAATATAGCTAAGAAATCAATTGCTGGTTTTAGAGTACGTGAGGGTATGCCTCTAGGTGTTAAAGTAACGCTTCGGGGTGACAGAATGTTTGAATTTATGGACAGGTTGGTTACTATAGCTATGCCAAGGGTTCGAGATTTTAGGGGTGTATCGGGTAAAAGTTTTGATGGGCGTGGCAATTACGCTATGGGCTTAAAAGAACATATAGTGTTTCCAGAGATTGAGTTTGATAAAGTCGATGAAGTTTGGGGAATGGACGTAATAATATGCACCACTGCTAACACAGATGCAGAAGCAAAAAGCTTGTTGAAGCATTTTAACATGCCGTTCAATAGCTGATTGCGGGAGAGGATAAATCTATGGCAAAAGTATCAATGGTACAAAGAGAAGTAAAAAGAAAAAGATTGGTTGAGAAGTATGCGGCCAAGCGTGCGGCTCTAAAGGAAACGGCTGCAAATCAAGATCTACCGATGGAGGAAAGATTCAAAGCACGGCTAAAATTGGCAAAATTACCAAGAAATTCGTCAGCAACGCGTTTGCACAACCGATGCCAGTTAACTGGTCGCCCGCATGCGTTTTATAGAAAATTAAAAGTGTCTAGGATCGCGCTTAGGGAGCTTGCCTCAAATGGTGAGATTCCTGGCATGGTTAAGTCAAGCTGGTAGGGGAGATATAGAATGAATGATCCTCTTGGAGATATGCTCACGCGAATTCGAAATGCTCAATTACGTGGCAAGTCAACGGTAAACACTCCCGCTTCAAAATTGCGTGCGTGGGTGCTCGATGTATTAAAAGGTGAAGGATATATTAGGGGTTATGAATCGACTACCGGCGAAAGCGGCCATCCGGAGCTTGAAATCAGTTTAAAGTATTTTGATGGAACGCCAGTTATCAAAGAACTTAAACGAGTATCGACTCCTGGTCGAAGGGTTTATGCCGGGGTTAAGGATATTCCGTCTGTTCGACAAGGTTTAGGAATAGCAATTGTATCCACGCCAAGTGGAGTAATGTCTGATGCAGCAGCGCGAACCGCAAATGTTGGTGGTGAAGTGCTCTGTACTGTCTTCTAGGAGTGTAAGATGTCTCGAATTGGAAAAAAACCGGTTGAGTTGCCTTCAGGAGTTACGGCAGTGGTGACTGGACAAACAATTGAAGTTAAGGGTCCTAAAGGTGCTTTGAGTTTTAAAGCAACAGATGACGTTGATCTGAAAGTTGAAGGTAATATTGTAACAGTGCTCCCACGTGGTTCCTCAAAGAGAGCTAAACAGCAGTGGGGAATGTCGCGAACTTGCGTGTCAAATTGTGTGACTGGCGTTACTACTGGGTTCAAAAAGGAATTAGAGATAAATGGAGTTGGATACAGAGCGCAGATGCAAGGAAATGTTCTTAAATTGAGCCTTGGCTTGTCTCATGATGTAGATTTTGAAGTTCCTCAAGGTGTGACGGTAACCGCTCCTAAACAAACAGAGGTGATTGTTGAGGGTATAGATTCACAACTAGTAGGTCAGGTCGCAGCTAATATTCGCGCTTGGCGAAAGCCCGAACCCTACAAGGGTAAAGGAATTAAATATAAAGATGAATATATCTTTAGAAAAGAAGGCAAGAAGAAGTAAGGACGGAAAATATGGCTAACACAAAAAATCAGCTGTTTCAAAAACGCCGTCTGCGCGTTAGAAACAAATTACGCAATTCAGCGAGTGATAGACCGCGACTATGTGTAAATAGATCAAATAAAAATATATCAGTCCAATTAATTGATGATGCAAAGGGTGTTACTATCGCTTCGGCTTCGTCTTTAGAAAAAGGATTAGGAGTTGTTGGATCGAACAATCTTAAGACAGCTGCAAAGATTGGTTCGACTATTGCAGAGAGAGCCAAAAAAGCTGGTGTGGAAAAATGTTATTTTGATAGAGGAGCTTTTCTTTTTCATGGAAAAGTTAAAGCTCTCGCAGATGCTGCCCGTGAGGGCGGTCTGAAGTTTTAAGGAGGCGACAATATGGCCAGAGAAAATAATCGTCGTGAGCGTGATGAAAATCCAGAGTTCGCTGATAGACTCGTAGCAATAAATCGGGTGTCAAAAACCGTTAAGGGTGGGAAACGCTTTGGTTTTGCAGCGCTTGTTGTTGTTGGAGATCAGCGAGGTCGAGTTGGTTTTGGTAAAGGTAAGGCTAAAGAGGTTCCGGAAGCTATACGCAAAGCTACTGAACAAGCAAAACGCCAATTAGTAAGAGTCCCATTAAGAGAAGGGCGTACTCTTCATCATGATATGCAGGGGCGCCACGGTGCTGGTAAGGTAGTGATGCGTACAGCACCCCAGGGTACAGGAATTATCGCTGGTGGACCAATGCGAGCTGTTTTTGAAATGTTAGGTGTACAAGATGTGGTGGCAAAGTCATTGGGGTCTCAAAACCCTTATAATATGATAAGAGCGACGATTGATGGACTCACTCGAAGCGCTAGCCCTCGTATGGTTGGTCAAAGGCGCGGTAAAAAAGTTTCTGATTTATTCCCTAAAGCTGCTTCTGTTGCAAACGTGGAAAAAGAAAAAGAGGAGGCATAACTGATGGCCAAGTCAATAGTAGTAAAGCAAATTGGCTCTCCAATTAGGCGTCCTGAAAAACAACGACAAACATTGATTGGTCTGGGTTTGAATAAAATGAATAAAACTAGAGAGCTTGAAGATACCCCATCAGTGCGTGGAATGGTTAATAAAGTACCACATTTGGTCAAAATTATAGAAGAAAAAGGTTAATTGTTCTTGATCGAAAGAGCTGAAAAGCTTTGAAGACATATTAAATTATAAAAGCCGTGGTCATCCTAATTCGCTCTAGGAATGTATCCGGCAAAGGAGAGCGAAATGAGATTGAATGAATTACGGGATAATCCTGGTGCAACTAAAGAAAAAAAACGTGTGGGTCGAGGACCGGGTTCAGGTAAAGGTAAAACAGCTGGACGAGGTATAAAGGGTCAAAAATCTCGGTCTGGGGTAGCAATCAATGGTTATGAGGGTGGTCAGATGCCCTTGTATCAAAGATTGCCGAAGCGTGGATTTAACAACATAAATGCTAAGCGTTATGCGGTTATTAACTTGGGTATACTGCAAAAGTTTATTGATAATGGTAAGTTGGATATAAAAAGCACACTTAACGAAGAGGTGCTTCTTAACAGTGGTTTAGTTCGGCGTGTATGGGATGGGGTAAGGCTCTTGAACAAGGGTCAGATAACTTCAAAAGTCAACATAGAGGTGACGGGAGCGTCTAAAACAGCTGTAGCTGCAATTGAAAAAGCAGGTGGTACGGTAAAAGTTATAAAATCAACGCCAGTTAGTGATTAGTACTTGTATCGATTAAAAACGTTACCTAGGTATTGAGTATCTATAGATATTAGGGATGAGTATTTTATGATAAAGTTTGTCTCAAATGTAGTTGAAAGGAAGTCAAATGACATCGGCAGCTGAGCAAATGGCAGCGAATATGAGTTGGAGTGCATTTGGGAAAGCGACTGAATTGCGTCAGCGAATTCTGTTCGCATTAATACTTCTGATTGTTTATCGAATTGGTACTTACATACCCGTTCCAGGGATCGACAACTTAGCTTTAAAACAATTTTTCGAAGAAGCTGGACAAGGCATTGGTGGAATATTGAATATGTTTACCGGCGGAGCCATCAGTAGAATGGGTATCTTTGCTCTTGGGATAATGCCTTATATTTCAGCTTCAATTATTGTACAGTTAATGACTGCTATGGTGCCTCAATTAGCGCAGTTAAAAAAAGAAGGTCAACAGGGTCAAAAGAAAATAAATCAATATACTAGATATGGCACTGTTTTATTGGCGTTATTTCAAGCTTATGGATTGGCTGTAAGTATAGAAGCAGGAGATCTAGCTACGGATCCAGGGTGGTATTTCAGGGCATCATGCATAATTACACTTGTTGGTGGAACCATGTTCTTGATGTGGCTAGGTGAACAAATCACTGCCCGGGGTATTGGAAATGGCATATCTCTAATTATTTTTGTTGGAATTGTTGCGGAAATACCAGCGGCCTTAGCTCAGTTTTTTGCTTCGGGAAGGTCTGGAGCTATCAGTCCAGCTGTCATAATAAGCGTAATAGTAATGGTTATAGCTGTCATAGGCTTTGTCGTTTTCATGGAAAGAGCACTGCGAAAGATCCATATTCAGTATCCCAGACGTCAAGTTGGGATGAAGACTTATGATGGTGGTACAAGTAATTTACCTGTTAAATTGAATCCTTCGGGAGTAATTCCGCCGATATTTGCTTCATCATTGCTGTTGTTACCAACTACTGTCAGTACCTTCAGTGGTAATCAGACGAGTCCTTTTATGTCGACATTATTAGCTTATTTTGGACCTGGCCAACCATTGTATCTTTTGTTTTTTGTAGCAATGATTGTATTTTTCTCATATTTCTACACAGCTAATGTTGCGTTTAAAACAGAGGACGTGGCTGACAATCTAAAAAATCAGAATGGGTTTATACCAGGTATTAGGCCTGGTCAAAAAACAGCAGAGTATTTGGACTACGTAGTTAATAGGATCTTAGTTGTTGGAGCAGGTTACTTAGCTGCTGTTTGCTTACTACCTGAGATATTACGTTCTCAATTCGCGATTCCTTTCTACTTTGGAGGCACTTCGGTTCTGATCGTTGTGTCTGTAACAATGGATACGATTAATCAAGTTCAATCCCATATGTTGGCGCATCAATATGAGGGATTAATCGAAAAATCTAAATTACGGGGTAAGAACCGTAAAAAAGGATCTGCTCGAAGATGAATATAATTTTACTTGGTCCCCCTGGGGCAGGTAAGGGTACTCAGGCAAGACGTCTCGTGGAAGAACGAGGTATGGTTCAATTGAGTACAGGAGATATGCTGAGGGCAGCCCGAACGAGCCAAACAGAGATGGGAAAACGGGTAGCCGAAGTAATGGATTCTGGAAATCTAGTAACTGATGATATTGTAATTGGACTTATTGAAGAACAATTATCATATGAAAATTCTAACGGATATATTTTTGATGGGTTTCCGCGGACTCTGACGCAGGCAGATGCTTTGGGGGAGTTATTAGATAAGGTAAATCAGAGACTTAATTTTGTTATAGAAATGAGAGTAGATGATGATGTTTTAGTTTCTCGTATTGTGGGTCGGTCCACTTGTGATGGGTGTGGTGAGGTTTACCACAGTGTCACTAAGCCCCAGCCGGTCACCTGCAGTTTATGTGGCTCTAAGACTTTTAGTAGACGGGCAGATGATAATGAATTGGCTCTAAAAACGAGACTGATGGCTTATTACAAGGACACCTCGCCCCTAATAGGATATTATTACGCGAAGGGTAAATTACGTTCTGTAAATGGTCTGCAAGATATTAATTTGGTAGCTGAAGAACTTGGAACAGTTCTTGGGGGTTAAGAATTATGAAATCTATACTTGACGAAGGTCTTTAAACACCTTAGTTGGCTGATTCTGAAATAGGATTAAACATTCGTTTAAAAGTAATTTTATTTGATTTGTTGTAGTCTGTCGGCGTCGTAAACTCGGACGCTGTTGTGAAAAAAGGTTCCGGAATTACGGAAGCCGCAACGAAAGGAAATCGCATGGCGAGAATAGCTGGCGTAAATATACCGACCCATAAAAGGGTCCCAATTGCATTAACATATATCACTGGTATAGGTAATAATTCAGCAAAAAAGATTTGTGAATCTGTGGGAATAGATCTTACAAAAAGAGTAAATGAGCTTTCGGACGCAGAAGTATTGTCGATCAGAGAAAATATTGACGCTAACTTCAATGTAGAAGGTGATTTGCGACGTGACACTCAAATGAACATAAAAAGATTGATGGATCTTGGATGTTACCGTGGTTTAAGGCATCGACGAAATCTTCCCGTCCGTGGTCAAAGGACTCATACAAATGCAAGAACGCGCAAAGGCCCTGCCCGTGCGATCGCTGGTAAGAAAAAATAAGGTAGAGTATAATGGCTAGAGACAAGACCCGTACTAAACGTAAAGAGAGAAAAAACATTGCGACAGGAGTTGCTCATGTAAACTCGTCTTTCAATAATACAAAGATATTAATATCTGATGTTCAAGGTAATGCAATTGCCTGGTCTTCAGCTGGAACTATGGGCTTTAAAGGTTCGAGGAAATCTACTCCGTACGCTGCTCAAATGGCGGCTGAAGATGCCGGGAAAAAAGCGCAAGAGCATGGAATGAGAACTTTAGAAGTTGAAGTTCAGGGACCTGGCACTGGACGGGAAAGTGCCCTAAGGGCTTTGGCCGCTTTAGGTCTTAATATTACAGCAATTCGAGATGTCACTCCGATTGCTCATAACGGATGTCGCCCACCAAAGCGTCGACGAGTCTAACTTTCGCACTGATATTGCGGGAGGTGTAATATCGGTATGTTTACTAAAACCTCGAGCGTCCCCACCTAAGGATCTAGGTTGGAGGACAAGAATGGAGGAATAACACATGATCCTAAAAAATTGGCAAGAGCTAATCAAACCTACTCAATTAGAGATAATACCGGGTTCGGACCCTATGAGAATGGCTACGTTAGTAGCAGAACCATTAGAGCGTGGATTTGGATTAACGTTAGGAAATGCGCTCAGAAGGATTCTTCTGTCGTCTTTACAAGGCGCGGCGATAACTTCTGTTCAAATAGATAATGTTCTTCATGAATTTTCCTCTATTTCGGGTGTTCGTGAAGATGTTACGGACGTGGTCCTAAATTTAAAGGGTATCGCTATTAGAATGGATGTTGAAGGCCCAAAGCGTCTCTCGGTAAATGCTACAGGACCTAAGGTTGTGACGGCAGGTGATATTTCGGAAGTAGCAGATGTAGAAATTTTGAACAAAGACCACATTATATGCCACCTCGATGACCAAGCCACCCTTTCAATGGAGTTAAACGTTGATACAGGAAAGGGTTACGTTTCTTCTGATAAAAATAGACCTGAAGATGGGCCGATTGGTTTAATACCAATTGACGCTATCTATTCTCCAGTTAGAAAAGTATCCTACGATGTTCAGCCAACTCGTGAAGGTCAGGTTTTAGATTATGATAAGTTGACGATGAAAGTTGAAACTGATGGCTCATTGACTTCCGAGGACGCTATTGCATTTGCGGCACGTATTCTTCAAGACCAGCTTTCTATATTCGTCAATTTTGATGAGCCTGAAAGTACTGGTAAGGAAGATGACGAGGATGACTTAGAGTTTAACCCATTGTTGCTGAAAAAGGTTGATGAATTAGAGCTATCTGTGCGTTCTGCTAACTGTTTAAAAAATGACAATATAGTATATATCGGTGATTTGATTCAAAAGACAGAAGCAGAAATGTTAAGAACCCCAAATTTTGGTAGAAAATCTTTAAATGAAATTAAAGAAGTTCTTACTGGAATGGGATTACATTTGGGTATGGATGTGGTCGATTGGCCTCCAGAAAACATTGAAGACTTAGCAAAGAAATATGAGGACCATTTTTAAATATTATATTGACCATTTAATGCCGGAATATGCCGGGAAATTATGAGCATTTGCTCCAAGGTGAACGGTAAAAATAACTGCCGTCGGACAAAGTATAATTAGATAAGGAATTTTAAGATGCGACATAAAAGAGGTTACCGCCGATTAAATCGTACACATGAGCACCGAAAAGCTCTTTTTGCTAATATGTCGGGCTCTTTAATTGAACATGAGCAAATCAAAACCACTTTGCCAAAAGCTAAAGAGTTAAAGCCAATTATTGAAAAGCTTATTACCTTGGCTAAGCGAGGTGATCTTCATGCTCGCCGTTTGGCATCAAGTAGACTTAAGCAAGATATGCATGTTGCAAAATTATTTGATGTTTTAGGAGAGAGATATAAAGAAAGAAATGGCGGTTATACGCGTGTTTTGAGAGCAGGATTCCGTTATGGCGATATGGCTCCTATGGCAATTATAGAGCTCGTTGATAGAGATCTGGAAGCGAAGGGATCGTCAGATAAAGCTCGAGTTGTTGAAGTCGAGGAAACTGAATAACACTATGCAACGCAGAGGTATTATATGCCTTTTCAAAGCTAAAAAAATTATTATTTAATATTTAAAAGTTTATTAATTACAAACGCTTTCGGGACTTTTGTTTAATGGTTAATTGACATATGCTCGATGCATGAGTGACTTATTTTATGATAAAGATGAAGCTTCAAAGTCAACTAATGCATTTAAACCTCTAGCAGAGAGGTTGCGGCCGTCAAAATTATCAGATGTTATCGGTCAAGACCAACTTTTGGGACACCACGGCTCTCTAACAAAAATGTTATTAGGAAATACGTTTCAATCAATTATTTTCTGGGGCCCGCCGGGGGTTGGAAAAACCACAATTGCTAGATTACTTGCAGATGAAACCAAGTTATATTTTGTATCATTAAGTGCAATATTTTCGGGTGTTGCTGAACTAAAAAAACTATTTGAAGCAGCAAAGATTCGACAGCAAAATGGGGTTGGGACCTTACTTTTTGTTGATGAAATTCATCGATTTAATAAAGCTCAGCAAGATGTTTTTTTGCCATTAATGGAAAATGGCACACTATTTTTGGTTGGTGCTACAACTGAAAATCCATCGTTTGAGTTAAATTCCGCACTATTAAGTAGGGCGCAAGTAATGGTTCTTAATCGTTTAAGTTTGCAGGATTTAGATTTAATTTTAAAACGAGCAGAAAATGAATTAGGTGTTGTTTTACCACTTAGCAAAGCAGCACGAGAGCATTTGTTAGATATTTCAGATGGCGATGGTAGAGTTCTTTTAAATTTAGTGGAGCAGATAGGTTCTTGGAATTTAGTTCAAGAAATTGATCTAAAAATGTTGCAAAACGGTTTGAATAAGCGAGCAACAGCTTACGATAAGGCCGGGGAACATCACTACAATTTGATTTCAGCTTTGCATAAATCTATACGGGGCTCAGATCCTGATGCGGCATTATATTGGTTTGCTAGGATGATTGAGGGTGGTGAGGATCCACGCTATTTGGCCAGGCGTCTTGTTAGGATGGCAATTGAAGATATCGGGCTAGCGGATCCTGTGGCACAAACTCATTGCTTAAGTAGCTGGCAAACATTCGAAAGATTAGGTTCCCCTGAAGGAGAATTAGCTTTGGCGCAAGCGGTTGTTTATTTAGCTTTGGCACCAAAGTCCAATTCAGCTTACGTTGGATATATTGATGCCACAAAATCAGCGAGGGAAAGTGGTTCATTATCTCCCCCCAAACATATATTGAATGCGCCAACAGATTTAATGAAAAATGAAGGTTATGGAAAAGATTATGCTTACGATCATGATTTTCCTGAAGGTATTTCTGGCCAGAACTATTTTCCCGAAGGAATGAATCCTAAAGTATTTTATAAGCCGGTTAATCGTGGATTTGAAAAGGAGTTAGGTAAATATTCTGAATATCTAAAGTCAATTCGAGTTCAACGAAAAACTTGACTTTATTCGTTTCAAAGGTTCAAAGGCAGTTATGATGACTTGGTCTTTAATATGGGTGGCATTTGGTGGCGCTTGTGGAGCGGTCATTCGTTATATTGTAGGTTTATCAGTCGGCTTTCCCTACGCAACATTGAGTGTCAATATTTTAGGATGTTTTTTGATGGGCGTGTTATTCGTTTATTTGGAACATAAAGAATTTGATCGCTGGCAGCCTTTTTTGGTTATTGGCTTTTTGGGTGGGTTTACGACATTTTCTGCATTTTCATTAGATACCTTAAAGTTATATCAAGATGATAGGTTTTTAGCGGCTGGGGGTTATATTATCGCCTCAGTGTTTTTGTCTTTGCTAGCTTTGACAGTTGGATTTTTGATTGCACGGGAAGTAATAACATGAGCCGCGTGCAGAAAATCACGATCAAAGAAGAAGATCAAGATCAGAGATTAGATCGCTGGTTGAAGAAAAAGTTTCCAAATTTAAAACAACCACATATTGAAAAAATGTGTCGCAAGGGTGACCTTCGGCTTGATGGTCGTCGGGTAAAGCCTTCAACGAGGACTGAGAATGGTCAAGTTGCAAGAATTCCTCCCATCGATGAAAATGAAAATATTAGGCGTAAAGATCTGAAACAAGTGATTTCAGATTCTGATGCAAAGATGCTTAGGGACCGTGTTCTATATAAGGATGAGCACCTAATCGTAATTAATAAACCACCTGGGCTTCCAGTTCAGGGAGGAACAGGTCAATTAAAACACCTAGACGGCATGTCCGAAGTTTTAAAGTTTGGCTATCCTGACAAACCGCGTCTTGTTCATAGATTAGATAAAGATACTAGCGGAGTGTTGTTATTAGCGCGAACAGGTCAGGCGGCAAAATATTTAACTGCTGCGTTTAGGCATCGTGAGACAAGAAAAATCTATTGGGCCGCTGTAGCAGGAGTTCCTGCAATAAAAACGGGAACGATAAAATATGGACTTGTTAAGATGAAAGGGCATGGTTCAGACGGGATGGGGGAGAAGATGAGATGTCTTCATCCTGATGAGGTGGCTCAAATCGATAATGCTAAAAGAGCAACGACTGATTATACAATTATAGATAATGCTGGGCAAAGAGTGGCGTGGTTAGCTCTGGTCCCTATTACTGGGAGAACGCATCAATTAAGAGCTCATGTTGCAGAGCTTGGTCACCCAATTGTTGGTGATGGAAAATATGGAACAAATAGTCAAATTAATGAAGGTGATGGTTGGGGCTCACAGTTAGGGGGTGAAATTAGCCGTAAATTACATCTTCACTCAAGAAGTTTGTCATTTGTTCATCCATTTACCAAAAAAATAGTTAATTTTTCTGCGCCTTTACCAGAACATATGTTGAGAACTTGGAACTTTCTTGATTGGATACCAAAGGAGGTAGAAATTGACCCGTTTTTAAGTGATGAGAAGAGATTATGAAGGCAAAAATCCGAAAGGTGTTTTGGAAATCTGTCTCAGTAAAAAAAGAGAGCAATTATTATGTTGTTTATCTTGATAAACATTTGCTAAAAACACCTGCTCAATCCTTATTAAAATTACCTAATAGAAAAATAGCTAATCTTGTGGCTAATGAATGGTTGGAACAAGAAAAGGAAATTGATTATAAGAATATGTTAGCCAATAATTTAGCAAATTTAGCTATAGATAAAGTTAGACATGAAAAGCTGGAAATACGAAATTTACTCAAGGATTATGCACAAACAGATTTGTTATATTATAGATCAGAAAAACCAAAGGAATTAATTGATAAACAAGCCTTGTTGTGGGATCCATTTTTAAAATGGATTAACGAACGGTATAACGTCAGTCTTAAAGTTACACATGGTGTAATGCCAATCGATCAACCAAAGAAATCTCTAGACTGCCTCAAATCTCAAATGAATAAAATGTCAATTTTTCAGCTTGCGAGCTTCCATGAACTTGTGAAGATATCAGGGTCGTTTATATTGAGTTTGGCTGCTGTTGAAAAGATCATGAATCCTGAAAAAATATGGGAAGCAGCGGTTTTAGATGAGAACTGGCAGTCAAGTCTCTGGGGTGAAGACGATGAACAGAAAATAAATCTGAACCTTAAGAAAATAGCCTTTTTTAAGGCTTTTGAGGTTTACCATTCTCTGTCTTAGGGGTCGAGAAGCCCTAGCATAATGTTTTTACCAAAATTGGCCCTAATTTCCTGAATTTTGTATTAATATTTCCTTAATATACGATTTACTTGACCTTCGGACTTGACGCAGGGGGTGCTAAAAGTTCATTGTAGCCTTTCAGAGAGCCCTTTGGCTCTTCTATTCAGATGATTCTGGCTATAATGGCTGGGACGCCCGCCCGCTGTTGGGAGGGGATTTAAAAAAGAGGTAATTATGAAAAAATCACTATTTCTTAGTGTAGCGGCTATTGTTGGCTTTACAGCCGGTGTAGCAGCTGCAGGAACTTTAGATGATACAATTGCACGTGGCCACGTAAAATGTGGTGTGTCTACTGGTTCACCAGGTTTTTCAGGGGTCGATGACTCAGGAAAAAATGTTGGGTTCGACGTAGATTATTGTCGTGCTCTTGCGGCAGCTATTTTTAATGATCCAATGGCTGTTAAATTTACTCCATTGTCTTCTTCAGTACGTTTTACTGCTTTGGCTTCTGGTGAAGTAGATATTCTTGCAAGAAACACAACTTGGACTTACAGCCGAGATACTGACCTAAAACAAACATTCTTAGGTGTAACTTATTATGATGGTCAAGGCTTTATGGCTAAAACATCTTTGGGTGTTAGCTCTACTTTAGAACTAGATGGAGCTACAATTTGTATTCAAGTTGGTACTACTACTGAGCTTAACTTAGCTGATTATTTTAAAGCTAATGGAATGACTTACGAACCATTACCAACTTCAGATAACGCTGAATCAAAGCAGCAATATCTAGCTGGTGCGTGTGATGCTTATACAACTGATGCATCCGCTCTTCACGGAACAAGAATCAATATGGAAAATCCAGATGATCATATTGTTCTTCCAGAAATCGTATCAAAGGAACCATTAGGTCCTCTTGTGCGTCATGGGGATGATCAGTGGGCTGACGTTGGTCGTTGGGTTCTAAATGCTTTAGTTATTGCTGAAGAAAAAGGTATTACATCTGCAAACATCGATAGCTTTGCCGACTCTAAAGACGCTGAGATCCATCGTTTGTTGGGCACTGGAGATGATGATATGATGGCGATGATGGGTATGCCAAAAGATGGTATGTACAACGCTATTAAGCATGTTGGAAACTACGGTGAAATATTTGAGAGAAATCTTGGTGCTACAAGTGGCATAAATATTGAGCGTGGTGTTAACAATTCTTGGACTAATGGCGGAATTTTATATTCTCCACCGTTTAGATAAGAACTAAATATTAAGGGCGCATTTACAATTAATGCGCCCTTATTTCTTTTTTATAGATTGATATTTTATGAGTTCAGTTAAAGCTCCTGTCGAAAAATTCAGATTAGGGATGCTGTTAGGCGATACCCGTTATAGATCAACCACAGTGCAGGTGATCGCCTTTATTATTTTTGTAGCTGTGGTGTTTTGGTTGGTAGATAACACAGTCAAGAACTTAGCCCTTTTAGGTAAAGATGTTGATTTCTCCTATCTCTGGATGCGCGCAGGATATGATATAAATCAAAGGTTAATTCCGTACACCAATGATAGTACACATGGCCGCGCTGCATTAGTTGGAATATTAAATACTCTTTTGGTTGCTTTTATTGGTTGCATAGTCGCAACTATTCTTGGCGTGTTTGTGGGTATCCTAAGATTATCTAAAAATTGGATAGTTGCTAAGTTAATGTCCGTTTACATCGAGGGTTTTAGAAACATTCCTATTTTACTCTGGATAGTAATGATATTTGCTCTTCTTACTGAATTTACGCCTGCTCCAAAAGCATTCAAAGGCGCAGACCCTGAAGCTTCTATGATTTTTTTCCAAAGCACAGCTATTACGAACAGAGGAGCCTACTTTCCAAGCCCAATATGGGGCGAGGGTTCTATGTATTTGTTAATAATCTTTGCTGTTAGTCTTGCAGCAATTTTCTTCTTTCGAAGGTATGCCAAGAAACTACAAGAAGAAACAGGGAAAAATTTACCTAAGTTCTGGATTAGTTTGGCAATTTTTTTCGTACCTACAACGTTGTTTTATTTTTTGCTTGGTTCACCTATTACTCTTGAATACCCGTATTTGAAGGGTTTTAATTTTAAAGATGGTTTATATGTAAGAAACTCATTTATTGCGCTCACCCTGGCTCTTTCTTTATACACATCGGCCTTTATTGGGGAGATTGTGCGTTCGGGAATCTTGGCAATTTCAAAGGGGCAGACTGAAGCGGCGTCTTCTCTAGGATTGAGGCCTGGTAGAATAATGAATTTAATTATATTGCCCCAGGCTCTCAGAGTTATCGTTCCACCAATGATATCCAATTACCTAAACCTAACAAAGAACTCTTCATTAGCTATTGCTGTCGGATATATGGACGTTAGAGGAACCTTAGGTGGTATCACTTTGAACCAAACTGGACGAGAGTTAGAGTCTATGCTTTTATTGATGGGTTTCTATCTCTGTGTTTCACTTATTGTTTCGGCTATTATAAATTATTTCAACCGCTCTTTTCAAATAAAGGGTATGTAGAATGTCCAATATTAGTTTTGTAAGAGAAAAAGCAATCCCTCAGTCCCCACCACCAATCACTGAGAGCAATTCTATTCGTTGGATTCGGCAAAACTTATTTTCGGGGTGGTTAAACTCTCTTTTAACTATTTTGTCGGTTTATTTTATTTATATTTGCCTGAGAGATTTTATTCCATGGGCTTATGGAGGAATTTGGACGGCTGGATCAATTAGAGAGTGTTTGGATATAAATCCGGATGTTGCATGTTTTTCTGTTATCGGTGCGCGATGGCGTCAATTATTGTTTGGATTTTACCCATCGGAGGAATATTGGCGTCCAATACTAACGTTTATTTTGTTATTTGTTTCCATTGCCCCAATTCTGATACCTCGCTTTATCAAATATTTTTGGTTTTCTTTGATTTACCCCGGTTTGGCTGTTTGGCTTTTGTGGGGTGGTTCGATTTGGCCAGTGTTTTCAATTTATCTTGCTTTAGTTTTTGGTGCCCTAGGCTTTTTCATTGCAAAAAATCAATTAAGATTTTCGTCGGGATTTAGTTTGTTAATAGGATTTGTTTCAGTCGTTGTTTATTTTTTCTTTATTGCTGGTCCCTTTATAACTTTGTTTAAATATATCCTGCCAATTAATCTAATGTTTATAGAGTCTTTGCAATTTGGAGGTTTCTTACTATCCATGATAGTGGGTTTTTCGGGTATTGCCGCCTCATTTCCCATTGGCATACTTTTAGCGCTTGGAAGGCAATCAGATTTGCCATTAGTAAAAATGATATGTGTCGGGTTTATTGAATTTATAAGAGGTGTACCGTTAATCACCTTGCTATTTGTAGCTTCTGTATTGTTAAATTATTTTTTACCACCAGGAACGTCTTTTGATATAATTATTAGAGTTATTATAATGGTCACCATCTTTTCCGCTGCATATATGGCCGAGGTTATTCGTGGTGGTCTTGCTGCTTTGCCGGTTGGGCAACATGAGGCCTCTGCAGCACTTGGCTTGAGTTATTGGCAAGCTCAAAGGTTAATTATTATGCCGCAAGCTTTAAAAATATCGATACCAGGTATCGTAAATACATTTATTGGGCTTTTTAAGGACACAACTTTGGTATCAATTATTAGTCTGTTAGATCCTGTTGGTCTAGCGTCATTAATCAGAGCTGATCAAAAATGGAATGGTATATACTGGGAATTATACGTCGCTATAGGGTTGTTGTTCTTTGTTTGTTGCTTTGGAATGTCTCAGTATTCGCAATACCTGGAACGTAAATTGAAAACTGATAACAGTTGAGGAGTTTTAAATGTCTAATGTGAATATAGAACGAGAAATTGACCGCTCCAAAATGGAAGTATCTGATGAGATTGCTATTCATATTTCAGATATGAATAAATGGTTTGGTAGCTTCCATGTGTTACGTGATATAAATCTTGAGGTTCGAAGAGGTGAACGCATTGTTGTTTGCGGTCCATCAGGATCAGGAAAATCCACACTGATTAGATGTATAAATAGGCTCGAAGAGCATCAGCAAGGTAAAATCATTGTCGATGGTACTGAACTTTCTTCAGATTTGAAGAATATTGATAAGATCAGATCCGAAGTGGGGATGTGCTTTCAACATTTTAATTTATTCCCGCATTTGACAATATTAGAAAATTGTACATTAGCACCAATATGGGTCCGAAAAATGCCCAGAAAGGAAGCTGAAGAAACAGCAATGCATTTTTTGGAAAAGGTTAAGATACCTGAGCAAGCTGATAAATACCCTGGGCAGTTGTCAGGCGGGCAGCAACAAAGAGTTGCGATTGCGCGCTCTCTTTGCATGAAGCCTCAAATTATGCTTTTTGATGAACCAACGTCCTCTTTAGATCCTGAAATGATTAAAGAAGTATTGGATACCATGATAGAATTAGCTGAAGAAGGGATGACTATGGTTTGCGTTACTCACGAAATGGGTTTTGCAAGGCAAGTGGCTAATCGAGTTATTTTTATGGACGATGGCCAGATTGTTGAAGAAAATGAACCAAAAGAATTTTTTGATAATCCTAAATCTGATAGAACAAAGCTATTTTTAAGCCAGATCCTGGGACATTAAATTTTAACATAAATAAAAATTTGTACTATTTTTAGTTTAAGCGAAGTTACAAAAATATGCTGCACGATAATCCAGATCTTCTTAAAAAAGTAAGGCAAAAATTTGCGCATATTGAAGAATGCCCTTTTGAAGGAAAGCGAGTTTTTTTTGAAAATGCTGGCGGGGCTTTGACATTAAATTCTGTAGTGGAAACCTCAGCAAAATTTGCTGCTATACCTGATAATCAGGGTCGGGCAAACAAGGCAAGTCAAGCATTAGTCGATATAATTAATAAATCAAAAGAGGATATGTCAGTTTTCTTTGGAACTGATGAAGGTAGTTTTATTGTTGGAGAAAGTGGAACAGAGATCCTTTTTCGATTAATTCGTTCAGCAATCATGGGTTCTGAGCAAAATGGAATAGTTCTTGGAAGCACATTAGAGCATCCTGCGTCAGTTAGTGCTTGTAAAAAATGGGCTGAAAAAGGCAATAAAAAATATGTGAGTGTTAATCATGATAATGATACAGGGTCGGTATCGGCGAATGCTTACTTGCAAGCAATGACACCTGATGTTCGCGTCGCTACCATCATCCACACTTCGCCTGTAACTGGTATGACCGTTAATATATCATCTATCGTAGATGCAATCAGAAGTGTTTCACCGGAATGTTTTATAATTGTTGATGGAATTCAGCATGCAGCTCATGGGGGGCTCGATCTAGAAAGTTATGATGTTGATGGATATGCGGTATCTCCTTACAAGATGTTTTCA
>JAQWNW010000063.1 GCA_029246285.1 Paracoccaceae bacterium | reverse complement strand
GCTCTTATGTTTCAAGGAGCAGACTGGCAATCATTTGGATTGCAAGCGGCTTTGTTGCCAAAACAGTCTAAATTAAAAATGTCTGAAGTTTTTAGTTTATATGAAAAAATAAAAGAGACAAAAATTGAAATCAATCCAACTGCAATCATATCTAAATCTGCAAGGATTGGTGAGAATGTATCAATTGGAGCATTCAGTGTAATCGGAGACTATGTTATAATTGAAGATGATACTATAGTCGAACATAATGTTTGCATCTCATCAAATAGTAAAGTTGGAGAAGGATCAATTATATTGAGTGGTGTTAAAATTGGACCTTCAGTTTCAATTGGAAAGAAATTTCGTTGCAGTTATAATTCTGTTGTTGGATCAGATGGATTTTCTTTTGTCTCGGCTTCTGATGATTCTTTGAAAGAAATTAGAACTAGTCTGGGTAAAAGCCGTCGAACTAAACAATCCACTTATAACAGAATTGCTAGCTTGGGATCTGTTAGAATAGGAAATCAAGTAGAGATTGGCAGTAATTGTTCAATAGATAGTGGTACGATAAATGACACCGTTATTGGTGACGGTTCAAAATTAGATAATTTAGTGCATATTGGACATAATGTTGTAGTTGGTAGTAATACCCTATTATGTGGTCAGGTTGGGATTGCTGGATCTGCTAAAATAGGTGATCGGGTTGTTTTGGCTGGGCAATGTGGTGTTGGAGATCATGTCAAGGTTGGTAACGA
The DNA here is from genome assembly GCA_029246285.1 of Paracoccaceae bacterium. GTDB lineage: Bacteria > Pseudomonadota > Alphaproteobacteria > Rhodobacterales > Rhodobacteraceae. The sequence goes on along the minus strand of JAQWNW010000063.1, from coordinate 19,239 downwards.
TGTAATCGCTGGCGGCGCTACAAAGATATTTTCGAATGTTCCTGATGGTCGCGTGATTTTGGGCCATCCAGCTATGAAAATGGATGAAAATATCAAGCTTTATAAAGCTCTACGAAGACTTCCACGTTTTATGGAAAAAATTAGTAACCTTAAAAACAACAAATCTTAATTCGTGCCTTATCTTATTTCATCTGCTAACGTTATGGTAAAATTTTAATGAATATCAAAGAGGTTATAATTGAAATTTTAGCTGATAAAGCACTATTAAATTCGTGTGATATTTGCATGAATGACTCGCTGGTTGATCTAGGTATTGATAGTATGGGCCTTGTTGAATTTCTATTCTCTGTAGAAGAGCAATTAAATTTAGATTTTGATATTAATCTAAATTTAGAAGCTTCCAAAGATTTTGGACTTATCACAGTAGAAGAAGTAATTAACTCGTTTGAAAGAATAATAAATGAAAAAGATTTGGATAGAAATTGAAACGAGTTGTTATTACTGGACAGGGAACAATAAACTCACTTGGATTTAATGTTTCTGACACAAACTTAGCATTAATGTCGGGAAATACCGGAATTCAGAAATTGGATCTTAATAATTGTGAATTATTAAGAGTGAATATTGGTGCACAGATCAAGAATTATGATCCTCACGTTTTCTTCAAGAAAAATGAAATCAGCATTTTAGACCATTTCTCTCAATACGCATTAATTTCAGCGTCAGAGGCTATTAACTCCTCGGGGCTAGTAATTACAGAGGAATTATCTGAAGAAACTGGTGTTATAATTGGAAGTGCAGGTGGTGGATTGAGCACACAAGAAGATAACTATCGCCTAGTCTTTGAAGGAAAAAAAAATAGGGTTCATCCATTTATTGTTCCGAAAATGATGCACAATGCTGCAGCTAGTAATATAGCAAAGAGGTATAGTCTTAAAGGAGTTACGTATTCAGTTTCTAGCGCCTGTGCTTCATCTAATCATGCGATTGCAAATGCGTTTAATTTAATTAAGTTTGGAGAGGCTCGCGTAATGATAGCGGGTGGTTCAGATGCGATGTTGACATTCGGGGGTATGAAGGCATGGGAAGGTTTAAGGGTCTTATCAAAAACTGGTTGTAGACCTTTTTGTCTCTCCAGGGATGGTTTAGTTCAAGGGGAGGGTGCGGCTGTGTTCGTTTTAGAGGAGTACACTCACGCCTATAAGAGGGGTGCAAATATTTTGGCTGAAATAAAAAGTTGCTCTATGACCTCAGATGGATATGACTTGGTTGCGCCATCGGCAGACGGTATGAAAAAAGCAATAATGAAATCTTTATATAACTCTGGAATCTCAGCCGATGATGTAGATTATGTAAACGCTCATGGCACTGGAACGAAAATAAATGATCAAATGGAGTCTGATGTTATAAATTTTATTTTTTCAAATAATAGAATTTCTCCTAAAGTCTCTTCAACTAAATCGGCTCATGGTCATGTTATGGGCGCTACTGGTGCTATCGAATTGTTATCTTGTATTCTAGCATTAAGAGAACACGTGATTGTTCCAACTCTGGGGTTGGTTAAGAGAGATCCTAAAATAAGATTAGATTTAGTCTGTGGAGATGCACAACAGAAGAGAGTGGAAACTGTAATTTCGAATTCTTTCGCTTTTGGTGGATTAAATTCAACTATAATTTTACAGTCGGTATGATTTTTAAATCTAAAACTATAACCTCATAATTGGACTTCGCGAGTTGGGTTGATTTTCAATTTGGTGAGGCGATTTTCTTTTTTTTCAATTATCTCAATCCTAAAGCCATGAAAACTAAAGACTTGACCTACTGATGGTATGTTTTGCGCTTCGTGAATTACCAAACCAGCAATTGTGTTTGCTTCTGCATCTGGTAGGTCCCACTCTTGGGCTCTATTTAAGTCTCTTATAGTTGTGTTACCCTCGACAATTAGTACGCCATCTCTAGAATTTTCAGGCACTATTTCTGTTATTTGGTCGTGCTCATCATTTATTTCACCCACAATTTCCTCAATTATATCTTCCAACGTTAGCAAACCTTGTAAAGCACCATACTCATCAACTACTAATGCAAAATGCGCACGTCGTTTTAAGAACTCTTTAAGTTGATCATCAAGTAAAGTCGTTTCAAGAATAAAATATGGTTTCATAGCCACATCAAGAATATTCTGATCACTAAATTTAGAATTGTTTCCGTTTTTTTGAATGTTAACCGCTCTCAAAAGAGATTTAGCGTGCATCACACCAATAATGTTCTCTTGATCTTTTTTAAAGATTGGCAATCTTGTGTAACTTGACGTTAAACATTGTTTCAATATTTTTTCTGGGGCAGAATCAGCATCAATCATTTCAATTTCAGATCGATGTAGCATAATTTCTTCTACACTTCTATTTGATAAATCTAATGTAGCTAATAGCCTATCTTTGTCATCTTTTTCCATTGATCCTTCGAGATGTCCTAAAGATATAGCTCCAACAATCTCCTCTTGGACCGAATTACTATTTTGGAGGTTTATACTGTTTTTTCCAAATAACCTAAAAATCTGCATAACAATCCATTGGATGCTAATCGTTATTGGTCCAAAAATATATACGACAGGTGCGATTATTGGAGAAACCCGCAATGCTGCTCGTTCTGGATCATTTATCGCGTATATTTTTGGCATAACTTCTGCAAATACTACAATAAGAAGTGTCATAACTAGTGTTGAATAAAATACGCCACCTTCACCGTATATCTTCGTTAGTAAATGGGTTGCTAAAGATGCAGCTAGGATATTTGCAAAATTATTACCAAGTAAAATAGCGCCAATTAGTTTCTCAGTATTCTCAGTTAACTTAAGTGCTCTTGTAGCACCTTTATGTCCCTTGTCTTCCTTTGCTCTAAGAATACTACGGCTGGCCGCTGTTAATGCTGTTTCAGAACCAGAGAAAAATCCTGACAAAAATAATAACATAAAAATTATTATAATTGTTAATATATTTGGTATTGTTAAAACAGTTAGAAATTCCATAATATCTTTACTATCCTTTCAGAAGTTTATGAAAATATATTTAATCATTTGGTGTGGGATTAAATTCTTACACAATTTTTTTGGAATTTGCTAGAGGATGATGCTTTTCAACTAAATCTTTAAGTCGATGAGTCAAGACATGCGTATATATCTCTGTGCTAGATATGTCTGAATGCCCTAAAAATGTCTGAATTACTCGCAAATCAGCTCCATTAGCTAATAGATGTGTGGCGAAAGCGTGTCTCAAGGTGTGAGGTGATACCATCATAGGGTTTAAACTTGCTTTTAAAGCTATCTCTTTAATTAGTTTATAGAACCAGATTCTTGTTAAGTGCCCAGTTTTTTTCTTAGATGGGAAAAGATAAATAATATCCTCACCATTTGTTTTTTTTTGTAATTTTGCAATTTTATCCCATTCGGATAGCCATTTTCTCAAACAATTTTGTGCATCTGTGGATAAGGGTACTAATCTTTCTTTTCCGCCTTTTCCGGTTATATAAAGCATTTTCGAGTTATGATTTGCAACAGAAACTGGTAGTGAAAGCAATTCTGTTACTCTCATACCAGTTGCATATAATAATTCTAATAAACATTGGTTCCTAATCTTATCAGAATCGCTTTTTCCAAAATTTTTTGCTACTTTTAGCATTTTTTCGACATCAGATTCAGAGAGTGTTCTTGGTAACTTGTTTGTTAATTTTGGCTGTTTTATCTGCAAGGTAGGGTTATCATTGCGCAATTTCTCTTCAAATAAAAATTTGTAAAAACTTTTAATTGATGAGATTTTTCTGGCTCGTGTTGAGGCGGCAAGTCCTTTATTACTTAAATTGATTATAAAACTTTCAATATCAGTTTTTTCAACTTCAGTTAAACTTTTCCCTATTTTTGTCATTTGACTGTTAAATTCATACAGGTCTCTTCTATATGCGAATATAGTATTCTCAGATGATTTAAATTCAGCAAATTGGGCGTGAAGGAAATAATCAATTAATTTGGAAATCTTATCCAAAGTCTCAACCTTCTATTAGGAGTCTGATGGCAATGTCTTTAGCTACATCGGTCAATCCAGCTTGAATTAAGCCTATTAATCCATCTTGTATTTCTTTCGGATCTTCCGAATCTAACAAAATAATACTAGATAAAATTACCTCACCAATCTTGCCTTGATCTATCAGAATGGTATTCTGAGCCTTATATTTAGTTTCCTCAAATGCCCCTACAATACTTTTTTCAAATGCGGTTAAGCCGTTTAATTTTGTAAAATTATTTCGGGCTATACTTTGAGCAGAATTAAAGTTGCTGTTTCCAGTTAACGTTATTTTTAAGCTCGAATAATCTTTTGAAAGCAATCGCATCTTTACTGATGTGGGTGATTCCCATCCAGTATTCACTTCCGCTAGCACAATTGTTCTATAATATTTGCTGAAGTTAGATGAGAGTCCTATCTTCTGAAATAGTGTTAAGCATTTTACTAAATTTTGCCTTATGTCGTCTGAGCTTTGTTTAGAAATCGCAACTTCAAGTTCATTTATGCATTTTTTTCTTTTGATAAGCGCAGTATCATTTATTGTATCACTTTCCTTGTAAATCCTGAATAATTGCAGATTGGAGATGATACCAAATTTTGCTAATCTTTCTGATATGATAAGTTTTTTCTCGATGTTGTATGTTTTAGAAAAATTATAGAAAAAGAAAGAGGTTGGAATAAATCTGCCCTCTATCTTTATATCATTTTTTTGTAAAATAATATAATCAAGAATAGAGAGATTATTTTTAATATCTATATTATGAGATTGAGCAAATTTCTTTGAATTTAAAAGCAATTCGATTATGAAAGCATCATATTCCTCTAATTTATTTAGTATTTTTGCTGTTTCAAAAACAATTTTTGCTTCTGATTGCTTTCCTTCGTGGTTGAGGCAATAGACTTTTTGTTTAAGAGTATTATTGTTTGTGCCTTCAATTTTGAATTGTGAGCATGCAAGAGTATCGTTGCCTTTTAATAGATTTAGCTCAACTTGTTGTTGATAGCTTAAAGTTAAGTTTGGATCATTATTATTTATAAAGGTTTGCGCTTCTTTGTATTGGCCTAGTTCTATCAACTTATTTAATCGTGATATGTATAAATTTGCTTCTTTTGGTATTTCAATATTAGCCGGCATTTCTGATGTCAGGACTGATACAATTAACTCACGTAGTTGAGCCTTGGGTTCGAAATAAATGCTATCAATTTTAGAGGTTAAATCCTCAATTTTTGACCAAGACCAATAGTAGTAAGGAAGTGTTAGGTTTTCTTCAGCTAAGTCACTTAAATTAATAGTACTTACGCTACTATTTGTGATCAGGTTAGAGGTAGGTGTTTCAATATCAGTTGAATTTTCTAATTTTAATATTTTTTTATTAAGCCAGCTTGGCTCTGTGTCCTCCGCTGAAAGTGGTAATCCCAGAATTATTATAAATAAAAGGAGACATAAGCATTTAATTCTGATCAATCTCTACCTCTATCTGATACTCAGTTGGAATGATGTCCATATTCCCTATTAAAGCATAAAATGATAATGAAACAAATCCTAACAATATTAAGAAAAATAAAAATTTTGTTATTGTTCTCATTTATTAATCTCCATTCCTTTGACCTTTGATAGCACTTCTAGTAATTTATTAAGCAAAAGAGTATGTGTTCGTCAAAGTTTAAATGCTATAATTCTAAATATTATGAAAAGAAGTTTAAGGTGAAACATAAATTAAATAAGACGATAGTGCTAGTAGGAATGATGGGATCGGGTAAAACCGTAATAGGGCGCGGTTTAGCAAAAAAACTAAATGCCAAATTTATTGATCTTGATCAAGAAATTGTTAAAGCTGCAAATTTAGAAATTACAGAAATTTTTGCGACCTTTGGCGAGGATTTCTTCAGAGAAAAAGAAAGCAAAATTCTTGAAAGATTAATTTTTGGACCTCAGATTGTTTTAGCTTCAGGTGGCGGTGCATTTATATCAGAAAAAAATCAATACTTAATTTTAGATAATACAATTAGTATTTGGTTAAAGTCAGATCCAAAGTTACTTTGGGATCGTTTGCAGAATAAGAAAAACAGGCCATTGCTAAACAACTGTGATAATTTCTCGGAGTTTGAAAAAATATATAAATTGCGTGAAAAATCATATAACAGAGCAGATCTTTGTGTTTCGAATGAACATATTCTCTCAATAGATAAAATGATCGAGAAGACGTTTGATTATTATTCTAATTTTGTAGATGTGAATCTTAAAGGGATAAGATTATAATGCGTGATCTAAAAGTTAATCTTGAAGCTAGAAGCTATAATATTTTGATTGGAGATCATCCACTTAAAACGATTGGAGTGGAATGTAAGAAATTTCTCAAAAGAAATGAGGTTTGGTTAATATCCGATGAAAATGTTTTAAATGAATATAAAACTGAGCTTAATTCGTGTTTTAAAAAGTCAAATATAAAATTAAATCTTTATGAATTGCCGGCTGGTGAGCATGCGAAATCGTTCACTTTCTTAGAAAAACTTACTGATTGGTTGATTGATACAGGCATCGAACGTGGAGATCTGGTTATTGCTTTTGGTGGCGGTGTTGTGGGAGATTTAGTTGGTTTCGCAACGGCAGTGACTTTAAGGGGAGTTAATTTTATTCAAGTGCCAACTACTTTGTTGGCTCAGGTTGATAGTTCTGTGGGAGGAAAAACTGGTATTAATTCGAAGTTTGGTAAGAACCTTATTGGCTGTTTTTACCAGCCTAAGCATGTTCTCGTTTATACTGATGTACTAAAAACACTATCTAAAAGGGATCTAAGATCTGGTTATAGTGAGATAATAAAGTATGGAATACTTGGAGATATTAATTTCTTTAACTGGTTAGAGAAAAATGGACAAAAAGTGTTGTCACTTGATAATGTTTCTTTGGAAGAAGCAATATTTAGGTCCTGTATTATAAAAGCTGATATTGTTAGTCTAGATGAGCGTGAGAGTGGCTCAAGAGCATTACTTAATTTAGGTCATACTTTTGCTCATGCTCTTGAGGCGGCAGTAGGTTATAATGATAGATTGTTGCATGGAGAAGCCGTATCTATTGGCATTATGTTAGCTGCTGAGGTTAGTAACAGAATGGGATTTTGTAATATTGATGTTTTAGAAAGAATTAGAAAGCATTTTAATAATACAGGATTAAAAACATGTATCTCGGAAGTTGATTTCTCCTTTCCCTCATCTGATGAGTTAGTAAATTTAATGTTTAAGGATAAAAAAGTCGCAAATGGCTTGATAAATTTCGTAATGTTAAAAAGCATTGGAGAGGCATTTATTACTAATTCGGTTGATATGTCGGTGGTAAAAGATACGATTGATTATTCAAGATGATGTTTAATAGGTATTTTAATGTTATAAATAATTTGATCTACTAAGTTGATATTTAGCCATTTTTTCATTTAATGTCCTTCTTGGTAGACCTAATTCTTTCATCACTGCAGTTATAGATCCTCTCATTCGCCTCATCGTGTGATCTATCAGCATTTTTTCAAATGCTTCTACATGTTCTTTTAAGGGCCTACCTTGAATTTCGGTTTCTATTTGTTCTGATGCATTGATTTCTTTAGAGAGTAACTTACTCAGAGAATCAGATTGTTTCTTGTGTTGTAATACTGCTTTTTCAGCAAGATTAATAAGTTGCCGTACATTGCCGGGCCAAGAAGCTTGTAATAATTGGGCAGCCTCAATTGCATTTATTTCTGGAGAGTTATATCCGTACTCATCGGAATAGAGGTCTAAGAAATGATTAAATAGCTCTAAAATATCATTACCTCTTTTTCTTAAGGGTGGTAACTCCAGGTTCAATGAGCTTAATCTATAAAATAAACTTGGTAAAATTTCATTATCTATGCCTTTTAGGTTTTTACCTTCAGATATTGAGATTATTCTCACATATCTTTCCGGTGAGTAATCTCTTGATCTTATTAACGCTAATAGTTTATTTTGACACTCCTTTGGCATATGTTCGACACCTTCCAAACACAAAGTGCCTTTTGAAACTTGTTCAAAAATAGGTTTTGTGTTTTGATCAATAGGTCGGTTGAACAATTTATTTCCTATCTCGTTCGGTGGGTATGCTGCGCAGTCAAAGGAGATGAATTCTCTTCCTTGCCGTACACCACAAGCATGGATAGCTTGAGCAATCAAACTTTTTCCTGTACCGATTTCACCAGTAATAAACACATGGCCATCGGCTCTTCCAAAATCTAATATGTCTTCTCTTAACTTTACCATCTCCCTCGATGAACCAACTAATTTTTTGAGTAAGACAGTCCCATCTGATAATTCTCGTCTTAAGGACCTATTATCTAAAACTAATTTACGATTAATTAATGCCCTTTTTGATAATTCTGCAATTTTCTTTGGATCAAAAGGTTTTTCCAAAAAATCATAAGCGCCAATGTGCATTGCTTCAACTGCCATTGATACATCACCGTGACCAGTGATAAGAATTACTGGTATAGTGCTGTCTTTGATCATTAATTTCTTTAAAAATTCTAATCCATTCATGTCGGGCATTTTAATATCTGATATTATAACCCCGGGATAATCATTGTTAATAACTTTTAATGCTTTCTCTGCACTTTGAAATTCTTGAGTTTCAAAGCCAGATAACGTTAACCATTGTGAGATCGACTCGCGAACATCTTTTTCATCATCAACAATAGCTACTTTCAATTTGTGTCTCATTATATCTCTTTAGTTATGCTTTAATGGTAAATATATTTCGAAAGTAGCTCCCATTGTCTCGTTATTCTTTGCAACTAAACGGCCACCTAAATCTTTGATAATTCCAGAAGAGATGGCAAGGCCTAATCCTACCCCATCCCCTGGTTTTTTTGTTGTATAAAATGGTTCAAATAAACTTTCTAAATCGTCAATGCCAATACCATTATCTTTAATGCTAATAATCGCATTATTAGCTACTATTAAGGTCAACTCTAGTCGAGGCTCAGGTGTGCTAGAAGTGGCATCTAACGAATTTCTTATTAAGTTTATTAATACTTGTTCTAAGCGAATTTGATCACCTAGTATGATCACAGGAGCTTCGGGTATGTCCTGTGAGTATTCAATTTTAGCTAGGTTAAATTGAGGTGACATTATATTTAACGCATTTGCGATAGCTATCTTCAGGTCAACATCAGTTAAGACCTCACTACCTTTTCTTGCATAAGACTTAAGCTGTTTAGTAATAGAATTCATTCGTTCAATAAGATCATCTAATCTTCTGAAACTGGATAGAGCTTCAGTTGGTCTTGATCTATCAATGAGAAGTTTTGCTCCTGCTAAATATGTTTTCATTGCTGCAAGAGGTTGATTTAACTCATGACTAACCGCTGCTGACATCTCACCCAAAGCAGCTAATTTTGATGTTTGAGCCAAGGTTTGTTCTGCAACTTTTAAATTTTTTTCAGCTTTTTCCCTCTCATTTACTTCATTTTGCAATCTAGTATTCATATGTCTGAGTTTATTACTCTCTTCTAAAATTACTAAAGATTGTATGCGAGCCCTGCGAGATAAAAAATAGAATATTAATGTTAATAAAACTGCTAAAGCGGTAATCTCTAGTGCAATAATTCCATTTACTTTTTCTCTAACTGGAGCGTAGGTGGTGTAATATATGATTTTCCAATTAGTGAACTTTAGGTTTGTTTCTAATTTTAGCACTGTGTCCTTAATAAGAAATGCTCTTACTGGTAGGTTCTCTAAATCACTTAGTGCAGATGCTGAGTTAAAAATACTGCTTGAATCAGATCCGAGCGTGTTAGTTAATTTTTCAGATAACCAAGCAGGTTTTGTGGATAATAAAAGATTATTACTATTGTTTTTTATTATCACAGCTTCAGATGCATTTGCCCAAGAACTTTTTAAACCATTCAAACTTATTTCAATTATTATGTATTTATTTGACCTTTCTACCGTATTTACCATTTTCGAAAAGAAAAATCTGTTATTGGCCTCATTGTTGATAAAAGTAGATAGCATGGGCTCAACTTCTTTTAATTTTAGACGCTCTAGAATTTTAGTAATGTATGTCTTTTCAATTTTATTAGCAGAATTAGTATATAATATGTTACCATATTTATCGATCAATGTTACTTGTTGATCAGCGTAATCTGAATCTTCAAAAAAATTATCAACTAATGAGTCCATTTTGTTATTATTAGTTATTAATTTAATTAATCCCGCATCGTTAGCTAAAAGTAAGGTTAAAAATCGTGAGCGCTCGATTTCGGAGTTTATTGAATTTGCATAAAGTTGTAATCTTAAATTTGCTTGTTTGGTTGTTTCCTGACTAAAACGGGAGGTTAGGGTCAAATTAGTTAAAACAATAATTATGATGCCAAAAAGAATAAAAAAAGTAATGAATATTCTAATTAATAGAGATGATCGAAGTTGAAGATCTTCTTTTATATAATCTTGCTGTTCCATTTTATTATTTCAATAAGATCTAAGTATTTTGGCCATCTTAATTAACAGTTCATTAACTCAGCATTGATTCAATTGCACCAAATATTAAACCTCCATCAGTACCTCCCAAGCTTTGGTCATTCAAACGTTCTGGGTGTGGCATCATGCCCAACACTCTCTTGTTCTGTGACAGTACCCCGGCAATGTCATCAACACTTCCATTTGGATTCTTCGTGTACTTAAATGCTATACAATTTTTATCATTTAAGCTCTTTACAGTTTCATTATCGGCAAAATAATTTCCATCATGGTGAGCGATTGGAAGTTTAATATTCTGTTTATTTTGGAAGCCATGTGTGAACGCCGTATTATTGTTTTCAACTAATAACTCTATTTCAGAACATATATACTTAAGACCTTGGTTTCTCATTAATGTTCCAGGTAAAATATTAGTTTCTGTCAGGATTTGGAACCCGTTACATATACCTAAGACATAACCACCTGAATTTACGTAATCAACTAATGCTTTGCATATTGGTGATTGCGCAGCTATTGCGCCAACTCGTAAATAATCTCCGAAAGAGAAACCTCCTGGTATGCCAATAATGTCTATACCATTTGGTATGTTGGCATCCTTATGCCAAATTAATTTTGTTTTGGTTCCAGTCACTTTTTCGAATGCGATAGCTAAATCCCTATCACAGTTGGATCCTGGAAAAACTATTACAGCTGCTTTCATAATCTTTTATTGATTCAACATAATTTTATAATCTTCGATTACTGTATTTGCTAATAGTACGTCACACATTTTTGACACTACTTTTTTTGCATTATCATAATTTTCTTCATCGATATCAACTTCAATTAATTTGCCTTGTTTCACCTCGATTATATTCTGAAAGCCAGAAGTGGTTAATGAATTTTTGATCGCTAGGCCTTGGGGATCTAATACGCCTTTTTTTAAGGTTATGTTTATTGTAAATTTCATGATTTACTTTCAAATTGAAATATAAGTAGGTAATCAACTCTCAATTTATATTACTCCTAATCTTTTTGCGACCTCTGTATATGCGTCCTTGAGATCACCTAAGTCACGTCTAAAAACATCCTTATCTAGCTTTTCACCTGTTTCTATATCCCATAATCTGCAACTGTCCGGGCTTATTTCGTCAGCAATTAATAAACCTTGATAATCATTATCAAAAACTCTACCTATTTCAATCTTGAAGTCTATTAGTCGTATTCCGACTGCCTTCATAACACCACTTAAATAGTCATTAACTCTTAGAGCAATTGTTACAATTTCATCTAATTCTATTTGCGTTGCCCAATTAAACGCAACAGCATGTTCTTCTGTTACCAATGGATCATCTAGTTCATCATTTTTATAGTAAAATTCAACAATTGGTCTTGGCAAGCGTGTTCCTTCTTTTATTCCAAGCCTATTGGACATTGAACCAGCCGAAAAATTTCTAACAACTACTTCTAATGGTATTATCTCCGCTGACATCACAAGCTGTTCCCGCATATTTAATCTTTTGATAAAATGTGTCGGTATTCCTAATTCTTTTAAGCCAGTCATAAAAAATTCTGAAAGTCGATTGTTTAAAACACCTTTACCAGAAATTATCTCATGTTTTTTGGCATTAAATGCGGTTGCGTCATCCTTGAAATACTGGATTATTGTGCCTGGCTCCGACCCTTTGAAAAGTGTTTTAGCTTTACCATCATAAATTTTTTTTCCACGGGCCATTTTGAGAGTTGTTCCCTTTTAAATAGATCTATTTTTACATTATATTAAGGATGCTACCAGAACAAGCGCTTGAATTAAGATCAAAACCTAGGTTTGAAGAACGAATTTCAATAAAAGCAAATTTATCCAAAAACTCTTTTAAATATAGTATCCACATGTTTTGTATGGTATTTTAAGTTGAATTTTTCCTTTATTTCCTTTTTTGATAAATGATTTAATATTTCTTGATCTAATAAAAGTTCAGTCATAAAGTCTTTATTTCTTTCCCAGACTTTCATTGCGTTTCTTTGTACGAGTTCGTAACTTTTCTCTCGGGACAAACCTTTTTGAGTTAAAGCTAATAAAATCCTTTGACTCATTATTAGTCCATTAAACTTGTTCAGGTTTTGTAACATTCTTTCAGGATATATCACTAAATTTTGGATAACATTCTTCAATCTATCTAGTGCAAAGTCTAAAGTGATTGTTGCGTCAGGGCCAATATTTCGCTCCACAGAAGAGTGACTGATATCTCGCTCATGCCAAGTTATTACATTTTCTAAAGCTGGAGTAACAGCCATTCGGACTAGTCTAGAGAGTCCTGTCAGGTTTTCTGTTAACACTGGATTGCGCTTGTGAGGCATCGCGCTCGAACCTTTTTGCCCTTTTGCAAAATACTCTTCTGCCTCTAATACCTCTGTCCTTTGCATGTGCCGTATCTCGGTGGCTATATTTTCAATAGAAGATGCGACGACCCCAAGTGTGGAGAAAAACGCAGCATGTCGATCTCTCGGTATTATTTGAGTGCTTATTGGCTCAGCACTCAAACCTAGCTTTTTGCAGACATAATTCTCTACCTTTGGATCGATATTAGCAAATGTTCCGACAGCACCAGAAATTGCTCCAGTTGAAATTTCTTTTCTTGCTATCTTGAGTCTTGATCTATTCCGGTGCATTTCGGCAAAAAAACGAGCAAATGTTAAACCCATTGTTGTAGGTTCAGCGTGTATTCCGTGGCTTCTGCCAATTCTAATCGTATATTTATGTTGATAGGCCCGGTCTTTTATTACAGATAATAGATCATCAACATCTTGTAATAATACATCGCATGCCTTTACCAGCTGAATATTAAAACAGGTATCTAACACATCAGAAGATGTCATTCCCTGATGTATAAACCTGGCATTCTCAGGGCCTATAAGATTTGATAAATATGTTAAAAAAGCAATCACATCGTGTTTTGTAACTTTTTCTATATCTTCTATCTTCTCAGGATCAAATATGTGATTTTTTACCTTCCAAATCGCTTTGGCGTCCTTTTTCGGTATTATTCCTAAATCCGCCATTGCATCACAAGCATGAGCTTCAATCTCATACCAAATCGAGTATTTTGATTCTTGAGACCAGATCTGCGTCATTACTGGTCTGGAGTAGCGAGTGATCATTACAAAAACTTTCTAGTTAAATTGACAATCACTAATGTGTATAAATGGAGCGCGACAACTGGACAAGAAAATATCGAATTTTTTATAATAAAATATTATTTTCGACGCCTGCTTTCTCGTCTAGATCTTCCTCCTTGTTGAGAGCTTTCGATTTTATTAGTCTTTATCCATCGTGCTCCATGGGGGTCATTGTTCATCAAAAAGTTGGCTGCATTAATTGCTTCCATTTCTTTACTTGCAACCGTTTCTATGCTGCCCAATCCAGTTAAGTTTGCAATGATGTTTGGGTCAATATCTTCGGGCACCTGAAACCCAGCATTTACTAATTGTAATTTTTTTGCCTCAATATCCTTCAGTTTAGTAGGTAAGGTTACTGGATTCATTATTGCAGAAGTCATTCCGGCTGAAATTGCCATCGGTAAGAAAGCATTATTAATTCCATGCCGATTTGGGAGGCCAAATGATATATTAGAAGCTCCACAAGTAGTATTAACTCCAAGCTCATTTCTTAATTTTCTAACTAATTCAAAGACTTGAAGTCCTGCCGTTCCCATCGCTCCGATCGGCATCACAAGTGGATCAACGACAATATCGTTAGCGGGAATTCCAAAATCAGACGCACGCTCTACTATTTTTTTTGCAACATTAAACCGAATATCTGGATCTTCAGAGATACCAGTGTCATCATTAGAGATTGCGACCACTGGTACATTGTATTTTTTTACAAGTGGTAAAATAGATTCTAATCTATCTTCTTCTCCGGTCACGGAATTTAACAATGGACGCCCTTCTGCTACCGCAAGTCCTGCTTCTAATGCGCTTGGTACTGAGCTATCGATACATAAAGGCACGTCAACGAGTTTTTGAACCAGCTTTAACATTTCTACCATAAGTGGAGGTTCTGTCTCGTTTGGATTGGGATTTGAATTATATACTACTCCAGCATTTATATCGAGCATAGTCGCTCCAGCTTTTACTTGAGATAGTGCGTCCTTTTCAACTGTTGAAAAATCCCCATTTTCTAACTGAGCTGCTAATAATTTTCTGCCAGTGGGATTGATTCTTTCACCAATTACACAAAATGGTTGATCAAATCCAATGATTGCAGTTTTTGTCTTGCTTTCGACTATTGTTTGGGTCATTCTCGGATCCTCATAAATTGAATATTAATTGTTTGTTGCTTCTGTGATCCAATTTGCAGTAGCATTTATTCCACCTAGAGGAAAAAAATGAACATTCGTTATGCCAAATTTTGGATTTTGTTGTTTGTGAACTGCTAAAGCCTCTAAAAAGTCGTTTGGTTCGAAAGGAAGTAGCAATTTTTTTATGTCTTTGGCTCGTTTTTGTAATACTTTTAAAGATGGACCCACGCCGCAAGCTATTGAGAATTTGATTAATGTTTGTAATTTTGCAGGTCCCGCTACACCAATATTTATTGGTAAGTCTATACCATTGTTTGCGAGATCATTTGCCCAATCAATAACTGGCTTTGGATCAAAACAAAATTGAGTAGTTAAGGCAATATCAGATGATGTTCTGTCATTGAGATCTTGCTTCCATTTTAGTGCTCGGTCTATATTCTTTGAAGAGCCGTCAGGATCGATATCCTTATTGCCCTCTGGATGCCCAGCAAAATAGAGTTTCTTGAAATTGTATTTATCAAAAAGTCCTGTTTCAACAAGTTGCATAGAGTCTTTAAAGTTTCCTATTGGTTTGGTGATACCACCTGCTAAAAGTAAGGCATTTTTAACATTAGCTTCTTCACGGTAAAGTTTTAGCCATTTTTCTAAAATTTCCTTATTCTCTATTATTCTAGCTGGAAAATGAGGAACAACTTCGTATCCTTCGCGATTGATACGCTTTGCAGTTAACAACATATCGTCGATTGAGACTCCCTCAAGGTGTGCGATATAAACACGGGTTTCTTTTGGAAGGATACTGTTAAAATTTTCTATTTTTGCTGCAGTACGAGGCATTACCTCTATCGAAAATTTTTTTAAAAATGACCCAAGTTGATTACTTTTAACTTGTTGAAGCTTTTTAGAATTAAATATATTTAAAATTGCCATTTATTGAATGAGTCCTTATTGCCAGCCGTTGTTTGCTATTAATATTTTTAATGTATTATTATCATATTCATTTTCAATTTTTTCTGCATGCGATTTGGCAATTTCATCAGAAGTTCCAGGGATCTCTATGGGTTCACTTTTTCGCCATTCAGCTAAGTAGGCGTCAGAATCCTTTGCATCAATCTTCATGGCACAGCGATCAATTGCCTGCTCAAAGCGTTCGCTAAGTTGAATTTTTGAAGCTTTTCTCCCTTTTCCGACGATTATTTGTGCAGGTATATCTCTCCAGTAGACAACTATTAAATTTGGCATGGTAGTTACTCTATTTTTTTAAGGAGTCTTAATCTACTTAAACTTATTATCTTCGTTTGAATTCGACTCTCAGGTTTCTAATTACGACTTTTTTGTTTCAATGTTTTTCTTGTTTTCCTTGCTTGATTTTATATGACAAGATAGGATTTAATAATGTTGCTAACTTGGTTTGTTTTTATTTTGAATGAACTTTAAGTTTTTTCGGGAGTTGTTAAAGTTAAACCTTTAGGAAAAGATCAGGCGTTTGCTGCTCTAGATTTGGGGACAAATAGTTGCCGAATGTTAATAGCAAAACCGCTTAAGGATAGATTTAAAATCATAGATAGCTTTTCTAAATCAGTTAAGCTTGGTTCTGGATTAGAGGAGACACAAAATCTTTCGAATGGAGCAATGAGGAGGGCGATCTCAGCTTTGAAAATTTGTCAAAGAAAACTAGATTATCATAATGTAAGCCACATGAGATTGATCGCTACAGAAGCATGTCGAAGGGCCAAAAATTCAAAACAATTTATATTAGAAGTAAAACGTAATACTGGTTTATCCTTAGAGATTATTCCACCTAGTGAAGAAGCTCGATTGGCGGTTATTAGTTGTGCTCCACTTGTTAATACTACTTCAGAGCAAATACTTGTGATTGATATTGGAGGAGGTTCGACCGAACTAATATGGGTAAATTTAAGAAATGTTGAGCCTTGCTTCAGAAAAAAAGCACTGTTTGAAATAAAGCCAAAATTAAAGGGTAAGTCAGATAATTATGGGGCAGAGGTTGTTGATTGGATCTCAGTTCCTTTAGGCGTTGTGACACTTAAAGACCAATATAAAGATGTTGATGGAGATTCAGCTCAGTTTGCATTAATGGCTTGCCATTTTGAAGAATGCTTGAGTACTTTCAAACCTTATAAGGAGTTATTAGACCAAAAAAGTGATTATTTTCAAATTATCGGAACATCAGGGACAATCACCACTATTGGGGCATCTTTTTTAAACTTAAAAAAATATGATCGAAACTTGGTAGATGGTCTTGAAATGTCTACAGCTCAGGTTCTAACTGTTATACAAAATTACTTGAATTCAGGGCCTATCGGTAGGGCTGATGACAAAACTATTGGAAAAGATAGGCAGGAGCTTATTATGTCGGGAGCTGCTATATTACAAACTTTATTGCGATTATGGCCAACTAATAGATTATCAATTGCTGACCGTGGATTAAGAGAAGGTCTTTTATTTTCATTAATTGCCAAGAACAAAATGGTTGATGCATAAACAAATGAAAGAACGAGAAAAAAATAAATCCGGTCGTGGGCAACGTGACCTTTTTATAAAAGTAAAATCTGCAAAGGGAAGGCGTGCGAGTTCTACGAGGTGGTTGCAGCGTCAATTAAATGATCCATATGTACAGCGTGCAAAAAGGGAAGGTTATAGGGGGCGTGCAGCTTTTAAACTAATCGAAATAAATGAGAAATATAATTTTCTTCTCCCAGGAAAAAATATCATTGACTTGGGGTGTGCTCCTGGTGGGTGGTTACAAGTTGCGGTTGATAGGGTTAATTCAACTGGAAAAATAAAGAATGCGAAAATTGGACGTATAATAGGGTTTGATTTAAAGGAAATTGAGCCAATTTTAGGGGCTGAGGCTTACATGCTTGATTTCTTAGATGAGGATTCGCCCAAAAATATAATAGAAATTGCTGGAGGATCTGTTGATGTCGTAATGTCTGATATGGCTGCTTCAAGTACTGGGCATAAGCAAACTGACCATTTGAGAGTTATAGCAATGTGTGAGGCTGCGGCACACCTTGCTTTTGACGTTTTGGAAATTGGTGGTACGTTTGTGGCTAAGGTTTTAGCTGGTGGAGCTGAAGGAGATCTACAAGTTCTTTTAAAGCAAGCCTTTGAAAAAGTTTCACATTTCAAGCCTAATTCAAGTAGGGCAGATAGTTCAGAAAAATTTGTTATTGCAACTGGTTTTCGTGGGTTTTGATATTTTGAATTTAATTTTTGTTATGTTGAATATAGCCAATAAAATTCATTAATATTTGAGCTGCCAAAATTGATGTTGAACCGGAATGATCATAATCTGGAGCAACTTCAACTAAATCTACACCTACAACAGTATGCATTTTGCTAATTTCTTTTAACATCTCTAATACTTCATAATACATAAAACCTCCATGGCTTGGAGTCCCAGTTCCAGGTGCAATAGAGGGGCAGAACGCATCTATATCAATTGTTACGTAAACTCTTTTACCAGGGCCGATCCGCTTAATTGTTTCGATTGCTCCCAAGTCTCTTTGCTGTCTAACAGAGATGATATCGGAACCCCGTTTTCTCGCTTCATCATAACCTTCCTTGGCGGTTGAAGAAACGTTACGAATACCAATTTGTGTCAGGCCAGTCACATGTTTTTTTTCAACGGCTCTTCTCATCGGATTTCCATGTCCGAATCTTACACCATGCCTTTCGTCCACGAAATCCAAATGGGCATCGATTTGCACGATATGAAATGGTTCTTCTTCTTCAAATGCAGTAATTATAGGAATATTTATAGAGTGATCTCCACCTAAAACTATCGGTAAAGCTCTTGATTTTAGTATTTGCCTCACTCCGAATTCAATATTTTTATGAGACTTTTTAGTGTCAGTGTGTATAATATCAGCATCTCCTAAATCGATTATTGTAACATCATCATTTAGGTAGGTTATATCGTCTTCATGATCATAAGCGCCCCCATGACCAAATGAAAAAAGAGTAGACGCCTCTCTTATTGCTCTTGGTCCAAATCGAGCACCAGCTCTAAATTGTGTGCCAAAGTCGAAAGGAGCTCCAAGAATAGCTACATCCGCTTTTATTTCTTTCCAATTTTGCAGATAAGGTTTCTTTGCAAATGTGGATATGCCAACGAATGGTAAGTTAAGGCGGCCAGTTTCGTAATTAGGTTTGCTCAACGGTTGACCCTTACATAACGGTTACAGTGTTAAGTTTAATATAATGAATTAGATAGAGGATTGAAACTAAGATATTAAGTAGATCTTATAAGATCCATCCGGATTCCTTTTTTAATTTAAGATAAAGTCTTTTCTTTTTGTTAAAAAGATGGAAACAGATAGAATATATTTAGGAGATTTGAATGGAATTTAGGGAAGCGTTAACTTTTGATGATGTTCTTTTAGTGCCTGCTGCATCAAATG
>JAQWNW010000033.1 GCA_029246285.1 Paracoccaceae bacterium | reverse complement strand
GATTGAAGATGATGAAATGTTTGCTAGCTTCAAAAGATGTGCTGAGCTTGGTGCGTTGCCTATGGTGCATGCTGAGAATGGTGATCTAGTAGCAGAATTGCAGCAAAAATATTTTGATCAAGGGATAACTGGGCCTGAAGGCCATGCGTATTCTAGGCCCCCTGAGTTGGAGGGGGAAGCTGCCAATAGAGCTATAACAATAGCTGATACGGCTGGTGTGCCCCTTTATATTGTCCACGTGAGTTGTGAGCAAACACATGAGGCAATAAGACGTGCTCGACAAAAAGGTATGAGAGTTTATGGGGAGCCATTGGTTCAGTTTTTAACTTTAGATGAATCAGAGTATTTTAACACTGATTGGAATCATGCTGCTCGAAGAGTAATGTCTCCACCATTTAGATCAAAAGATCATCAAGATAGTTTATGGGCCGGTTTGCAATCAGGCTCTCTTCAAGTTGTGGCGACGGATCATGCTGCATTTAGCACAGAGCAAAAAAGAGCTGGAATTGATGATTTCAGAATTATACCAAATGGGTCAAATGGTTTAGAAGAACGTTTAGCGGTTCTGTGGACTGAAGGTGTTGAAACGGGTCGTTTAACCCCAAATGAATTTGTAGCAACAACCTCAACCAATATCGCAAAAATTCTTAATATTTATCCAAAAAAAGGAGCAATTGTTGAGGGCGCAGATGCTGATATTGTGGTGTGGGATCCTAAAATCTCAAAAACCATTTCACCTACTAACCATCATTCTGTATTGGATTATAATGTGTTTGAGGGATTTGAGGTAAGGGCGCAAGCAAGATTTACTCTCAATCGAGGTGATGTGATATGGGCGTGGGGTCAAAATAGTCAACCTCAACCTGGTCGAGGAAGGTTTGTGCCTAGGCCGGCATTTCCATCAGCACATAAGGCTCTTAGCAAGTGGAAAACACTCAATTCGCCTCGTCGCGTTGAGAGAGATCCACTCAATATCCCTGCTGGAATATAAACTTAATGAGAGGTTATTAAGTGATTCAATCTAATGTTATTAATGTCTCTGGTCTTGATCTTACTTTTGAAACAAATGATGGGCCAGTCCACGCTCTAAAAAACGTTAATTTAGAAATAAGCAAAGGGGACTTTGTTTCTTTTATCGGGCCTTCAGGATGTGGAAAAACAACTCTATTGAGAGTTTTAGCAGATTTAGATGAACCCACTAGCGGTAAGGTAAATGTAAATGGAGTGAGTCCCAGAGAAGCTCGAGAATCAAGATCCTATGGTTATGTTTTTCAAGCAGCGGGTCTTTACCCTTGGCGCACTATTGCTGCAAATGTAAAGTTACCCTTGGAAATCATGGGTTATTCAAAAGCAGAGCAAATTGAGCGAGTTGAAAGGGTTTTAAATTTAGTTGAATTGAGTGGTTTTGAGAAAAAATTTCCTTGGCAGTTATCTGGTGGTATGCAGCAAAGAGTTAGTATTGCTAGAGCTTTAGCATTTGATGCTGACATTTTATTTATGGATGAACCTTTTGGAGCTTTAGATGAAATAGTGAGAGACCACTTAAATGAGCAACTTTTAAAGTTATGGAAATCCACAAATAAAACAATCTGTTTTGTTACTCACTCAATCCCTGAGGCTGTATATTTGTCAACAAGAATTGTAGTTATGTCGCCAAGACCTGGGAGAATAATCGATGTTATCGATAGTAACTTACCTAATGAAAGGCCCTTGGAAATTAGAGATTCTAAGGAGTTTATTGAGATTTCTCAAAGAGTTAGAGAAGGTCTTCGTGCAGGTCATACAGATGATTAGTAGACGATCGATGTGGTCAGAAGGTAAACTAATCCCAGTTTTGAGTATTATCGGGTTTATTGTAATTATTTGGTATGGATTTTCCATAGTTTTGAATGCTCCTTGGGAGTATGATAAGGCAAAAAGAAGTTCAATAACTCTGTCGAATGTTGAGCTGATAAGTAACACATGGTCACAAAAAAGACCAAAGCTTCCTGCTCCACACCAGATTACAAACGAGATATGGGATACAACGGTAAATAAGAAAGTTACTTCAAAACGCTCTCTAGTTTATCATGGTTTAATAACCTTTTATGAAACAATATATGGTTTTATTTTTGGAACATGCCTTGGAATTTTATTAGCAATTGGAATTGTTTATAACAGGGCAACTGCCATGAGTGTGATGCCTTGGATTATCACTAGCCAAACCATACCAATACTGGCCATTGCACCCATGATAGTAGTTGCTTTGGGATCAGCAGGTTTTAATGGTTTAATGCCAATAGCAATAATATCGATGTATCTTTCGTTCTTTCCTGTTGTTGTTGGAATGGTAAAGGGTTTAAAAAGTCCAGATCAATTGGAGATTGATCAGATGAAAACTTGGTCTGCTTCGAAATTTCAAGTTCTTCATAAATTACGAGCACCACGCTCAATGCCATTTTTTTTTACTTCACTAAAGTTGGGTATGGCTGCATCACTAGTAGGCGCAATTGTTGGAGAGCTTCCCTCGGGTGGTGGTGGAGGACTGGGTTTTAGAATGCTATCTGGAAGTACTTTTGGTAATACTTTGCATATCTGGAGTGGATTGATCTCAGCAGCGGTTCTAGCGGGTACGTTGATAGCGATTATTGGTGGAATTCAAAAAGTAGTCCTCAAGAGAATGTCGTTGGAGATGTGATGGTTTATTTTTGGGCGGCAATAATTTTCTGGATACTAGCGTGGATAGTAAATGTTTGGATCTCGCGCCAGAAAGAAAATAGGTTTTTCAATATAGCTCCACCAGTGCTTTTTGGTATGAGTATTTTATTCATTTGGGAATCTTGTGTTGTAACATTTAATGTGAGCCCTGTGATTTTGCCACCACCTTCAGCTATCTATATGAAATTTATGTCAAGCATACCAATCTTATGGGAAGATTTTGTTCAAACGGCTATAAAGGGAGCTCTATCAGGATATATAATTGGTTGTGTGGCTGCATTTATAGTAAGTTTAATCGCTGATAGATTTAATTTCTTAGAGCGTGGCTTGCTGCCAATCGGTAACTTTTTAGCTGCTATGCCAATCATTGGGATCGCCCCAATTCTTGTCATGTGGTATGGATATGGTTGGCAATCCAAAGCAGCTGTTGTCGCTGTAATGGTGTTTTTCCCGATTTTGGTAAATACTGTTCAAGGACTTAAAATGTCTGATAAAATACATAGAGACCTTATGCAAACTTACAACGCTAGTTATTTCCAAACTATGATTAAGCTGAGGCTTTCAACAGCAATGCCATTTATCTTTAATGGATTGAAAATTTGCACCACGTTAGCATTGATAGGAGCTATTGTAGCTGAGTTTTTTGGCTCACCGATCAGAGGCATGGGATTTAGAATTTCAACAGAAGCACCCCGGTTTGCGCTTGATATGGTTTGGGCTGAAATAACAGTTGCTGCAATGGCTGGTTCTTTATTTTATGGTGGGGTAGTCTTGCTAGAAAAATGGACAACCTTTTGGCACCCTTCCCAAAGAGGCAAAGTTTGAAAAATGACGAAACAAGAGAAAGGTTTTGTAATAATTATCGATTAAGTATAAAAACTAAGAAATTAATAGCATTTTTGAGCATTAAATGCTTGAATGCTTAAATTGATTCACTCGAAAGCCATTTGCAAGCGAGTTGAAAGTTAGAGTGTCTTACGCTCTTTTGAGGGGGTGACTTTGGTCACTGATTAGTACCGAAACAGGTGCCAAGGTGCATCGAAATAGGGAGAAAAAAATGAAGAAAGTTGTTAGTTTTATTGTTGGCGCTATCGTTGCTCTTAACGCCTCAATAGCAAGTGCAGCGGACGATGTTACAATTCAGTTAAAGTGGGTTACTCAAACTCAATTTGCCGGATATTATGTTGCGCAAGATAAAGGTTTTTATGAAGCTGAAGGATTAAACGTAACAATTAATCCGGGTGGCCCTGATATTGGCCCAATGAGTGTACTTGCTGGAGGTGGAGCCGATGTTGCTGTTGATTGGATGCCGTCAGCTTTAGCTGCTAGAGAAAAGGGTTTTGCAAATGTTAATATTGCCCAGCCATTTAAAAGCTCAGGCATGATGCTTGTTTGCCGAAAAGATCGAGGAGTAAATTCTGTTGCAGATCTTAAAGGTAAGAATCTTTATGTATGGTATTATGGTAATGAGTGGCCATTTCTTAGCTGGATGAATAAATTAGGCTTAAAGCCTGATCAAGACATCTCAGTATTTAGACAAGGTTGGGATATTTTGCCTTTGACTCAAGGTGATGCAAATTGCGTTTCAGCAATGGCATATAACGAATATTGGCAGGTTTTGGCTGAAGGATTAAAGCCTGAAGAGCTGACAGTATTTAGATATGAAGATGAGGGTGTGGCAACATTGGAAGATGGTCTTTATGTAAAAGAAGAAAATCTATCTGATCCGGCTTTCGTTGACAAAATGGTTCGTTTTGTTCGTGCGTCCATGAAAGGATGGAAGTATGCTGAGAACAATCAGGCTGAAGCAGCCCAAATCGTTGTTGATAATGATGATTCAGGTGCACAGACAGTTGAGCATAACACCATTCAGATGGGTGAAATCGCGAAACTTACTGCAGGAAGCAATGGCGCGCTTTCAGAAGCCGATTTTAATAGGACTGTTGATAGTTTGATGACTGGTGGTTCTGATCCAGTGATTACTAAGAAACCTTCTGGTGCTTGGTCGCACGCGATTACAGATAAAGCATTAAATTAAACAATTAATAAATGAGCCCAAGTAAATTTGGGCTCATTTATACTGACACACGTTCATTTTATGACGCATCAAAATCAAGGATTACTTCCTTAGATTTTGGAACTGCTTGACAGGCAAGAACAAATCCTGAGTTTATCTCCCAGTCTTCCAGTGAGTAATTAGCATTCATTGTTACTTCGCCTTTAGTGATTTTGCATCTACAGGTGCAGCACATACCGCCTTTGCAAGAAAATGGCACATCTATTCCATTTGATTGCGCAGCATCAACAATATTTGAGTTCTCATTTTCAAAAAGAAATTTCTTTCTTAGGCCATCTAAGATGATTTCGATATTCGCCTTAAATTTTGAAAAACTTTTAGATTTTATTTCTGGTTTTGAGATTGGTTGACTGCCAAGGTAAAATTTTTCAGAATGGATCTTTCCGTTTTCAAATCCTTCTTGCAATAAAACATTACGTACATTGTTGATCATAGAATTTGGACCGCAAATAAAAGCACCATCTACATCAAGATCAATTACTTTTCTTGATAACAACAGCTTAATCTTATTTTTATCAATCCGTCCGTTTAAAACGTCTACGTCTTGAAACTCTTTACTTAAAATATGAATGACATTTAATTTCTCAAGGAATGTGTCCTTTAAGTTTTCTAATTCCTTTTGAAACATAATGTTGTCAGTAGTTTTATTGCCATAGATTAAAGTAAAGCTAGATGAAGGATTATATTTAAGATTACTGGAGATGATTGACATTATAGGTGTTATTCCAGATCCTGCTGCAACCATTAAGAATTTCTTTTCATCTTTTTGAATAAAGCGACCATTAGGAGCCATAACGTCAAGAGACATGCCAGGCTTTAGTTCATTAAATATATAGTTTGAAAATAAACCCCCTTCGACACGTTTAACGCCAATAGCGATTGGCTCGTTACTTGAGCTGCAAATAGAATAGGATCTGCGCTCTTCGCGATTATCAAATTGCTTTCTTAGAGTTATGTATTGTCCAGGCTGGAATTTAAATTTGGAAATAATCTTATCTGGAATAGTAAACTCTACTCTTCTGGAAGAGTGAGTTAATTTTTCCACATTTTTGATTGTTAATGTATCAAAACCGTTCATTATTATCTAAATACACTTAAAGTAATCAAAGGGCTCTAAGCAATTTTTACACCGATATTGTGCTTTACAAGCTGTTGAGCCAAATTCTGAAAGTTTCTCAGTATTGTTTGAAGAGCATCTAGGGCACTCAACATTTACCTTACCAAATAGACCCATTTTAGATGATGCATTAACTGGAGGGGTAATACCAAATTTTCTTAGTTTTTCTCGCCCAACATCACTGATCCAATCTGTCGTCCATGGTGGTGACAATATTCGTTTTATGTTTGGTCTAAAACCGACTTTTAAGAGTTCTGTTTCAATTGCCATTTCAATAGCCAAAACTGCAGGGCATCCTGAGTATGTAGGGGAAACATATACTGTGACTTCATCTTCTATTAGTTCTATATCTCTTACTATTCCTAATTCCCCAACAGTCACACAGGGAATTTCTGGATCTAAGACGTTAGATGCTGTAGCCCACGCTAAAGCTTTGTCGTCATTAATAATACCCGTTTGATTTCGCTCACTCACAGTATGTGTTACCATTGGGCACCTGGATGAAGCCTATGAACAGATTGCATTGAAGCTAAAAGGTGACCTAGTTCTTCGCCATGTAGACCTACCCTACCCCCTAGTAATTCATCATTATTATTTGGATACGTGATAAAAGCTTGTTTAAATATGGTTTTTATTTTTTTCTGCCAGTTGGCTTTAAAGGAAGTCCTGTCTGGTAATATATTCTTACTAATATAAGTATCAGAATTTTCAGTATTTATGAAAAGCTCATTTGTATAAAGGTGCAGCGCATTGACTGCTTGCAGCATTTTTTCATTGCTGACTGAGGTGCCATCGCCTAATCGTACCGTCCATTCGCCAGAGTGGCGCACGTGGTAAGCCATTTCTTTTTTTGCTTTCCCTGCTATACCGACCAACATTTCATCATCTGAATTTAAGGCAGCGGCCCAATACAATTCCATAAATACGGAGAAATATAATTGTTTTAAAATGGTATGAGCAAAATTAAAATTTGGTCTTTCAACAAGTAGACAATTAACATATTCACGTTCGTTTCTAAGGAACGCAAAATCATCTTCAGATTTATTTTTATCTTCAACCTGGCAGGCATAGGTATATAAAGATCGCGCTGTTCCAATCAGGTCTAAACCCATATTTGGTAATGCTAAGTCTTCTTCTAACAGTGGTGCATGACCACACCATTCAGATAATCTATGTCCTAAAATTAAGTGATCGTCCGCTAATTCTAATAACGCTTTGGTTAGGATTTTTGACATTACATATGTCCTATATCGTCTGGAATGTCATAAAAAGTTGGGTGTCTGTAAATTTTATTTTCTGAAGGTTCAAAGTTTTCTTCGTCTTTACTTGGATCAGAAGCAGTGATTAACGTGGAGGGAATCACCCAAATTGAAGTACCTTCACCCCTTCTTGTATAGACATCTCGGGCAGCATTTATAGCCATTGTTTTATCACTTGCGTGAAGGCTTCCTACATGTTTGTGACTCAAGCCATTCCTTGGCCTGATAAACACTTCCCATAGAGGCATTGTCTTTGTCATGTTGTTTCCAAATTAAATTAGTATTTAGTTTATTCGGCTGCAAATTTCTCTGAGTGATGTTTTTCTGAATAAGCGAGCGCTGCATTACGTACCCACTCGCCTTCATCCCAAGCTTGTTTACGAGCGGCTACTCTATCACGTGCCATTGGGCCATTACCTTTTACTACGTTCCAAAATTCATTCCAATCGATGGGTCCATGTTCATAGCTTTTTTTGGTTTTATTCCATTTCAGATCTTTATCTGGAATT
The DNA here is from genome assembly GCA_029246285.1 of Paracoccaceae bacterium. Taxonomy (GTDB): domain Bacteria; phylum Pseudomonadota; class Alphaproteobacteria; order Rhodobacterales; family Rhodobacteraceae. Next base: position 5,310 of record JAQWNW010000033.1, on the reverse strand, counting down.
TCCAAATCAATAAATTCTGCTTGTGGAACAGTAGCATTAATAAATTTCAATCTTAGTTCATCATTTGTGAACCTTTTGATTTTCCAGCGCATTGATTGATCTGAATGTGTACTATCTTCATCATGTGGTCCAAACATCATAACACTAGGCCACCACCATCGGTTTAATGCATCTTGTGCCATTTGTTTTTGCTCCACTGTGCCTCGCGCTAAGGTCATCATCAATTCATAACCTTGTCGCTGATGAAAACTTTCTTCTTTGCAAACGCGTATCATAGCTCTGGCATATGGACCGTAAGAGCATCTACATAAAGGAATTTGGTTCATTATCGCTGCACCATCGACTAACCAACCAATAGCACCGATATCTGCCCACGATAATGTTGGATAATTAAAAATAGACGAAAACTTTGCTTGTCCATTAACCAATTGTTCAGTTAACTCCTCACGTGATACTCCAAGGGTTTCCGCTGCAGAATAAAGATACAAACCATGTCCCCCTTCATCTTGTACCTTAGCTAAAAGTGCTGCTTTTCGCCTTAATGATGGTGCTCTAGTGATCCAATTCCCTTCAGGTAGCATACCGACAATTTCTGAATGGGCGTGTTGAGAAATTTGTCTGATTAGCATTTTTCGATATGCTTTAGGCATTTGATCGTTTGGTTCTATTTTCTCTTCCGCATCGATTCTTGCCTGAAAAGCATCAAGAAAGTCCTGGGTTTCTTCATTTTCATTATCTGACTCTATAAGGCCTTGAGAATACATAGTGACATTCCGTTGTTTTTTTCTATACTATATGTTACAAAAAATTTAATTTCAATCATTTTTGTAACAGATTTGAGAAAAATTATGGATATTATAACAAAATTAGATCTCCAAGAGCTCTTGAATAATGTTTTCGCGCCCTGGATTCAGGAATTGAGACTTGAAGTTAGAGAAATTAATAATGAAAACTTTGAATTTTATTTACCAGAAAATGATAATCTAGTTAGAGGAGGTGGCGAAGGGCCTCCAGTTGTTTGCGGTCAGGCGATCGCATCTGCTGCTGATACTTGTTCCGTATTAGCCTTAATGGGTTTTAATAAGAAATTTCGAAATTGTACTACTGTGGATATGACGTCTCATTTTATGCGTCCATTGATGAATGATGGAATTGAGATAAAGGTTAAAGTTTTATCGAGCGGAAGAAAAATGGCTGTGGTTCAATCAAGTTTTAAAAACAGCTCAGGAAAATTAGCCGCAACAGCCACCTGTACATTTGCTTTCTTAGACACTTGAGTTGATCAACTCTACTTGTTTCAGAAACGCGTTGGTGTCTCAAAAGCTGAAAAATTGATTAAGGACTTTTCAATAGACATGTTTAGCCAGTTTTCAGCCAGAGGGGTAAGGTCTTCATATATTGTTTTAATGGTTAATCTGACATTGTAACCTTTCCATTTCTTTGGTGTAAGTTCTTTTGGAACTTCAGGGAATTTTAAAACAATTTTTCGCCAATTATGAATTAGTAGTGTTCGAGTTATCATTGCTTGAAGAGCATTTAAATTCTTAAATTCTATTTGAAAGAAAAGCTCGATTAATTGATTAATTTCTTCAACATAACCATTAGGGAGTAATTGATAACAGACCTCATCTGATAATCTATTTATTGTGCCATCAAACACTAGCGAGTTTTGGGGCGGTTTTTCTGTTATCGGTAAGATAGAAACACCTGGGTGGAGTAAAAAGCCTGAATTGTCATTTTCAGATCTTGGATTTATAACTACGCGCCATTTTGTTTCAACATTTGAGTTTGGAGCGGAGTAAATTAATTCAGAAGCAGGTCCAAATTCTTTCAAACCCTTATCACTAAGGCGATAGATCGTACTTTTGCCAATTTTATATCTTTCTAACCAATTATCATTTGTGAGCCGTGATAAAGCGGTTCTTAGTGTTCCAGCTTCAATATTCATAGCTTGCATTAGGGCTTTAATTCGTGATGCTTCTACTTCACCACCCTTCTCTAAGATGCTGTCACCAAAAAAAGTAATAATTAATGACCATACTCTTAATCTTCCTTGGTTATGCAAATGTGTTAGTAGTGGTTCAATCTCAATGTTCATATTTTACCATTGTTAATAATCCATATTCAGCAACTTGCTCATCGTTTTGATTAAAGATAACGACATCCCATTTTACTTCACCATATGTATCGGTTCGTTTTGTTTTTCGTCCAACAGTCAATCGGACTTTTATTTTATCATTTGGGGCTACAGGCTTTTGGAAACTTAAGTGTTCAATTCCAGTATTTGCTAGTACAGGCCCCTCATCTGCCAAAACAAACAAACCAGCAGCGAAGCTCAACAATAAATATCCATGTGCAACCCTACCAGGAAAAAAAGGATTTGCCTTAGCCGCTTCTTCATTCATATGTGCATAGAATGTATCTCCAGTAAAATTAGCAAAATGCTCTATATCGTCTAAGGATATAGTTCGGTAATTTGTCCATAATGTCTCACCAATTGAAAGCTCATCAAAAGATTGGGAGAAAGGATGTGGCTTTTTAATATAAGTTTTCGCACCGGGTACCCATTGGTTCCTTATTTTAGTCAATATCTCAGGACTTCCTTGTATTGAGGTTCTTTGCATATAGTGCTTAACACCTCTGATGCCTCCCTGTTCTTCACCACCGCCCGCTCTGCCAGGCCCTCCATGGGTTAGATGTGGAAGCGGTGATCCATGTCCAGTAGCTTCATCACAACTATCTCTATTATTTATATATATCCTTCCATTCCAAGCCGCTACATCTGTAACAATTTCAGTTGCAAACTGAGAATCGGCAGTAAAAATTGATGATACTAGGCTACCCCCTCCTAATTTAACGAGCTTACTGGCCTCCTCTTGACCCTCGTAAGTCATTAATGTTGCAACTGGGCCAAATGCTTCGATATCATGTACTATTCCACCTTCTAGGGCGGTTTTGCAGTGATATAAATGAGGACTAATAAATGCACCTTCATTGGGAACTTCACGCCTAAAAATCAATTCATTCTCTGCTGACATTTTTTCTGTAATATCTAAGATTTCTCTTTTCTGATTTTTGGAGACAAGAGAACCCATTTCTGTTTCTGTATCATGAGGGTCGCCAATTTCTATGTTCGATAGATTTTCTTTTAAGGCTTCACTAACATCTCGAAAGGAATGAGATGGTATAATTAGTCGTCGCATAGCGGTACACTTTTGACCAGCTTTGGTGGTAATTTCTGACAATGCTTCTTTAATAAATAAGTCAAATTCTGGAGAGCCTAATTTGGCATCAAGTCCTAGTATTGAGGCATTTAAGCTATCTTGCTCAGAAATGAATTTAACTGAATTTTCTATTAGATTTGTATAAGATTTTAATAACTCGGCTGTTTTCTTTGATCCAGTAAATGAAACCACATCCTGCACACTCAATTGGTTTAATAAACTTCCTGTTCCGCCAGCAATAAATTGAACTGACCCTTTTGGTAGCAAATTACTTTCAATCATTATCCTAAAACATGCTTCAGCGAGATAAGCTGTATCACTGGCAGGTTTTATTATTGTTGGCATGCCAGCAAGAAAGCTTTGACTTAGCTTCTCTAGCATTCCCCATACTGGGAAGTTAAACGCATTGATGTGAACAGCAACCCCTTGTTTGGGTACGTGAATATGTTGGCCAAGAAAAGAACCTTTCCGAGACAATTGTTCAATTGCTCCATCCACGTAAACTTTTCCATCTGGCATCTCTTTACGACCTTTGGACGCATAGACTCTTACGGTACCTATGCCCCCGTCTATATCGATCCATCCATCTTTTCGTGTTGCGCCTGTTAGGGGATTTAATTCATAAAGCTCTTCTTTTCTGTCAGATAAATAATTAGCTAATGCTTTTAGTATCTTAGCGCGTTCGTGAAATCCCATTTGGCGAAGATTCTCACCACCAACTGTTTTTGCATGATGAATCATTTTTTTTGTGTCTAATGAGGAGCCGATGATACCAATTGGTGAACCAGTAGCACTGGCATACAATGTTTTTGTATCCCCTTGAGGGCTGTGCCATTCTTCTAAAGCATAACTTTCAATATTCATTATCTTTCCAATCTTGCATGTAAATGAGTTAAACCTCTGAAACGTATTCTTCTGCTCCAACGTGGCTTAGAAATCAAATTGTAGTTTGGAAAATTTTTTAAAAACATTCCAATTGCAATACGAGCCTCCATTTTTGCTAAAGAAAAACCAACACAATGATGCGCTCCTCCAGCAAATGCTAAATGTCTATTTGGGGTTCTATCAATTATTAATTCTTCGGGGTCTTTAAATTGCAATGGATCCCTATTTGCCGCGCCTATACACAGGTGTAAATTTGTATTTTTTGGGATCTTTTTTCCTGATAAGGAAACTTCAAATGCTGTTTCTCTATTTCCAAATTGGTTGGGAGATAAAAATCGCAAAAACTCATCAATTGCTGAGTTTAAAATTGCTGGATTTTTAATCAGAGTTTTTCTTACCATCGGATAAGTGCATAAAGCCCAAAGTGCATTTCCGATCAGATTAGTTGTAGTTTCGTGCCCAGCATTGAGTATAAAAATACAATTTTGTAATAGTTCGGTTTCGCTAAGGTCGCTTTCTTCAGCGATTATCATTCTAGTAAGCACATCTGTATCAGGATCACCTGGGTTCTTTCTTCTTTCATCCGTGATTTTTTTTAAGAATTCTTTGAACTCCAAAACAGCATTATTTCCCTTTTCCAGCTCCTGCTTTGTGGGCGTTGGCTCTAAAGCGCCAAGGATGGATAAAGACCAATCTCTTAATGGGCTTCTTAAGGAGTGTGGAATATTAAATAGATTGCCGATTACCTCGACTGGAATCTTCATAGCAAACTCTTCGATTAAATTTGCTTCTTCATCCATCTCACAAAGTAACTTTTCAACTAATATCTCTAGACCTGGTTCCATTAATGCCACTGCTTTTGGGTTCATTGCTCCAGTCATGATTTTACGCACACGTGAGTGAAGGGGAGGATCATTAAAAACCAATGATGTCGTATGATGTTCAAAAAGTGGTGTGTTGCCAAATTTTTCACCAAAACTTATTTTCTTATCAGACTTAAAAGTTTGGGTGTCTCTGTAAATAGAATTTAGATCTTCCCATGAGCTAATCAAAACAGAATTGTCTGGTAAAAATTTTACAGGATCAGTTTGTCTTAAACTTGAGTAATATTTAAAAGGATCTTCATAAAACCCGTTTGGTAAATTGTTTAAATCGAAATGGCTGGTATCCAGCATACTCATTAAATTACCCGTGTTACGAA
>JAQWNW010000017.1 GCA_029246285.1 Paracoccaceae bacterium | reverse complement strand
CACATATTTGGAGGTGAGCTAACATTTAAAAAGGCAAGATTCTTACCACCTAAGGGAATCATTCTTTCAGTATTTCTTGGTGTAATATTAAAAATTGAGGGAGCTGTTTTCATCATCTCCATAACAAAATAACGATCCATTTTAACATTTTGATTTGAAATTTTGCATCCTGCATTTCTCAATATTTTTAATGCTTCAGGATTTAAAAACTCAATACCGACATCTTCTAGAATCTGCATAGCACCGTTGTGAATATCTAAAACCCCTTGCTCGTCAAGTGGTTCGATTGGTGGGTCCTCTATGGTTGGTATCTTCCAAGGCATTTGATCAACGCTATTAATGCTTGACCGCCGAGTATTCCCACTACGTCCCCCAGCTCTTCTTTTTCTTTCCATAATTATTTACTTATTTGTTATAAATTAGTTAAGTTTAGTTTAGGTTATAGGGTCTTAATACATTAAATTTACTAAAGACGACCTGTATTGTCGCATATAAGCAATAAACAAAAGTATTTAGGAAAAATTGAATTTATTATTAATTAGAAAATCAGGGATCTCTCCAATGTGATTGAGTACGATATTAGTATATTTCATGAGCTCATCTCTTTTTGCTATTCCAGTTAAAACCCCAATAGTACGCATATTTGCAGCTTTACCTGCTAAAAGATCGTGGATACTATCGCCAACCATAAATACATTAGAACTATCAAGATTGAATCTCTTGCAAAATTCTAAAAGCATTCCTTCCCCAGGTTTAGAGCCAAAGCCACTATCTGAACCAATCACAAGATCAAATAGATCTAGAACATTTGCGGATTTAAGATGAGCAAGGGCCGGATATATTCCATCATTTGTTGCGACTCCTAGCCTTATATTGTTGTCTTTAAACCGTTTTAATAGTGGCTTTAATGGTGCTGCTGCTTTAGTTTCAACAGATTCTGTCACATCATTCATATATTTTATTAGATTATTAATATCCCAATCTGGGAGTTCTTTAATGAGTTTTTGGGCTATCTCATAAGGTGTTCCAGCGATTACAATGCTGTGTTCGTTAAAGCTATTATAAAATAAATCATATCCTATCAATGTACCCAGTCTTGTTGCCTTATTAACATTGTTTTCAGAAATATGAGTTAAAAAAGTTTCTGCCCATTTTCCCCAAGTCTGATTAAAGTCAAAAAGTGTGCCGTCCTTATCAAAAATTATACCAGTCAATTCCATGCTCAATTATATTATTCCTTATTAATATTTTTTGTTTCTAATTGAGAGAGAAGCATTTCCAAGCAATAATTTACCGACTTTCTTCTTACCTCATCTCGCCCAATTGCTCCAAAATCCATAGTTTCAGTTTTCATTAAATTTGACATTGATAAGGCGAAGCAAACCCTTCCCTCAGGTTTGTTCTCTGATCTGCCAGGGCCGGCAATGCCAGTAACACTAATCCCAATTGTTGTATTGGCAATTTTTCTGCACCCGTATGCCATCTCTTCAGCTATTTGCTCTGAAACTGCTCCATACTTTTGAAGAGTTGTTTCTGATATTGATAAAATCCTTAACTTTGCCAAATTCGAGTAAACGATAAATCCTTGGGAGAAAATTTTTGAGGCTCCAGGTACAGATGTGATTAATGCTGAAAGGGCTCCCCCTGTGCAACTTTCAGCTGTGCTTACTGTCGCAGAATTCTTAATACATAGCTCTAATAATTTTTTTTCGGAAGTCATAATCTTTCCTAAATGATTATTAAGTACAACGTCATCAATAAAAAAGTGAAACATCCTGCCAAACAGTCATCAAGCATAATTCCTAATCCACTTTTTAAGTTATCCGCCCATAAGATTGGTCCAATTTTAACAATATCAAAAACACGAAATAAGATGAAAGCAAAAATAAGTTCTAAATATGGAAAAGATGAGAATGTAATTACTTGACGATCAAGAAAATAAAATATTGGGATTATGCTAATCCACTGGCCAACTAATTCATCAATAACAATTTCAGAGGGATCCTTATTTTTGTGACTAGATATTATTTTTTTACAACACCACCAACCTACTAAAAATAAAATGGCAGTCACTAATAAAAAAGAGATCAATCCAAATACTTTAAAAAACAAAACGCCTAAAATTAGTGAAATAATGCTAGCAAAAGTTCCCGGAAAAAAAGGAAAATACCCTGAATAAAAGACTGTTCCAAAAAAATTAATCAATTTTTTTAACCGTCGCAATTGCCTGTGTCGCTATTCCTTCTTTTCTGCCTATGAAACCTAGCTTTTCGGATGTGGTTGCCTTTATGCTTATCCGTTGTTTCTCGATGTCTAATATACGTGCAATATTATCTTTCATTTTTTTCACATGTGGTGTTATCTTAGGTTCTTCGCAGATAATAGTGCAATCAATATTTGATATTAAAAAGCCCCTATTACTTAAAAGATTTTTTGAATGCTCCAAAAATATTTCTGAATTCTTATTTTTCCACTCGGGCTCATTTGGTGGAAACCATGTGCCAATATCGCCTTCAGCAATCGCGCCATATAAGGCGTCTGTTATCGCATGCATAGAAACATCTGCATCTGAATGGCCCATCAAAGAGTATTTGTAAGGAATTTTTATCCCACATAATATTATTGTTTGGCCTTTTTCAAAGGCGTGTACATCATATCCAATACCAGTTCTAAACTCGGTATGAATATTCTGCCCTGTATTATAACTCATCATATCAGCCATCGTTGTGATCTTTTTATTATTTTCTTCACCCTTTACAAATTTTACTGTTAATCCATTTTTTATTGCAAGACCTACATCATCGGTTTTACTCTCATCCATTTTATTGTAAAATGTAAAAATGTCCCTTTTGTAAAACCCTTGAGGCGTCTGCGCATTATACAAGTTGGTACGGTTAACCCCCGCCACTACAAGTGACTTCTCAACTTTCCAAGGTGTGTCAGTTATTTTTAGCCCTGGAGCTGCAGCGCCATGTTCTCGCGTTTGTTTAATAATAGTTTTTATCAGGTTTTTGCTTACAAAGGGCCTAGCTCCATCATGGATTAAAACTAACTCATCCGAGGGTAACTGTTTTAGCCCTTGTAAGACACTATCTTGTCGTAGTTTTCCGCCATATGTCAATTCTACGGTGCCTTTTAAGAATGGCAGAACTTTGGTATCAAAATATTCTTGATGGTTTTTGTTTATTACCACAATTGTTCTTTGTATTTCAGGCATTGTCAGGAAGCGATTTGTTGTTATTGCTAATATTGGCGTGCCGTTTATTTCTTGATATTGTTTAGGCAATGGACCACCAACTCTGCTACCAGTTCCTGCGGCGACAATTATCACATTCGATTTCTTTGTATTATCAATCATTTTTTTATTTAGTTGTGAAAATTAATTACTAAGATTGCTTATCATAGCAAATCTTTCTAAAGATACTACATCATTATCTGGTTTTTAAATGTCTGGTTTTTTATCAAAGAAGAGTATTACTTCTCCAGTTTTTCTGGCGCCTCTTGCAGGTACGACTGATCTTCCATTTAGAAATTTAGTTAATACCTTTGGTGCAGGCTTAGTTGTGTCCGAGATAATAGCATCTAAAGAGCTTTTATCCGGCGCAAATAGCGCGATAAAAAGATCCCAGATAGGAGATCATGTTGAGAATACTTCTGTACAAATTAGTGGTTCAGATTCTACTATTATGGCAAATTGTGCCAAATTGTGTGAAGATAATGGCGCCAAGATAATAGATATCAATATGGGATGCCCTGCCAAAAAAGTTGTCAATGGTTATGCTGGGTCCGCATTAATGAAAGATCTGAATATTGCGCAAAAAATTATTGAAAGTGTCGTAAATGCTGTGAAGGTGCCAGTCACATTAAAAACCAGACTCGGTTGGGATCATAACGATTTAAATGCACCATTATTGTGTGAGGCTGCTGAGGATTTAGGTGTTGAACTGATAACTTTACATGGTCGTACGCGGTGTCAATTTTTTAAAGGTAATGCAGATTGGAAGAGTATAGGGAAGACAGTCAATCGAACAAGCATTCCAGTGATTGCTAACGGAGATATTGTAGACGTTAAAAGCGCACTGACAGCTTTGAATCACTCAAAAGCTTCTGGTATTATGATTGGGCGCGGTGTGGCAGGCATGCCATGGTTATTATCTGAAATATCTTCGTCAATTTATGGTACAGAGGCACCAAAAATACCTTTTGGCATAAAGTTTGGGGAAATGGTTATCGGTCATTATGAAGATGTTTTAAGTTTTTATGGCAGTAAATTAGGCGTTAAACAATTTAGAAAGCATATCAATTGGTATTTAAAAACAATTGTAAAGGATGATTGTAATATACGAAAAAGGGCAATTATCGAAGAAGATCCTAAACTAGTTATTAAAATGATAAAGTTTTTATTTGACAATATTAATTCTGAAAAAGAGCCACATGAAATATTCTGATATTTGGGAAGCTATGCCATTTGCTTGTATTTTGTCTGATATTAAAGGGTCAGTAATTGATATAAATTCTGCTGGAGAGATCTTCTTAAATGTCCCAAGAAATATTATCTTAATGAACCCAATACAGCAATACTTGAGGGTAGATTTTGATTTGTTGGGCTGTTTACAAAATTTTCCAAACTCTGCAAGTAGATCGAAATTTAAAGACATTTCTATAACTGTGAATAATACAACTATTATAACGGATCTATGGATTGTTTTATCAAACAATAAGTTTTTATTAGTTTTTCATCCAATGGATCATAATAGTCTCAATAATGTTTTCTTATCGGAAACTGCGAGTAGATCGGTCGTTGGTATGGCAGAAATGCTTGCTCATGAAATAAAAAATCCAATTGCAGGTATTATTAGCACGGCTCAGTTGTTGGAGATGACCCTTTCGTCTGATGATCGAAAATTAACTAAACTTATTAAAGATGAAACAAAAAGAATCTTAGATTTAGTAAAACAATTTGATAAATTTGGTGATTTACGTAAGCCTGAATTAAAAGCTGTAAATATTCATCATATAATCAAGAAATCTATAAAAATTTGTAAAATAGGCTTGATAAGAAATGTAATAATTGAAGAAAATTATGATCCTTCATTGCCAAATGTTCTTGTAGATCAGATTCAATTGGAACAAGTTTTTGTAAATTTAATTGAGAACTCAATCAGCGCATTGAAAAATAATCAAAATGGTAAAATTACCTTTAGAACTTTTTACGAAAAGGGACTTTTTATTAAAACAGAAGAGGGGGTTAAGAAAGAATTACCTTTGCACATTCAAATTGAAGATAATGGTCCTGGGATACCCCCGGACCTTATTGATAAAATATTTGATCCATTTATTACTGGATCCGTTAACGGAACAGGATTAGGTCTGTCTCTAGTGTCTAAGGTTATTTTGTCACATAATGGTTTGATTAAATGCTCAAGGATCAAAGATCTTACGATATTTAAGATTTCGTTGCCAATCATATAAAGCAGGAGAAATTAAATGGATGGTACAATATTGATAGCAGATGATGATAAGACTATTAGAACAGTTATATCTCAGGCTTTAACTAGAGCGGGCTGTAAGGTTAAATCTACTGCTTCCCTAACCACTTTAGAAAGATGGATCAACGAAGGTATAGGAAATGTTGTGATCTCTGACGTAATTATGCCTGATGGTAATGGTCTGGAGTTGTTACCAGAGATAAGAAAAATAAGACCCGATCTTCCAGTTATCATTATTTCTGCACAAAATACTCTAACTACGGCTATTAAAGTTGAGGAAGGTAAGGCATTTGATTATCTTCCTAAACCATTTGATTTGTCAGATTTATTAAAAAAAGTTTCAATAAGTTTAAAAACAAAAGAAAAGTCATCAAAAACTCGACTTCCTGAGTTAAATGAAGAATTACCTTTAATTGGGTCCTCTACAGTTATGTTGGATCTCTATCGTGATATAGCTAAGCTTATGAATAAGGAGGACCCTGTGCTGATCATTGGGGAAAGCGGTAGTGGAAAAACCTTGATCGCAGAAACATTACATAACTTTAGTGACCGTCGAAATTTGCCACTTATAAAAATGTCGATGGAGTTTTTTTCTGAGTACGAAAAATGTATAGATCAGATCGAAATGGGAAAAGGTGGGACAATCTTAATTGAAGATCTTAATAGTTTCGAAATTAAACAACAGGAAATTTTAACAAGAGTGTTAGATCATAATTTTAGAAATAACCCCAGATTTCTTGTGACAAACAAAAGTTCTAGTGACCCTCTAAAGCAGTCTAATCTAATCGATCCTAGCCTACTATTTAGATTAAATAGATATACAATAAATGTTCCTGCCTTACGGTTTAGGATGAGTGATATTGACGAATTGATTGCTTCTTTCATTAAAAAAACTCGTAGCTCATCTCATGA
>JAQWNW010000007.1 GCA_029246285.1 Paracoccaceae bacterium | reverse complement strand
AAATCCCGAAAATGTTGTTTCTTTCCACTCTCTTTCGAAGAGATCCAATATGGCTGGCCTTAGATCTGGTTTTGTTGCTTCTGGAAAAAATAATATTTCAGCTATAAAAAAATTACGAGCATATGCTGGAGCGCCACTTCCCCTTCCTCTTCAGCGGGTTGCGGAGAAACTTTGGGATGATGAAGCCCATGTTGAAATAAGTCGAAATTTATACAAAGAGAAATTTAATGTAGCCGATACAATTTTTTCTGATGTTGAGTCATATTGCTCTCCAGAAGCGGGTTTTTTCTTATGGCTGGAGGTTGAAAATGATGAGAAGGCTGCACAAAAGCTGTGGATTGAAGCCGGTATTAGAGTTCTGCCAGGTTCTTATTTAAGTAGGGATACAAAATTTGGAAACCCTGGGAAAAAATATATCAGAGTAGCATTAGTTGAGCCAATTGAAGAAGTTGAGCACGGACTAAAAATGATCAGAAAAATTTTATATAATTGAGGTTTAAATGGTAAATCAAGTTCAAGATAGAAGCTCATTATTTGGATTAAGAATTCAGCGAATCCTACAAAGGCGAGGTCAAGAATTAGTAGGCATACTCTTTTTAATGTTTTCTTTAATGTGGTCTTTTATTCTCTTACTCTCTACGTATGGATCATTTTTTGCAAAATCGATAGTTGATGAGGCACTCTTAAATAATATTCAAGTTTTTTCGTCAGGAATTGTAGCGCCTACTATGGTAACGATTGGAATTAGTTCATGGATTTTATCTATTTTCACGTTTTTTTGGGCTGCTCGGTTAATTTTTCATTTAAATGCTCAGACATTTTTTAATCGGGTAGTATTTTTGCCAATATTAGCAGCTTTTCTTTCTGTTTGTGCATCGTGTTTTCCTGTGACCACAGCTTGGCCGCATTCCTTTGGGCTTGGGGGCTTGTTTGGCGATACTATTCTGACTTTTTTGGTTGACGTAGTTTCTAATAGCTTTGGTTTGGGATTAAAAACCATAGCACTCCCTTTTATTGTCGTAAGTTTTTTTACCGCGCTATTTGTCCTTGGGTTTGATAAAAGAGAGCTAAAGATCATTATAAGAATTATTTTTATGATCTTTTTGAGGTTATTAAGAAGCGTTTTTAAGGCAACCACTTACATTTGCTTAAACGCTGTAAAGTTTTTATTTTTTCGAACAGGAAGAAACCAAAAGACAATTGGAAGTTTAGATGAAGAAAATAGTGATTTTAAAATAGAGCGAAATAATTTGGCTGGTAATAATAATGTTTTGGTAGAGCCAAATATAAAGAATGTAAAAATTTCGGAGAGGTTTAAAACAGGAGAAGGGCTAGTAGCAGAAGGCATAAATAGATCTATAAAAGCGGATTCCTTAAGGTCAAAAATTTCAGAAGCAATAAAGAGCCGTACTTTGAAAATTAATGATAGAAATATTGGAAAAAATTCTCAAGTTGAAGTGGATCAAGAATTAGAAATTTCAAATGAATTACCAGGTGATAATAGATCTTTTAGAGAGGCTTTAAATCTATCCAAGGAGTATGTAGCCCCAAAGCCCTTGGTGGTTCCTGCTGCAGCCAGACCTCAACCAAGTAAAGCTGCTATTATGGAGCAGCAACCATCACTTGATTTTAGTGATAAGAATATTGTATTTGAAACGCCCCCTTTATCACTTTTGTCTAACCCCACCGAAATTATAAGGCACCATTTATCTGATGAAGCTTTGGAAGAAAATGCTAGAATGCTTGAAAATGTATTAGATGATTATGGTGTTAGAGGAGATATTGTTTCTGTTCGCCCTGGTCCAGTTGTAACAATGTATGAACTTGAGCCCGCACCCGGATTAAAAGCAAGTCGGGTGATAGGGTTGTCTGAGGATATAGCGCGTTCGATGTCCGCTTTGTCAGCTCGAGTTTCAACTTTACCTGGTAGAAGTGTGATTGGTATTGAGCTTCCAAACGCCCAACGAGAAAAAGTAGTTTTAAGAGAAATCTTAGCGGCACGAGATTATGGTGATAGCAACGTTAAATTACCCTTGGCCCTTGGAAAGGATATTGGTGGCGAAGCTATTGTAACAAATTTATCTAAGATGCCTCATTTGTTGATTGCAGGAACAACTGGGTCAGGTAAGTCGGTAGCGATTAATACAATGATTTTGTCGTTACTTTATAAATTAACACCTGACGATTGTAGATTAATTATGATTGACCCCAAAATGTTAGAACTGAGTGTTTATGATGGCATACCGCATCTTCTATCACCCGTTGTGACTGATCCAAAAAAAGCAGTAGTCGCTCTTAAATGGGTTGTTGGCGAAATGGAAGAACGCTACAGAAAAATGTCTAAAATGGGCGTTCGAAATATTGAAGGATACAATAGTCGTATAAAGGAAACCTTAGATAAAGGGGAAATGTTTACCAGAACAGTTCAAACAGGATTTGATGATCAAACCGGTGAACCCATTTTCGAAACTGAAGAATTTTTACCTACAAAGTTACCGTTTATCGTGGTGGTAGTGGATGAGATGGCGGATCTGATGATGGTAGCAGGTAAGGAAATAGAAGCTTGTATTCAAAGGTTGGCTCAAATGGCCCGTGCTTCTGGAATTCATCTAATTATGGCTACTCAGAGACCTTCTGTTGATGTGATAACTGGCACAATTAAGGCAAATTTTCCAACTCGGATTTCCTTTCAAGTCACGTCTAAGATTGATAGTAGGACTATTTTGGGTGAGCAAGGAGCAGAGCAGTTGTTAGGTATGGGTGATATGCTATATATGGCTGGGGGTGGAAAAATTATTCGTGTGCATGCTCCTTTTGTTTCCGATGAAGAGGTAGAGGAAGTCGTAAATCATTTAAAAGCTTTCGGACCACCTGTTTATGTCAATGGCGTGGTTGAGGGAAACCCAACTGATAAAGATAGTGCTATCGATCAAGTTTTGGGTTTATCAACTGGTTCTGATGGTGAAGATGCTGAGTACGACCAAGCTGTTGCCATTTTACTTAAAGACCGCAAATGCTCCACGAGCTATATTCAAAGAAAAATGGCCATAGGCTATAATAAAGCTGCAAGATTAGTTGAGCGAATGGAAGAGGAAGGGCTTGTAAGTCAAGCCAATCATGTTGGAAAAAGAATTGTTTTGGTTCCAGAGCAAAATTCCTAGAAATAACGACTCATTATGAAGAAAGTATTTCAATATTTGCTATTTGTGTCCACTATGCCTTTATATGCTAGCGCTGAGCCGATAGAATTAGATCAGGTTATTTCTTATCTCAACAGTATAGAAACATTGGGTGCAGATTTTAGGCAAGTAAACCACGACGGTTCCATTTCTAAAGGTGCTTTGTATATAAAGAAACCTGGAAGATTACGAATGGCCTACGCTTCACCAGACACTATTGTTGTAATTGTAAATGACGAATTTGTCACGATTTTAGATGCAAAAAATAGTGCTTCCCGTCAGAAGTTGTCAATTTCAAAAAATCCATTAAGGCTTTTACTGTCTTCAGAGCTTGAATTGAACACTGATGACTCGATTGTCGATTTTAATTCTAATAATTTAAAAACTACCATTATTGTTTCAGATCAAAAAAATACTAATCAAGGTACTGTTGAAATTATATTTAATAATAAGCCGTTAAGTTTTGAAAAATGGTTGATAACAAATTCATTGAATGAAAAAATTGTCGTTCATTTGAGTAATATTTTAGTTGGTGATGAGTTCAAGGATAGCTTATTTGATCCAGTTTTTGAGTTTAATAAAAGCACAAATAAACCATAATTAAATCAGGATACTTAAAATTACTGGTATGTAGAGAATTGATAGTAAGGTGGATATTATCACCAGGCTCGCAACCTCATTGGGATCCCGGTTAAAGCGTTCAGAAATTAAATATGAAGTAACTGAAACTGGTGTGGATAGCTGTAAGATTAAGATAGCCTTTGCCATACTAGGTAAATTCAATATCAATGAGATGCATGTAGCAATTAAGAGGCATACTAAGGTTCGATAACCTACGATGATAAAGCCTTGAGACAAATTTATAGGGCGTAATCTAGCTACAGAAACCCCTAATGTTATTAACATTACTGGAATAGCAATTTGTCCTGTTAATTCTAAAGATCTAGTTAAAAAAATTGGTGTTTGAATATTGAAATACAATAATAGAGACCCCAATAGGGCTCCCCATGCAATCGGTTCTTTCAATAATTTTAAGAGGTTTTTTTCGCCACTTACAACCCATATCCCAAATGTTGAGGAAAAGATGGCCATTACAGCAAATATTATTACAGCATAACTTAAGCCATCATTGCTAAATGCAAAAAAAGCTAATGGAAGTCCAAGGTTTCCAGTATTGCCAAAAACCATTGGCGATAAAAAAGTTGGTATACTTATTTGTTTTAACCTTACAAAAAGAAAACATAAAAATGTTATTAGAAAATATGAAACTAAAGTTGAAACAATCAGCAGATTTAGTATCTCAGATTGAATGTTAGTATTCATTAGGGAAGTAAAAATCAAACAAGGCAGTGCGATGTTCATTGTAAGTTTTGTTACAAATTCTACAGGGTAATCTTTATTTAATTTTTCCCAAAAAAATCCAATAGCACCAAGGAAAAAAATAGGAAAAATGATTTTAAATACTGTTAAAATTAAAATCACAATTTTCCCCAAAAAATTTTAATTTCATTCCATTGACGCATAGACTCCGGTAGAAGTAGAGACTATCATGATCTCCAAGTATAAGGGAATAATAATGATAAAGACAGACGCTAAATACAATATAGGACAGGTTGTAAAACATAAAAAACATCCATTCAGGGGTGTTATCTTTGATATTGATCCTATCTTTTCAAATACGGAAGAGTGGTGGCATTCTATTCCAGAAGATAGTCGACCAGCAAAAGAGCAACCCTATTATCATTTGTTAGCTGAAAATGATACCACATATTATACTGCTTATGTGTCAGAACAAAATTTGCTGGTGGATGATACTGGGGAGCCTGTTGAGCACCCAGACATAGCCTCGCTATTTGGCCAATTTCATGGCAATTATTACAATATAGAAGTGCAGATGAATTAATCTTCGGACATAGGTAGAAACTTATTTTTCTGACTGTCAAAAAATTCGACATTTCCTTCACGTATATCGTTCCATAAGCCATGAATAGCAAGTTCCCCGGCGTCCATCGCATTTTTAACAAATGGAAATCCAATTAAGTTATTTAATGATATTAAAACCCCCTCTTTTTCAAGGTTTCTTATCTGTTCATTTATTGGTTTTGATTTATTTATCTTTTCGTAACCGGGCTTTAATATATCAATCCATTGTGAAACAAATTCATTTTCATGAGTATTTTCATTACCTGGATTTGAGCAAATATCGTGGCATAATTTAACCCCGCCACAATTTGAATGCCCTAAAATTATAATGTGCGAAACTTTTAAGTTTTTTACTGCGTATTCTATTGCTGCTGATGATCCATGATAATCTTTATTTGGAGAGTACGGAGGAACTATATTTGCAATATTGCGATGAATGAAAAACTCTCCAGTTTCTGCGCCAAATATTGATGTGACATGCACTCGACTATCACAACAAGATATAACCATAGCTTTTGGATTTTGTCCGTGATCTGCTAAATGCTCAAACCTAGATTTATTTTTTATGAAACCATTATCTTTCCAATTTTGGTAACGTTTTGTTAAATAGTTTGGCAGGGGTGATATTAAAGACATATGTTTTTACCAAAAGTTATATTTTTCTTACGATATAATTGTTATTAACAATTTTTAAAATAGGGTTTACATAAATATATCGTTTCATTGCGATAATAGGAAAGTTTTGTAAGGAAAGATAGATGGCCCATTTTGCATCAGACATAGAATCCGCCTGTCCAATTGAAGTCATCGATAAAGAAGGGTTTAATAGTTGGCTGGTTTCTCAATCTACCTATATTAAATCTTGGGTAAGTGAAAATAAATTCCAAGGAAATCTTTTTGATTTTTTAATAATTCCCTCGCCGGTAGGTAAAGTTGAAAAAGTGGTGTTTGGTTGGGGAACGGAAATTGATCGTACTCGAGACCGTTTTCATTTCGCAAAAATTAGAGATTTAATTCCAAACGGTACATATAAGATAACAACAGCACCGAATGATTTTAATTTTCTTGAAGCTTATTTAGGTTGGGCATTAAGCGGATATAGGTTTGCAAACTATAAAAATAAAAAATCTAGTGAGTGTAGTTTAGTAGTTAAAAAGAAATTCAATAATAATGTTTTGAATTCTTTGGTTTCTGGTGAATTTTGGACAAGAGATCTCATTAACAGACCTGCTTCAGATCTTGGACCTAAGGAATTAGAGCAAGAGACTAGAAACTTAGCTAAGAGATTTAGTGCTGATATATCAGTTATTACGGGGCAATCTCTCACTGAGCAAAATTTTCCAATGATCCATGCGGTGGGTAGATCTTCAACACAAGAACCAAGATTGATTGATCTGACATGGGGAAATGAAAAAGCCCCAAAAGTTACACTTGTGGGAAAAGGTGTCTGCTTTGATACGGGAGGACTAAATATTAAACCTGGGAAATCTATGGGACTAATGAAAAAGGACATGGGAGGTGCGGCTACAGTTTTGGGCCTGGCTTTGATGCTACTGGAAGCTCAGCTAGATATAAGATTACGGGTTTTAATACCTGCCGTTGAAAATTCAATTTCATCAAGTTCTTTTAGACCCCAAGATATCCTTAAATCAAGAAAAGGTCTTACTGTAGAGATTAATAATACTGATGCAGAAGGTCGTTTAATTTTAGCCGATGCAATATCGTTAGCTGATGAAGAAGCTCCAGAACTTTTGATTTGCATGGCAACCCTTACAGGTGCAGCTCGTATTGCATTAGGATCTGATATTGCTCCGTTTTATACTGATGACGATGATCTTGCAAAAAAGGTTTTTGATTTTGGGGAAGAATATTTTGATCCAACCTGGAGAATGCCTTTCTGGAATCCTTATGAACGAATGATAGAGCCAACTATCGCGGATTTAGATAATGCTCCACGGACAAGCTTCGCTGGCTCTCTCACGGCAGCACTCTTTCTAAGGCGATTTGTAACAAAATCAAAAAATTTCATACACTTTGATATTTATGGATGGTCCGACGATGATAGAATTGCGCGGTCAAAGGGTGGAGTTGGAATGGCATCAAGAGCATTATATTATCTGATTAGAGGTGAGTATGGAAAGCATACGTGATAAGAGATTAATCCCTGCCAATAAAAGAATTGGTTGGATAAAGAGTTATCCAGGATGCAATGCTCCGAATTTAGTTGATGGGGAGTTAAAAAGAGTAATCAGTCAGTATGCAAATTTGCTATCTAAGCCAAAAGGGGACAGAGTTCGTCAATTGGTTTATGGGGATACATTCAGGGTTTTAGAGGAAAATGACGGTTTTTCTTTTGGTTTTAACAAATTTGATGGCTACGTTGGTTATATTCAAAATGAAAAACTAAAGAAAAGAAGTGCAAAAACCACTCATTGGGTTTCATCATTATCAACTCAAATTTATAAGCAACCAGACATAAAGAAAGAATATTTAAGCTCTCTATCTTTTGGTTCGCGAGTGGAAATTGTTAATGTAGAAAAAGATTTTTGTGAAACAATTGATGGGAGTTTTGTGCCAAGACAACATTTGAGAAAAAGGGAGCATTTTTATTCTGACCCAGTGATGGTTGCAAAGATTTTTTTAGGAATACCTTATGTGTGGGGTGGGAATACTTGTTGGGGCATCGATTGTTCTGGATTAATTCAAGCTGCTTTTAGGGGTTGTGGTATTGATCTTCCTGCCGATAGTGATCAGCAGGAAGCCGCATGTATAAAAATACCAGATATGAATGATATCAAACGAAATGATTTAATATTTTGGGATGGACATGTCGCACTTGTTATCGATTCTAATAATTTAATTCATGCGAATGCGTTTCATATGTCTGTTACATTGGAACCAATTAAAACTGTCTGCAAAAGGATTCAGTTTGATCAGAATGATAAATTTCGATTATGTAGATATTATGTTAACTAGGCAAGGTTAACAGATCTAATCAGTTTATTATTAAAATATCTTAATAACAAATTTAAGTCATTACCCCTTTTTAATATTTGATTATCAATTCCAATTATTAAGTACTTGCTTTGTTTTTTAAACAGCTGTGGGCGTTTTTCTATCCGATAAATAGGATTTTCAGAAGTCCTCCTGAAAACTGAAAAAACTGCTACATCTTTTAGAGCAGAAATACCATAGTCTCGCCATTTTCCTGCAGCCACCATCTTTCCATATATCGATAGTATTGGGGTGAGTTCAGTTCGATGAAAGCTGACAATGTGAGGTATATTTTTTGATATTTTTCTATCTGAAACGTAGTGAATATTCATACAAGTAGCTTAGGGTTTTTAAGTAATTTATCAAGACATTAAAGAAAAAATTTTGATTTTGTAATTATTGGTAATTAGGTTTATGCACAAAGGTATATGATCATTTTTTAGGAATATATAATGCGTGATTTTCAACTTGGTGGTCGTTCTTCAGTTTTTTCTGAAAATGGTATGTGTGCTACTTCGACGCCATTAGCAGCGAAGGTTGCAGTTCAACTTTTAGAGTCAGGCGGCAACGCTATTGATGCGGCAATTGGAGCAGCTGTGTTGTTGGGACTTTGTGAACCTCAATCGACTGGTATAGGAGGCGATTGTTTTGTTTTGGTCAAACCTCCTGGAGAAAAAGAAATCATAGCGTTAAATGGTTCAGGACGATCACCCCGTAAATTAAGTTCTGAAAAATTAAGAAATGCAGGTTTAAGCTCAATGCCACTTCATGGAGTAGAGTCTGTAACTGTTCCTGGAGCAATAGATGCTTTTTGTCAGCTATCAGATGACTTGGGCAGAAAGGGGCTTGGGTTTAGTCTTTTACCTGCGATTAAATATGCTGAGGAGGGAGTTTCTATCGGCCCACGCACGGCTTTTGATTGGACTGGTGCTGCCTCTATCTTAAAAGGAGATGCAAGAGAACATTACCTTTTAAATGGTAAAGCACTTTCAGCTGGGCAACTATTTAAAGCACCCATGCAGGCTGAGATTCTTAGACTAGTTTCCAAGAATGGAAGGGCAGGCTTTTATGAGGGTGATGTAGCTAATGATATGGTGCAATCATTAAATAAATTAGGGGGAGTACATACTTTAGAAGATTTTTCTAATACGAAGTGTAATTATTGTGAGGCATTAAGTGGTGTTTATGGTGACCATAATCTTTTCGAGCACCCCCCAAATGGGCAAGGTGCTACAGCTTTATTGATGGCCAATATATTATCAAATTTTGATATCAAGAATTTAGATCCGTTTGGAATAAAAAGAACGCATATTGAAACCGAAGCTGCAAAACTGGCGTATGATGCGCGAAACCGGTTCATAGCAGATTTTGATTTTACAGAACGGCTTCAGCACATGATGTCCGTAGATGTAGCTAAAAAATTGGCCTCCTTGATTAATATGGATAAGGCTACTTATTTTGACGATAATACACTTGGCGCAATTCATAAAGATACAGTTTACTTAACAGTTGTTGATAAAGACCAAATGGCTGTTTCAATGATATATTCAATTTTTCATAGTTTTGGATCATGCTTGGCTTCAAAAAAATATGGTGTAAATTTTCAAAATAGGGGTGCTGGCTTTACTCTTGAAAAAGGGCACCCAAATGAAGTGTCAGGAGCCAAAAGGCCAATGCATACCATTATACCAGCAATTCTTAATTATAAGGATAAGCTTACTATACCTTTTGGTGTCATGGGGGGTGCTTATCAACCCAATGGTCACATGCGATTTATGTCAAATTTTGTTGACTTTAGTATGAATATTCAAGAGGCGATAGACGGTCCTAGATCATTTTTTGAGAATGGAAATCTTATGTTGGAAAGGGGTTATGATAAGAAAGTAAGAGCCGGTTTATTAGATATGGGTCACAACATTAAAACTCCAACATCTCCCATAGGAGGAGGACAAGCGATTAAAATTGATTGGAAGAATGGCTTTTTGGAGGGGGGTTCGGATCCACGAAAAGATGGTTGTGCTATTGGATATTAAGTTGTTAACCTTTTTTTAATACCTTTTGTCCTAAAGTCTCTGCTATTTGTACTGCGTTGAGTGCAGCGCCTTTTCTTAAATTATCAGAAACGCACCATAAATTTAAACCATTTTCTATTGTACTGTCTTGTCTTATTCTACTTATGTAGGTAGCAAATTCTCCCACACACTCAATCGGTGTAATATATCCACCATTCTCGCGTGTATCTACAACCAGAATACCTGGGGCTTCTCTTAAAATATTTCTTGCTTCGTCCTCATCTAAGAACTCCTCAAATTCTATATTTACAGCTTCAGAGTGACCAACAAAAACAGGAACTCGAACGCATGTAGCAGTAACTTTGATTGATTTATCAATTATTTTTTTAGTTTCAGCTACCATTTTCCATTCTTCTTTGGTGGTTCCATCTTCCATGAAATTATCAATATGGGGTATTACGTTAAAGGCAATTTGCTTTGGATATATTTTAGGCGCTACTTCTTGACCGGGGACATAGATACCTTTTGTCTGATTCCAGAGCTCATCAATTGCTTCTTTTCCAGAGCCTGAAACGGATTGATAAGTACTAACTACAACGCGTTTAATTCGAGCTCGATCATGTAATGGCTTTAAAGCAACCACCATTTGTGCGGTTGAGCAGTTTGGATTTGCTATGATATTTTTTTTTGTGTATCCAAATATATCTTCAGGATTAACTTCCGGGACGATCAATGGAACGTCTGGGTCATATCTATAAAGTGACGAGTTATCAATGACTATGCAGCCAGTCTTTGCTGCTTTAGGGGCAAAAATTTTGGTTGCTTCGGATCCAATAGCGAATAATGCAATATCCCAAGAAGAAAAATCAAATGTTTCGAGATCTTGTGTTTTTAAAATATTATCGGAGAAGGTGATCTCCGTACCAATGGATTTTCTTGAAGCTAAAACAGCAATTTTATCAACCGGAAACTCCCGTTCAGAAAGGATATTGAGCATTTCTCTACCCACATTTCCAGTGGCGCCAACAATTACTATATTGTAACCCATTTTAAACACTCCAAGTTTGGTTGTTTTTGTGATAGCCAAAGCGCCAATAAAGTAAAAGAGATTTTATCAATATTATATATCTAATTTGTTGGGATTGTGGACAATTTTGTTTTTTTTACGTAATTTATCATTTATGTAAAGATTAATAGAGTTCGGCTGGATGTGTTGGGAGAAAGTTTATGAATTGCGTATTTGTTCAAATTAGATGCAAGCCAGGTAAAATATTTCAGGTTGCTGAGGAAATAACGCTAAAAGAGATTCAATCAGAGTTATATTCGACTAGTGGCACTTTTGATCTTTTATTGAAATTATATATACCTACAGAGGAAGATGTTGGTGAGTTTATAAATGATAATCTTTTGAATATAAAAGGTATAAAGCGCACATTGACCACTTTGACATTTAAAGCATTTTAATAATTTGTTTCTATGCAAGTATAATATTATTGTTAATTTTCATGTAAATTGAAAAAGCTTTATGAATAAAGAAGTTAATTTTTCAGAAAATTTGCTTAAATGGTATGATAGAAATGCCAGGGTCTTGCCATGGCGAGTGCCTCCCAACTCTAATAAAGTATCAAATCCCTATTTTATTTGGCTATCTGAAATTATGTTACAGCAGACTACTGTCGTAACGGTACAACCTTATTTTGATAAATTTTTATCGAAATGGCCTACAATTTTTGAACTAGCATTAGCTAATGACCAAGATGTGATGGCGAGTTGGGCGGGGCTGGGTTATTACGCTAGAGCTAGAAATTTATTAAAATGTGCTAGAACTGTAGTAAGAGAATACGATGGAAAATTTCCACCTTGCTATAATCAATTAATAAAACTTCCAGGAATTGGCCCCTACACGGCTTCAGCAATTTTATCTATCGCCTTTTCAAAATCTTATGCTGTTTTAGATGGAAATGTTGAAAGAGTAATATCTAGATACTATAATATTTTAGACCCTTTACCATCGAGTAAAGAGCTTCTTCAGTCTTTAGCTCAATCAAATCTTTCGAGCTTAAGACCTGGTGATTATAATCAAGCTGTTATGGACCTGGGTGCAACAATCTGTACACCAAGAAAACCTCAATGCATAAACTGCCCAGTAAATTTAAGCTGTAAAGCGAAGGAGTTAGGTGATCCAGCAGGGTTGCCAAAAAAACTACAAAAAAAGGCAAAACCATTGAAATTTGGCAGCGTCTTCATTGGATTTAATGAGAAGTCTGGTTATTTATTAGAAAGACGTAAGGGAAAAGGCCTTTTGGGTGGTATGTTGAGTTGGCCATCAACTGATTGGTCTGAATGTTCAGATATTAACCCACCAATATTAGCAGATTGGATACCTGTATCAGGTAATGTTAAACACACTTTTACACACTTTAAGTTAGAATTAAGCGTTTTTAAAGCAACCATAAAAAAGCCTCAAAAACCATATTTCTTTGTTTCTTCTGAAAGCTTTAATGTAAATGATTTACCAACAGTAATGCGAAAAGCATATGCTTTATATTTAAAGTCAATAAAGTAAAAAAAGTTCCCCACGTTTTACGTGGGGAACTAGTAGTTTGTGGTCAGGCCACAGGCATTCATTATAGTTGAATAACTTATTCTCTCATTTCAGACCTAATTTGTTGTCTAAGCAAATCAATTGGGACATTTTTCCCTTCTCTTTTAAAGCACCAGTAGGTCCAACCATTACATGATGGTGCGCCCTCTAAGGCGGCACTTACCTGATGTATAGAGCCTTTTGTCTCTGTTGATATAAGAGTCCCGTCAGCTCTCACTTTGGCCTTATGTCTTCCGTTGAGACTTTCTAAGGTTTCACCTGGTTGAAGCAATCCTCTTTCCACCAGTTGTCCAAAAGGTACTCTTGGTTCAGTTCTTTTGGATTGAGTGACTTCTAAAACTTCTTTATCATACTTATGGGTTTCTTTTATTCTTCGACTTGCTGCTATTCTGTAGGCTTCTTCTTGTTCGATACCTATGAAATTTCTTCCAAGTTTTTTTGCAACAGCTCCAGTGGTGCCACTTCCAAAAAACGGGTCTAAAATGATATCACCAGGATTTGTGGTAGAAACGATGATACGATGCAATAATGCTTCCGGTTTTTGGGTTGGATGGGCTTTTTCACCATCCTTGTTTTTAAGCCTTTCGTGACCATTACAGATAGGAATAACCCAATCTGAACGCATCTGAATACCCTCATTCATTGCCTTCATAGCCTCGTAATTAAAAGTATATTTAGATTTTTCAGATTTCGCCGCCCATATGAGTGTTTCGTGTGCATTTGTTAGGCGCATGCCCCGAAAATTTGGCATTGGATTTGTTTTCCTCCATACCACGTCGTTCAGTATCCAGTAACCATGATCTTGTAATTTGGCGCCAACTCTGAAAATATTGTGATAACTCCCAATCACCCATATTGCCCCGTTGGGCTTTAAGATGCGACGGGCTGCTTCTAACCAGGCACTTGTAAAATCGTCGTAAATTTCAAAACTAGAAAACTTGTCCCAATCATTGTTCACAGCATCAACTTTAGATGAGTCAGGCCGATGTAAATCCCCCTTTAATTGTAAATTATAAGGTGGATCTGCAAAAACTAAATCAACTGAGTCCTGCGGTAACGAATTCATTATTGACACGCAATCACCTGCAATAATCTCATTATTAGGTAGATCACTTATCTGTGAGCTTTTTATTTCTTGTTTCATGTCTGCCTCAGATTGCACTTGGCGTGCTTATTATTTGCCATAACATGATTCAAAGATGATTCGGCGTCAATTCTTTTTTTAAAACAATGGGTTATAAATTTTTATCATTACAACATCTTGTGTATTGGTTTAAATGAAACCCTATGATGTGGTGTGATCCCATATTGAGAAATTCCCTCAATATGTGCCTTTGTGCCATATCCAACGTTGGTTTCCCAACCGTATTTTGGAAAATCTTGTGCTAAATCTTCCATTATTTGATCTCTAGCAACTTTTGCAAGGATTGAAGCGGCAGCGATTGTTAAGCTTAAACTGTCACCCTTAACAACGGCAGTTGCTGGACAATTTAAGTTTTTAGGTATTCTATTTCCATCTACTAATACATGACTTGCTGCCCTATTGAGGGAATGAGTGGCCTTACGCATTGCTAACATACTTGCTTCAAGGATATTAATTTTATCAATCTCAACCACACTTATATGTATAATTGAACAACTTATAGACATAGCAATAATTTCGGCTGACAATTGGTTTCTTTTGTTTTTTGTAAGTTTTTTACTATCATTTATTCCATTTGGAATTTTTTTTGGATCAAGAATAACTGCTGCTGCTGTCACCGGACCAGCCCAAGCGCCCCGTCCTACTTCATCTGTACCAGCGATAAAATTTACACCAGAATTAATAAATTTATTTTCTAATGAAAAGTTCGGTAGCATCAATACGTCAGCCTTATCCAGTCTTCTAATTGCAAATTATATTATTTAAGTGCAAATTATAGTTATGCTTAATAAAAAAATTTTTATAATTTTATTTTTATATATCTTTTCTACTCCTGCTAATTCTGCTTGTTTTGTTGATTACAAAGCGAAAAAAAACAATCCATTTCAGTTACATTATGGTGTTATGGAAGTTTCAAGTAGTCAATGCACAAAATCTAAAGCTGAAAAGATCGTTAGCAAAAGGATTGAGCTTGGGGGTTGGTTGCTTTTGGGAGTTATAACATTATTTGATGAAAGTGGTTTGGAGAGAAGAAAGGAAAGTGCAGGTAAGTACTTTCTCCTATATTAAAATGGAAAAAGGGTTTTTGAATAATCTAGAAAAACTTTTTGTTAACAATAAAGTAGCATTTAGCATTCTTGCTTTATTATTTATTATCTTGATTGCATCAGCCGCATTGCTTTTCACGAACTTACCTGATGCGAATGCTTTTAATATTAGAGTAGAGAAATTATTTTTAGAGTCTTCTAATATGCCTGATAAAAATGAAATTAGGCTCTTAGAAATCTTAGCAAATTCGGGTACGGCCTTTTCTGATGTATTGTCTTCATATAGATATATTATTTTTATTTTAGTGCTATTTTCCTTAACTCTTTTTCTGACAATAATTGTATTCATAATTTTAACTATAACGTTAGATAAAAAACTTACCCAAGTGGAAAGAGCTGGTATCAATATAAATAGTATAATTATTAATCGTGAAGAGAACTTAGTATATATTAATGACTTGGAATTTAATTTGGCTGCGTCTTTGTTTGAAGCTCTTGCGGTTTTGTGTGAGGCGCGAATGGACGATGATTATCTGTCTGGTGTGGATATTGAGGCATTGATTACTGGGAAACCGATTAGCGATTGTGATGAAGCGGTTGGTGTGATGCGAATAAAGCGATTAAGAGATTCTTTGGGGAATCAGGTTATTTCAGAATTATTAATCCGAAATGTAACTGGCAAAGGATACATGCTTTCAATAGATAAAACTGTTATTGATATTATATAAAATTAATTCTTTATCTTGATTGAAGTTGTCTCAACGCTTCACAAACGGCAACTCCAGCGGAGATTGCAACATTTAAGCTTCTGCCACCACCAGGCATTGGGATGTGAATTTCTGAATGACATTGATGATGTATTTCTGCAGGTACACCAGATGTTTCTCTACCCATAATTAAAGTATCATTTTCTTTAAATTTAAATTGCCAAAGGCTTTGCTTAGCTTTCGTACTTAACAACACTAAACGTCTATCTTTTGAGGCGATTTTGAATTGGCTCCAATCTGAATGCAAATTAGTCTCACATTTTTCACCGTAATCCAATGAAGCTTCCCTCAAACTCTTTTGAGAAAGAGGAAAACCACAAGGCCCAACTATATCCAAGACCACTCCAAAACAAGCAGCAAGGCGAATCATTGAACCTAAATTATGCGCTAAATCAGTTTGATAGGCTGCTAAATGTAGTTTTGTAATCATTAATAGTTCCTCTGCGATCTAATGTCCGCTCGACGGGGATATTTAACTTGTAGTACACAATTTGAAAGGTTAGGTGCAACTAACTAAAAGTATATAATTTTGATTAAGCAATCAATTTAGGAGTAACTCATTTGTCACAGGATGATGGACAGGCAACTCGCCGAGATTTTTTGTATTATGCAACAGGTGGTACAGGCGCTGTAGTGGTTGGAGCTGCGGCTTGGCCATTGGTTAATCAAATGAACCCTAGTGCTGATGTACAGGCGTTGTCTTCAATAGAAGTAGATATTTCAGGGATTGAGCCTGGCACCCAAATTACTGTTAAGTGGTTAGGTAAACCAGTATTTATTCGACGACGGACCTCTGATGAGATAAATCTTGCACGAGATGCGGTGATAACAGATTTGCCAGATGGCATGGGTCGAAACGCAAATGCTGTAGAGGCTAACGCAGATGATAAAAACCGAACTTTAGATAAGGACGGCGAGTGGTTGGTGATGATGGGTGTTTGTACCCATCTTGGTTGTGTTCCCCTTGGAGACGGTGCTGGTGAATTTGGTGGCTGGTTTTGTCCTTGTCATGGATCGCATTATGATACAGCTGGTCGAATACGCAAAGGCCCCGCACCAGAAAATCTTCCTGTTCCTTTGGCAACTTTTATAGATGCTACAACAATAAAACTTGGTTAAGTGAGAAAATAATATGGCTGGCATTCCACATGATGAATATGAACCAAAGTCAAATTTTGAAAAATGGCTGGACTCCCGATTACCCATAGCAGGAGTTATTTATTCGACCTTAACGATACCGACACCCAAAAATTTGAATTGGATGTGGATATGGGGAAGTTTATTGACCTTATGTTTATTATTGCAAATTGTAACTGGGATAGTGTTAGCGATGCATTACACTCCTCATGTTGATTTGGCGTTTGCGTCGATCGAGCATATTATGCGTGATGTGAATGGAGGCTGGGCAATTCGTTATCTGCACATGAATGGTGCATCCTTGTTTTTTATAGCTGTTTACGCACACATATTTCGAGGTTTGTATTACGGTTCTTATAAGGCGCCAAGAGAAGTTACTTGGATAATAGGAATGTTAATTTATCTTCTAATGATGGCCACTGGTTTCTTAGGTTATGTTTTACCTTGGGGTCAGATGTCATTTTGGGGAGCTACGGTTATCACAGGTTTATTTGGAGCAATACCAGGTATTGGTGAGTCTTTGCAATCTTGGCTTTTGGGCGGCCCTGCTGTTGATAATGCAACGCTTAATAGATTTTTTAGCTTACATTACTTACTTCCATTTTTAATTGCGGGCCTTGTCATTCTTCACATCTGGGCTTTTCACACAACTGGTAATAACAATCCTACTGGTGTTGAGGTTCGACGAGGGTCGAAAGCAGAAGCAGAGAAAGATACGGTGCCATTTTTCCCTTACTATGTGATTAAAGATGTTTTTGCTTTGGCGGTAATATTGGTAATATTTTTTATTTTGGTAGGGTTTATGCCAAACTATCTTGGACATCCTGATAACTATATACCTGCTAATCCACTTGTTACCCCTGCCCATATTGTTCCAGAATGGTACTACTTGCCATTCTACGCTATATTGAGAGCATTTACTGCTGACGTTTGGGCTGTTCAGTTGGTAAGTTTTCTTACTGGGGGCATCGTTGATGCCAAGTTTTTTGGAGTAGCTGCAATGTTTGGGGCCATATTTGTCATGGTGTTAGCTCCTTGGCTTGATACTTCTTCAATTCGATCTGGAAGATATAGACCAAGTTTTAAATGGTGGTTTTGGTTATTGGGAATAGACTTTGTTGTTCTTATGTGGTGTGGCGCTATGCCGGCTGAAGGAATTTATGGGGTCATAGCATTAATTGGTGCTTCATATTGGTTTGCCTATTTCTTAATTATCTTACCCTTACTAGGAGTATTAGAGAAACCATTACCTGTGCCTGAGACGATTGAAGAAGATTTTGATTCTCATTACCCACCAAAAGTAGAACCAGCAGAATAGGCTTATAAGAGAATGTACATGATGATTAAAATTATAAATATTGCATTAATCTTTAGTTTAGGTTTAACCGCCAGTTTGTTTGCAGCAGGTGCCTCTAAGCAGCACATTGAAGATTTTTCTTTTTCTTTTGAGGGGCCATTTGGAACTTTTGATCAAAACCAGCTACAGAGAGGATTGCAGGTTTACACTGAAGTTTGCTCGTCTTGTCATGGATTAGAGCATGTAGCTTTTAGAACCCTGGGTGATCCTGGTGGGCCAATGCTAGAAGCTAGCCAAGTAAAGGCTTACGCAAAACAATTTGATATATTTGATGTTGACCTGGATGATACAAGACCAGCTATTCCTTCAGATAAGTTTCCTAAGTCGGCAATAGAAAATGCGCCAGATTTATCATTAATGGCCAAAGCACGCGCTGGATTTCATGGACCTTATGGATTGGGGATTAATCAGATTGTTAAAGGAATGGGAGGTGCTGAATATATTGCATCGCTGTTGATTGGATATACAGGTAAGGAAAAAGAAGAAGCTGGTGCTATACTATATGAAAATACAGCTTTTCCTGGTGGATGGATAGCAATGCCACCACCTTTAGAAGATGGAATTGTTGAATATCGTGATGGACATTCAAATACAGCACACCACCTTTCAGAGGATGTTTCCGCATTTTTAATGTGGACTGCGGAACCAAAAATGATGGCTAGGAAGACAATGGGATTTGTAGCTGTAATATTATTAAGTTTGTTAGCGTTTTTATTATATTTAACTAATAAAAAATTATGGGCACCAATAAAACGTAAAGATTATAAGACTTAAAATTTTATTCACTAAGTTATTATCATAGATAATCACTTAGTGATTTTGGTGGATTTTTAAGCAATTCTTGCAAGTGGTAAGGTCCAGTTGCGGTATTTTCAGCAACAACAATTACATCTTGACAAACGTCTGCGAGTTCAGCCGGATCATGGGTCACAATCATGACGGTTAGTTTGTTTTTGTGAGAAATTTCTTTGACTAAATTTAACATTTCTCTTCTTAAACCAGGCCCTAAAGCGGAAAAAGGTTCATCCAGGAGAAGTAATGGTTTTTTTCTTACAAGAGCTCGTGCAAGTGCTGTTCTTCCCTTTTGTCCACCAGATAGTTCAGACGGGTATTTATTAGAATGTTCTAACATATCGACTTTTTCCAGGGCATTATCAATTTTATATTTGAATTTCTCATGATTTTTCAACTTTGTGGTTAAGCCTAACGCTACATTTTGATAAGTGTTTAGATGAGGAAATAAGTTGTTGTCTTGAAAGAGAACAGTAATAGGTCTTTGGGCTGGCTCTAAATTTCCTATGTCGTTATTTTCCCAAATGATTGATCCACTATCTAACTGATTAAATCCGCCTATCATATCAAATAATGTAGATTTACCTGATCCAGATGGCCCTATAACTGCCGTAATACTTTTCGGTTTGATAGTTAAATCAATTTTTAAATGAAATGACTTAAGTTTTATAGTTACGTTGTTAATCTTTAACATTTGAGTGTGCCAATCTATCAGTTAGTAAAAAAATTATAAAACAAGAGATCAATAGTAAGAATGCTGCTGCCTTTGCTGCATCCATTTGGTAACTACCCATTAATCTATAAATTGTCAGCGGTAAGGTCCCAGATTGTGGAGATGAAAATAATGTAACAACGCCCAAATCACCAATTGATAAGGCGCTAATTAAACCAACTGAAAATCCAATTTCTCGTTTCATTCGAGGGATAGTTAGATTAAAAATTTTTTCATACCCCCGTAAGCCAATGCTTTCAGAAAGCTTGCCATAGTCTTGATTAATTTTCTGCATTGCAGGCAAAATAATCCTTAAACTAAATGGCACTGCCATTATTGCATTTATTAAAGCAGTCATCGGAAATACAATTTTAATTGGATTGATAATTGGAAACAAAAAAATAAAAAACCCTGTCCCTATTACTAATGGTGAGCTGGCAATTATAAAGTAGGCAGAACTCTCCATGAGCCATCTAACCTTACTTCTAATATTGCTTGTAACAATTACGCTTCCCAGGGAAAACGTGATAAATAAACAAATTATGACTGCTCCAAAGGCAACAAGAATTGATCTACCCAACGAGACTAAGATAGAAGCATCAATTAAATGTAGCGAAAAAATACCTTCCATTAAAATTACTAGAAGAGGAATAATTAAAAAGATTGAACTTAAACTTATAATTATCCAATCAATTAGATTATTATTACTTCTAGTCCATTTAACAATCACGCGGTCAAAACTGACTTGAAAGGATTGCGTTTTTTG
The DNA here is from genome assembly GCA_029246285.1 of Paracoccaceae bacterium. Lineage (GTDB taxonomy): Bacteria > Pseudomonadota > Alphaproteobacteria > Rhodobacterales > Rhodobacteraceae. Next base: position 139,070 of record JAQWNW010000007.1, on the reverse strand, counting down.
TGTCCATATTACAATTATTGTAATCATAAAGCATAATATGAATTGTACCATGGCTAGGTTAGCGGCTTTACTTAAATCAAAATCATACCTGAAAGCTTGATAGATAGCTAATTCTATCGTGGTAGATTTAGGTCCTCCTCCTAAAGTTAAGGCTATCGAAAAGGATGAGACACATATCAAAAATACAACTGCAAAGATACCTGGTAGTCGTGTGCGTAACATTGGCAATTCTATTAAAAAAAATATATCTTGTTTATTAAAGCCAAGGCTTTCTGCTAATCTAAGTTGTTCAGCTGGGATAGAATTCCATCCGTGTAATAATAATCTAGAAACTAAAGGTAAGTTGAAAAAAATATTTGCTATAATAATTCCATGAAGACCATATATGGAAATATTTTCAAATCCAAAGATTTCTAACGTATTGTTGAGCAGGCCATTTCGACCAAAGACTGATATTAGACCTAAGATTGCTACAACGACAGGGAGAATAAATGGGGCGCCAAGAATTACAATTAAGATCGATTTGCCAATAAAGGATTGTCTTGTAAGTGCGCGGGCTAAAAATATACCCAAAACTGAGCTCATAGTTGCTGATATTAGAGCTTGATAAGTGGTAAACTTAATTATTTTGAAATCAGCGGGTGTTAAGGTAAAATTATTGTGTGACTTAACGTAAACAACTGCTAGAGTTCCGAATGTCACCAATGTTAGGAGGGTCAGTGAGACCCAACCTAATATATTAGAAAAATTTATTTGCTTAATATTTCTAACCATTCATCTAAAGCTTCTTTTCTGGTTTCTTGAGCAGTTATTGGATCAAAGTATAAAGATTTATTTTTCGGTATTGGCGATAGGAAAGCTTTATCTAATTTAGCATCTAGATTTATGACTGGGTACATCCAATTGGTCGTTGGAATAATTGTTTGAAATTTTTCTGACACCATGAAATCTAAGAATTTATCTGCTAGTTCTGTTTGATCTGTATTAGAGATTTTCGCGGCTACTTCTATTTGCATATAGTGACCTTCATCAAAGATAGCAGCTTTTTTTGATGAATCATTTTCTGCTATTATGTGATATGCTGGCGAAGTTGTATAAGAAAGTACTAAGTCTGCTTCACCATCCATAAATAAACCGTATGCTTCTGACCAACCTTTGGTTACGGTTAGGATATTTGGGGTTAGCCCTTTCCAGATTTTATTCGATTCATCGCCATATGCCGCCTTAATCCACATTAGTAAGCCAAGGCCTGGAGTGGAACTTCTTGGGTCTTGAATTACTATTCTTAAATTAGTTTGATTTGTTAGTTCTTTAAAATTATTTGGCACACTTGATATATTTTTGGCATTATAAACAAAAGCAAAATAACCCCAATCAAAGGGAATGAACGTGTCATCATCCCAAGCTATAGGTAAGTTTAAGTCTAAGGTTTTAGAGTGTTTTGCGAAAAGACCAGTTTCTTTTGCACGTGATATTAGATTAGTATCTAACCCAAGAACTACATCTGCTTCTGTTAATTCTCCTTCTAGTAATAGCTTTGCTAAAAGAGCAGCACCATCCCCAGCTCCTATAAGTTGCAAGTCGCAATCGCAAATGTTTTCAAAAGCCTTCTCAATGCTTGGCCCAGGTCCCCAGTCTGATACAAAGCTATCATATGTATATACTTTTAAAGTGTTCACTTCAGAAAGGCAAAAAGAGCTAGTGGATAAAAGAAAAAATAAAGAAAAAATTAGTTTTTTCATCGCAATCTCCTATATTTATTATCGTGGGTTAGGTGAGCGATGTCTCAACCTTCCCTACGCCAGTATGAACTGGATCAGGTTCAGCGGGTCTGTGTTATACATCTCAGCCTATTTGGCTCCCCGAGGTGGGGTAAATTTAACTGGAATTTAAGAAAATAGCAATAATAGGATTTTTTGTTCCAAGCCTTTCCATAACTATATAATGTTGGATTTATGAATTATAATTTAAATATTATTATTTTTCTCTTTTGAGTCTTAATGAAACCTGGTTTAGAAGATTAGGAAATAGAAATTATTAAGAGAAATAAAATGACCCCAGATCAAATCCGAGCTTCTTATTCAGAATTTATGACTAAGCGAGGGGCGAGAGAAATACCGTCGGCTAGTTTAGTACCGGAAAATGATCCATCTACACTTTTCACGGGTTCTGGAATGCAACCTATGGTTCCATATCTACTCGGAGAAACACATCCTTCTGGCACTGATCTTATTAATATTCAGAAGTGTTGTAGAACTGGTGATATAGAAGAAGTAGGCGATAATTCTCATCTAACATTCTTTGAAATGATAGGTCGTTGGGATTTGAGAGCTAATCCAACAACTTTTAAGAAAAATCAAATTGAATGGATTTTTGAATGGCAGGTTGATGTCTTGGGAATTAACCCTGAGAATTTATATGTAACTGTGTTTAAAGGTGATCCAGAAGTTGGCATTGGTCGAGATGAAGAATCTATAGGTATCTGGGAGGCGCTATTTAAAAAAAGAAATATAGATCCAAAGATAGAGGAGGACGGTCAGCGGTACGGTCTCTCAAGAGGCGGGCGTATTTTTTTGTATGATGCGACAGAAAATTGGTGGTCGCGAGCGGGTAAGCCAGAAAATATGCCAGTAGGAGAATTGGGTGGTCCAGATAGTGAAATGTTCTTTGACTTTGAGCCAGATGGTAATTTAATGGACCATCCTGCTAGTGACACCGGTAGATTCCTAGAAATTGGTAATAATGTTTTTATGTCTCACCAAAAAAAAAGTGAGCGCAGCTTTGTTCCTTTAGAAAAACCTAATATTGATTATGGAGGTGGTCTTGAGAGAATATGTGCAGCCGTTAATTCCGATAGAGACGTATATAACACTCCTTTTTTTGATGAGCCAAAAAGAGTTCTTTCAGATTTGTCAGGCAAAAATTACAAAGAATATTTATCATCCTTTCGAATTATTTTGGATCACTGTAGGGCAGCGACTTTCTTAGTCGGTGATGGAGTGCATCCAGGGAATCAGGATGCTTCATATATTACACGTCGTTTGATAAGGAGAGCAATGAGAGCAGCTATGGGATTGGGAATAAAAGAACCTTTTATGCATAAAATTATTACTGCTTTCCTAGATGACTCAAAATCCTACAAGCAAATACAGAGTCAAAGGAAGCTGATTTTAAATTCTATTTTGCAAGAGGAAGCAAAATTTCAGAAACTTTTAATCTCAGGTGAAAAGGAAATTTTAAAGCATATTGAGCGACAGAAATCTGTATCTGGGATTGATGCCTTTAACTTTTATCAGACATATGGGTTTCCCAAAGAATTAACAGAAGAGATATTAAAAGAAAGAAATATGCAGATAGACGATATTGAAGGCTTTGAAAGTTCATTTAAAGAACATTCGAAAAAATCTGCAACTGCTGCTGCGGGAAAATTTAAGGGTGGATTAGCTGATGCGTCAGAAAAAACAACTGCGTTTCATACGGCGGCTCATTTAATGTTAGCAGGTTTGCGAGAGATACTGGGAGATCACGTACACCAAAAAGGAAGTAATATCACTGCTGAGAGAATAAGGTTTGATTTTAATCATGACTTGAAAATGACAGATGAGCAAAAACGATTTGTTGAAGACTATGTTAACAATGGAATACTGGCGCAGGCTGAAGTTACTGTGTTTGAGATGAAGAAAGATGAGGCTTACGCTGAAGGAGTTGAGGGAAGTTTTTGGGAAAAATATCCAGATATTGTAAAGGTCTATTTGATGAAAGATCAGGCAGGTAAAGTATGGAGTAAAGAGCTGTGTGGAGGACCACATGTTAAAAATTGCTCTTTTTTATCTAAATATGGAACATTTAAGATTAATAAAGAACAGAGTAGCTCAGCAGGTGTACGAAGAGTTAAAGCAGTATTTATGGAGAAGGTTGAATGAAAATTTACTTATCTGGAGAAATTCACACTGATTGGCGTGAGCAAATTATAAATGGGACTAAGGATTTAGACGTATCTTTTTTTTCACCTGTCACAGATCATGCTGCCTCAGATGACTGCGGTGTCCGTATTTTAGGTAGTGAGGATAATAAATTTTGGCATGATAAAAAAGGTGCACAGATAAATGCGATTAGAACTAATAATGGTATAAAGAGTGCCGATATTGTGGTTGTTCGATTTGGTGAAAAATATAAGCAGTGGAATGCAGCTTTTGATGCGGGTTATGCAGCAGCATTGGGAAAAGCTTTAATCATTTTACATGCTAAAGACGTTTCACATGCATTAAAAGAAGTTGATGCTGCAGCGTTAGCCGTAGCTGAAACTCCTGAGCAGGTTATCAATATTCTGAAGTATGTTCAAAATGGTGAATTGCCTTTATGACTTAAATAATTTTGGGAGCTTGAAGTGGTTGATATTCAATTAGACCAAACTGATAGACGTATTTTAAGTGTATTACAGATGGATGGTCGAATCTCTAATGCAGATTTGGCTGAGCGAATTAATTTAAGTGCGTCTGCTTGCCATCGAAGAGTGCAAAGATTGGATTCATTGGGTATTATCAAAAATTATGTTGCTCTTTTAAACAATCGCCTGGTTGGATTGCCAACAACTGTTTTTGTTGAAATTACTTTATCCGGGCAAACAGATGAAGTGTTAGATGCGTTTGAACGAGAAGTTTCTCAAGTGCCAGATGTTTTAGAATGCCACTTGATGGCTGGAGAGGCAGACTATCTTTTAAAGGTTATTGCTAAGGATACTGATGATTTTGCGCGCATCCACAGAAAATATCTGGCAAGGTTGCCAGGAGTAGCACAGATGCATTCAAGTTTTTCATTGCGTAGTGTTTCTAATACGACTGCTTTGCCTATATAATGTATACACAGTAATTTTTTGAATTGGGTCAGTTTTGATAGATGATACAAAGATTAGGGATTATATTATTAGTCCAAATTTATCTGGTGAGGATTTAACTCAAGAAGTGGCAGGTGTTGACCAATTAGGTAACAGAATTGATGTTTCTGTAATTGAAGAGCGCCCACTAACAATTTTTCTAAATAATCAGGAGATTGTTACAGCGATGACTATAGGAGATTATCCAGAATATTTAGCTCTCGGATTTTTAAGAAACCAAAAAATGCTATCAAATAAGGATAAAGTTGATGCAATTGATTTCGATGCTGAGCTAAATTCGATAGTGATAAGGACAAAAAGAAAAACAAATTATGAAGATAAATTAAAAAAGAAAACACAAACATCTGGATGTGCGGTTGGTACGGTGTTTGGTGATATTATGGATGGTATTGATGGTTTGAAAATCAGTGCGATAAGTACAAAAGTCTCACATTTGTATAGTTTATCAAGTAAAATAAATCGAACGCCAAGTCTTTATTTAAAAGCTGGTGCGATTCATGGAACTATTTTGTGTCACCAAGACAAGCCATTAGTATATATGGAGGATGTTGGTCGACACAATGCTGTGGATAAGATAGCAGGATGGATTTTTGATACTGGCACCAATCCAAGAGATAAGATTTTATATACCACAGGTAGGTTGACATCTGAAATGGTAATCAAGACAGCTCTAATGCAAATTCCAGTATTAGTGTCCAGATCCGGTTTTACAGCCTGGGGTGTCAATATTGCTAAGCAAGTAGGCATAACTCTTATTGGGAGATTGCGAGGACAACGCTTTATATGCTTGTCTGGTGAGTCAAAATTAATTTGGGATGTCGATCTGAGTCAAATCAAGAACGTTGCAAAATAGAAGGGAGTTTAGTCATTGAATATAGTTGGAGTTGTTTTGGCAGGTGGGCAATCAAAAAGAATGGGTGGTGCCCATAAGGGTATGTTGCAGCTTAAAACTAAATCACTCTCTTTACATGTTCTAAATAGATTAAGCATACAGACCGAAGAAATTATTCTAAATGTAAATGTTCAAGAGAAATTATATAAACAATTTAACTTACCAATAGTTAGGGATAGTATAACTGATTATGCTGGTCCTCTTGCAGGTGTTTTAGCTGGAATGGATTGGGCTTATGAAAACGGATATAATTACATTTTAACAGTCGCAGTCGATACACCATTTTTCCCCAAAGATTTCTTAAAAAAATGTAAAAAGACTTTAATGAAAGATGATTGTTCTATTGTTTTAGCTTACACAACCGATAAGGGAAAAAAATCTAAAAACCTACACCCAACGTTTGGTTTGTGGGATGTTAGTCTTAGAAATGATCTCAGAAAAAGCTTAAATGGTGGGATTAGAAAAATGTTAGCTTGGACTGATAAACATAAAGTAAGTTATTGCAAGTTTTCAGACACTAAATTTAATCCTTTTTTTAACATAAATAAACCAGATGATCTTAAAGAAGCAGAAGCTATAATTGAAAAAGGTTGGGTATGAAGGTTTTTGGCATAGTAGGTTGGAAAAATTCTGGAAAAACTGGGTTAGTGGAGCGTTTAGTTGATGATATAACTAATCGAGGGGTTACTGTATCAACAATGAAACATGCGCATCATAATTTTGATGTTGATCAGAAAGGTAAGGATAGTTTTCGTCATAGAAAAGCGGGCGCTCATCAGGTGCTTCTTTCTTCAGATGCCAGGTGGGTTTTGATGACTGAACTGCGAGAAAGCCTAAAGCCAACCATTGAGGAACAACTGAGAAAAATGGATCCCGTTGATTTAGTGTTAATTGAAGGTTTTAAAACTAATGATCATTTAAAAATCGAAACCTATCGCAGCGTTACAGGACAAAAACTGATAGCTCCCTCTGACAAAAACATAATTGCTGTAGCCACTAATGATAAAGTTGATACGGTAGTTCCAACATTAAATCTCGATGATACTAAGACAATAGCAGATTTTGTATTAAAAACTGTTGGTTTGTTATGAAAAAATATACTGATAATAACTCGGCGTTTCCAAGGGGGACTACTTGGACACCTGTAGAGACCGCATTAAGTGATCTAAAAAAATCTCTCACTATGAATTTAAAGTGTCAGAAAATAGATGTTAGCAATTCCTTGGGGTTTATTTTAAGTGAAGATGTTTTTGCCAAACGTTCTAATCCACATGTGGCAAATACAGCGGTTGATGGCTTTGGGTTTGCATTCAAATCGCTCATAGGACCAAAAAACTTTTTAAATTTGATAGCAGAGCAAATAACACCTGGCAGTGATGTTATATGTGATGTACCCAAAGGAAGCGCAGTTCGCATTTTGACTGGGGCTAGCTTGCCTAGTGGAGTTGATACGGTTGTTTTACAAGAAGAAGTTACAGTTCTTAAAAATAAGATTTCTTTTGATTGCGATATAAAAAGAGGGGAAAATACTCGAAAAGCGGGAGAGGATGTAAAGGCAGGTGAAGTAATTTTAAAGAAAGGCTTAAGAGTTCGACCGCAAGATATAGGATTATTAGTTGCTACTGGTGTAAAAGAAATTGGGGTATATTTGCCCTTAAGGATAGGCATTTTATCTACTGGTAATGAAATAGTAGAAAAATTTAGTGATCAAGATTTCAACAAAACCTTGGATGCTAATCGACCGATGTTAATGAGTATAATGAAAAAATGGGGTTATATACCAATCGATTTAGGGCATGTAGTTGATGATAAAAATCGAATTAGGACTAAATTAAATCAGGCGTCGCAAGTTTGTGATGTAATTTTTACGTCGGGAGGGGCATCAACTGGTAAAGAAGATCATGTTTCCCGATTACTAAAATCTGATGGGAACTTATATCATTGGAAAATAGCAATGAAGCCAGGTAGGCCCCTAGCTTTGGCTAGCTGGAAAAAAACACCAGTAATTGGATTGCCTGGAAATCCTGTTGCAGCTTTTGTATGCACTTTAGTTTTTGGCAAACCTATTTGCGGTCTATTAAGTGGAGAAGGTTGGGTTCAATTAGGTGCATTTAATATTCCTGCTAGTTTCTCAAAGGCAAAAAAAACTGGAAGAAGAGAATATCTCAGAGCTAAAATAAAAGATGGCAAAGCAGAGATTTTTCATTCCGAGGGGTCAGGTCGAATATCAGGCTTGAGCTGGGCAGAGGGTCTGGTTGAATTGCCAGAAGATCTTGAAAAGGTTAAAGTTGGGGATCTAGTTAAATATATGCCTTTTTCTGGTTTGGTCTAATTTATTATATTTTCTATTAGACCTTAACTTCTTAAAACACCACCACTAGATTTCTCAATATTTTCTATAATTTTTTGACATAAAAGATCAATTTCTTCATCGATAAGTGTTTTCTTTGATGATTGTATCTGAACTGTAATCGCTAAAGATTTTTTATTTATATTATTAGGCTCATCGTTTTTCTGGTTCACAAACTGGTCAAATATGTATGCATCTTTAATCAAATCTTTGTCTGCAGATTTTGCCGCATTTACCAAAACAGATGCTTCAGTACCACTATCAACAATAAACGAAAAATCTCTTTGGACAGCCTGATAGTCGCTCATTTTTAAGGCTGAGCGTGTATTAGTTTTAACTTTTGGAAATGGTGGCTTTTGGATATGAATTGCAAATGCCATAACAGGACCTTTAATGTTTAATTCAGTTAAAACTTTTGGATGAATTTCGCCGAAACCAGCTAAAATATTTTTTGGCCCAAGTGCAAGTTTCCCTGACCGCCCAGGGTGCCACCATTTGCTAACATCTCTAAGAATCATTAGCTTGGTTGGGCATCCAATTGATTTTAAAACTTTTTCAACATCTGCTTTTATATCAAATGGATCAAATTCTCTTCGTTCGCCATGAACATCACGAGCATTAGTGTGGCCGACTAGAATACCAGTCGCTAAGATTTCTTGATCCTCTGGCTCGCCACCGTGAAAAACTGGACCTATTTCAAAAAGCGCCATATCAAAAATGCCTCTTGATTGGTTGCGGCTTGCGGCCTGTAGTAACCCGGGCAACAAAGAAGGCCGCATATGACTCATGTCTGTAGAAATAGGATTTTCTAACTTAGTATCATTAGAACCACCGCCAAACAGTAGGGCAGTTTTCTCACTTATAAATGAATATGTGACACATTCATTATAACCTAACGCCGCAATCTCTCTTCTAATAGTAGCTTCTCTTCTCTGAAGTGGTGTTAATTTACTGTGTAATGTAGTTGGATCTTGTGCTGGTAAAGGTATTCCTTTTAATTTTGTTAACGATGTAACCCTGGCAATTTCTTCAACTAAATCCGCTTCCCCCTGCACATCTGGTCGCCATGGAGGAGGTGAAACTTTACCTTGTTCGAATTTAAATCCCAAAGATTCTAAAATACTTATTTGTTTTTCTTCATCAATTTTCATTCCCACTAGGGACTGAACTTTATTAGAGTTTAAGGTATAAGTTCTATGGAAGTTAGGGATTTCACCAGTTTTAATTATCTCATGAGGAGTTCCACCACAAAGATCGATAATCATTTGTGCACCAAGCATGACACCATCCTTGGTAAAATCAGGATCTACACCACGCTCAAAACGATATCTAGCATCAGAATTAATTTTCATTGCTCGTCCAGCTTTAGCAATAGTGATTGGATCCCAATATGCGCTCTCTAGCAATACATTGACTGTTTCCTCTGAACAACCAGTTGAATTTCCACCCATTATACCGGCTATACTAATAATACCGGACTGGTCTGAAATTTTCATAGCACCTTTTGGCAAATTATAATTTTTTTCATCTAAGCCATCAATATTTTCGCTGCCATCAGCAAAGCTAACAAGTAAATTTCCATTTATTTTATCGGTATCAAATACGTGTAGTGGCCTTGCTCTGTCTATTGTAAAAAAATTTGTTATATCTACGAGTGATGAAATTGAACGTAGGCCAATAGATTCAATTTTATCTCTCAACCACTTTGGTGAAGGGCCATTTTTTACACCTTTAATTTCACATCCATAAAATACAGGGCAGCCTTTTTGTAAAACTTCCTTATCAATATCAATCTTTATACCACTTTTATTTTTTCCCTTTATCAACGGGGTTTGATGTGGTTTCAGAATACCCAGCCCTCGTGATGCAAGGTCCCGTGCTATACCTCTTACGCCCAATGCATCTGGTCGATTAGGTGTTATAGCAATTTCTATAACCGGATCTACTACGCTTGGATTGTTGCTCATCAAATAGTCAGTAAATTTTGAACCAATTAAAGGCTTACCTATTAATTCAATTATACCGTCATGTTCGTTTGAGAGACCCATTTCCCGCTCTGAACACATCATACCATAACTTTCCACACCTCTAATTTTACCAATGCCAATTGTGGTGTCTATACCAGGTACATAAACACCTGGTTTTGCCACGACAACATAAATACCCTCTCTAGCATTAGGAGCGCCGCATATGATATTTAAGTTTCCTTCATTGGTTTCAACCTCGCAAATTTTTAATTTATCTGCGTTAGGATGTTTGTCAGATTTTATAACATAACCAACTGTAAATTCTTCAAGTTTCTTGAGGGGGTCTATTACTTCCTCAACCTCTAAGCCCAAATCGGTTAGATTATATACTATATCGTCAAGTGAAGCATCTGTTTCTAAATGTGTTTTTAACCAACTTAATGTAAATTTCATTGGAGACTTACCTCAATAATCATTATTTAGTTAATCCAGTGTGGGAATTTGGTTGATCTAATGCTGAAAAGCCATAGTGCCTAAGCCATCTTAAGTCGCTATCAAAGAAAGCTCTTAAATCTGGTATTCCATATTTTAACATTGCTAATCTATCTATCCCCATTCCAAATGCGAAGCCCTGCCAAATACTTGAATCAATACCGCCAGCATCCAATACTTTAGGGTGCACCATACCGCTGCCTAAAATTTCCATCCAGCTGTCACCTTTACCTACCTCTAGTTTCCCATCTTTCCATGAACAGCGAAGGTCGACTTCTGCAGAGGGTTCTGTGAAAGGAAAATGTGATGCTCGAAAGCGTAATTCTATGTCACTTACTTCAAAAAATTTCTTGCAGAATACTTCAAGGGTTCCTTTTAAATTTGCCATCGAAATGTTCTTATCAATAGCTAAACCTTCTAATTGATGAAACATTGGTGTATGAGTTTGGTCATAATCACACCGATAAACTCTACCTGGAGCAATTATTCTACATGGCGCTCCGTTTGAAATCATATGTCTTATCTGAACTGGACTAGTATGAGTGCGTAACACATTCGGTGCTCTGATATCATCTTTTTCGCGATGTAGGAAAAAAGTATCATGTTCCTGTCGCGCAGGATGTTCGGGGGGGATATTTAATGCATCAAAGTTATACCAGTCAGTTTCAATTTGTGGGCCTTCGGCTACTGAAAATCCCATTTCTGAGAAAATTACACTAACTTCTTCTGTTACTTGACTTATTGGGTGAATTGAGCCCTTTGATTTGTTTCGAGATGGCAGACTCAAATCAATCCACTCTGTTTCTAATCTTTTGTTTAAAATAATTTCTTCTAGTTCATATTTTTTACTGAGAAATTTATCGGTTATTTCGTTTCTTAAATTATTAAGTACGGGACCAATAGTCTGCTTTTCATCAGGTGACATGGTACCTAATTCGCGCATTTTGAGACTTAACTCACCTTTTTTTCCAAGGATAGATACCCTTACTTCTTCCAATAAGTTAAGATCTTTTTGGCTGTCAATGAGGCTTAAATATTTTTTTTGTAGATCTTTCAACCCATCCATGTGGTTTACTCCGTCTCGACTAATTATTTATTATTTTAGAGTCGGTAAATTTCAAACACTTTCATAAATAATATAACTATTATATTACAAAAATATAAAACAAAACCAATTATCCTCTTATCTTAACATAAAAAATTAAAGAAGCCCAAAGACATCAAAACTAAAAGCTTTGGTTTTTTGCTATGTTAAGCTAACGCTTCCTTGACTTGACTAACGATGGATCCAAAAGCAGCTGGTTCGTTCACAGCGATATCTGCCAAAACCTTTCTATCTACCTCAATACCAGCTTTGTCTAATCCATTTATAAATCTGGAATATGTTAACTCTTGATCATGTTCTCTCACAGCTGCGTTGATGCGTTGAATCCATAAAGCTCTAAAAGTCCTTTTTCGAGCTTTACGATCACGAGTTGCATATTGGTTTGCTTTATCTACAGCTTGGGTGGCGGTTCTAAAAGTATTACTTCTTCGACCATAATAGCCTTTTGCTGCCTTGATTATTTTTTTATGACGGGCGTGTGTGACTGTTCCACTTTTTACTCTTGACATGTCAATCTCTCCTTAGCGTGCGTATGGCATATAAGTTTTAACGATACCTTCATCTGCTTTGCACAGAGTATTAGTTCCTCGTGCGTTGCGAAGAAATTTATTAGATCGTTTTATCATGCCGTGTTGTTTGCCAGCTTGAGCTGCTTTGACTCTGCCTGAAGCAGTTACTTTGAAGCGCTTTTTTGCACTAGATTTTGTTTTCATTTTGGGCATTTTTGTCTCCTATAATTTGAGATTTAAGCGTTTTAGGCAGCCCTAATGGCCATATACGCTTGATAGAATTTGCGTGTTACTCATCATTAACAAATTTTGCAAGTAGATTCGTGTGTAGAATTATATTATTCAAAATAATAAATCTTCTTGACCCTTATAGAAAACCACCTCATATGCGACTATGATGATTAAAACTTCTAATATACGTAACTTTAGCATCGTAGCCCATATTGATCATGGAAAATCGACTTTGGCGGATAGGCTGATCCAGCAGACAGGGACTGTTGCTGAGCGGGATATGGAAGCACAGATGCTCGACACAATGGATATTGAGCGTGAACGCGGAATAACCATTAAAGCAAATTCAGTTAGGATTGAGTATAGAGCTAGGGATGGAGAGGATTATGTTTTGAATCTCATTGATACACCGGGGCATGTAGATTTTGCTTACGAGGTGTCACGTTCAATGCGCGCTGTTGAAGGATCTTTGCTTGTTGTTGATGCTTCTCAGGGGGTAGAGGCTCAGACATTGGCCAACGTATATCATGCAATTGATGCTGATCATGAAATCGTAACTGTTTTAAATAAAGTAGATTTACCAGCAGCTGAACCAGATAGAGTGGCGCAACAAATTGAGGATGTGATTGGGATTGATGCAACAGATGCTATTCATATATCTGCAAAAACTGGATTGGGTATTCCTGATGTTTTGGAGAGAATTGTTACTTCATTACCAGCGCCAGATGGTGATCCTAATGGTCCTTTAAAGGCTATGCTGGTAGATAGTTGGTATGATCCTTACCTTGGGGTGGTTGTCTTAATAAGAATTCATGATGGTATTTTAAGAAAAGGTGATAGGATTAAAATGCTTAATACCAATGCAATTTATCAAGTAGATAGGGTTGGTGTGTTTAAACCTCAGATGGAACCAATTGATAGCTTAGGGCCAGGAGAATTGGGTTTTCTTACAGCAAGTATAAAGCAAGTAAGGGATACACGAGTTGGCGATACGATCACTCATGAAAAAAATGGGACAACTATAACTTTGCCTGGGTTTCAGCCTTCGCAACCAGTTGTATTTTGTGGTCTTTTTCCAGTTGATAATTCAGAGTTTGAAGATCTACGAGAGTCAATCGAAAAGCTTGCCTTGAATGATGCATCATTTAGTTTTGAAATGGAAACCTCCGCGGCTCTTGGCTTTGGATTTAGATGTGGCTTTCTTGGTCTTTTACATTTGGAAGTTGTTAGGGATAGAATAGAACGAGAATACGGAATAGAATTGATAACTACAGCGCCATCGGTTATTTATCATATTCATATGAAAGACCAAAATGTTATCAAATTGCATAATCCTGCAGATATGCCAGACTTAACTTATGTAGATCATATTGAGGAGCCAAGAATAAAGGCTACAATCTTAGTTCCAGATAATTATTTAGGTGATGTGTTAAAACTTTGTCAGGATCGCAGAGGAATACAACTGGATCTAACATATGCTGGCAGTCGAGCAATGGTTGTTTACGATTTACCGTTGAATGAAGTTGTTTTTGATTTCTATGATAGATTAAAATCTGTAACAAAAGGTTATGCTAGTTTTGATTATCAACTTGAAAATTATAGACAAGATTTTTTAGTCAAAATGCAAATCATGGTTAATGATGAGCCTGTGGATGCCCTATCGACCATGGTACACCGAGACCGTGCAGAATCGAGGGGGAGAGCTATGTGTGAAAAATTGAAAGATTTAATACCTCGTCACATGTTTAAAATTCCCATTCAAGCGGCCATCGGCGGTCGTATTATTGCACGAGAAACATTATCTGCAATGCGAAAAGATGTAACCGCAAAATGCTACGGGGGAGATGTAACGCGAAAGAAGAAACTTTTAGAAAAGCAGAAAGCTGGTAAAAAGAAAATGCGCCAATTTGGACGTGTTGATATTCCTCAAGAAGCATTTATTTCTGCTCTAAAAATGGATTAATTCTAGGCTTTACTCCTCGTCACTACCAAAAATCAGTTTTTCATTTACTGGAGAAACTCTTATAATATTGGTGCTGCCTGGTTGGTTGAATGGCACGCCAGCGGTTACGATTATTTGCTCATCTATATTGGCAAACTTATATTTTTTTGCTGCTCGCGCTGCATTTATGACTGCCATTTTAAATCTATCAACGTGGCCTGTTATAACACAATGTGCGCCCCAGTATAAACAAAGTAATCGTGCTGTTTCTATTAAGGGAGTCAAGGCAATTATTGGGACACGTGGCCTTTCACCTGACACCAATTTAGCAGTTGCTCCTGAATGAGTAAAACAACAAATAGCTGTCACTGGTGTTGTTTCTGCGATTTCTCTTGCCGCCACTGTGATTGCATCGGCAACGGTTGTTTTTTGCCGAAATCGAGAGCTATCCATTATTTCTCGATAAGTTGTGTCATTTTCTATTTCTATGGCAATGCTATCCATTGTCTTTACCGCTTCGATTGGAAAATCCCCAGCTGCACTTTCTGCAGATAACATGACCGCATCAGCACCTTCATAAATAGCATTTGCTACGTCACTTACTTCGGCACGAGTAGGCATTGGAGAATCAACCATACTATCCAGCATTTGAGTGGCCACAATAACGGGTTTTGCAAATTGTCTACATGCCATCACAAGTCGCTTTTGTATGGGAGGGATGGATTGAACTGGCATCTCTACGCCCAGATCCCCTCTTGCAATCATTATTCCATCTGAGTTCGCTAGTATTGCTTCAAAATCCTTTACAGCTGATGGTTTCTCGATCTTTGAGATCACAGATGTTCGACCTTTTATAAGTTTTTTTGCGTCTATTACATCTTTAGCCGTCTGAACAAAAGACAGCGCCAACCAATCCACACCTAAATCACATACAAACTCTAAATCTTTTTTGTCTTTATCTGAAAGAGCCGCCATTGGAACAAGCGTTTCGGGAACATTTATTCCTTTTCTATTTGAGATACTTCCCCCAACTTCAACTAAGCACTTTATAATTCCATTTTTGACTGATTGAACCCTTAGTTTAACTTTTCCATCGTCTACCAGAATTGGTTCATTTTTTCGGATTGTTTTAAAAATTTCTTTATGTGGTAGATATACTCGTTTTTGATCACCTGGTATGTCTTCTAAATCAAACGAAAATTTATCATTCTGCGTTAGTATAATACTTTCATTTTTAAATATTCCACATCTTAATTTGGGACCTTGTAAGTCTGCGAGGATAGCGATTGGTCTAGAGTATTTCTTTTCAATTTTTCTGATTATGGTATGTCTTGCTTTAATTTCATCATAGCTTCCATGACTCATATTAAGTCGAAAAACATCTGCTCCATGTTTGAATAACTCTTTAATTGTATTATAATCGCTTGAAGACGGGCCTAATGTAGCTACAATTTTGACGTTTCTCAATCTTCGCACAAGCTTTACCTTTTCAATGGGTTCATTTTATATACATGCTTATCATAACATTTTCTTCTTATTAATAGAGAAATTAAGAAAATTTAAGTTAGAGGTAATATTAATGTATCAGCCATTTTATACTTTCAATCAAAATCAAAATAGTGACTTTTTAATATTATGTGATCATGCTTCTAACTTAGTACCCAAATGTGTAAAGGAAGGTAGTCTTGGAATTTCTGAAGAGAACTTGAACAGACATATCGCTTATGACATTGGTGCTTCAGGCCTTAGCAAAGAATTGGGTAAACAGCTTAAATCACCAGTAGTACTTTCAAACTTCTCGCGATTAGTAATTGATCCTAACCGAGGAGAGGATGATCCTACTTTAATAATGCAACTTTATGATGGTACAATAATTGAAGGCAATCGCAAGATAAGTAGAGATGATAGAGAGAATAGATTAAACCGTTGTTACAGACCTTACCATAATGAAATTAAAAGACTAGTTTCCACTCAACATGATCCTATTTTAATATCAATTCATAGTTTTACACCTAAGTTAAAGAATGGTTTTAATCGACCTTGGCATGTTGGCATTTTATCTTCTAATGACCGACGATTTGCACAGCCTTTACTAAATTATTTCAACAATCAGCAAGATGTTATTTGTGGGGATAATGAGCCATATAGGGGTGATCTGATTGGAGACACAATGTTTCGCCATGCTTTAAGTGTTGATCGATTGCACGTGTTGATTGAAGTTCGAAATGATCTAATTAGTAGTGAAAAAGAACAGTTGATGTGGGGCGCTAAGTTGGCACATGCAATAAATAGTGTTAAACAGGAAATTGATCGATAAAAGGACATATTCAAATGGATAAAAATTCAGAGATAGAAATAGAGGCGGCGGTTTTTAGATCTTTGCGAACTCATTTACAAAATCGGACTGACGTTCAAAACATTGATATGATGAATTTAACTGGCTTTTGTCGAAATTGTTTAAGCCGATGGTATAAAGAAGCAGCACAAGAATTAGGAATGGATATTAGTAAGGAAGAATCCAAAGAGATCGTTTATGGGATGCCAGCATCAGAGTGGAAGCAAAAATATCAAACAGAAGCAACAGAACAGCAAAAAAGTATATTTAATAATTCACATTAATAAATTTTCTGGAATTTTATATTTCAGTGATATTCTTTAATGATAGAATCAATAAGTAAGTGATGCGGTAGAATGAAAACAAAAAAAATAACTAAACGTGGACGTGCTGGATTTAGAAGCGCATCAAGTTTACTAGAAAAGCAGATACAGAAAACCAGTGAGACACGAGGTTTTGCTGTTTCTAAATTATTAGTAAATTGGGCAGATATTATTGGTAATGAGATCGCTAAAATTGCTAAACCAGTTAAAGTCAACTATGGAAGAGACGGCATTGGTGCCGGGTTAGTGTTGTTAACAAATGGAGCAAATGCTCCAATTGTTCAAGCACAGAGTAAACAAATTATAGATAGGGTAAATGGAGTTTATGGATATAATGCAATTTCCAGAGTAAGAATTACCCAAACTGATCCAACTGAATTAATTAACGAAAATTTAATAGATCAAAAAAAGCAGTTAAAACCAAGTGACTTAGACAAAATTAAGGCAAAAGAAGAAGTAACCGAAGTTAAAGATGATGTTTTGAAAATTGCGTTACAGTCACTAGGGGCTAATATTTTAGCAAAGTCATCAAATGAAGAGGAATTAAAATGAGCGGCATTCGTATAATATTGGGTACTAGCATAATAATGGTTTTGATTGGTTATCTGATTATACAATTTAACCCAGGTTTAAATTTAAAGAGTGATTCAGTGGCGGATCTAAACGTGGTTAATAATTTGCAACTTAGTAATAATATTGAAGCAGAAATTCTAATAAACGTTTCCAGTATTATTGTTGAAGATATTGTTCTTGGAGATCCCAACGCTCCTGTAACAATCATAGAATATGCAAGTTTTACATGCCCTCATTGTAAAAATTTTCATGAGGGAACATTTAAAAAGTTGAAGAAAAATTATATCGATGAAGGTAAGGTTAAATTTATATTACGAGACGTTTTTTTTGACCGATATGGGCTTTGGGCAGCAATGGTCGCGAGATGTGACAATTCTGAAAAATTTTACGGTATTGTTGAAGAAATTTTCAGACGGCAGGCTGAATGGACCAAAGGAGAAGAGGATATTCAAATTGCAAATAATCTTCGAAAAATCGGTTTATCAATTGGTATGAATAGCGACACTATAGATGCATGCCTGAGCGATGGTGATATGGCTCAAGCTCTTGTAAATGTATATCAGAAAAATGCTGATAAAGATAAAATTTCGTCTACACCATCATTTATAATTAATGGTGAGAAAATGAAAAAATCTAGTTATGACGAATTTGTTGATAAGATAGAAGAACATTTAAAGGGTTATTAAATGGAGCATCCCTTAGAAGGCGTTAAAGTAATAGAGCTAGCGCGAATATTGGCAGGCCCATGGGCAGGTCAAACACTTTCTGATTTGGGCGCGGAAGTTGTCAAAGTAGAGAGTATAGAGGGAGATGATACTCGTAGATGGGGGCCTCCATTTGTTGAGAATGGAGACGATACCTCCGCGTCCTATTTTCATAGTTGTAACAGAGGAAAAAAATCAATTTGTGTAGATTTTAAAACTAAAGAAGGTCAGGACATTATAAAGAAACTGGTTTTGAAAGCAGATATATTAATTGAAAATTTTAAAGTTGATGGTTTGCGTAAATATGGATTAGATTTTGCCAGTCTGATCAAAATTAACCCAAAATTAATATATTGTTCAATCACAGGTTTTGGACAAACAGGACCTTATGCACATCGAGCAGGTTATGACTATATAATTCAAGGAATGTCAGGTTTAATGTCAATAACTGGAGAGCCAAGTGGGCAGCCTCAAAAAATGGGAGTGGCTGTAACAGATATCTTAACTGGATTGTATAGTGTGACGGCTATATTAAGTGCAATTATTCAGCGGGACAAGTCTGGAAAAGGTCAGCATATTGATATGGCTTTATTGGATGTAGCAACAGCCGTAACGGCAAATCAGGGGATGAATTTTTTAACTACGGGAAAGGTGCCGCATAGGATTGGAAATGGGCATCAGAACCTTGCCCCTTATCAAGTTTTCGATTGTAAAGATGGGCATATAATAATCGCAACGGGAAATGATGCGCAATATCAGCGTTTGTGTGCAATTTTGAATTTGGAAGAAATTGCGATGAACGAATTATTCTTGACGAATGCGGATAGACTAAGAAATCGAACTCTACTTATTGAAAAATTAAGTTGTCAAACTATAAAGTTTCTGAAGAAAGATTTACTTGAAGCTTGTGAAAAACAAGGAATTCCAGCGGGTCCGATAAATGATATGTCCGAAGTTTTTGATGACCCCCAGGTTGTTTATCGTGGGCTTTCAAAAGAAATTGATAATATACCAACAATTTTATCACCTTTCAGGTTTTCGGATAGTGAGATGAAAATCTCTAAAACATCACCAAAGCTGGGTGAAAATACCAATGAAATTTTATCATCAATAGTAGATTGATTTCAGACTATTGTTGAAAAAAATAATGCTACCCCACAACCTAAGACCAATCCGCCCCATGAACGCCATAGCACATCTACAGCGTTATCGACATCGATAGCTGTTAATTTCTTTTTTCCATCGGGATTAACAAATGGATAGAGTTTCTCTTTGCCATCATATGATCTTGGTCCGGAGATGGCTATATCTAACACGCCTGCCATGGCGGCTTCAGGCCATCCAGCATTTGGAGATCGATGTAGCTTTGCATCTCGTCGCATAGTTTGAAAGGCTGAATTATTTTGATAAACTATACATATTAATAAGCCACTTAACCTTGCAGGTATCCAATTTAAAATATCATCCAATTTAGCAGAAGCCCATCCAAATTGTTCAAGTTGTGGATGTTTATATCCAATCATGCTATCAGCAGTATTTACGAATTTATAAACGATAATTCCTGGTAACCCGCCAATAAAGAACCAGAATAAAGGAGCAATAATACCATCTGAAAAATTTTCAGCAGCGCTCTCGATAGCGCTGCGTGCAACATTTGATTCATTCAGTTTTTCTGTATCACGACCAACAATCATTGCGACTGCTTTTCTTCCATGATCGATGTCTTTTTGTAACCCTAGGCTTACCGCGCTCACATGTTCTATTAAACTCTTATGAGACAATAATATTGCAACAATTAGTATTTTCCATATGGCCGAAAAGGGTAGCTGTTCAATAGCAAACCCAAGTGTTGCTAAAAATATTACTACAACACTCAAAAATATAACGCCTTTGCCTTTACGATTAATTCCATTGTTATATTTTTTTTCACCCCATTTAATGATTTTTCCAAAAGTTACTGCTGGATGTTGCAATTTTGACCAAAGCCAATTTGGTTCACCAAAAAAGGCATCAAGAATTAACGCTAACAAAATACAGGATAAAGTCATTGTTTAAATTCACTTAGGATAGTTTTTATCTGAATTTGGTGATGATTGCTATTAGGAATTCCAATTCTTGCTATTTTATTAGAATAAGAAAATGTCCTTATTAGGATATGATTGTTGGCAAAGTGTGTTTTTAATTTTTTGGCATTTGGAGTTTTAATCAATCTAAAAAGAGAGGTTCCCCCTATTATTTCGATATCATTTTTAGCCAATATATTGTCAAATTTAGTAGCATGATGATCTAAGTTTTTAATATTATTTTCAGCCCATCTTTTATTTTCTAATGCGGCTCTTCCAATAAAAAGTGCAGGTCCAGATGCTGGCCAAGGCCCCAAAGCACTTCGTAAGTTTTGTAAAGTTTTTGGGGAAGCTATAGCACAACCTAAACGTAAGCCAGCTAATCCCCAAAACTTCCCAAAGCTCTTTAATATTATCACACCAGGCTGATTAGAAAATCTTATTAAAGATCTATCGGGCGTTAAATCACAGAAACTTTCATCAATAATTGTAATTTGATCATTAGGAAGGATATCTTTTGAACTCCAATATTTTCCATCTGGATTGTTCGGATTAACCAATATTCGAGCTCTCAGGTCAGTATTTGAAATTTGCCATCCATTTCTTAAAAAGGCCGCTTCATATTCATTATAACTTGGGTGATATATGTCCACATTACCCTTATTAAAAATACTGGGTAGAAGGCTAATAATTGATGATGTTCCGCTCGCTGAAATAATATCAGCATTTTTTGGAATCTTCCAAAAATCCCGCGCTACACTTTCAAAACTTTCTATCAATGTTTTGTCAGGTAGAGACCTCCATACCCATTTTGGAATTTTTGGAATCGGGTATGGAGAATTGTTTATACCCGTGGAAAGGTCAATCCAATTAGATTTCTCTCCTCCAAAAATATCTACGTGATGATCTAAATTTCCACCATGTTCTAGTGTTTTACGTATCATTTAATCTTTTCTTAAAGGGGGAATGCGAGCAACAAAATGCCCTTTTATTTTATCTGGCCAACTTTTATAAGGTACTTGCCCATTTGAACTTTCCGCATGTAATTTCGCGTAATTAACCAAAGCGGTAGCTGATTCTACATCTGGAGTAAAATTACCTAAAGCGTAACTTAGTTTATCATTATCTTGAATGATGACATTACAACCATTCTTACATCCCATTAAGCAAGAATGTCTTCTAGTTGAAACTATTCCATTATTAGTGGGAATTTGCTCAATCATTTTCGCAAATTTTAAACCGTCAGTTTCTGAGACTTTCCTGTCAGCCCACCCTTCCCGTTTACAAGTTTCGCAAATTGTAATGATTGTAGGCATATTCTATCCTTTGCAAGTTTCGATATTACTAAGCATACTATTAGGAATGCAATAACTATTTAGCTTCTATTATGGGGCTCATTGAAATCGATGGTAGGATTCATCGGGATTATTTGATTTGGATTGATGGATTTGTGACTGTAGTAATAATGTCGAGTTGCATGGTAAAGTTTTACAGTTTTATGAACACTACCTGTTTGGTAAAGATCTCTTGTATAAGCCCAAAGATGTTTGAAATCAATTAAGCGCTTGTGGTTACATTTGAAATGCAAATGGTAGACTGAGTCGAACCTGACTAAAGTTGGAAATAATCTCCAATCTGCTTCTGTGAGAGTTGATCCAAGAAGGTAACGTTGACTTGAAAGCATGTTATCTAACCATTCCATTGTCTCAAATAGTTTTGTTACTGCTTCATCATAGGAGTCTTGAGTAGTCGAAAACCCAGCTTTGTAAACGCCATTATTTAATGTTTCGTAAATTCTATTATTGATTGGCTCTATGGATGTTCGTAATTCCTTGGGCCAGAAGTCTAATTTGTTCTTGGTTAGATCATTAAATGATGAGTTGAACATTCGAATGATTTCAGAGCTTTCATTGGATACAATTTTTTTAGATTTTTTATCTAGTAATACAGGAACCGTTACTCGGCAGCTTACATCTGCTTTGGCTTGAATATAGATCTCATGAAGGAATTTCTTACCATAAACACTATCCCCTGTTGTCTCATTGAAATTTTTTGCAAAATTCCAGCCATCTTCGAGCATATCGGGATGAACTACGTCGACACTGATGTGAGAATCTAAGTTTTTTAAAGTACGGAATATTAATGTTCGATGAGCCCATGGACAGGCATGCGACACATATAAATGATATCGTCCAGATTCTGGTTGGAAATCATTATCTTTCGAATCATTAATCCAATTACGAAAAATACTTTCTTTTCTATTAAAGCTACCATTTTTCTTTGAGACTTTAGGTTCATCTTTAAGCCAAACTCCGTTTACCAATTGCCCCATTTTAATCACCTTTATTAATTTGTTTAATGTGAGGTTTTTTATCACATTAAATTAGTAAAATATTAAACCTCGTAATTATATAATTTATTCAACTTATTACAAAATTAATAAACTACGGTTAATTACTAATTGTGTAAATATTTAACATTCAGTATAGGTTTAATTAGACGAGCCAGAATGGCCGGAAAGGTGTGCGATAGAAAGGATTTACCCAACTCGGGGATCAACTATAGCGTCGTTGAATTAAAATTTGCACACTTTTTTTGTATTATTAGGGAGAATAGGAAATGATGCGTATGATTTATTTTGGGTTGCTGTTCTTGGGCTCATCTCAAGGGGCCTTATCCCACATAGGGCATTTTGGTCAAATTGCAGATCATGGTCACACTGCCGCTGGCATAGCAATCGGACTGGCTGGAGCGATAGCTTTGATAAAAATTCTTAAAGACAGAAAAACTAGTTCTGAAGCATGTGATGATGAAGAGATTCAGGAAGAAATTCAGGAGGTATTGTGATTTGAAAAAAGGTATTATGATTTGTGGGCACGGGAGTAGGTCAAAAAGTGCAGAAAAAGAATTTGGGTTACTTGCGACGGGTTTGAAGAATAAATTTCCAAAAACACCAGTCGAACATGGGTTCTTGGAGTATTCAGCACCTAACATTCATATGGGGCTAGATTCACTTCTTGCGCAAGGTGTTGAGCATATTGTTGCTGTACCTGGAATGTTGTTTGCGGCAACACATGCTAAAAATGACATTCCTTCAGTTTTACTCACTTACCAGAAAAAGCACCCAGGTTTAAAAATCAGCTATGGTAGAGAGCTCGCTCTTCACTCGGAAATGATCACCGCATTTCAATCAAGAATATTGGAATGTTTAGGATTAGACCATATTCATGATGGGGATCTTTATGATACAATGTTGGTAGTAGTTGGACGAGGAACTTCAGATACTTACGCCAATGCTGAAGCGGCAAAATTAACACGAATTGTAACAGAAAATTTAGGTTTTGGTTGGTCTGAAACTGTTTATTCTGGTGTGACGTTTCCATCTGTTGGCCAGGGCTTGGAAATCGCGTCAAGGTTAGGTTACAAAAAGGTCGTGGTTGCACCTTATTTTTTATTTTCAGGTAAATTAATAGACCGTATTTATAATTATGTAGATCGAGTAAATGAGACCCTTCCTGACGTTACATTTTACAAAGCTCATTATTTAGCTGATCAGGATCACGTTATAAATACTTTTGTTGAACGAATTTATGAAGCTGAAAATGGTAATTTAACAGAAGACCTTGATTTGATGTTATCATTTCAAAAACGGCTTAAATTAGGTCAAGTAGATATTCACCATCACCATGCAGAATATCAACCAATTATTGATCCTGAAGACGAGGAAAACTTATTATCCCATGAC
This sequence comes from Paracoccaceae bacterium, assembly GCA_029246285.1. GTDB lineage: Bacteria > Pseudomonadota > Alphaproteobacteria > Rhodobacterales > Rhodobacteraceae. Next base: position 114,945 of record JAQWNW010000007.1, on the reverse strand, counting down.
CATGACCATGACCATGACCATGACCATGGTCATAGTCATGGGGTATACAAGCACATAGCCCACCCAAATGGTCCACGAACCATGATTGACCAAGGAGTATGTTGTTGTTTCATGAGTCAGTTTCCAGAACATGTTATTGAAGAAGAACGCCTGATTATAAAAACGAGAACTGCATCTTGAATATAGTAAGCTTTAGAAAAATATATGAGCATTTTTGATAATTATATTGCAGTAGATTGGTCTGCTAATAGTAGTCCTAAAAGTGGGGCGGATAGCATTTGGATAGCTTGGTTCGCAAAGGCCAGTAACATACAATTATTTAATCCAAAAACCAGATTTGAAGCTTTTAAACTTCTAAAAGGCTTGTTGAAAGACACTGATGGTCGAGTATTGGCAGGTTTTGATTTCCCATTTGGATACCCAAAGAAGTTTTTTGACACTCTTGGGCACTTGAATTGGTCTGATCTTTGGAATGATTTTTCAGGACGTGTAAAGGATTTCAAGGATAATAAAAATAATAGGTTTGAAGTTGCAGATCATTTTAACTCTAAGTTTTTGGCAAGTGGGCCTTTTTGGGGTTATCCAGCTCCAAATAATGGAAGGTATGGTGATATTCCGTATAAAAAACCAGTGGGTTATGGGGTGTTATTACCATCTGAAAAAAGATTAATAGAGCAGAAATTAACAAATGCAAAAAGTGTCTGGCAACTTAATGGGGTGGGTTGTGTTGGTGGCCAGGCACTTCTGGGAATACCAGTTGTAGATAATTTGCGAAAATTTTCATCTACCTCAATCTGGCCCTTTGAAATGGAAAATTCAAAAGTGGTTTGTGCTGAAATTTACCCATCGATATTTCCAATAGAAGACTCTGAAGTGTTTAAGGACGCTAGTCAGGTTAAGACGGTCGTTAATAATTTTTTCACTTTAGATCGTGGGGGGCAGTTGGAACAGTTAATGAAAGTTCCAATGTCGTTGAATAATGAAATAATTACTCATGAAGGCTGGATTTTGGGAGCTAAAATATAAATGAATGAAATTTCAAGAAAACCTAAAAAAATTTTATCATATGAAAAAAATCCATCTGTCATATACTCTAAGAGTTTTAATAGGGTTCGGTTAGAAGGAAATTTGGATAGGTTTGATGATTCAGTACGCCCTATTATTACTCGGATAATCCACTCTTGTGGAATGGTTGAGATAGCGGATCGTGTGTCTTTTTCAACAAATTTTGCCACCAAGGGTTATGATATGTTGAGACTTGGAGCTAAAATAATTTGTGATTGTGAAATGGTTGCTTCTGGGATCATAAGAGGAAATTTACCATCTAAGAATGATGTTATAGTTACACTTAACAACTCTAAAGTTCCTGATTTGGCTCTTTCTATAAAGAATACCAGGAGTGCTGCTGCAGTTGAGTTATGGGAGCCTTTTATAGAGAATTCTATTGTTGTAATTGGAAACGCACCTACTGCCCTATTTCATTTATTGGAATTGCTTGACGATGGCTTCCCAAAGCCAGCTTGTATTTTGGGTTTTCCAGTTGGTTTTGTGGGCGCTGCTGAAAGTAAAGCAGAGTTAGCGCATGATTCACGAAACTGTGAATATATTACCTTGCGTGGTAGGAAAGGTGGTTCTGCTATGGCGGCAGCGGCAGTAAATGCTTTGGCAGCAGGCCTGCCGGAGGAAGAAAATTGAAACCTTGGTTAAATATTGTGGGTATTGGCCAGGATGGGTTGTCTGGTTTAAGCGATGCAGTTAAGGATTTGCTTAAGAAGGCTGAGGTAATATTTGGCAGTTCAAGACACCACCAATTAACCTCAACGCTAGATGTTAGCCGTGTCCATTGGCCTAAACCTTTTGATTTAATATATGAGAAAATCGCGAGTTATAGGGGTAAGATAGTTGTAGTGCTGGTAACCGGTGATCCTTTGTGGTTCTCAGCCGGTATTCAAATCAAAGATTTTTTTATAAAAGAAGAAATCATTTTTTACCCACATATTAGTGCATTTCAGAGTGTTGCAGCTCGGATGATATGGCCTATGAGTGAGATAGAAATGCTGAGTGTGCACGGAAGACCTTTAGAAAAAATAATACCATATCTTCAGCCAAATCAAAAATTGATTGTTCTAACATCTGGATCAGAAACGCCTAAAGAAATTGCAGAATTGCTAACAGATAGAAATTTTGGGAAAAGTAAAATGACAGTATTTTCTTCTATGGGGGATAAGAATGAACAATTATTTTTTCAAACAGCAGAAAATTGGAAAAAGAGTGTTCCGTCTTTTAATACATTAGCGATTGAATGCTTGCCAGCAGAATTTTGTGATATCTTACCTAAAACCCCAGGATTATCTGACAGTGTTTTTAAGAATGATGGAACTATGACGAAGCGAGAAGTCAGAGCTGTGACATTATCCAAACTGAAGCCCACAAATGGAGCAGTATTATGGGATATTGGGTGCGGGTGTGGCAGCGTTTCAATCGAATGGATGAGATCAGCTTCAAATTCGGTTGCAATTGGTGTTGATAAGCGAGCAGACCGGTGTGAATTATCTTCGATAAACGCTATTAATTTGGGGGTTCCAGATTTTAAAGTAATTAATGGTCAAGCACCTGAAGCACTTCATAATTTAGACAAACCGGATGCGATTTTTATTGGAGGTGGGTTGTCTAAAGAAATATTTGAATTTTCCTGGTCACAGTTGACGACAAATGGAAGGCTTGTTGTTAATGTTGTTACTTTGAAAAGTCAGGCACTTTTATTAGAATTATATTCTCAATATGGAGGTGATATTAGTCAATTAGAAATAAAAAGAGTGGAGCAAATCGGAGATTCAACCATTTGGAAACCCCTTACGCCCGTCACACAATGGAGCATTGAAAAAAAATGAATGGTGTTCTTTATGGAGTTGGTGTTGGGCCAGGAGATCCAGAATTAATAACGTTAAAATCTCTACGCTTAATCAAAAGCACTGAAGTAATTGCCTATCCAAAATTGAAAGGCAGTAGAAGCTTTGCTCGGAATATAATAGAAGAGTTTATCGATTTACCAAAATTTGAAATAGCCATTGAAATTCCCATGACTGTTAATCGATTGCCAGCTCAGCGGGCGTATGATGCAGCAGCCCAGGAAATATCATCCCATTTGAATATGGGTAAGAATGTTGTGTTTTTATGTGAGGGGGATCCTTTTTTTTATGGTTCTTTTATGTATTTGCACTCACGTCTTTATAAAAAATATTTGGTGGAAATAGTACCCGGTGTATCTAGTATGACAGCGTGCGCGGCTATGGCAAAGAAACCACTAGCCGCAAGAAATGAAGTTTTAACTGTTTTGCCGGGTCCGTTAAGTAAAAAGGAATTAGAAAGAAGATTAGCCGATAATAATTCGTCAGCAATAATGAAAGTAGGTCGACATATAAAAAAAATAAAGAGTGTAATAGATAGATTGGGATTAATGGATTCATCTCTCTATATTGAGAGGGCATCTTTAAAAGAACAGAGGATATTAAAATTAATTGATGCTCCTGAAGTAGCGCCTTATTTTTCGATGATTCTTGTCAGTAAAGAGGAAGATCCTTGGTTATGAAAGTTGTGATTTTGGCATTATCTGAGTCTGGCGAAGAGGTGGCTAGATCTATTGCGGCTAATTTTAATGTACCATTGCACGGAAGAATTGACCGGGTCAGACATGCAGATGTTTACTTCAATAATGCATTAGAGCATATCAGAGATTTATTTGTCTCGGGGCACTCCATAGTTGGTGTTTGTGCTAGTGGAGTTTTGGTTCGGGCGATAGCACCATTTTTAAGAGACAAAACATTGGATCCACCAGTAATTTCAGTTGCTGAAGATGGCTCGGTGGTCATCCCACTTATAGGTGGTCATTATGGAGCCAACCGAATGGCAAAAGAAATTTCTCAGATTGTAAATGGGTTTGCCGCCGTGACAACAGCTGGAGATATAGCACTTGGTGTAGCGTTGGACGAGCCGCCTTTAGGTTATTCGTTATCTAATAGGTCTGATGCAAAGGCTGTAATGATGAAGCTTCTATCTGGAGCGAAGAGAAAAATTATAGGGGAAAATATTTTTTCTTTAGAAAGTCATTTAGAAGGGGAGGTTTTTCTTGAAGTAACCATGAAGCCAAAGTTGGGTTCTTCGTCTCATTTGATTTATCATCCAAAAAATAGTGTTATAGGGTTGGGTTGTGCAAGAAACACAGATCCGGAAGAACTATGGAATTTAGTTGAGTGTACATTAGCGGAACAAGAATTATCAAAAGGTTGCATTGCAGCAGTCACCTCGATTGATTTAAAAGCAGATGAGAAGGCAATAAACGAAGTTGCAAAACGACTTGATGTACCACTCTTATTGTTCACAGCAGATGAATTGGAAGATGAGTTTGATCGACTAGAGAATCCATCTAAGTTGGTTTTTGAAGAGGTTGGATGTCATGGAGTTTCTGAAGGATCTGCTTTAGCATGTGTCGGTTCTCAGGGTAGATTACTCGTCCCAAAAACGAAAACCAAGAATGCTACCCTTGCAATTTCTATAGCGAATGAACCACTTATAGATTTGCCTGGAAGGCCACGGGGTAGTCTGGCAATCGTAGGCATTGGGCCAGGACAATCTAGTTGGCGTACACCAGAAGCAAGTAGTATGATAGTAAATTCTGAAGAGCTCGTAGGTTATGGTTTGTATTTAGATTTGGTTGGCCCAATTGGTTATGGGAAAACTCAAACTGATTTTCCTTTGGGTGGAGAGGAAGAACGTTGCAGATATGCACTTGAGCAGGCAGGTAAGGGCAAAAGGGTAGCGTTAATTTGCTCTGGAGATGCAGGTATATATGCAATGGCTTCGTTAGTATTCGAATTGATGCATAGGTCCGTAGAAAATCTTGGCGTGTCAGATGCTGCTAGGCGTGTAGACGTGGTGTGTACCCCGGGCGTTTCTGCATTACAAGCAGCAGCAGCAAAGGCTGGTGCTCCATTAGGACATGATTTTTGCACTATTTCTCTCTCAGATCTTTTAACGCCTCAGGAGGATATATTAACGCGTATAGAAGCTGCTGCTAATGGTGATTTTGTGATAGCTTTCTATAATCCCGTATCAGCCAATAGAAAAACATTGTTGAAAACAGCGAGAGAAATTTTATTGAAGAATAGGTCACCAGATACTCCAGTACTGTTAGCAAGAAACCTGGGACGTAATGGAGAAAAACTCTTATATCGTACTTTAGAAAACTTAACTGTTGACGAGGTAGATATGTTGACCGTTGTGATAATAGGTTCCTCCAACTCAAAGATTTTTAGATTAGGCGATGGGCTGAGAATATACACACCAAGAGGTTACTCTAAAAAGTTAGATAGGGATTTGGTGTGATAGAACATCTAGATAAAAATTCGATTACATATAAGGAATTGTCGATCTTTTCAAAAGCTCGTAGTAAGAGAAAAATTGAAGAAAACACCTTAAATAAATTGATAATAGAATGTGAAGAATTTGAATTAGACTTAGAACAGGCAAAGATAAAGTGGATTATAAGTTCTGAAACTAGTATTGAGTATTTTTGCCAAGTTGTGGGTACTAGAACAAATGATGGACAGTTTATGTGGGCTTGGGGGCATCCGTCAGTTCCAGGGAAATCTCGCAAGGCAGCTGAAAAAGTACAAATTTTTGGAAATAAGCATAATTTGATTAAGCTGATAGATCGCCGATCCATTGTTTCAACATGTGAAGCCGAAATTTTTTCAAATATAGCGGCTCTACTTGACGATGCAGATGGAACTTGGTCTGGGAATTACGGAGATGGTCGGGTTTATTTAATTTATTATAACAATCTGTAGGAAGTGGAATTATGACTGTATATTTTATTGGTGCTGGCCCAGGTGATCCTGACTTGATAACGGTAAAGGGTCTTCGCAAAATTCAAAAATGTCAAATTTGTCTTTATGCTGGATCTCTTGTCCCTGAAGACGTTGTTAGGTCTGCTCCAGTAGGAGCGGTAGTGATGGATACAGCTTCTATGACTTTAGATGAAACACATTCGGTGATTATGGAGGCAAATAAAAAAGGTTATGATGTGGCTAGAGTGCATTCAGGTGATCCATCTTTATACGGGGCGATAGCTGAACAAATAAGAAGATTAGTCAAGTCGGATATAAAATATGAGATTGTTCCGGGGGTACCGGCCTATGCCGCAATGGCTGCCGCAATGAAGCAGGAACTAACGGTGCCAGAGGTGGCTCAATCAATAGTTTTAACAAGGACATCAATGAAGTCGACTGGAATGCCAGAAAAAGAAACTATTGAAAACTTTGCAAAGACTGGAACTACTTTGGCAATACATTTGTCTATTAGAAATATGCGAACATTAGAGCGGCAACTAATGCCTTATTATGATGCAGATTGTCCAGTAGTCGTGGGATATAGGCTAACTTGGCCAGACCAACTTTTAATTAGAGGTAATTTGTCAAACATCAGGCAAAAGGTGCGAGAAGCTAAAATAACACGAACCGCTCTTATAATGATTGGTCCGGCTTTAGACCGAGATATAATATTTAAAGATAGTGCCTTGTATGACTCAACCAAACCTCATGTCTTGCGTCCGGTTAAAGGGGTTGAATTAGAAGAACCAAATAATACCTGAAAAATATATAATACTTTTATCTTGCTTTTTTTTATTTGCTTACTCAATGTATAATGGGGGTTAATAAATGATTTATGATTTACCAAAAGAGGTCTTAGAAGGCCTGAATAAGGCAAGAAAAGAAGATTATTCCAAGAAAAATAGATTAAGAGTAATGGTCGGTGATGTTGTGTTTCCAGTTTTAAGGTATTGGGAAAGCGGCTTTTCTTTGGACGTAAAGGTTGCTCCAAAATTAAGGGGATTTGTAGATCTTTACGACGGGGCAGATCATCTTGCACAATGCTTGATTGTTTTGTCCTCTGTTAAAGGGGATGAACGGATTTTTGAATTTAAGCGACATACCCAAGTCGTAGAAGAAGTGCCAATAGATTTTGAAAAAAGAAATGATTTACCGGTAGCCCTTATTTCATCTGCTTGATAACAACTTTACCGAATCTTGAATTTAAAATCATCCGATGAAATGATTAAATATCCGAATAATTCTATATAATTTTCAATAAATATAGTAGAATCTTCTAAAATTGTGTATAATTCGGAAAAATTTCATAGGATATTCTTTTTGCAATTTGGTAAGTAAGAAAAAAAGAAGATGTTATTTAGGAGATGTCAAAATGATTAAAACGCCATATTTATTATTTTTAGGAGATGCGCCTGATGCTTTGGCGGCAAAGGTGGCTCAGGGAATCAAAGATTGGAGACCTGATGCTAGTATTGGGCAATTTCGAATGGCAGGATGTAATGCGGATATGGGTTTGCCAGAAATGACATTGGCTGCTGCTAAGGAAGCTGGAGCTAAAACATTGGTTATTGGAGTTGCAAATCGGGGCGGTGTAATTTCGGATGCTTGGAAGGAGGTTTTAATTCAAGCATTAGATGCAGGCTTTGATATTGCTAGTGGGTTACATAATTTGCTTAGAGATGAACCTGATTTAGTTGATGCAGCAACACAAAATAACTGTCAGTTACATGATGTTCGAGTGCCTACAGTTGATTATCCAATTGCTAATGGGAAAAAACGAACTGGAAAAAGGTGTCTTGCCGTTGGGACTGATTGTTCAGTTGGAAAGATGTATACTGCTTTAGCTATGGATAAAGAAATGAAACGGCGTGGACTAAAATCGACATTTCGTGCGACTGGTCAAACTGGAATTTTAATAACAGGAGACGGTGTGCCATTGGATGCTGTGATAGCTGATTTCATGGCTGGTTCAGTGGAGTATCTCACACCTGATAATGATCAAGACCATTGGGATATGATTGAAGGCCAAGGATCATTATATCACGTTTCCTATTCAGGAGTAACAATGGCATTAGTTCATGGGGGTCAACCAGACGCTTTGATTCTTTGTCATGAGCCAACGAGAAAGCATATGCGTGGGTTGCCTGAATATCAGCAACCTTCACTTTTTGAATTAAAGGATGTGGCCTTGGTATTAGCTTCTGTTGCTAACCCAAATTGTAAGGTGGTTGGTATTTCAGTAAATACACAACATATGTCGGAGAATGAAGCTATCAAATATCTTGAATCCTTAGAAAGCGAATTTGGAATGCCAGCAGTTGATCCATTTAGGCATGGTTCAGGTCGTTTATGCGATGCATTACAAAACCTATAAAATAACTTTTTAGTTTCTATTGAAGAAAAAGTGGAATATTCATGATAATTTCAGTCACCGCTGATACATTCAAATTAGCAAAAGTTTTCACGATTTCAAGAGGTTCGAGGTCGCAGGCGGAAGTGTTAACTGTCAGATTAGAGAGGGACGGCGTAACAGGTTGGGGTGAATGTGTGCCGTACGCGCGTTACGGCGAAACTCTTGAAAGTGTAACAAAACAAATAAATAATCTTCCATCAAGTTTCGATCGATTAGAGTTATTAGATATGCTTTCGCCAGGAGCTGCTAGAAATGCAGTTGACTGTGCTCTCTGGGATCTTGAGGCTAAAATAAAAAACAAGAGGGTTTGGGACTTAATTGGTATAAATAATTTATCACCCCAGATAACAGCTTACACATTATCGTTAGAATCACCGGAAAATATGTATGATCAAGCATTGGAGAATTCTTTTCGACCTTTACTTAAGACAAAATTAGGGGGTGGAGAGCAAGATATTGCTAGAATAGAGCAAGTTAGATTGGGTGCACCTAATTCAAGAATTATTGTTGATGCGAATGAAGGTTGGTCACCAGAACTCTATAATGAATTAGCTCCAGTCTTAGTCAGGCTGGGTGTTGAAATGGTTGAGCAGCCTTTCCCAGCTGATGATGACGATGCGTTACTAGAAATTGAAAGAGTATTACCGGTTTGTGCCGATGAAAGTTGCCATGATTCCACAAGTCTAAAAAACCTTAAAGGTAAGTATGACATTATAAATATAAAGCTTGATAAAACTGGTGGATTAACAGAGGCATTGAACCTGAAAAGCAGAGCATTAAGTGATGGGTATAAAATAATGGTGGGATGTATGGTTGGGTCTTCATTAGCTATGGCGCCGGCCACACTTTTGGCTCAAGGAATCGAGTTTGTTGATTTAGATGGGCCATTATTGCTATCGCAGGATAGAAATTATCCGCTAAAATATGATTTAAATGGAGTTTATCCTCCTGAAAAAGAACTTTGGGGTTAGGAGTTAGGATGAGTAGAATAGTTTACGTAAATGGACAGTATTTTCCAGAGGAAGAAGCTAGTATATCTATTTTTGATCGTGGGTTTTTAATGGCAGATGCTGTTTATGAAGTAACTTCGGTTCTAGATGGTAAATTACTTGAATTTGAAGGTCATCTAAAAAGATTAAAGAGATCTCTTTCGGAATTAAATATGCCTGAACCAAGCGTTTTTAACGATTTGCTCGAAATTCACCGTAAATTAGTAAATGATAATCAAGTTGAACAAGGTGGTGTTTATCTTCAGGTAACTCGCGGAGTTGCTGATAGAGATTTTGTTTATCCAAAAGATGTAGAGCCAACCTTAGTTATCTTTACTCAATCAAAAGATATTTTAGGATCCCCATTGGTGAATTCGGGTATGAAGGTTATTTCAATTGATGATTTACGTTGGGGGCGCCGCGATATAAAAACTGTACAGCTATTGTATCCATCTATGGGTAAAATGATGGCTAAGGCAGCGGATTGTGATGATGCTTGGATGGTAGAAGATGGCTATGTAACAGAGGGAACTTCGAATAACGCTTATATAGTGGTTGGGAATAAGATTATTACTCGAGAGTTATCTAATGATATTTTACACGGTATTACTAGAGCATCTGTTTTACGATATGCCAAGGAAGCTCAAATGATAGTTGAAGAGAGATCTTTTTCTGTAGATGAAGTAAAGTCAGCAGATGAGGCTTTTATAACTTCAGCATCAACTTTCGTAATGCCAGTAGTTGAATTTGATGGTGTTTTGATAGGAACCGGCAAGCCAGGTAATGTTTCTAAGAGATTACGTGAGATTTACATAGAAGAGAGTAGAAACAAGGCAATATAACATATGGATGTCTTAATTGTTGGCACTGGTCCAGCAGGATTGATGGCGGCGGAAGTTTTAGCATCTCGGGGTCGTAAAGTTATCCTTGTAGACTCAAAGCCATCATTTGGTCGAAAATTCTTAATGGCTGGTAAATCTGGGTTGAATATCACCAATGATCAGGAATTAGGCAAATTTATTAGTAGATTTGGCAATGATCAAAAAAAGTTAGAACCAATGTTAACTTCTTTTGGCCCAGAAAAAGTAAAGAAATGGACTCAAGCTTTAGGGCAAGAAATATTCATAGGCTCTACCGGACGAGTATTCCCCACAACAATGAAAGCATCTCCATTATTAAGGCTTTGGTTAAAAAGGTTATTAAGTTTAGGTGTTGAATTTAAAATGAACTATAAGCTGGTGGATTGGCATGATAGTTTTGTGTTTGACACACCTTCGGGAAAAAAATTTCTAACACCAAAGACTACTATTTTAGCCTTAGGTGGAGCCAGTTGGCCTAAATTAGGTTCTGATGGTTCTTGGGCTAAAATATTTAAAACAAAAAAAATTAAAGTTAATTGTTTTGCGCCATCAAACGTTGGTGTCCGTATTAATTGGTCAAAATTTATGAACCAATTTCATGGAATACCAGTAAAAAACATTCAGATGTTTTCTGACAATTTAACCACAAGAGGAGAAGCGCTAGTAACCAAGGAAGGATTAGAAGGTGGCGGAATTTATGAATTATCTCCAGCACTCAGAAGAGGTGCAATATTAAAAATTGATTTGTTTCCTGACATTACCTCGGAAAATTTAGTGATAAAATTGTCGAGAAATCGAAAAAAAAATAGTATTAGTAATTATTTAAGAAAAACATTGAGTTTATCAGGCGTGAGATTAGCATTGATAAATGAGTTTATCCGTCCAATTCCAAATAGTCCGCAAAACCTAGCATACTCACTTAAAAATTTATGCTTAAACCAACAAGGTGCTCACTCAATTGACCAAGCAATTTCTACAGCTGGTGGGGTTGATTTTAGTGAATTAAATGAGCATTTGATGATTCTGAAGAGGCCCCAGGTTTTTTGTGTTGGTGAGATGCTTGATTGGGAAGCGCCGACGGGTGGTTATTTAATTAATGCGTGTCTTGCAACCGGATATTGGGTCGGTAAAAATGCGTAAAATCTATAATATTTTGTAAGTTCCATTTCGCAGGTTGTTTAAGTGCCAGTCGCCAATTCTTGTTCGGATCAATCTAAGCGTTGGATGCCCAACGGCAGCAGTCATACGTCGGATTTGCCGATTTTTTCCTTCAGAAATTATAATTTCTATCCATTCGTCAGGTATATTTTTTCTTTCTCGAATGGGTGGTTTTCGCAACCATAGATTATGTGGCTGTTTAATTCTCTTTACAATTGCTTTTTGAGTCATTCCATCCTTCAATTGTACACCATGCCTTAAATTATTCAAACTATCGTCAGCTATATTTCCTTCTATCTGGACCCAATATGTTTTTGTCATTTTGTATTTAGGGTCACTTATTTTTTGTTGTAATTTTCCCTGGTCAGTTAAGATAAGTAAGCCTTCGCTATCTTTATCTAATCTGCCTGCTGGATAGACATTTGGTACATCAATATAATCAGAGAGATTTCCCCTACTCACATTTATTTTTGTATTATCTGTAAACTGAGATAAGACGTTAAATGGTTTATTAAATAATACGATCATAATTTATTGATAGGCTTTAATTAAGACTATTTTCAAATAGATTTATCTTTTCCCTTGTAATAATAGGCAAATTTTGTAAAAAAGCGCATGTTCTCAGGGCGGGGTGTAATTCCCCACCGGCGGTAAACGAAGTATTAGTGAGCCCGCGAGCGCTTTGACAAAGTCAAAGGTCAGCAGATCTGGTTAAATTCCAGAGCCGACGGTTAAAGTCCGGATGGAAGAGAATAGTAAGGCTGAGCTAGTATGCTTTTCCTGACTGTTATCGCCTTGGGTGACGTGTCTTTGAAGGAAAGGAAATACTATGACACACACCCGATATGCTTTTATTAAGGCCAAATGGCACGCAGATATTGTAGATAGTTCTCTAGAAGGATTCTTGAAAATCATTCCCAGCGACCAGGTTGATGTTTATGATGTTCCAGGTGCCTTAGAGTTACCATTAATGGCTAAGTCTCTTGCCGAAACTGGAAAGTATTCTGCAATCGCTGCCGCTGCATTTGTCGTTGATGGTGGTATTTACAGACATGATTTTGTCGCACAAGCTGTAGTTGATGGGATAGTTAGAGTCGGTTTGGAAACAAATGTCCCAATTTTATCTGTTTCTTTAACTCCTCATCAATATCAAGAGACAGCATTTCATGATAAAATTTTTAAATCACACTTTATAGAAAAGGGTAAAGAGGCGGCAAATGCTGCTTTGAGCATAGTCAAGGCTAGGGCTAAAATATAATTAAGATACTGTAAATTTTTATTATTATATTTAAAGTGGGTTTTAATTAAAATTTAAAAACTAGTGTAATACTTATTGATCTGTTGATAATAGCAATTATCAAAGTAATTTTTTTATATAAGTGAAGTATGGTCATTAGATGAAAGAATTGAAAAGCTCGATGTTGTTATGGTGTTACAGCCTTTTTATGCGTAGAGCGAGACGATATATAGAGTATCGGCTAAGATCTAGAGTCAAAGCGGGGAAAGAAGATCCAGACAGAATCGAAGAGAGATTGGGACAGTCAAAGATTGATAAGCCCAAAGGATTGTTGATTTGGTTTCATGCAGCCAGTGTTGGGGAGTCTTTATCATTAGTAGAATTAATTAAAAGGCTTTCTTATTCGCAACCAGAATATAATTTTTTAGTCACTACAGGCACAGTGTCTTCAGCCGAGGTGATTATGCCTCATCTGCCGGCAAACGCAATTCATCAATATATTCCAATAGATACACCTAAGGCTGTTGAGGCATTTTTGGATTGGTGGAAACCTGATTTGGCAATTTGGACTGAAAGTGAGTTTTGGCCCAATCTTTTAAAACAAATATATTTAAAAGAAATTCCGATGATTTTGATTAACGCAAGAATATCAGAGAAATCCTACAGAAGATGGAGGTTGTTCAAAAGATCTTTGACTACTCTATTGAGCACTTTTAATTATTTTCTTGTTCAGGACGAAAAGACTATGAAATATTTAAAAAAGTTTGGAGTTTCAAAGGACAAGTTTGAACTAACAGGTACTTTAAAGGAAGGCGCTGCTGCCTTGCCTTATTCAGAGGTAGATGAGGAAGAAATTTCTAAACAAATTATTAATAGACCAATCTGGTTGGCTGCTTCGACTCATAAAGGCGAGGAGGAAATAATTGCGGGAGCGCATAAAGCAGCATCAAAAGCTTCCCAAGGTCTCTTGTTAATAATTGTTCCAAGGCATCCTGAACGTGGGGTAGAGATCGCGTCATATTTGAAAAAAAATAACTTCAGAGTAGGTCTAAGATCTAAAAATGATAAGATATTACAAGAAACGCAAATTTATATCGCAGATACTTTAGGAGAATTAGGGCTTTGGTATCGATTGTCACCAGTAAGTTTTGTTGGTGGATCATTAGTTGATGTGGGAGGTCATAATCCATTTGAACCTGCCGCATTGGGATCTGCCATTCTACATGGACCATATGTTTACAATTTCGAGGAGATTTATAATAGATTGAGTGACGCGAATGGGGCAGTTAGGATCAATAATCAAGATGAATTGAGTGAGAATTTGATAAAAATTCTATCCCCTGACAATGCAGCTAGATTGGCGCATGCCGCTTGGGAGGTTTCTTCAAATGGTGCAAGTGTCACAGATCGAGCTTTAGAGTTAATTGGCGAAAACTTAACGGTTGGGGCGTAACAATGTTAACACCAAGGTTCTGGAGAAATAACAGTTCTAACTCTGGTATGACGACATTTTTTCTTACACCATTTTCCTGGATATGGACTTTAGGATTAAAATATCGGTTAAATGTGCCTTCTCATAAAGTAAAAGTACCAGTAATTTGTATTGGCAATATTAATCTTGGTGGAGTTGGAAAGACTCCAACTGTAATCGCATTTACTGAAAAGCTTAAAGAAATTGGTCTTAATCCTCATATTGTATCGAAGGGATACAGAGGAAAATTGGGAGGGCCAGTATTGGTAACGGAAAAGCATAATTCAAAAGATGTGGGTGATGAGCCAATCTTACTTTCTTCTTTTGCGCCAACATGGGTATCGAAAGATAGGGTAAAAGGTGCAAAAGAAGCGGTGGAAAATGGTTGTGACATTATTATCTTAGATGATGGTTTTCAAAATGGTCATCTGCATAAAGATTTTTCGGTAATAGTTGTTGATTCCAAGCGTGGATTCGGGAATGAACGAGTTTTCCCAGCTGGACCATTGCGAGAGTCATTAGATCAAGGCCTTAAAAGAGCTGATCTTATGTTGTTAGTAGGTGATGAGCCGGATCGAGTTAGATTCTTAAATGAGAAAAAAGAAATACAATTAGAAATTTGTGAAGCTAGTGTTGAAGTTATTGAGACGGGTTTTGAATGGAAAAATGCTAGGGTATTAGCATTTGCAGGTATTGGTGATCCTGAAAAATTTTTTGAAAGTTTAAGGACTGTTGGCGCCAATATCTTGAAAAAGATACCGTTATCTGATCATGCAAATTTGAATAGAAAATTAATTTTAAGGTTACTTAAAGAAGCAAAAGAAATGGACGCTATTTTAGTGACAACCGAAAAAGATGCGGTTCGATTGCCCGAAGAGTTTAAAAGCGAAATTTTAACTTTACCTGTTAGATTGCTGATAAATGACTGGGACAAAATAAATAAACAAATAGAGCAGTTAACTTCAAATAATTAAAGACTAATATCGAAACTTTTGTGTTAAGTTACTTATTGTAATTTTATATTTACTGGTAATTTTTTAATACCATTGATAAAATTTGATCTTAAGAACTCATGATTGTCAGTTTGAGTAATTTTGCTGACTCTTTTTGAAAATTCTTGAAATAAGCATTTTATTTCTAATCTAGCAAGCCATATACCTAAGCAAATATGAGGGCCACCCTGGCCAAACGCTTGGTGATTGTTCGGCTTTCTATAAAGATCTACTTTGAAAGGATTACCAAATTTCTTAACATCTCTATTTGACGAAGCGAACCAGTATAATACTTTGTCACCAGATTTAATTATCTTGTTATGAATTTCAAAGTCCTTTCTAGCAGTTCTTCTAAAATAATTTACTGGACTAGCCCAACGAATTATTTCATCTGGTGCAGTGTCCCAGATCTTGGGGTCACCTTGCATTTTGGCCAATAGTTCTGTTTGGTGACACAGAGCATGAATTCCTGCTGCTATCGAATATCGTGTCGTATCATTACCTGCTGCTACAAGTTGGCAAAAAAAGTTTTTAAATTCTATCTCAGATATTTTTGAACCATCTTCATTAGGTTCAACAATCATACTTAAAATACCGTTAGTATCTCCTGATTGTTTTTTTTTCTTCATCAGGTCTTCAGCATATAGATATAAATCTGCTCCTGCTGGAGAATTATGAGGCATCATCCTGAATTTATCCGTATCTAATTTATCGAGTACATGATCAGTAAAGTCTGGGTCTGTATTTGCGATTAAGGCGTCACCTTTTTCGACTAACCATGGCAAATCTTCTTCAGGTAAACCAATTATTCGTCCAAGCATTTTCATTGGTAGCTCCCGAGCTATTTTCTCCACAGCATCGAATTCTGAATCTACAAAAACATCATCGAGGATTTTAGAACAAAGATCCCGGATACTATATTCAAACTCCCTGATGACAGGGCCTGAAAAGGCCTTAGCAACCTTCATTCTTAAGTTCCTATGTTGCATGCCGTCTATTTCTTGAAATGTTCGTCGAGCTAAGTATTCTTCATAGCTTTGGTCTTCCATGCGAATACCATACTCAGAGGTAAAGGTTTCAGTATTTCCTATCATTAGTGATATGTCTTCATGTCTAGTAATAGACCAAAATCCTATACCATCTTTATATTTGGTCCAATGTATTGGGTCCTCTGTTCGTAGCCTTGCGAATGTATTATGGGGGACACCATTTGTAAAAGTATCATGGCTAGTAATATCAGCGTATGAATTGTCAGTTGGATGCCATATAGTCATTAAATTATCGCTGTCCCAATTTGATCAAATTTCCAGAAGAATTGTTAAGATATTTGAGGCGTACAAAGAAAATGATTAACTAACAAGATAAATTGAAAACTCAAGTTCCTAAACCCTTTAGGCTAGTCCCGCCACACACATACAATACTTGACCGGTCACAAAGCCAGAGGTTTCACTTAGAAAAAATTCGACAGCATTAGCTACATCGTCTACTTTTCCGATGCGGCCAATTGGAATGTTATTAGAGATTTGATCCTCTAATTTACTTTTTTTTGGCACTAAATCCCAAAAATTTTGCGTTAAAATTGGCCCTGGTGCAATTACATTGACTGTTATTTGACTTTCTGCGAGCTCTAATGCCCAAGTTCTAGCTAAACCATGAATACCTGCTTTTGTTGCTGAGTAAACCGACCTAGTTTGCATGCCCATAGACGCTCTAGAGCTTATAAATATAATTCTACCAGTTTTATTTTTCTTCATATTTGGAAGTATTGCTTGAGTAAGGAGAATTGGTGCCGCAAGATGTAATTGGCTTAATTGGTCCATATCATTTTCTTCTACATCGGGAAGTAAGTTCGGTTTAATCATTCCAGCATTATGTATGATATTATCCACTTCGTGTTCAGAAGAGATTATATTGGCTATATTTTTTGTTTGATCTTTATTGGTTAAGTCAGCTTCATAGCTTGTTAGATTTTCATGAGTCCAATTAGGTATAGCAAGACCTAGACTGATTACTTTTTCACCTTTAACTAATAAATTTTTGGCAATTTGGGCACCAATACCTGAGTTTCCGCCCGTAATTAATGTTGTCTTATAATTCATCATTTTGACCATCAACCAATGCGAAAACTCTCAAAGGACTTCCTGAGCCGTTTTCTATTTTTAAAGGGTTGGCAACAATAATACTACCGAAAGTAGGTAACTTGTCTAAATTTCTTAAGCATTGCAAACCATATTTGCCATTGCCATGCAAAATTGAATGAGCAGGTAAAGGTGGGTCAAAATCAAATGCTTGTCCTGCATCGGTCCCAACTGTTTCGACTGCCAACCCAATACAATTTTTTTCGTGGACTAAATATTCAACCGCTGATTTATCTGGTCCCGGGGAGTGAGCCCCATCATTTTGCATGTTGAGATATTTGGGGCTACCAACAAATTTGTGCCAATCAGTCCTTAGCGCGATCCAATGGTTTTTTGGAATTTGCCCATACTGCTCTTCCCAACCTATAAGGAATTTCTTTGTAATAAGGAAATCAGAATTTTTCGCACACTCTTTACTGATATCAATTACGACTGCAGGTGCCATAAAATTTTTCAAGGGAATTGAGTCAACGCTATTATTGGGGAGGTCTTTGCCAGTTACCCAATGCGCAGGAGCATCAAAGTGTGTTCCTGTGTGTTCATTCATTGAGATTTTATTCCAGTACCAAGCAGGGCCATTATCATCATATTTGGATATTGTTTCCATCGAAAAATGATCACATTGACCAAATTCAGGTGGCAAAACAATCACGGGAAATTCTGAACTTAAAGTATTGGTTAAATCTATTATTCTTATGTCTTCATTTGAAATCTTTTCAGCAAGACTAATTAATATGTTTTCTTTCGATGTCATTTAATTGTTTCTCTCATTGTTAAAAGAGGGTTAGCTGACCATTTTTCAAAAATATCTTTTGCAACATTACCCACTAGTGTTAACTCTTGTCCATTCTTTAGAGAGGTAATTACTGATTTGGCAATTTGTTCTGCCGTGACTTTAGGTGGAGGTATGTCTTGATGCCATTCATCTTCGATAGGTCCAATTAGAGTACTAAATACTTTAAGGCCACTAAGACTCATTTCTGATCTTAGGCTATTGATTATAGAAAGTCGTGCAGCAGAACTTGCGGCCAAACTGGCGTAGTCTGGATGGCTAGTTAAAGAAAAAATAGATAATATATCTAAAAAAGCTATTGCTGGCCTTTCTTCATCGCCCGATCTTGCGCTCATTGCTGGGCAGAATGCCTTTGCCAACCTTGTTAAGCCGTTAACATTCAAATCAATAGCATTTTGCATTTCGGTAATCTTGCCACTGAAAGCAATAGAGCCTGAGCGAACATAAGAGGCTGTATTTATCAAGATATCAACTTTACCTCCATATTGTTGAGAACATTTTTTTACGCTTTTTGTACTAAGTAAGTTTAGGGGAATAATTTTAACGTTTTTATGTTTAGAAATAGAGTCTTGTCCTTTAAATCGCAGATTTGAGTCTGCATTACCAAGATAAACGATTTCTGCGCCTGCTTTAATTAATTCGTAGGTTAGTTTTTGACCAATTTCAGTTCGCCCATCAGATATTAGGATACGCTTGCCTTTTGGTGAGGCAGTAAACTGACTATACTGATAATCTTCTTCCATATTGACGGTAACCTTTCTTGGCATTGCAAAGAGAGCTGGGTTTCCACTTCGATCTAACATTACATGTATTTTTAATTTATCTCCAACTTGTACATTAGAATGTAAATGAGCAAAAGCTGTTGGACCAACATCGAGTAGAATTGTGCCAATTCGCCAAGGAACGTGTTCCCGAAAATAAAGATCAGTTGTCGAATGAATGGTTGTTTCAGCTAACAGAGTTGCATGTCGTTTTTGATGTTTCCAGGTCAATACACCCCAACATTTAGGGCATCGATCACGAGGAGGGTAGCTAATATATTGGCATTCAGAACATTCTTGTAAAACAAAATCACCTTTTGCAGCATGGCAGGCTAAAGCCTTTGTAGCTCGACTTCTTAAGTGAGAGGAAACATGATTAATTTTAGATTTAACCAACGGATTCTTTTTTGTTAGGTATTTTTTTTGTTTTGTCATCTAATTGTATCTGTTTTTATTATGGCAGCCCCCGTACATACACCTCTGTCATAATTTACCATGCCAAATCCAGAAATTAACCCCTTTGTAGAATTTGGGATTTGTTGCCCTAGCGGTTGTTTTATGCATTGTCTCAATGCTTCTGTGACATTTTGATACCCCCCGGCGGCTCCAGCTTGACCTGCAGATAGTTGACCGCCATTTGTATTCAAAGGTAAATCTCCCATTATCGTAAAATCTGTGTCATTTATAAATTGCTTTATCTTGCCATTTTCACAAAACCCAAGATCTTGAAGTTGCATCGCTACAATTACTGGATAGTCATCATATACCTGAGCAAAATTTATATCTGATGGGTTGTAATTTGATGAGGACCAGAGATCATCAATATCTTTGACCCAACCTCCACGATATTGGATATGATCTTCTGAAAAAGCATTATGTCTTTCAATTGTGCTAAGAACTTTAACTGTAGATAGATTAAATTTTTCAGCGACTTCTGGTGTGGTAACTACAAAGGCTTCGGCACCTGCACAAGGCATTACACAATCAAAAAGATGAAGTGGATTAGCGATTGGTTTAGCGTCCAGATATTGGTTCATGTTTAATGGTTTTTTCATCAGGGCAATTGGATTTGTGCTAGCATTTTGTCTTTGCGCGATTGCTATTTTCCCAAACTCTTCTCTTGTTAAATTAAACTTCCTCATGAAATATTCAGTCATTATAGCAAATGTTGCATTCGGCCCTCCTTGACCGTAGGGGTATGTGGCATCTTGAGAGAATCGTGAAAATGTATCCAATGTTTTTTGAAAACTATCGATATGGTTTGTATCAGCAGCGATACATACAACAATATTAGCATCACCAGATTGAACCGCTCGGGCCGCTCTTCGAATTGCCATAACTCCACTTGCACCTCCTGTCGGGATATTGTCCATCCAGGTAGGACTTAAACCTAAGTGTTGAACAATTCCTACGACTGTATCTGGATTAGAGGAGAAACTAGAAAAAATAACTCCATCAATGTCGTTTGCTGTAAGATTGGTTTGAAGACTCAGCTCTTTTAGAGCAGCACCAGCCCACCAATGAGCAGTTTCAGGAGAATACCTTCTATATGGAATTGTAATCGGAGCACATAAAGAAACACCTTCATATGATTTTTGATAACGCTTCATACTTGTCTTCTTTTAAGGTTTCTCATGTCATAGAAGCCGTCATTTCTTAATGTATTTTTTACGAGATTTTTTAGATCGCCTCTTCTTACTTTTTGAGTTCCAGTCAATGGCAGTTCATTAGTAAATGATATATAACCAGGCACTTTATAATAAGCCATCTGAGTGAGAGCCCACTTGACAATTTTATTTGCAGTACTGCGAGTGTTTTCGCTTTCGTTAAGAATTATAAAAACACCAACCTCTTCTTCACGCAGTTTGTCTGGAACAGCCACTGCAGCGCAAATTTTTACATTTGGGTGCCTATTTAAAATTGACTCTACTTCAACAGCTGCAATGTTTTCGCCAGATCGTCTGATGATGTTTTTTTTCCGATCAATAAAATACAGTGAACCGGTTTCATCTTTCCTTACAATATCACCCGTATTGAACCAGCCATTTTTCCATACTTCTTTAGTTGCAAGGTCGTTCTTGAGGTAGCCTGAAAAAAACCCATACTTTTTGTTTTTTCCATTTCGTCTTACTAAAAGTTCTCCAGGCAAATTAGGGCCAACATCATTTCCGTATTCATCTATGATTTTTATCTCAACATCATTTTCTGGTTTCCCGAAGCAAGAAAGTCCTATTTTTCTAGGTTCTTTATGTGCACTGATTGTTCCTCCACTACCTGTTTCTGTCATAGCCCAACCTTCAATTAGAGGGAAACCAAATCTCTCTTCAAAACTATTATGCAATTTTTGATCTATACCCGCACCAAATCCAAACCTTACACTGTGATCTTTATCAGTTGTTTTGATAGGGTTATTCATAAGAATTGATGGCATAATACCGAGGTAATGAATACAAGTAGCTTCACTCTCCCTGACTGATTTCCACCATGTGCTCGGGTGAAACCTATCTAAAAGTACTAAACATCCGGCTACAGTTATCATAGCTGTTACGGAAACAGCCATTGCATTCATATGGAATAGTGGAAGTGGTGTGATCATTCTTTCCCGAGCGTAAGACAAGCTAATCAGGCCATCCATATTTGAGTACCAATCGCCACAATTTAAAAAATATTCATTGCTTAATATACAGCCTTTTGGCTTTCCCGTCGTTCCAGAAGTATAAAGTAGTGCGCATTCAGTAGATTGATTGGGCGCTATATTGGAATTATCTTTTATTTGAATATCGGGTATTTCACAATTTGAAGAAATGACGTCGACATCAAGCTTTTGGTTACTGATAGCTTTTTCTAATTCAAAAATTCTACTTTCAGTTGAAATGATTAACTTCATCTCTGAATGTTCAATTATATATTCTAACTCAGATATACGTAAATCTGGATTTATTGGAACGACAGATAATCCAATACAATTTAAAGCTAACCATATTTCTAAAAATATAGGTCTATTTTGAAGAAGTAGTCCAATTCTATCACCATAAGAATACCCAGCCTTCTCAAATTTTAACTTCCATTCATTAACGGAGTTTAGCATTTGGCCGTAGGAAATCTCTGTAGCCTCAATGCCGTAAGCACTTGCTGTTTCTAAGGTAATATGAACAAATGGTAAATTTTTGTGGTTTTTTGTGGTTTTTTCAAATCTTTTATAAACGGTCTCGTTTAGCATACTAAAATCACATAAAGAGTTGAATATTGCTAAAGGGAGCATCAAAGTTTATCAGATCAATTCTTTTTAATTTGATCTTAAAGTCATCATTTTCATGTTTCAATTCATGACGCGCCCAACCTGAAAATCTTTCTAGAATGTCTCCCCTCGTTTCTGTATAAGTAAATGCTGTTCTTGTTTTGCAAGTTTGCCCTTCTTCATCGATATCAATAATTTTTGGGGCTTGTAATAAGTGATGACATCTACTTTTTGGTTTCTGGCTAAAAGTACGCTCGCCAGAAAGTCGCTCGACACGAACTTTCAATAAGAAAATATCTTCATACATCAAAGATTGTTGCATTATTGGGTCCTGTTGATCCCATTCCATAGGCATCCAGTAACGGGCATCGCTAGCATATAACTCTAACCATCTTTCCCATTGCATCGTATCGAGTAAAAATGCTTCTTCATAAATAAAATCAATAATGTTTTTATTGTTCATTCAGCTGCCTCAACTTCATTATTCATATTGAGTGTCATAAACTTCGACCAGGCATTGAACTGATTTCGCATCTGCCTCTCAGAAGTTCCATCAATTACTTCACTCACATCGTATTGTTCGTTTTCATCATACAATCTTTGTAAGTTAACCCATTCATTTCCATTTGAACCCAAACCCTCTTGAGCCCTTTCGTACATTTCTAAGTCGTCATGTCCCACAATGGAGGTTGGGGCATTGATGAATCTGTTATACATTAAACTTCGTTCGAAAAATTTTTCTGGTGCTCCAACTAACTTAAAACACCAACTTTCAACCAAAGTTTTATCAACACTAATTGGTATAAAATTTCTCAAAATTTGGACAGCCCCCTTTACCATAATATTTGGAAAGTAAACCGTGTTATGTCTCACATCGTTAATAATTTCCTTGGCTTTTTTCTCTCCATACGCTTTTGTCATTTGAGACATGTATCCATCGACGTCAGTATAATCTTGATGGATAGAACCGGTAACACCTGTATGCCCATGACCATTCGGCCATATTCTGATTCCAGTGCGTTCATAAAATTCGTATGGACTCATAAAAGGAGCATAAAACTGAACAGCAATGGGAGTTTCAGAATCACCGGAGATATTTTTTTCCCGTTCCCAAACTTTTACAGCTGTACCCGCGCTACTCTCATGTGCCACCATTGGGTGACAAGTATCAGTTTGATTTTCAACTAACATCTTCCAATTGCATGTATGCATGTATCTAATCGGAGAGCTTACAATCTCTAAGGCGCCAGTGGGTGAACGATTAACCATATTATCTATTGTGGATAGAGCCTCTCCAAAATAATCTTCGAAGGTTGGGCCGTCTTTACTTAATCTAGCAAAAATAAAATCTTTATAGATTTTTACGTTTTCTACTTTTGATAGTCCTTTTGATGCTGTTGCTTCAGAAAAACCAGTGCCATCATAACCTTTTTTAAGTGGCACAGCCAGAAGAGAACCATCAGTTTTGAAAGACCAAGCATGGTAGGGGCAACGGAAAAACTTGCCAGTATTTCCACATGGTTCGGACGCTATTTTAACGCCTTTATGCGGACACCTGTTGTATAAAACATGAATTGTTTGGTCTCGATGTCTTGATACTAAAATTGGTTGATTGCCAATTTGGCTAGTTATAAAATCACCAGGATTTTTTATTTGACTGGCATGACCAATGAAGATCCAAACGTTTGGAAATAAATTTTCCATTTCGAGTTTGAAAACTTCTTCATTAACGTAAACATCGCGATGAACAGCTTTATTTTTAACTAAACCTTGAATCGCTTTGACATTATTTTCATATTTGTTCATCAGATTTTTCCTTAAAACTTAGATGTCAATAACTAGTCGTTTGGATTTAGCACGCGATACGCATATTTGCATAATAGAATTAGATGCTTTTTCTTCCTCCGTTAATATTATATCGCGATGATCAGGTGTACCAGAGATTACTTCACATTGACAAATTCCACAATCACCTCTTTGACAGTCATATAGCGGGTCTAAACCAGCTTTTTCTAAGGCCTCTATGATTGATTGATCGGCATTAACTTGGATTATTTGTCCAGTTGCATGGATTTGTACCTCAAAAGCCTCATCTTCATTTTGTTCATTATCTGTTTTGAATAATTCGTATTTTATTTTTTCGTTAGGTAAGTCCAATTCAATTGCAATGCCTTTTGTGGCTTCTATCATCCCAGCGGGTCCGCACACATAAATATTTGATCCAGTAGAGGAACCTTCAATAATGGATCTTAAATTTATTGCTGAATTATCGTTATCATAGTGTAGATATAAGTTTTCACCGCACAATTCCAAAAGATCACTTACAAATGCTAATGAATTTTTTTGCCGCCCAGCATAATGTAAAGTATATTTTTTGTTTTCTTTGTTCAATTTTGTAGCCATCGATAGAAGTGGGGTTATACCAATCCCTCCCGCGATAAGCACATCATCTGAAGAGCTGTCAGTTAATTCAAAATTATTGGTTGGGGAAGATATTTCAATTTCATCTCCTTCTGATAGTGAGTGCATATATTTAGAGCCACCGGAGCTCTTATCCTCCAATAAAACACCAATAGCAATTTGATTTTTTTTTAGTTCTTTCAAATCGAGAAGAGAATATGCCCGGCTTTCTCCAGTTGGCAAAAGTACTCTTATATGAGCTCCCGCTGACCATGAAAAATTCTTGCTTTCAGGCAGTTGGAAAACAAATCTTTTTATATTGGGAGTTTCTTCTTTTATTGAAATCAATTCAATTATTTGGTTTGTCATTAAGTAATCTCACCGGGCCTTTAAGTAGTTATTTTATAATTAACAAAATACATTAAGAGAATTTTATTAAATGTGGACTACTGGGTTTTTTAACACACCAATACCATCAATCCCACATTCGATAATATCTCCAGGCCACATCCACTCCTGAGGATCTCTTCCTGCTCCCACACCAGACGGTGTTCCAGTAGCAATAATGTCACCAGGCTCTAAACTCATTCCAGAAGAAAGGTCAGATATTAAGGTGGGAATATCAAAGAGCAAGTGTTTCGTATTAGAGTTTTGTTTTTCGATATTATTTTTCTTTAACCAAAGATTTAGGTTGTGTGGGTCTATGATTTCATCAGCCGTAACTATGCAAGGACCAAATGGTGCAAATGTATCTTGGCCTTTCGAGAAAATCCATTGACCAGCCCGCCGGTTATCACGAGCAGAAACATCGTTCATTATTGAATATCCAAAGACGTGGCTCATAGCATTTTCTTTATCTATTCGAGTGGCTTTCTTACCGATAATTACGGCCAATTCTACTTCCCAATCTAATTGTTGTGTCATCTTGCTGTTATGTTGAATGCCATCACCAGGCCCAATTACTGCTGTTGGGGGTTTTGAGAATACCACCGGTTTTGTAGGGAGTTCTTGTGAGGTATCCAGACTTCTTGCAGATTCTGCCACGTGTTCAACATAATTTAATCCAATACCAAAAATATTTTTTCGTGGCACTGGTATTGGTGCAAGTAGAAATCCGTTTTCGCTGGGAATGGCTAACCCTGGTGGCCTTTTATTTCCAATTTCAGCCATTGCTTCTGAAAGTGCCACTAGTGAGTCTGGACCTTGATCGATGAATTCCAACATAGAAATTGGAAAGTCAAATCCTATTTCGAGACCTAATTGAAAAATATCTAAAATTTGTCCATTACTTATAACGCCAATTCGCGCTTCGGATACTTTTTTTGAGCGATAGGTGACTAATTTCATAATTTTACCTTGTTATTTTATGCTGTTAGAGTTTGATGTCCGTCATTCTCGGACAGGGCCTGTTCTTTGTAGAATCCAAGTTTTTTCATCACTGGAAAATCATTGAACGAAAATAGACAAGCGTCGTCATTTCCGTCATTGTTACAATGTTCGTGCCAAGTCCAACTTGGAACACAAAATATATCCTTTTCAGTCCAATCAAAACGACGACCATCAATTATTGAATAACCACTTCCTTTTGCCACTTGATAAATAACATTACCAGTGTGCCGATGGGATTTGGTATGTTCTGATGGACGAAGCATTTGCATTTGAGCGCCCATTGTAAGCATGGGGTCATCTCCTGATTGAGGATTTATATAACGCATTATTATTCCGTCGTAATTGGATCCGTCAGTTACTTTAGCATAATTTAATAATGCTTCATATGTTGGCTCCCAGGAAAATTTTAGAAGAGGAGAGTAAGGTTTGTCCCATTTATCCAGAGCTGGCATTAAACCCGGAGCGCCATAAGAAAATGGGCTATCATTAGTTGGTAAATTGGTTGATTGGTAGTCATCTGGATGAACTTCATAAAAATTCGCTTCCAAAGCGTTTGTTAATGGAATATCAAGCCCATCTTGCCAAATACAAGTTGTCCCTTCATTAGATATGCCATGCTCATGCCAAGTGCCATTTGGAGTAATTACAAAATCTTTTCCCCCCAATTCAACTTTATGACCATCAACAATGGTGTAAGCGCCTTCGCCTTCCATGATAAATCTTAATGCTGAAGCAGCGTGGCGGTGTGCACCTGCTTTTTCACCGGCTTTCATAACCTGAAGCCCAGAAAACAACCATCCGCATGCTGCGCTGACATCTTGTCTTTTAGGGTTTCTAAGATAAACAACTCTTCTACCAGCATCTTCAGGTCTAACTAAATCGATTGCTCTTAAAACCTGCTTTCTTAAGTCTGAATGTCGCCATATAATTGGGGCTGACTTCGGTGTTGGTTCCCATGGTTCAATATCATTTGCTACAGTCCATAGTGCACCCGTATCAATACTGGCTAATTCATCATAATATTCTTTTAATTCGTCATTATCTCTTACTCTAGCCCGACCTAAAATATCATCTTTTGGATCAATTTCAGTCATTTTTAAACTCCCAAAGCTTATGTAACGGTTCTTATCAATGTTATATTTGTAATAAATGTTTAAATAAAATCTTAGTTTATTTTACAAAAATATTTTTAATTTACCATTTAAAAATTGCCTTTATAGGGATACATATTCTCAGGTGAGTGTATAGACAAAAAACTAAAATTTATAAAATGATTAAAAAAGGGTGAAACATGGGTCACAATAAAAATAAATCATCTGATAGATTAGTACCTATATCAAAAAAAGATCTCTCAAAGAAATGCTGGGGATTTAAGGCTACAATAAGGCATGGTCAATGTGATCCTGCAGGCATAGCGTATACTCCAAAGTTATTTGATTTATTAAACGTTACTGTGGAAGAATGGTATTCATCTTGTCTCGGTATTAATTATTACGAAATTATTGGAGACCGAAGAACTGGCTTAGGATATGTAAAAGCTAGTGCCGATTTTTTTCAGCCGTGTTTTTTGGGAGATGAGCTAGAAATATGTCCAATGATAAATAGAATTGGAACCTCATCATTATCTTTAAATCTTCATGCGTTTAATAATGATGTAGAGAGGTTTAGAGGTCATTTGATAACAGTTGCAACCGATTTGGAAAGTCACAAATCTATAAAGTTACCACATGATATTTTAGAGGCTTTGAACGCATATAAAAGTAATTGCGAGTAATCAAAGGGGTTTAAAATTTGTATATTGCAATCTTAATGGCAAATACGGATGAAAGTGAATTTGCATCAAATCATCCTACAGATGATCAGAAATTTATAGATATATTAGGAAGTATAAGGCCTGATTGGGTGTTTGAAGCTTTCAATGTTACACATAATGTGTTCCCCCAGTCTTTAAATATATTTGATGGGATAATAATCACTGGTAGTCCTGCATCAGCAAATGACAAAGACTTATGGGTTAGCTCCCTTATAAATATTGTAAAGAAAACAGCGCAACTAAACATTCCACTATTTGGCTCGTGCTTTGGCCATCAGGTAATTGCAAAGGCCTTTGGGTCTGAGATTGTTAAAAATCCCGATGGTTGGTCTCTGGGTCTTGTTGAAACGAATGTGGTCAGGCGTGAACCTTGGATGAATGGCTTAGAGACAAATACCTTATTATATTCAGCCCATACAGAACAAGTAGCTGAGCTGCCAAATGGAGCAGAGCTATTATTTAAGTCTGAAGGATGCGATGTGGCTGGTTTTACTTTGGGAAATAATATTTTTACGACACAATATCATCCAGAAATGCGAGAAGATTTTGTCAATGCATTGATAATTGAATTAGAGAATGACTTGGAAGAAAAAGTGATTAAAAAAGCATTTTCTTCGATGAAAATGTCAGCTCATACTTTAAATTTTTCTGAGGCTATTGCGCAGTTTTTTGAACATAATGTTGAATGATTTTTAAACTATAATTGGATCCATGCAGTTTTTAAATTAATATATTTATCTAATGCGTGAAGAGATTTATCAGACCCGTTTCCAGATTGCTTAACCCCGGATAATGGAACTGTAACATCCGCCCCACCATAAGTATTTACATTAACAACACCAGCTTTGACCTTTGAGACCATCTTATGCGCTTTTGCTAAATTTGAAGTCCAAATTCCTGCGGAAAGTCCAAATTCTGTGCCATTAGCTAGTGTAACAGCCTCTTCCTCTGTTTTAAATCTTGAGACTGCTAATACAGGTCCAAAAACTTCCTCTTTAAATAATGTACTATTGGGCTTTACATTGGTTACAACAGTGGGTTCCATGTAATATCCCCCAGTATTTTTTAATATTTGATTTCCGCCGATTGCGATCTGAGAGCCTTCTGTTTTGGCAATATCAACAAATTGTAAATTACTATTTAATTGAGTTTCTGAGTTTATGGCTCCTATATCAGAAGTAAGATCTAAGGGGTTTCCAACTTGCAGCTCTTCTGCATTTTCAATTACGGATTTAATGAAATCATCATGAATGCTATCTTCTATAATTAACCGAGAAGCTGCCACGCATACTTGTCCAGAGTTTCTAAAAATGGCCATAGCTGATACTTTGGCTGCTTGCTCTATAGAAGGCGCATCAGAAAAAATAATATTTGGAGATTTACCACCTAATTCCAAATAACATCTTTTCATATTAGATTGAGAAGAATATTCTAAAAGCCTTCGCCCTGTAGGCCCGGATCCAGTAAATGCCAGAACATCAACCTCCATCGATAAACCCATAGCTTTTCCAACAACTGATCCTTGACCAGTAACAACATTTAACACACCATCTGGTATCCCAGCTTCAGCAGCTAGTTCAGCTAGTTTTAAAAGTGATAGTGACGCGGTTTCAGCAGGCTTTAAAACAATAGAGTTACCTGCTGCTAACGCAGGAGCGACTTTCCAGGCGCCAATCATTAAGGGAAAATTCCAAGGAACAATGGCCCCGACAACACCTACAGGTTCTTTATGAATTAATCCAAGGACATCATTAGCAGTTGGGGCTATTTCACCATAAACTTTATCGATACACTCTGCGTAATATCTGAAAGTTCCCGCAGCAGAGCCAGCCTCTGCATTTATTGCCATATTTATTTCTGTTCCGTTATCTCTTACGCCTAGTACGGTTAGTTCAAGGGCATCACGTTCTATAAGATCGGCTAGCTTGTGTAAAATTTTTTTTCGTTGTGTTGGAGCCATATTTGACCAGGAACCATTATCAAAAGACGTACGTGCAGCTTTAATTGCCATTTCCATATCAGAAACGGTGGCTCTTTTTATAAATGTAAATTTTTTTCCATTTATGGGGGAAACAATTTCAAAATCATCACCTGACCCGTCAATCCAAGCACCATCAATAAAAAGTTTTTGAGGTGAAATTTTTTTATCACGATACTTGTCAATTTGTTTTTGGTTTAACATAGTTTTCCTATTTATTTTTAAAGCTTTTCCACAATGTTCTAACTTGAAGTAAAATTACTAAGATTATCAACGTAAATAGAATGAATGCGATAGGTCTGTTAATAAAATCAATCGGATCTTTAACTTTCATCATTGATGTCCGAAGCTTTCCTTCCATTATTTCCCCAAGAACCATGCCCAGTATTATTGGGACAATCGGTAAGTTCACTCGTTTTAGAATAAATCCAAAAACGCCAAAACCAGCAGCAACAGCGCAGTCGGTAAAGCTATTGCGTAAGCTATAAACACCAACAAAACTTAAAATTAAAATACTCATTCCCAAAAATCGACTTGGTATTTGAATGACTTTTAATAAAGAGTTTGTTGAGAACAATAAGAATATTAAAACAAGGATGTTTAATATTAAAAGCGAAATATAGAGAGCCACAACGAAATCTAGATGGTTTTGGAAAAGGTTTGGTCCAGGTATTACATTATGTACATAAAAAACTGAAAGCATCATTGCTGTTAAAGCTTCACCTGGAATACCCAAGGCTAATAATGGGATCATTGCTGCCGCCGGAACCGCATTATTAGCAGCTTCTGAGGCAACTAAGCCTTCTGTCGACCCTTTTCCAAATTTTTCGGGTGTTTTTGAGCTTCTTTGTGCGTAAGTGTATGATAAAAATTGGGATGTAAATTCCCCAACACCCGGTATCATGCCCATCATGACACCAAAACTAGAGGCTACTGATGCAATTCTTTTATGCTTGCCAAGCTCTTTTAATCCTTGGAAAAGACCACCCTCAACTTTGACTGCTTCTTCTCTTTTATCTTTCTGTACTAGCAGTAAAATAGCTTGCGAAATTGCAAAAAGACCCAAAACAACAACAATTAAATTAAAGCCACCAGTGAGCCAACTTTGGTCGAAGGTAAATCGTTTTGAATATTTGATTGGCTCCATACCGATGGCTTGTATAAAGATCCCTAAGCTAGCCATCATAGCAGCGGCAAACATTTGGCCACGATGTGCTGTTATCACAAGTATAATTCCTAAAAGTGCTGCTAAGAAAATTTCTCGCGAACCAAACATTGGCGCTATAATCGCCAACACTGGTGATAAAAAAATTAAACATAGTATTGAAAAAACTCCTCCAAAAAATGAGGCGGAGTATGCTAAGCTTAGGGCTCGCCGGCTTTCACCTCGCTTGGTCATGGGAAAACCATCATATGTAGTTAGCGCATTTACGGGTGTTCCTGGTGTGTTAATCAATATTGCCGGTATGGATCCTCCGTACATTGCGGATCCATAAATACCAAGAAGTAATGTTAAACCTACAATGGGCTCTAATGAAAAAGTAGCAGGTAAAATAATTGCAATTGCAACAGCAGGCCCAACACCTGGGATAGCACCTATAATTACACCACCACATGATCCAATCAGTAGTGCTATTAGGACATCCCAACGCAATAGAATCTCAAATGCAGAAACAATAATATCCATCAGTAGTCCAACTAAAAATTTAAGATCATAAAAGATCTTAATGTTTCTGGAAGATATTCATAAATAATACCACCTGGTATTTTTACTTCTAAAAATGTTTTAAAAACTAGTACGATAGATAGAGCCGTAATAACGGAATATGATAGCATTTGCTTATTTTGATATCCAACGCGATATGACAAACAGAACGCTACAATGCATGTTGCTAATAAATAGCCGATATAAGGAACGAGAACGACATACAGAAGGAACCAGCAGGCGAACTCCATTGATCTTATCCAAATTAAACCCTCTTTTAGCTCTCTACTCAAATCGTCTAAACGAACTTTAAGCAATAGATGAATAAGTCCAAAAGCTGTCATTCCGATTAAGCCAATAGAACACCATAATGCTGGTTGCGAAGTGAGTTTTGTATTTTTAAACCATTTAACCTGATCAGGTAATTGACTGATCAAAAATGCCGAGATCATGAAAAATATTAATGCAAATAACAAGTCACCTGATTTTATATTTTTCATAATATTAATATTCGCTTTATTGTATTAATAAGAGGCTGAAGAATATCCCCCAGCCTCTTAAAGTATTTACCAATAAGTTATTCTAGCAAACTGTTTACATAATCTGCCTGAGCAATATCTGCCGCAACCATGGCTGCGGATTCTTCTGGACCCATCCAGTAGATCTGAGCACCAGTATTAGTTGCAACTTCTTGAGCTCTTTCGCTCATTACAGTTTTGGAAGCTACAGCAATTATTTTATCCCTAACATCTTGTGGTGTATCTTTATGAACAAAAAGACCATTCCATAAATTAGAGGTTAAAGTAGGCTCAATTTCTGTTACGGTTGGGGCGTCTGGTGTAAGACTAATACGTGAACCTGTGACAGATGCTAAAATAGTCACGTTGTCCAAACATGGTAATAAAAGTGCCAAAGTTGTGTTGATTACATCTGCGTCACCAGAGGCAAGAGTGTTGCAATCCAACATATCAAAAGCTGCGTCAGAAGCGAAGTTAAAATCCATTTTCTTTGCAACAGCTAAAGTTATCTTGGTAGGTATTAGTGGTGCACCAAAGTGTCCTAAGGAAACGTCATTTGTTTTTGCGTGTGATGCCAATTCATCCATTGTTTGATAAGGCGCATCCGGGCTTGTTGCGATAACAAATGGATATGTCACAAAAATACCAAGTGGGTCAAATTTTGCTGGGGCTAACTCCTCGATACCTATTTGATGTCCAAGGACTGGTACACCAATCACAAATGAACCAATAGTATAGCCATCGGCAGGAGCATTCGCTACTTCTATCGCTCCTGGGAATGGACCTCCACCCCCACCAGGTTTATTTACAACAGCAGCTGCAACACCATATTCTTCTTGAAAATCTTCGGCTATCATTCGTGTTAGAATGTCTTCTAGATCACCTGGAGGCCATGGAACAATAAAAGTTACCGGCTTTTCAGGATATTCAGCAAACGCGGGGTTAAAAAACCCAGTCATTGCTATCGCTAAAGTAGCGATTGTTACATATATTTTTTTCATTTTCTTCCCCTTATAAATCTTTATTCTTAATAGAGTTCCATCATTTGACGTTGCGTAAGAAGAACGGTGACAAATTGTTCATTAAGAGTCAATTGTTTTTCATTGTTACCCCAAATTGCCAATTCAGCAACGTCTCAATAGTTAACATGTTAAATAATATATCTGATATTATGTTAAGTTTTCTTTTCTGTAAACATTTTTTTAGTGAATTGTTTGTTCGCGCTTTGAATGCAAAGCGTCTGCATTTCTGTCTAGAATTTTTCGTGCCGTCTGATGTCCCGATAATACCGCCGCCTGCATTGTTCCGGGTACTAAGCAGTCCCCAGTCAAGAAAACATTTTGTATTGTGTTGAACAACTGGCCATCACTAAACAGTCGATCATTTGGAATTCGTCCACCCACGACTACAACATTTTTTGACGTTAATTTCAGTTTTTTATTGTCGATGGTATTAACAAATTCGAAATTCTGATTAATTTTGTAATTTAATGCAAACTTAATTCCTAAGGATTTTAGCCGTTCTATAATTGCACCTTGCTCTAAAGTGTATTGTGTCCAGGTAGAAACGGTAGGAAGTGGTGTTACGTAAGTTACGTCATGGTTATTATTCAGCAATTTTTCAGCAATTACACTGGCCATGTAATTGTGGTCATCATCATAAATAATAAATTTGGTTTTATGAGAATTTTTAAATTTTTCTAGTATGATATCTTCTGGAGTAAGAATATTATAATTGTTGGTTTCTATGGGATCAAAATTTGTTGATCCTATAAAATCATTTCGCCAAGTTGCTCCTGTTGCTATAGTAACAGTATCAGAATTAAAATCTGTGATATCATTTATAGACATATGACTTGAGAGAAATATTTGAGCATTTTTTTTCTGAGAGAGTTGAAAAATTCTATAATCTATTACTCTTCGCCAAGTATTTAATCCTGGAAGTTTCGACTCCTGTGCTATTCGACCGCCTGGCTCATCTTTTGCTTCGGCCACCGTAACTTCATGTCCTGCGTTTGCTAATGTTAAGGCGCATTCTAGGCCTGCTGGGCCTGAGCCAATAATAAGATGGGTTTCTTTTTTTCTAGAGATTGGTGGCGTTTCGGGATGCCACCCTTTTCTCCACTCTTCGCTAATTGTTGGGTTTTGAGTACATTTTACAGGCACTCCATATGCGTCCATGCTCACGCATACATTACACCCTATACATTCTCTAATATTTTCAATTTGATTATTTTTGATTTTACTAGGTAGAAATGGATCTGCGATAGAAGGTCGGGCTCCACCAATAAGATCTAATTGCCGGTTTTTTATCAATGAGACCATTAAATCTGGTGACGTGAATCGACCTACGCCAACCACTGGCTTTGAAGTAATAGATTTAACGAAATTAGTATATTCAAGTTGAAATCCTTCATCCGCAAACCTTGATGTTTGACTGTCTTTTGGCCACCCAGATAAGTTAATATCCCATAAATCAGGATGTTCTGCGAGAGCTTCAATAACATCACGCCCCTCTCCGTCTTGGGACATTCCAAAGGGTTTGTCTGGTTCAGCTATACTAAATCTAAGTGCAACTGCAGCAGTTCCATTAGCCATTTCTAAAGTATCTTCCAGGACTTCCTTTAACAAACGGATTCGGTTTTCAAATGTTCCACCATATTGGTCAAGTCTCTTATTTGTATTGACCGATAGGAAATGACTCAAAATAGAAAGTCCGTGAGCTGCGTAAACATAAATTATGTCATAACCTGCTTTAAGGGAACGCTTGACAGCTGCTTTATGCTCATTTCGGAACGATTTAATATCTGTAAGATCCATAGCCTTACTTTGACTAGGAATTTCTGGTCTTAAGATACTCAAATTTGAAGGGCCAATTATTGGTAATCCCGTTGTAAGGTTTCTACTTTGCATGCCACCATGTCCGAGTTCAATAGCAGAAAGTGAGCCGTGTTTCTTTATCTCGTTAACCTGTAAGTGATGGCGTGGTATGTCTTTTTCATCCCATATACGTTCCATAGGATGATTGGCATAATCTGAACTGGGAGAAATCTCCGTTAACCCAACTGCAACTGTTCCCCATCCACCCTCAGCTTTCATTGCCCTTAGGGCGATCGCACCTCTGGGCTCCGTCCATCCATGTCCAGTCGAGTGGGGAGAGGCAAAAAAACGATTTGGAGCAGTTACTGGACCTATTTTTAAGGGTGCAAATAAGGCTTTATATTGTGACGGCTTAGTCATCCAATTTAAGATCTCTCTAGTTTCCGGATCTTATGATAATGTATTTTGAATCATTAGTAAAACTACTAAGCAAAAATATTACTTTACTACACCGTTTAGTAAAGTAATGTAGTTATATGGAGGATCATTGACATGATGCAGGAGATTATTGAAGGGAAATGGATTGCTTCTTTTAAACGAGCTTTAAGCTTAAATGGGGTTAAATCTGGAACAAAATTGGTGGTTCTGGCCGAAAGTCAATCTAGACCAGTATTGATTAAATTGGCCTCACTGGCTTGTTACGAGCTGAATGCTGAATATTCAACTATCGTGTTACCAACACCTGAACAAACAGCGGTTGTTCCGGTCAAGTCAACTGGTGCTTGTAACGCTATAATGCAAAAGCGTCACGTAATTGAAGCACTAAAGCATATTGAGATTATTGTTGATGTTACAGTCGAAGGTTTAATCCATTCGGAGGAATGGGAAGAAATCGAGAAGAGTGGTACTCGTCTATTTACAATTTGCAACGAGCACCCAGAAATTCTTGAGAGAACAGAGCCACAAGCAGAGCTCCAATCCAAGGTTGAACTTGGTATTCAGATGTTAAATTCAGCAACTCAAATGCACGTAACTAGTAAGGCTGGAACAGATTTAATGATTGACTTAACTGGAGCACCTTGTGGTGGGACACCTGGTTTTTCTACTAATCCTGGTGGAGTCGCGCATTGGCCAGGAGGATTGTGTTTAGCATTTCCAGCGAAAGATACAGTCAATGGAAAGATCGTGATGGATGTTGGTGATGTAAATTTGACATTTAAACAATATCTTAGAAATCAAGTATCTTTCGAGATTAAAAATGACTTTGTTACCGATGTTTATGGAGATAATTTGGATGCAGACCTTTTTCGAGAATATCTTGAAGCTTGGGAAGATCCTATAGCATACGGTCTTAGTCATGTTGGTTTTGGTGTAAATCCAAAAGCCAGATGGGAATCTTTAGCTTTTTACGACAAGAAAGATGTGCAAGGCACGGAATTAAGAGCTTGGGCTGGAAACTTTTTGTGGTCAACTGGCTCAAATCAATATGCTGGTAGATATACTCTTGGTCATTTTGATTTGCCAATGAAAAACTGTTCAATTGCTTTAGACGGAAAATTGGTTGTCGAGGATGGGAAATTGTTAGGTCAATTGTGTTAAAAATTAAAATTGAGAGGCATTATTATGAGTGAAATTGAAACTTATTACGATATTTCAAAATTTTCCAATGATCATATTAAAATGTTACGGTTGGCTAATGAGTTAGGAAAAAATGGTTTTTCAGAGCGTGCAGCGGAATATGATAAGAGTGCGACGTTTCCACAACAAAATTACCAGGAATTAGCTGATAATGGTTTCCTAAAGTTAGTTATCCCAAAAGAGAATGGAGGCTTCGGGTTCTCTTTAGCAGAGTATGCTACAATTGGTGCTGAAATTGGTAAATATTGTGGGGCTACTGCATTAACATTTAATATGCACACATCGTCAATGCTGTGGTCTCGTTTTATGTATGAAATGCCAAACCTAACTGTTCAACAAAAAAAAGAATTCCAAAAAATGCGTGAAAAACAGTTTAAAAACGTAGTTGAGCAGAACGCATTATATTCACAACCAATATCAGAAGGCGGAAATAATTGGACCTCTGATCCAATAAAAACAAATTGTGTTAAGGTTGATGGAGGTTGGGTCATTAATGGATTTAAAAAATTTGCGTCTTTAGCAGGACATTGTGATTATTACTCAATAGTTTGTACAGAACATTTTCCAAATAAAGCTCCAAGTCATGAAGATACAATGGATTTTGCGGTTCATAAAGATTCTCCCGGCCTTAGTGTGGTCGGTGAATGGGATCCAATGGGGATGAGGGGCACATCGTCTATGGATTTGTTAATGAAAGATGTATTTGTTTCAGAACAAGATCTTATGATGCCACCTGGTGTGTTTTCTAAGACCTTACCTCATTGGCCCGCAATGATGGCGACACTTACGCCATCATATATGGGTCAAGCTCAAGGAATTTATGATTATACGGTTAAGTACCTTAAAGGTGAATTAGAAGGTTTACCTCCAATTGATAGAAGAGTTTACCCGACAAAACGGGCAAGTGTTGGAAAAATGTATCAACAGCTTACGTCTATGCGGGTACAGTGGTTTTCTGCAATGATGGAAGCACAAGGTTTTCCTAATAAAAATCAGGTCATGCGCTTGTATTGTGCGCATATTGCGGTGATGGATGGAGTACAAGAATTAGCCGCATTGGCAATTAGGACATGTGGTGGGCAATCTATGTTAAAATCGTTACCCTTGGAGCGCATGTATCGCGATAGTAGATGTGGAGCATTAATGTTGCCTTACACTTCGGAGATAATGGAGGACTATTTGTCTGTTATGTCATTATATGAAAATGAAGAAATAGATCACATGCCATCAGATACTGTGTCAGCTAGAACTTCGATGTGGCGACCAGA
Organism: Paracoccaceae bacterium; assembly: GCA_029246285.1. Lineage (GTDB taxonomy): Bacteria > Pseudomonadota > Alphaproteobacteria > Rhodobacterales > Rhodobacteraceae. The sequence goes on along the minus strand of JAQWNW010000007.1, from coordinate 77,478 downwards.
TACGGCGCCAATAAGTAGTTGAGTAGTAATGTATAAAAAAGTTAATTGCAGGAAAATCTTTAATCTAGATGTGGATAGCATTTGGTTGCGATTAAAGAATTTCTCAAATGATTGGCACCCCGCGGTGAAGAATATGATCTTTGAGAAGGGGTCTAATGGCTCTTTGATAAGGCGCTTTAATACGCATAACGACTTAAAAATCTATCGTGAGCAGTTAACTTATGTGAGCAACTCCGATTATGAATTGCGATATAAAATGTTGGAAGGAATAGAGGGAGTGGAAGTTTATGAGGCTTCTATTTCAGTTAAAGCCTCGGGAAAAAGATCAATCGTAAATTGGAAGGCACATATTGAAGGGGACGTGCAAAGATTAAATGATGTATGTGAAGGTACGAAACAAATTTTCAAACAAGGTTTGAAATCATTATTGGAAGTTGAGCCAGAAGTAGAAAGTACAGATTCACCAAAAACTGAGTCAGCCAAAATTCAAAAAAAAATAATCCTAAGTAAGCCTAAAATTGGTATAAGCGTTTCTCCATCGGGTGTTTCTCAGTCTGAGGTTATTTGTATATTTCTGCATGGGATAGGAGGGAATCGAGGCAATTGGGATTCTCAACTTAAGGCTCTAGGGTTTGTTGTGCCTTGTGTTTCCATTGATTTAAGGGGGTATGGAGACAGCCAACTCGGATCCAATCAATCTGATATACTCTCATATTGCCAAGACATTTTGGAAGTTATGAAAGAGTTTAAGGCAAAAAAAATTATCCTATGTGGGTTAAGTTATGGCAGTTGGATAGCTGCTAGTTTTGCAATGCGTCATGGAGATCTACTTCTCGGTTTAGTTTTATCAGGCGGTTGTACAGGGATGTCTGAGGCAGGTTTAACTGAGCGAGAGGCTTTTAGGAATTCTCGAGAGGTTCCTTTGGATCAAGGTAAAGAGCCTAAAGATTTCGCTAGAGATGTTGTTGATATCATTGCAGGTCCAAATTCAAGCTTGTTGAATAGAGATGTATTGTTGCAGTCAATGTATCAGATTTCCGCAAAGACTTATCGAGACGCATTGAGGTGTTTTACAAATCCAACTGAAAAGCTTGATTTTTCAAAAATTTGTTGTCCAGTTTTATTGATGACTGGTGAATATGATAAACTAGCACCACCAAGTGAAATTAGAGCGGTTAGTAATAGGATGCACGCTGACAATATTAGACCTGATATTCAATTCGAAGTATTGGCTGAAGCAGGTCACGTCTGTAATTTGGAGGCAGGTGAAGATTTTAATAAACTGGTAATGAAGTTTATGAACCAGGTTTTAATTTGTGCTACTAATTTGAAGTATGTGCCCAAGGAAAGTAGGAAAAGAGATAAAAAGAGGAGGATATTGAATTCTGCCTTGAAAGAATTTTCCAAGAACGGTTTTTCAGGATCGTCTATGGAATGTATCGCCAATAGGGCAGGTGTTTCAAAACCAACATTATATAAATATTTTGGAAATAAGACAAAATTATTATCTGCTGTTTTAAACATTGGCACTTTTGAGATTCTAGCTCCACTTCAAGACAGAAATAGTAATGGTTTAGTGCAAACCTTATGGAATTTTTCCTGGTCATATGCAAAATTTGTTTTGAGGAGCGATACACTTTCGTTAGCGAGATTAATAATCGGCGAAGCTGAAAGAGATCCTTCAGTTGCTCAAGAATATCAAGAATCGGGACCTTTGAAAGCCTTATCAGGGATATTTGATTATCTGCAAATACAAAAAAATATGGGCATGTTAGATTTTGATGATATCGAATTAACCGCTCAAAGTCTTTGGACATTGATTCTTTCCGCACCAAGAGAATTTCATCTCCATAACCCTAATGCCAAAGTTAATGATGAACTTATCGTAAAATATATTAACCATGGGCTTAAAGTATTTATACAATATTATTCACTGAATTCGGAAAGTGATCTAAAAGAGTTAGAAGAGTTATTTATTAATTTTAAAAATAACAATTTAGTTCAATAGCTTAACAAGCTCTATAAAAGATCAAATGTGACCAAATATTAGATAGTAATAGATATGAATTTATATGAGATTTTGAATTTAATTGAGAGAAATCTAATCTGAAATAAGATTAATAATCAAACTTAGGAGTTTAGCTTTTGGGTAAAAAGGCAGTAATATTTGATTTTGGAGGTGTCATTTCAAAAACGATGTTTGAAACACATCATTTGACCGAAATGGCTCTAGGGCTTGAAAGTGGTACATTAAAGTGGCTTGGCCCATTTGACGTAAAAAAAGATCAATTGTGGGCGTCGATGCAGCGAGGGGATATTTCCGAAAGAGATTATTGGTTTATCAGAACTAAAGAGGTGGCAAAATTAATTGATGCAGACTGGTCTAGAATGTCCGATTTTGTTAAGGCTGCCCGTGGTGCTGATCCCACCTCTATCATAAGACCAGAGTTTTTAAATATCTTGGCTTATTTGAAATCCAAAGAAATTCGGTTAGCTATACTATCCAATGAATTAGATTTATTTTATGGCCCTGAGTTTAGAAAAAAATTACAATTTTTGGATGAATTTGATGTAATTTGTGACGCTACATATACAGATATTTTAAAACCTGATCCAAGAGCATATTATGATTGCCTGGAAAGGCTAGATCTCAAGATTGAAGATTGTATATTTGTAGATGATCAAAGAAAAAATATAAACGGAGCAGAAGATATCGGTTTATCATGTGTTCAATTTGACGTGTTGAATCCTTCAGGGAGTTATAAAAAGTTAATAGAGAGTTTTTAAAAACTTTGTGAAATCACCGACTATTGCAGTGTAGGAGAAGTAAATAGTGAAAAAAACAATTTTGGTAATTGGTACCTATGATACAAAAAATGATGAGCTCTCATTTATATCAAAAAAAATTGTTGAACTAGGTGGAAATATTTTAACTATGGACGTTAGTGTCTTGGGAGATCCCATTGATCCAACTGATATTTCCAAACAAACTATTGCTGAAGCGGCAGGGTTAACCATTGACGATGCAAAAAATGCTGGTGATGAAAATAAAGCAATGCAGATTATGGCTAAGGGATCATCTCTACTCGCTTTGCAACTCTACCAGGAAAGAAAATTTGATGGCGTTATAATACTTGGTGGAACAATGGGAACTGATTTAGCCTTGGATGTGTGTATGGCCCTCCCATTGGGTGTCCCAAAATATGTGGTATCGACGGTTTCTTTTTCACCTCTTATACCTGCTGATCGTTTGGCACCAGATATTCAAATGATATTGTGGGCCGGTGGTTTGTATGGCTTAAATTCAATTTGTGAGGCGTCATTAGCACAAGCTGCAGGGGCAGTTCTTGGAGCAGCAAAAGCTACAACAATAAAAAAAGAAAAAATACCATGTGTCGGAATGACTAGTTTGGGCACGTCAGCGCTGAAATATATAAAGTTTTTGAAACCAGCTCTAGAAGAGCGCGGTTATGAAGTGGCAATTTTCCATTCCACTGGGATGGGGGGTAGAGCATTTGAAAGTTTATGTGAACAGGGAGCGTTTGTAGCCGTAATGGATTTGTGTCTTCAGGAATTTACAAATCATATTCATGGCTCAGAGGTGTCTTCAGGTGAAAGTAGGTTAACTGCTGCAGGACAAAATGGTATCCCTCAGATTTGTGCTCCTGGTTGTCATGATTTAGTTGATTTGATCTGTTGGCAAGAAGTGCCTGAGAAATGGAAAAATCACCCTTATCATGCACATAATAGATTGATTAGCTCCATAGTTTTAAAACCTAGTGAACGGGAGCAAGTTGCAGTAGGCTATATGGCTCAATTAGCAAAAGCTTCTTCAGAGACGCACTTGATATTGCCACGTGATGGTTGTGGAGAATGGGATAGGCTTGAAGGAGGTTTGCGAGATCAAATCGGGTTAGATACATTTATGGTATCATGCAAGGATAATTGTCCAAATAATGTAAATTTACACGAGTTAAACTGTCATATCAATGATTTAGAATTTGTGACAAAAGCATTAGAAATATTTGATGACATGGTTGAACGTCAAGTTGTGGTGCGAAGCAATAAATAAAGTAAAGGATAAAAAATGAATTTAATTGAGACATGTGCTTTAGTGACTGGTGGAGCTTCTGGTATAGGAGAGGCGACTGTTAGAACAATAGTTTCAAAGGGAGGAAAAGCTGCTATTTTGGATATGGATACAAAGCGGGGCGAAGAGCTTTGTAGCGAATTGGGGTCTGCAGTGATTTTCTGTAAAACAGATGTAACAAGTGAAACTGATGTAAAGTCTGCCATTGATAATGCTTTGGGTAGTTTTGGGAAATTAAATGTTGTATTGAATTTTGCTGGTATCGCAGCGGCGGTAAAAACACTTGGTCGGGAGGGTCCACATGATCTTGATCTGTTTAAAAAGATAGTTGATGTGAATTTGAACGGTACCTTTAATGTAAGTCGGCTTGCTGCGGAAAAAATATCAAAAAATGATCCTAATGAGAGTGGTTTAACAGGTGTGATTATTAATACGGCATCGGTTGCTGGTTATGATGGTCAAAAAGGGCAGGCAGCCTATGGGGCTTCTAAAGCAGGGGTTATAGGCTTAACGTTACCGATGGCCAGAGATCTTGCAAGTTATGGAATTAGGGTGAATACAATTGCACCGGGTTTGATTATTACACCAATGCTAGCTTCATTACCTGAAGAGGCTCAGGAAGCTTTATCTAATCAACCGCTATTACCAAAAAGATTAGGCAGTCCATCTGAGATAGCACATTTAGCATGTTTTATGATTGAAAATGAATATCTAAATGGGGAAGTTATTAGATTAGATGCGGGAATTCGATTACCATGAATGGTCCTCTGAATTCATTAAAAGTTATTGAATTTAGTGGTCTTGGACCTGGTCCATTAGCTGGTCAACTCTTAGCTGATTTGGGAGCCGATGTTATTACAATTGACAGAAAATCAGCAGACATAGATCCAACTGAAATAAATAGAAGAAACAAGAGATCAATCGCGCTTAACTTAAAGTCCACTGAAGGGTTAATAATCGTAAAGAAAATAATTAATAACAGCGATGTTCTAATTGAAGGTTTTAGGCCCGGTGTTATGGAAAGATTGCAAATTGGACCAAGTGATTGTCATGAAGAATTAATATATGGACGAATGACTGGTTGGGGGCAATCTGGGATGCTTTCAAAAACTGCTGGGCATGATATAAATTACTTAGGAATAACCGGTGCTTTACATGCCATTGGAAATCGTGAAAAACCAATACCTCCCTTAAATTTAGTAGCAGATTATGGGGGTGGATCAATGTTTTTAATTTTTGGAATTTTAGCAGCATTGTATGAGAGAGCACTATCTGGCAAAGGGCAAACTATAGACGCAGCTATGGTAGATGGTGTGCCAGCTATGATGGGTTTATTTCATCAACAGATTGCAAAAGGGAGTTGGACGGATGGCGAAAGGCAGTCAAACTTACTAGATGGAGGTGCACCTTTTTATAGATGTTATGAATGTGCAGATGGAAAGTTTATTTCTGTTGGTGCTTTAGAACCTCAGTTTTTTGCAGAATTGGTGGAGATTGTTAAATTACCAGAAATAGATTTAGTAACACAAAATGACCGCACTACTTGGGCAGAAAAAAATAAAGCTTATGAAAAAATCTTTAAATCTAAATCTAGAGATGAATGGTCTAAAATATTTGAAGGTACTGATGCGTGCGTGACACCAATATTAACTCTAGAAGAAGCAAAAAAATACCCAGCAAATCTTGAGCGTGAGGTTTTTTTTGAACGAGATGGTATTATCCAAGCATCTCCTGCGCCTAGGTTCGGTAGGACACCAAACCCGAAACCTGGTAGAATTCGAGGGATTGGAAAGAATAGTGAAGAAATATTGAAGGAAATTGGCTTGGATCAGCAAGAAATTGATGAACTAAAAAATTCCAACGTACTAACTTAGCGTTATAAATAATATATTTAAAATCTTAATGAGAGGAAAAAATGATAGAACGAAAAAGTGTGAATTTAGTAAGTAGGCCTAATGGTCCTCCAACGTTAGAAAACTTTGAGCTCGTAACAAGCTCATTAGATGAAATTAAAGATGGAGAGATTTTGCTTGAAACTAAATATTTATCTCTCGACCCTTATATGCGTGGTAGAATGAATGCTGATAAGTCTTATGCACCTCCAGTCCCAGTCGGGGGTATCATGGAGGGAGAGTGTGTAGCCGAAATAATAGATTCAAAAAATCCAAATTTTGAGAATGGTGAGATTGTCGCTGCTCGTATTGGCTGGGTGACCCATGCTATTTCTGATGGAATTGAGCTACGCAAAGTTAATCAACAATTGGCCCCCATTTCTACAGCGTTAGGTGTTTTAGGTATGCCAGGTCATACTGCCTGGACTGGGTTAAATGTTATCGGTAAAGCTCAACCAGGTGAAACGGTAGTCATTTCGGCAGCAACAGGTGCGGTTGGTAGTTTAGCTGGACAATTAGCTAAGGCTAAAGGCATGAGGGTAGTCGGTGTTGCAGGAGGAGCAGAGAAGTGCGCTTTTGCAAAGTCTGAGTTGGGATATGACGAATGTTTTGATCATAAGCTAGCTGCTGATGCCACAGAATTAAGAAAATGGCTTTCAGATGCGGTGCCGAAAGGGATAGACGTTTATTTTGAAAATGTTGGAGGCAAAACTACAGAAGCTGTTTTACCTCTAATGAATGAGTTTGGTCGAGTTTCGGTTTGTGGAATGATTGCTTGGTATTCAGGTATTGGCGTTAATGATGCTATAAGATTACCAGCTGCTTGGCGCGCAATTCTTACTAAGCGGTTACAGGTTCGTGGTTTTATAGTTTGGGATCATAACGATGTATTTGATCAGTTTTTTTCTGATACGGCACCTTTAGTGCAATCAAATCAAATTACGTATCGTGAAACGATAACTGATGGTATAGAAAATGCACCTCAAGCCTTTCTAGATCTTCTTGATGGAAAGAATTTCGGTAAGCAATTGGTCAAAGTAAGTTAAATATTGGTAAAAATTAAAAAATTTAGACAGCAAAGTTATGTGGCGCCAGAGGGCGCTGTTGATTTAACTTTGGTTAGACATGGAGAAAGTTCTGCAGCCATCCCAGGGAAATTGTTTCCACTATTTGAGGGACATGGTGATCCGATTTTACACAAGAATGGTCATTTACAAGCTGAAGCGGTTAAAGAGGCACTCAAAGATTATAAGTTTCAAAAAATCTACGCAACAGATTTAAGAAGAACACAGCAAACACTAGAGCCACTTGCAAAACATTTGAATTTGCCAATTAACATAGAATCTGGCCTTCGAGAAGTTTATTTGGGGGAGTGGGAAGGGGGGCTTTTTCGAATAAAAGCTGCTTCAAATGATACATCATACCAAGAATTTATAAAGCATCAGGAGTGGGGTAAAATACCAGGAGCTGAGACGAACGAACAGCTTTTTGATCGAGTTAGAATTTCTTTGAATCGGCTTTATTTGAGCCATTCTAATGAAAAGATTTTGGCAGTCACGCATGGTGGTGTAATTTCAGCAATAATGGCTATCGCATCAGGTAGTAAAGCTTTAGCATTTTTAGGCGCATCGAATGGCTCATTAAGTCGCGTAATTCTTGATGGTAGTAAAATAATTATACGAACTTATAATAGCTGTGAGCATTTGTAATATAGCAAGTTAATACTTCAATTCTGGGATAAATAGATGGATCAGAAAATAGTTCTAATAGTGGGTGCAGGTGATTATATTGGCTCTGCTATTGCAAAACGTTTTGCTCAAGGAGGTTTTATAGTTTGCTTGGGTAGAAGAAATGATGAAAAGTTAAATCCAATTATGGATGAAATAAGAAGTTTGGGTGGCATAGCGCATGGTTTTGCTATGGATGCAAGAAAAGAAGAAAGCGTAGAATCTGTCTTTAAAAATATAGAAAGTGAAATAGGCTGTATTGACCTCGTAATATTTAATGTTGGTGGAAATGTATTTTTCCCTATTTTGGAAACCACGTCTAGAGTGTTTCGAAAAGTATGGGAAATGGCAACATTTTCTGGGTTTTTAACAGGCAGGGAAGCAGCACGTTATATGGTACCCCGTAAGAGAGGAAAGATTTTCTTCACTGGTGCTACTGCTAGTTTGAGAGGCGCAAAGGGTTATGCTGCTTTTGCAGCAGGAAAAGCTGGATTAAGGGGAGTTGCTCAAAGTTTAGCACGAGAGCTTGGGCCAAAAAATATACATGTGGGTCATCTTATAATTGATGCAGGAGTTGACACAGAATTTGTGAGAGAAAGAATAAGGTCTTCGGGCAAGGATCCAAACGAATTGCCACCTAATACCCTAATGAAACCAACATCGGTCGCTGAAGCTTATTGGAACATGTATAAACAAAGTCCTGATGCTTGGACGTTTGAAATGGATCTTCGTCCATTCGCTGAAAAATGGTAGGATTAGTTTACTGATGATTTAACTGTGCAGGAATTGTATCTCTCAATTCAAATTTTAACACCTTACCAGTGGCTGATCTTGGTAAAAGAGCAACCACAACCAAGTAAAATGGAATTTTGAATTTAGCTAAATTTTTAGAGCAGTGATTTTTTAATTGGTTATAGGTAAGCGTTTGATTTTTATTTAAGCATACTACTGCACATCCTACTTCACCCCATGCTTCGTCAGGAACGCCAATAACAGCAACTTCTTTTATTTCTTTTAATTCGTAGATTATATTCTCAACTTCAGCTGGATAAACATTCTCGCCACCAGAAATATACATGTCCTTTAACCGATCTTCGATGAATATATATCCCTTAGCGTCTTTTCGACCAATGTCCCCAGTCCTAAACCATCCGTTGATAAAACTTTCCTTAGTTGCCTCTGGTCTATTCCAGTAACCAGGAGTAACTGCAGCCCCTTTCATTTGGATCTCTCCAAGAGTATTTGGTTTAACTTCTCTATTATTTTTATCAACTATTCTAATTTTGTTTCCCATGAGTGGTCTTCCAGCGCTTCCTACCATTTCAACAACATCTTCATGAAGAAGTAAGCAACCTGTACCGCTTGTTTCGGTCATACCCCAACCTTCTTGCAAACATATTCCACGTTTGTTCCACCATTTTACTAAAGCTACAGGCACTGTTTCGGCACCTGAAAAAGCACTGATTATGTTGGAAAAGTCAGTTGTATCGGCAAGCTTACTATCTTTGAGTGCATTGTAGGCCGCCGGCACTAAGAAGATATGAGTAATCCCTAAATTTTTGTTGCCTAGTGATGTCAAAACCGTATCTGGATCAAACATCCTCATAACGACTACACTACCACCCATGTAAATCATTGGACAACAAGATACGTTGACGGCTGCAATATGGAACAAAGGCATTACCACCAGACTAACACAGTCTCGAGTAGTGCGACCTGCACTCATTCCACCAGAAGCTGAAAATAACATCATTCCGTGGGTTATTATCACACCCTTAGGTCGACCCGTTGTTCCTGAAGAGTACATAAGCATGCATTGATCATCAAATGTTTGTTCAACTATATCTGTGACTGGAATTGATGAAGCTATTCCTCTCTCGTAGTCTGTATCTCCGCCGACACCATCTAACATTATAGTATTGGGTGCTGATGTTTGTTTTTGAACATCTTCCCATACCACCTCCAGGGCTGCGTCTACGAAGATTACTTTAGGATCACTATCTTCAATGATAAATTTGAGTTCTCTTGCGGTTAATCGGAAGTTTAATGCAACAGCAATCGCACCAATCCTCCAACAAGCGAAAATAATCTCGATGACATCTGTCGAGTTAAATGTAAAATATGCTACTCGATCACTTTTAGAGATACCAAGATTTTGAAGGTGACCAGCTAATCTTCCAACGCGCTCATTAAATTCAGAGTAAGTATATTTTCTATCGCTTGCCAGATCGATAGCAGCCAATTTGTTTGGCATGGCCATACTATGCTGAGCTATCCAATCATTTACCGTGAAATTACTCAATTATCCGGTCCTTTGCTTTTGTGAAGCATTTTGTATAACAATTCATTTTTCTATCTTAGCAGAAATCACTTTACCAATATTCTCTCCAAATCCAATTTTATATCCATCCCCTTTGGCAAAGCCACTCATTGTGATGATATCTTCGTCCTCAATAAATGTTCTGCTCTCAGTATCATTTAAAATAATGGGCTCTTTTCCACCCCAGCTTAATTCTAACATAGAACCATATTGATGTTTTTCTGGCCCTGAAATTGTGCCTGAACCAATTAAGTCACCGATACTCATCTTACAACCACTTGACGTATGATGCGCTATTTGTTGCGCTGAAGAGTAATACATTTCTGAATAATTACTTCTTACTATTTCATGTGCTTTTTTACTTTGCTTTGTTGTGATCGATACCGATAGGTTTATATTATATAACATTGGCCCATTTTCCTCTAAATATTTTAAAAGTGGTTTTTGAGGTTTTGGTGTGGATGTTCTAAATGGCTCTAAAGCTGCTTTTGTCACGATCCAAGGGCTAATTGTTGTCGCTGTCGCTTTTGCTTGAAAAGGGCCTAAGGGTTGATATTCCCAAGCTTGGATATCCCTCGCAGACCAATCATTCAAAATAACATATCCAAATATTATATCATCTGATTCTTCGATTGATAATCTTTCTCCAGATTCTGATTTTGTCCCAATGATCGCTCCTAATTCCAATTCAAAGTCAAATCTTTTGGAGGGACCGAAATAAGGAATATCTTCTGTTGGTGGTTTTAATTGCCCCATAGGTCTTGTTATTTGAGTGCCAGAAACAACAACTGTCGAAGCCCTTCCGTTGTAACCAATTGGCATATGTAGCCAGTTAGGAGGAAGTGCGTTTTCAGGGCCACGAAACATTGTACCAACATTTTTTGCGTGATGATAACTTGCAAAAAAATCTGTAAATTCTGATACGTTAAATGGTTTGTGTAAGATGCACTTGGCTTGTGGGAATAGGAAGGGTGTAAGTACTTTCTCTTTATCAACTTTAGACTCTACTGGATACTCTTTTAATAGAGCTGTTAACTCTGCCCTAAATTTTGACCAACTACTAGATCCTAATTCCATGAATTTATTCCAAGAAGGATCCTGGAAAACGCAAGTTCTTGAGGATGGGGAAATAATTTTATTTTTCTCGAGTAATGTTACATCAAGAACCATATCCCCAATTGCGACGCAACAATGTGGATCTTGGTTGTTAACTGTATATACCCCATATGGTAAATTATTTAATGGAAAGTTGGTATTTGGTGAATTGGCTGATTTCACCCAAGATCTTATTAATGGCATTAGAAAATTTCCTTAAAATAATAAATAGTATTTAAGTTCACGGTATTTAATCATCTTATATTTTATCTGAAAAGTTCTTTTTCAGGGATGCCCAGCAGTCTATGTAATCATCTTGAAGCGAAGGATCTTTGGCAGCGAAATAGGTTAAGTGTTGCGGAAATCTCGTTTCAAACATAAAACTCATCGTTTGTTCCATTTTTTGAGGAGTTAATTTGGCGTGTGTGGCCTTTTCAAATGCCTCCATATCTGGGCCATGAGGTAGCATCATATTATGCAAACTCATCCCACCTGGCATAAAGCCTTCAGGTTTAGCGTCGTAGATTCCGTGAATATTTCCCATCAGCTCAGACATTATATTCTTATGATACCACGGGGGTCTAAATGTATTCTCCGCCACACTCCATCGGTCTCTAAATAGGACAAAGTCAATATTAGCTGTACCTTCAAAACCAGATGGTGCTGTTAAGACCGTAAAAATCGATGGATCCGGATGGTCAAATAACAGTGCACCAACTGGTGAAAAATTTCTTAAATCATATTTACATGGGGCATAGTTTCCGTGCCATGCTACAATATCCAATGGAGAATGATCTATCTTTGTTCTGTGAAACTGCCCACACCATTTAACGATTACCTCAGAAGGGTTTGACTTGTCTTCATAAGAAGCAACAGGTGTTTTAAAATCTCGTGCATTTGCAAGACAATTTGCACCAATTGGACCACGGTTTGGTAAGTCAAATTTTGCGCCATAGTTTTCACAAATAAAACCACGAGCGGGCCCTTCTACTATTTCAACTTTAAACAAGAGCCCTCTCGGTATTATTACAATCTCCTGGGGTTCAACATCAATAACACCCATTTCGGTAAGGAAACGAATTTTGCCTTCTTGAGGAACAACCAAAATTTCACTGTCTGCGGAATAAAAATATTCATCTATCATATCATTGTTTGCAATGTATACATGGGCAGCCATACCAACTTGAGTATTTACATCTCCAGCTGTCGTCATTGTTCTTACACCTGTAATAAAATTTGTTTTTTCATCAATTTTCACTGGATCCCACCGATATTGCCCAAGGCTGATGACATCTTCTAAAACATGGGGTGCAGATTTCCAAAAAGGCATTTGAATTTTTTGAAAGCGATTTGTGTGTTTAACGGATGGACGGATTCTATAACACCAACTTCGCTCATTCTTCCCTCTTGGTGCAGTAAAAGGGGTACCAGATAATTGTTCTGCATACAGTCCATAAGCACATTTTTGTGGTGAATTTTGTCCTTTTGGTAATGCGTCTTTTAATGCTTCTGTTTCAAAGTCGTTCCCAAAACCTGACATGTAAGAAGTTGATTTGAATTTCATAATAAATCCTCCTAAAAACTTATTATCGTTGCAAATGCAACGAAGTCAAGGTATTGGGTTTTCAATATTTTTTCTTCATGTTAACTTAAGAGGCTTTTTGAAAGGTATTAAATGCAGATTTTATTAAATAAATTCCGCAATGAAGAATTGATCTTAGGCCAATCTAATCCGGTCTCAGATGAAGTCTCTAACGTTAGAAACTTGATTGAAAAATGTCCAGTTTATGTAAAAACGCCGCTACATGATTGTAAAGTATTAGCCAAATTCCTGGGTATAAAATCCTTACATATCAAGGACGAACGTCCAAGAATGGGTTTAGGAAGCTTTAAGGCTTTAGGTGCTACATATGCGATTGCAAAGGAAGCTGCTAAAAGTGCTTTGATCAATGAAAGTCCTAACAAAGCTTTAAAAGGTAAAACTTTTATAACAGCCAGTGCAGGTAACCATGGATTGTCGCTTGCTGCGGGTGCGCGTATATTTGGAGCCAGTGCAGTGGTTTATCTTTCTGAAACAGTGCCCAAAAAATTTGCTGAAAAGTTGCGTGCGAAAGGAGCTAAAGTTGTGATTGAGGGGGCAGATTATGAAGCGAGCATGAAGGCTGCTTCAAAGCGTGCTACTCAAGAAAGTTGGAGTTTACTGTCAGATAGCACATGGGAGGGCTATTCTGCAGGGTATGATGTCATGGAGGGTTATTTAATGATGCCTCAAGAGGCATTTGAAGAAATTCCAACCTCACCAACTCACATTTTTTTGCAAGCAGGTGTGGGTGGTTTAGCTGCGGCAGTGACAGCTTCTGCTAGATCAAACTGGGGTTCAGATCCTAGAATAGTAATTGTTGAACCTTCGGAGGCCCCAGCAATTATGGAAAGTATAAAAGCACGAAAACCCGTTTATGCTGATGGAAAAGTATCAGTGATGGGGCGATTAGATTGTAAGGAACCCTCTCACTTAGCCTTATGTTGCCTTGCTAAGGAGGCTGACTTTTTTATGACACTAACAGATAAAGAGGTTCTAGATTCAATCGAAGTGCTTGATGATTATGGACTTTCGACATCGGCATCTGGTGGAGCAGGCTTTGCTGGTCTGCATCGTGCTTTGATTTCTAGTGAGTGTGAATTGAACTCAGATTCTCGTGTTTTATTGTTTTTATCTGAAGGCAAAGCAGATGACTGATTTTTCAGAGGCTGAATTTTATCAAAGAACAGAAAAAACTCAGAAGCTTATGTATGAGAGGGGTTTAGATGCTATTCTTCTTTGTACCGAAGCAGAGGTGAGATATTATACTGGTTTTAGGAGCCTTTTCTGGCAAAGCCCAACTCGACCTTGGTTTGTTATAATTCCTCAAAGTGGGAAACCAATTGCAATAATTCCCGAAATTGGGAGGGATTTAATGGAACGAACTTGGGTTGATGAAATAATTACATGGCCATCTCCTCGTCGTGAGGATGACGGCGTATCGCTATTAGTTAAAGTGCTAAAGGGCTCAAATAACATTGGACTTTTGATGGGAGAAGAAGCTTCATTGCGAATGCCATTAAATGATTTTGAAACCTTAAATTCTAAAATTAATGGTTCTTTTATAGATTGTAGTGATCTAGTCAAAGAGGTTCGGCTTGTGAAGTCAGAGCTAGAGATTAATGTCATAAAGCAGATTTGTAGTATTGCAAGTTGTGCATTTGATCGTGCACCTCAGTTGTTTCATCCCGATCAGCCATTGAATCAGGCATTTAGAGATTTCAAGATAGCATTGTTAGAGGCAGGGGCAGAGGAAGTTCCTTATCTTGTGGGAGGAGCTGGTCAAGACGGATATTCAGATGTAATTTCTCCACCGAGCAGCCAACCGCTAAAAACTGGTGATATATTGATGTTGGATACTGGATCATCTCTTAAAGGATACTTTTGTGACTTTGATCGAAATTGGGCAATTGGAAAGGCTAGTAATTTAGCAAAAACAGCTTATTCAAAACTCTATAACGCTACTGAAGTAGCTTTAAAAAAAATTCGACCTGGTATGACATGTGCGCAAGTTTTTTCCCTTATTAATAGCTCCCTAGGTGAAGGTGATTCCGATATTGGAAGAATGGGACATGGCTTAGGTATTCAATTAACTGAATATCCATCGCTAATGTTGAATGATAAAACTGTTTTACGAGAAAATATGGTTATAACGATCGAACCGAGTTTATCTTATGGTGATGGTCTGATGATGGTTCATGAGGAAAATATTTGTATTAGAGATGGTGAACCTGAGCTCCTAACTAAACGCGCGGCAGAAGAACTGCCAGTGTTAGATTGAAATTATTCAGAGAAAAGCATTGAAGCAATTTATATTAGCAAATTTTCTTCCTTATCAGCTGAGCATATTAGCGAGTGGGATCAGTAGAGATTTTTCTAAAGAGTATATTTTGCGTTTTAGCTTAAGCAATGCCGAGTGGAGAATTATTGCACATTTGAGCCAAGAAACTGAAACCATAAGTATTCGTGAAATTTATCAGAAAGTAGATCTGGAAAAATCAAAGGTTAGTAGAGCTGTTTCAAAACTTGCTAAACGTAAACTTTTATCAAAGAAAGTGAATTTAAGTGACAAAAGATTAGTAGATCTAAAGTTGACGAAAGCTGGAAGAGAAATATTAGATGAGATGACAGAGATCGCAATGGATTTTGAGGCTAGATTTTTACAAAAAATTGAGAATCCAGGCTCCTTCAAGAACACAATTAATGCTTTGCTTAAGAACTGATCGTCCTTGATCTGATCTAAATCTTAAAACGTAGTAACAAAATAATTAGTTTACAAAGGAAATCTTTTGAAAAAAGTTCTTATTTTAGGGAGCGCTCCAGATGCCGTTAGAGCAGCGAATTTTGACGATAATATTTTTGATTCAATCGTTGCAATAAATAATTCTTGGAAAATAAATGCAAACTGGGACCATAGTATTTTCCCAACCGATTTTCCTATAGATAGAAGACCAAAAGGCAATGCATCTCAAACTCTTCATACTGCAGATGAATATGTCGAAATACAAAACCTTTATGGAGGTTTTTTGTATGCTGGAGGAACGATGGCATTCACCGCAGCCTACTGGGCGTTAAGCTATTTAAAACCTGATATTATCGCTTTTTTAGGTTGTGATATGATTTATGATGGGGAAAAAACACATTTTTATGGTAAGGGGACAGCCGATCCTTTGCGAGACGATCCATCGCTTAGATCCATTGAAGCTAAAGCAAACAGGTTTGAGTATTTTGCAAGCAAGGAAAATTGCTCAGTTGTAAATATTTCGGAGAAAGGATTAAGCAGATTAACCTTTAAAAAAGTAGATGTTTCGCTATTGGCTGATAAGGCCTTTAATTTCAGACGGAAGTTAAATCAAGTTAATGTGGATATGGCACTGTGCATGGAAAGCGAGTTGAATTATTTTGTGGAAAGTGGAAAATATTGGAAAGAATTGAGGCGCTTTAATTTAAGTAAAATAGATGGTTTAGATAAACTTTGGTTAAATTGTTTTTTGGATGATGAGACAATTTATTAAGAATAAATTATTTAGTAGAAACTTAATGAAGAAACGCTCAGATCAGCAATATGATCACGACCATACGCTACTATCCCAATGCTTTTCAATGATTTTGGCTTGATTTTATTTCGGAGAAAACCGCCAGATTTTTTGAAATTAATTAATGGGATATTAATATCGCTCCAGCTCTCTTGAACGTTAAATTCAGCTTGGTAATAATGCCATGGTAATATTGTTCCATTTGTTCTTAAATGAAGGTAATATTTTGTAGCATTACCTTTAGCCCTAATTTTTATACCTTTAATATCATTTGTTAATACGTTT
This sequence comes from Paracoccaceae bacterium, assembly GCA_029246285.1. GTDB lineage: Bacteria > Pseudomonadota > Alphaproteobacteria > Rhodobacterales > Rhodobacteraceae. The sequence continues at coordinate 60,954 of JAQWNW010000007.1, read as the reverse complement.
TTTAAAGATGTACGTGCTTGGATAAATCCTCCTTGATTTTTTGTGCTAACATTTCCTGTTAAATGAAGGTACCCATCTACTTCTTGATTTTTAAACAACATCTTTCCAGTTGAAACTCCACCCATTACCTGATCTGAAATAAATTCCCAGCGTTCATTTCTTGTTGATTGGAAGTCATCTATCATTAGATCTTTTCCTCTTAGTGGCTGCGAAAAAAATATTATTATCATCAGAAGTGGCACAATATACTTCAAAAATAGTTTCACAGAATTATGGATCATTTTTTCCCTCCTCGATTGGCATTTCAGATAGCTCTAAATCACCAATAATCAATGGTAGAAGTTGCGTCGATTTATCAATTTTTGAAGGTAATTGTGTTTCCATCCATTTTAATGTGTCAAAAACTCCACATTGCCTACATATAGGTTCCCACTTACTAGAAATACTATTACATTTTTCACAACACCATGTTGTTCCATATTTTGCTCCTAAAGCTTTTGCCAACCATCCTCGGACAACGGCTTCCTTTGCTCCGGTACCTCTTTCAACAGCAGCCATTATTGTTAAGGCTCGGGCTGAGGGGTTAGAATCAGGTAAGTCTCCTAAAGCTTTTCGAGCTTCAGGATAGTTCTCTGCTGCCAATGCCAATTCAGCTTCAAGCATTTTCGCTTCTGGTGTGCCTTTATGAACTTTTATCCAAGGTCTGAAGCGATCAACTCTTTTTTCAGCACTTTCTGCTGGCTCTAAATTGGCAAATGCTGCTGCTATTTCCGGATGAGGTGATTTATTCCAGGCTTTTCTGAGGATACTTGTAGCAAGTTTTTTGTTACCTTTTTTTGAATATATTTCTGCCGCTAATATTGCAGCAGGAATTAGTTCCGGAGCAGATTTATTGGCTAACAATGCTATTTTTTCATTTTCTTCTGAAAGGTTTTCGCGAGCTTTAGCAAGGTTTAATATCGCGTTTCGCCTGATGAAGATATCTTTAGGTAAGCCGCCACTTTTATACAGGGCATTCAAAGCTTCAATAGCCTTCTCCCAATTATTTTTCTCAATTTGCAGTTCAAATAAAATGTTTAACGTGGACTGATCTTTTGGTTTTATTAAATGTGCTCTTTGAGCCAACTCTATTGCAGTCTGATTATCTCCTTCCTCTAATTTTTGTTTCATTATACCATGAATACCAACAAATTTTGTTCGTTCTTGGTTCAACAATTCCTTATAAAACTTTAATGCTTTTTCACGGTCACCAGATTGTTCAGCCGCTTGAGCGCTTAATAGATTTGTGACTTCTGGTTTTCTTAATAGTTTTTTTGCTCGAGCAGCTTTAGCTTCAGCAGTTTTAGCTTCGCCCAAAGCCAGAGCCACCAATCCATCGGTTAAGGCTTGAAAACCTCTCTTTTCTCGATTTCTATCAAAATAACGAGAAAGAGCTGTCTCATCTCCATTTAAGAAATGGTAGGTGGCAATCATAAAATTAAAAATTTTAAATAGAAGCCATATCAAAATTATACTAAAAATTCCAATTACGACAGTCGCAAGTGGTGATAGTATAATTTCTACATCGGCCAATACTATTTTAAGGTCATTGTTAGCTCGCATAAATAATGTTGCAGCAAAAGAAATTAATGTAATTACAGCAACGAATACGAATGATTTGAATGCTGCTTTAATCATTATTTTCTCGCATAGTACTAATGATCTGGAAAATATTGTTTAACTCTCTTCTCACTACTAGATTTGTCTGTGCCTCTGACAACCAACTTTCCATTACTGTTTTTAAATTTTTGGATAGGGGTTCTAATTCAACTAATGCTTGCTCTAAATTACCTGATTGTAGGTTCTTTTCTGCTCTTGACAGAATAGCGTTTACACTATTGCCATTGATAGGTTTTAAGGACCGAGTAATAACATGGCTTTTTATATATAAAATTATTTTGTTTTTTAATGTTTCAGGGCTATCAGAACGATCAATAGCTTTAAGTACACGTCTTGCATTTTGTGGAAAACTTTCTCGAAGATCGTCTATTGATTTTATCCCAACAACAGCATTTTGTTCCATTTCTTTTGAAAGTTCTAAATTCAACTCATTTGTTATATTTGAAAGTGAAGTCCAAAAAGGCTTACCTTCACTCAGCGCGCGTAAAAGTTCATTCAGATTTATTGAAATATTTTTTTCAAATTCCTTAACTCGAAGAGCTTGCTCCAAAGTCTCTACAGTTTCCTGAGCTTTTTCAATGGCCATTAATAGTTTTTTTGTCTCTACATTATTTGTGGTCGTTTGATCTTTTTCTAAAGATGTCTTTTCAATTAACATATTATTGGATTTGGTTAATTCATCGATCTGATTGACTAAATTTTGATTTTGTTGAGACAGTTGCTGGTTTGCGTTGAGTACTTTATTGAGATCGATATTGATTTTTTCTATTTTATCATTTTGATTTTTTACAAGTTTATCCGCTAAAGAGATTTGAAATTTTTCCAATTGCGCTTCTATTTTCAAATCTTGAGTACGTTCGGTTTTCTTAATTTGATTGGTTTGAACATAATATAAGATTGCCAATACTATTAATAAAAGGCTTCCAACAATAATCCATTTAACTTGCAGACTTTTTGCAGCACTTTTTTTAGAATTTATATTGCCTTTTTCTTCTTTTTGAGCGCTTATATTTAGTTCATCCCTTTGCTCTTTAACTTTTACAGAACTATTTTTGTCCTCAGAACTGGTGTTATTCTGCTTCTTTGATACCTTAGTTGTTGTTTTAGAGGCCTTTGTGGAAACTAATTTTTTCTTGGCCACGTGTTTTTACTCCTGTTACATTTATTGGAGATATAAGACATATTAGTCTTAATTTAAATCTTAAGGATCAACTCTACAAGTCATGTTATTGTATGATTAACCAGTTAAGATACTGATGATACTTTCTACACTCGGTTGATCGGATATTCTTGTATTTTCGATTCCATGGCTTTTGAGGGTTTTTTCGATATTAGCACTTAAGCAAAGAAAATTTGTATTCGAGAGTTTAATTTTATTTAACTCGTTCACAATTGCTAGAGCAGATAGATTGGAAAAGACTACAATTGTTGTTTCTTCGTTCGATTGTAAGGATAATTTTGCTTGATCACTAAGGTTTTTTGCTAATTGTTTGTATACGATGGTTTCTCTGATTTTTATTCCCATACGCTTTAAACTTAAGGTCAAATCAAACGTAATATCTTCACCTCTCAAATAATGATAATCATTTTTGTCTTTTTGCGGAAAATTCTTTATGAAACTCTTTATGTCTTTACCCAAAAATTTTGAGTTAAGACCAAGCTCTTTGGCTGAGTTTGTCGTATTTAATCCTACGCAATAACAAGAAAATTTATTTTTATTCTTACAATCCCAATTAAAAACTGCATTTTCTGATGTAAATAATATGATAGAATTACTATCTATCTTTGGGTCATTTTTTATCTTTTCAATTTCGATAACAGGGGAAATTAAAAGTTGATTTTTATCGATTCCAGCGTCAATCAATTGTCTTTTAAATCGATCTGACTGCAGCATTGGTCGAGTAATAACTATCTTTTTATCGTTCATTTTTGTATTTAACGGGATTGTTATAATCAACGCAACGATGTAACCGTTTTTTATGTATCGAAATATTAATAAAAGCGCGATTACTATGCTGGGTATAGAAAGTTCTTGTGATGACACGGCTGCTGCTGTGGTTCGATATGAGCCAAATAATGAGCCATTAATTTTATCTAATGAAGTCTCAGGGCAAAATGAATTGCATCAAAATTTTGGTGGTATTGTGCCAGAAATAGCGGCTAGAGCTCACGTGGAGAAATTAGATTTAGTAACCAAATCCGCTTTAGAGCATTCTTTATTAACACTTTCGGATATTGATGCGATATCAGTTACCTCTGGTCCTGGTCTGATTGGAGGAGTATTATCGGGATTGATGTTTGCTAAAGGTTTAGCGGTAGGTGCTAATTTACCATTAGTTAGTGTGAATCATCTAGCCGGTCATGCATTAACACCTCGACTAACAGATAACATGAACTTTCCTTATTTAATGTTATTGATTTCTGGGGGGCATTGTCAGTTCTTAGTAGTAAAAAACGCTGAAGAATTTGTTAGATTAGGTGGTACAATCGACGATGCCCCTGGTGAGGCTTTTGATAAAATCGCGAAGTTGCTTGATCTAAAGCAACCTGGTGGACCATCAATTGAAAAAGAGGCAAAGCTTGGAAATCCGTTGGCTTTCTCTCTTCCAAGACCGTTAATTGATAGACCTGACTGTGACTTATCTTTTTCTGGATTAAAGACAGCTGTTTTAAGACTTAAAGAAAAAATGGAATTTGATGGTCAACCTTTGTCTACTATAAGCCGAAGAGATTTATGTGCTAGTTTTCAAAGAGCTATTTCCGATGTTTTGTTGAAAAAAACCGAAATAGCATTTCATAGCTTCGTTAAACATACTGGATCTAAAGCAAAGTCATTTTCTATCGCAGGAGGAGTGGCGGCAAATTTGGAAATTCGATCAAAATTAGAAAACCTATGTAAATCTCAAAAGGTTATTTTTAATGCACCCCCCCTTAATTTGTGCACAGATAATGCAGCAATTATAGCTTGGGCTGGTATAGAATTGTACAAGCTTGGTAAGATAGCAGACATGAGTGTGGGTGCCAGGCCTCGGTGGCCTCTAGATCAAATTAGTTCGCCAATGTTAGGCTCTGGAAAAAAGGGTGCAAAAGCATGAGAACAGTAGGAGTTGTGGGAGCAGGGGCTTTTGGGACAGCCTTAGCTATTTCAATTGCCAATCAAAACAATGGTGTTATTTTGTGGGGGCGATCTCAGGCCCAAATGAAAGAAATAAAACACTTAAATGAAAACTCAAGATTCTTACCAAATATAAAGTTTCCAAATAAATTAATACCTACATCAGATTTTGAGCCCTTATTGAGCTGTGAGATTGTTTTGTTGGCTATACCAACACAAAGTTTAAGACAATTTTTGGGGGTGTATAAAACTAAACTGGAAAATCTACCGCTCGTTGCTTGTTGTAAAGGGGCAGAGTTGGAGACAGGTGATTTGCCTACTGAAATCATACAAAGATATTTACCAAGAAATAATATAATGGTTTTAACTGGTCCAGGATTCGCACAAGAATTAGCACAGGGAAAACCTACTGCTATGACCTTAGGATCAACAGTACCCACGGCAGATTTTCAAAAAATTCTTTCTTCAAAGACACTAAGGCTTTACCAGAGCACTGACTTAATAGGATTGCAAATTGGTGGCGCTCTAAAAAATGTAATTGCAATTGCTTGCGGAATAGCAATGGGAGCGGGATTGGGAGAAAGTGCTCGTGCTGCATTAATGACCAGAGGTTTTGCAGAAATGATAAGGTTTGCAAAAGTGAGGGGTGGAAACCAAAATACTTTGATGGGTCTTTCAGGTCTTGGTGATTTATCGCTCACCTGTAGTTCAAAGAAATCTAGGAATTTTTCTTTTGGCTACGCTCTTTCACAAGGTGATTTAAACAAAAATTTTGATACCGTTGAAGGTAGTGAGACCTCTCATATTATAGCCAAATTTGGCGATGATTTTGATATTGAAATGCCCATAACTCAAATGGTGTCGAAGGTTATTAAGCAAGAAATATCAAGTGTTCAAGCGATGGAGCATCTTTTAGCTCGGCCCTTAAGAGAGGATGAATCATAGTGAAATTGACGTGACCTTGCGAGAGTCTCCAATTTAATTAACTTTCAATAGATTACACAACTCATCAAATAATAGTTTGTTAAAAGTCTCGTGCGTAGCTTCTAATATCGATAATGTTCAGGCTTAAATGGCCCTTCAGACGACACTCCAATATAATCTGCTTGATCATCAGATAATTCCGTTAGATGAACACCAATTCGATCAAGATGTAATCTAGCAACTTTTTCATCTAGATGTTTGGGTAAAATATAAACTTCATTTTTATATTCTGTTCCTTTAGTCCATAATTCTATCTGAGCTAAAACTTGATTTGTAAAGGAAGCTGACATTACGAAAGAAGGATGTCCTGTAGCATTTCCCAAATTTAACAATCTACCCTGAGATAATAATATCATTCTATTTCCAGATGGCATTTCTATCATATCAACTTGGTCTTTAATGTTTGTCCACTTATGATTTTTTAATGATGCTACTTGGATCTCGTTATCAAAATGTCCAATGTTACCAACAATTGCCATATCCTTCATTTCCCGCATATGTTCCAATCGAATAACATCTTTATTGCCAGTGGTTGTTATAAAAATATCTGCAGTTGAAACCGCTTCTTCTAAAGTTACTACCTCAAAACCATCCATCGCTGCTTGCAAGGCACAGATTGGGTCGACCTCTGTTACTTTTACTCGAGCTCCAGCCCCTCTAAGAGATGCAGACGATCCTTTGCCAACGTCGCCATACCCGCACACAACTGCTGTCTTGCCGGCCATCATGGTATCAGTGGCTCGGCGGATACCATCAACCAAGGACTCTTTACATCCATATTTGTTATCAAATTTAGATTTTGTAACGGAATCATTCACATTTATTGCTGGGAAAGGTAAAAGATTATTTTCGACTAATTGGTATAGTCTATGAACTCCAGTAGTGGTTTCTTCAGAAACGCCCTGGATCATATCTTTTTGTTTTGTAAACCAACCTGGACTTTGTTCTAACCGTTTTTTGATTTGTTTAAACAATTCAACTTCTTCTTCAGAACTTGGCGTTTCAATCAAATCTTTTTCACCCGCCTCGACACGCGCCCCTATGAGAATATACATAGTAGCGTCGCCTCCATCATCTAAAATTAAGTTGCATCCACCCTCCGGGAAATCGAAAATTTTATCAGCATATTGCCAGTATTCTTCTAGGGTTTCGCCTTTTATTGCAAATACTGGTACACCGGCTTCCGCAACTGCTGCTGCTGCATGATCTTGTGTAGAATAAATGTTGCATGAGGCCCATCTTACTTCAGCACCAAGAGCTTTTAGGGTTTCGATTAGTACGGCTGTTTGTATTGTCATATGAAGGGAGCCTGCAATTCTAGCACCTTTCAATGGTTTGGAATTTCCAAACTCTTCACGCAGTGCCATTAATCCAGGCATTTCAGTCTCTGCTATATTTAATTCCTTACGGCCATACTCGGATAACGAAATATCCTTTACTATAAAATCTTTCACCTAACTATCCTTTGACATATTATTTGCGAGCCGTCTAACATCCACATAATGAGGTGACAAGAGTAATAAAAGAAACTTATAAACTTATGTGAGGTGGGTAAAAGTATGGAAAAAAAGGTACGTGCTTGGCAACGAATGCTATCTGGTAGAAGGTTAGATTTGTTAGACCCATCGCCAGTAGACATTGAAATTGAAGATATAGCTCACGGTTTGTCATTTGTTGCACGTTGGAATGGTCAGACAGTTGGAGAGTATCCATATTCAGTGGCTGAGCATTCACTTTTAGTCGAAAAGATTTTTAGTAAGTTAAATCCTAAGGCAGAAGTGAAATGGAAATTAGTTGCATTACTTCATGATGCGCCAGAATACGTTATTGGTGATATGATTTCTCCAGTAAAAGCAAAGGTTGGACCGGGATATGATGAGCTGGATAACCGTTTAATGGCAGCAATTTTGTTGAGATTTGGGTTGCCTTCTGATATACCAGTAAAGATTAAAAAGAATATTAAGGTAGCTGATAAAATGTCTGCTTGGCTAGAATCAACCCAAATAGCGGGATTTGATAAATTTGAGGCGGGACGAATTTTTGGCATACCAAAAAGTCATTCAAGTAATTCTTTCTCAATAAAGTTGCGTTCTCCAAAAGTGGTTAGACATGCATTTCAAAATCGATTCACGGAATTATTAGACCAATATGAGTAAGGCTTAAAAATTATCTTTTAGAAGTCGGATTTTTTCAAATACTTCAGAATCTGTTTCCTTAATCATGTTTAAGTTTTTTCTTATTTCAAGATTAGATGCTCTTAAAAAGGGATTTGTTTTTAGCTCTAATCCCAATTTAGTTGGGATAGTAGGTAAGCCTTTATTTCTCAAAGCTTCGATAATTTTAACTCTATCTTTTAAGGCTTGATTTGTTGGGTCTACGCTAATGCTAAAATAAGCATTTGCGAGCGTATATTCGTGAGAGCAATAAATAATAGTTTCTTCAGGAAGAGCCATAAGTTTTTGAAGGCTTTCCCACATCATTAGTGGGTTACCCTCGAAAATTCGACCACAACCTAATGCAAATAAAGTATCACCTGAAAATAATATATTTTGGCTTGGTAAGTAGAAATTGATCATATCAGTTGTATGTCCAGGGGTGTGAATTACTTTTACCTTTTGATCTGAAAAAATAAATTCGTCTCCCTGAGTCAGTTCTTTATCTAATCCATGGATTGATTGAGAGATTTGCTTTGGTCCATAAACAAATGCACCAGTTTTTTGCTTTAGCTTTAACAGACCTTCAGTGTGATCACCATGATGGTGGGTGATCCAGATTTCATCTAATTTCAAATTTTGATTTTTTAGTTCGTTTAACGCTTTATCTGCATCACCTACATCTATACACGCAGTTTTTGAAGATAATGGATCATGAACTAGAACCCCGTAATTATCAGAACCGTAGTTATATTGGTGGAATAAAAAGTTGCTCATTATTTTTCCATTTATTTGTTAAATTGTCTCAAATACCAAAGACTCACTAGTACTTAATTTGTATCTTAGTTAAACTAGAATAAAAATAGGAGATCAATTATGAAATTGATGAGTTTTACTAAAAATGGTGTTGCTGGATTTGGAGTTGTCCAAGGTGACAGCGTTGTGGATTTTAGTTGTAAATATCCAGATCTAAAAAGTTTTTTGGCATCTGGAGATAGTTCGGTAGATGGTGATTTGATCGCTCTTTCTGATATTAAATTTGAACCAGTAATACCCAACCCGTCTAAAATTATATGTGTTGGAGTGAATTATGCGAGCCATATTGCTGAAATGGGTCGGGAGCCTGGAGAATATCCATTGTTATTTACTAGATTTGCTAACAGTCAGGTCGGCCATAACGAGCCTATGCTGGCACCTCAAGAATCAGTTAAGTTTGACTATGAAGGTGAGTTAGCCGTAATCATTGGAGAGGGTGGTAGAAAAATTTCAGAAAACAATGCGGTGAATGCAATTGCTGGTTATTCTTGCTACAATGATGGATCAATAAGGGATTGGCAACGACACACATCTCAATTTACAGCTGGTAAAAATTTCAAGGCAACGGGGGGATTTGGTCCGTGGCTGGTGACTAAAGATGAAATTGAAGAACCTTCTAAATTAGAAATAGAAACAAGATTAAACGGTAAAATAATGCAAGCTGCGCCAATTAGTGATCTGGTCTTTAACATCCCAAAACTAATTGCTTATATTTCGACGTTTACAGCGCTGGAACCGGGAGATGTTATTATTACAGGAACAACAGGAGGGGTTGGAGCTGCAAGAAAGCCGCCAGTATGGATGAAACATGGTGACAAAATTGAAGTTGAGATCACTAAGATTGGAACGTTAGTTAATCCGATAAAAGATGCAAATTGAATTCTGATTCTGCAAAAATCTTAAGGCCAATTTTAGAAGAAACAGGAATAGTTGGTAAAAACCAAATTTGGAAACCCCTTTCAGGGGGAAGGTCAAATGTGGTTTGGCGTATTGGTGATAAGGTATGCAAATTATATAAGCAAAATAGGACGTCAGAATTATTTCCAAATAATCCCGTAGATGAACAAAGAGTTTTGGATTTTTTGAAAGGAACGTCACTTGCTCCTGACCTACTTTATTTTAAGCAACTCAAAATTGGACCTGTCTTAGTTTACAAATTTGTTGATGGTCCAGTTTTTAAAGTACCTTCAGAAAAAATTGCTCAATCACTGTTAAAATTGCACTCGATTCCTACTCAAAATATTGTTTTAAAAAGGCGAGATAGTTCTAGTAAAAATCTATTGCAGCAATGTAAAAACTTACTACACGGCGGGGACCTGCATGAGTTAAATCTACCGAATGATCCCAATATTCCTGACAGTCAAATTCAATCAATTATTCATGGTGATCCAGTCGCTGGAAATATTGTTGATAACGGAAAGAACGCAGTTTTTATTGATTGGCAGTGTTGCGCGATTGGTGACCCGACTGAAGATATAGCTTGTGCCTTGTCGCCAGCAATGCACCATTTATATGGGGAGGGAGAATTAGATTTAATTACCAGAAAAAATTTTATAAAATTTTACGAAAATAACGAAATTGCAGATAGATATGAAGTATTAGGTCATTTATATCATATTAGGATTGCAGCATATTGTTTTTGGCGAGCAGGGCAAGGTGATAAAGATTATCAAGAAGCATTTTTAAAAGAAAAAGATTTTCTAAATACTGTATACAATTAACCCTATCAGAAGAGTAATTGCGCTTCCAATAAGTAGCCAAAATATATTTGGTTTATTTGAAGATACTTTTTCATTTGATGGGTTTTCTAATTTTTCTTTTAAAGCTTCAATTATTGATGGTAACTGGGGCCCGACCCTGGAAAGAACTTGAATAGTTTTTATGAAATCTTTGAAAAAAGCTTTAGGTCCAATATTTTCTTTGATGTAATTTTCGACGATTGGTTTGGCAACGTTCCACATGTTGATGTTGGGATCAAGTGAACGTGCGACACCTTCCACAACAACCATTGTACGCTGCAGTAAAATTAATTCGGTACGAGTTTCCATTCCAAAACGTTCTGTTACATCAAATAACTGCGTTAAAAGCTTAGCCATAGATATTTTACTGGCATCCTCACCAAAAATAGGCTCCCCAACTGCACGCAATGCCTGCGCAAAAGCATCAACGTCTTGGTTTTTGGGCACATAACCCGCTTCGAAATGTACTTCAGCAATTCGTTTGTAATCCCTATTTATGAACCCCATTATTATTTCCGCATATACCCTTCGGGTATACTCATCAATTCTTCCCATAATACCAAAATCTAATGCAATTAGATCGCCGTTAGGTGCAACTTTAAGATTACCTTGATGCATATCGGCATGAAAATACCCATCTCTTAAGGCATGTCTTAAAAAAGTTTCTATAATTCGCCTTGCCAAGTCATTTAAATCATGACCTGCGTTATCAAGCTCGGCAACGTTTCCTAGGGCAATGCCGTCTGCCCAATCCAGCGTCATAACACTCTGACTTGATAAGTGCCAATGGATATGTGGTACTTGAAATTTTTGATCATTTAAAGTCGTAGCTTCAAATTCGGACCCAGCTGCAGTTTCTTGCAATAAGTCTAATTCACCTTTTACTACATTATTAAAGTGATTGATAACATCTGTTGGCCGAAGTCTTCGAGAAGCAGGAGACAGGATTTCAATGACACGAGCGGCGAAAAAAAATGCATCGATATCTCGTTTGAAAGCCTTGGCAATATTTGGCCGTAAAACTTTTACTGCTACTTCTGCTCCATCAGCTTTAAGTTTTGCTTTATGTACCTGGGCTATTGAAGCTGCTGCAACTGGTTCAGAAAAACTCGAGAAAATAGAATCTAGTGGTGCTTGTAATTCAGAAACTACAGTTTTGATAGCAAGTTCTCTGGAAAATGGAGGAATTCGATCCTGCAAGACCTTTAGTTCAGTTGATAATGAGCTTCCCACAATATCGGGTCTTGTGGAAAGCAACTGGCCAAATTTTATATAGGCTGGGCCAAGCGCACTTATAGCTCTAAGGATTGGCGGCTGTGTTTTGTCACCTTTGTATCCAAGCAATTTGAAAGGCCAGCCTAGAAACCGAGCTGCTAAACGAATACTCTTAGGTGCATTTAGCGCCTCAAGAGCTATACTCATGGCGCCGGTTCTCTCAAAAGTTGCACCTGTTCTTATAAGTCGCCATATATTGTGAGGTCCACGCACCTTTAAATTTTCCAACCAGAATGTAGCGCGGCAATCCCTAGGCTTAGATTTCTATATTTAGCATTCTCAAAACCTGCGGCTTGTAATAATTTCAGAAATTCTTCTTGATTTGGGAATTTTCTAATTGATTCTACCAAATATTGATAACTATCTTTGTCACCTGCAATGACCTTACCCATTCTTGGTATAGCCTTGAAAGAATATAAATCATACAGTTTTTGTAATCTCGATATTGGAATTTGACTGAATTCTAAAACTAGTAATCTTCCTCCAGGCTTCAAAACTCTAAACGCTTCAGTGAGAGCAACTTTGATATCAGTTATGTTTCTTATTCCAAAGCTTATCGTGTATGCATCAAAAGAATTTTCTTCGAATGGCAGCTTCATGGCATCAGCACAGATCCAATCTATATTTTCTTTAAATTTGTGGGCTTCTGCTCTTCTTTTTCCTTCTACAAGCATTTTTTCTGTCATATCAAGCACTGTTACTCTTGATTTAGGGGCTCTTTTTAGGAATCTAAAAGCAATATCCCCTGTTCCACCAGCTACGTCTAGCAAATCCTGTCCATTTCTGGGTGATAGCCAGTCAACTAAAGCGGTTTTCCAAATACGATGAATGCCTAATGACATAACATCATTCATTAAATCATATTTTTTTGCTACATTGGTGAAAACTTCTCCTACCATCTCTGATTTGAGTTCTTTCAGAATAGTCTTGTTGCCAAAGTGTGTTGTATTTTCGGTATTCGACATCGGCTTTCTTTCTAAAGGGTGAATACTAATATATGCTTGAATGTCGTAAATGTGAATGTTTCAGTTTAAATTGTTTTTAAAATGGATGTTTAAAATAAAATATGATTAATAGATATAATTGCGATTTTGTCTTTTATAGTACCCAACCCAACCTGTTCATTTAATTTGAGGAAGGTCTAGATGCCAGAGTTACCTGAGGTGGAAACTGTAATGAAAGGTCTTGAAAAAACAATTAAAGGTCAGATAATTAGCAATGTATTGATTAATAGACCTAATTTAAGATGGCCATTTCCAAGTCGAATGAAGGTTAGATTAGAAGGTAAATTAATCTCAAACATTACGAGAAGATCTAAATACATATTAATCGATCTATCATCAAATGAAACTATGATAATGCATTTAGGAATGTCTGGCAGAGTATTAATTCGAGATTCTGGAAAGACATTGGGGCATTCTACATTTCACTTGAACCAAGGCAATTTGGATAAACATGATCATATCATTTTTACTTTGGAGAATGGGACAGTAATAATTTATAATGACCCAAGACGTTTTGGGTTTATAGATCTTTGCAATTCAGATGAAATCCAAAATCATAAGATGATGAAAACATTAGGTGTGGAACCGCTCAGCAATCAATTTAGCGCAATTTATTTAGCAGAAATGTTTAAGAATAGTAGAGCGACGATTAAGTCTTCCTTGTTAAATCAAAAGTATGTTTGTGGTTTGGGTAATATTTATGTTTGTGAAGCTTTGTGGAGGTCCGGGATTATACCAACGAGGTTAGCTGGTACGATCTCACTGGAGAAATTAGAGAAATTAGTAAATGCGATTCGTGTAACTCTACTTGAAGCTATTAAGGCAGGAGGCTCATCTTTGAAGGATTTTAAGAATATAGAGGGTAATCTGGGATATTTTCAGCACCAATTTAATGTGTATGATAGCGAAGGAAAAGACTGTAATACACAAGGCTGCACGAAGAAAATAAAAAAGATTAAATTAGCTGGTAGATCAACCTTTTACTGTGATAACTGTCAGCGATAGAATTTTTAGTAAAAATCTGTTTATAAGACTTACGATTAACTTAAAAAGAGAAAAAAATGGCTCATCAAACATTAATTGTCGAGATTGACGAACATGTAGGTATGATAACACTCAATCGTCCAGAAGCTTTGAATGCCCTAAACACGCAAATGTTGAGCGAACTGGCAGATGCAATTACCTTAATGAATTCAGAAGATAGAGTGCATGCAATCGTCATAACGGGCTCAGAGAAAGCCTTCGCGGCTGGAGCAGATATTTCTGAAATGGCTGAAAAATCATTTGTAGATATGTTTGCGTCAAACTTTTTTGGTGATCAGCATTCAACAATATCAAATAGTAGAAAGCCAATTATAGCTGCAGTCTCGGGTTATGCTTTAGGCGGTGGGTGTGAGCTCGCGATGATGTGTGATTTTATTATTGCTTCTGATTCTGCAAAATTTGGTCAACCTGAAATTAATTTAGGTGTTGTTGCAGGCATAGGAGGAACCCAAAGGTTAACAAGATTGGTTGGAAAAGCTAAATCAATGGATATGCATTTAACTGGTAGGTTTATGGACGCTACAGAGGCAGAAAGCAGTGGGCTCGTTAGCAGAGTAGTGCCAGCAAAAAAATTAATTGAGGAAGCTAAAATGGCTGCCTCAAAAATAGCAGAGAAGTCAACTTTGACAGTCATGGCTGTTAAAGAAGCTGTAAATAGAGCAGAGGAAACATCTCTCTCAGAGGGTATATTGTTTGAAAAGCGCTTATTTCATTCCCTTTTCGCGACACAAGATCAAAAGGAAGGAATGGCAGCATTTTTAGAAAAACGTGAACCACACTTCAGGTCGAAATAGAGTTATTCAAAGTGTTGACTAAACAGTATTGTAGCGATAGAAGCCAAAGCTCTGAATTATAAATTCTTAAATGAGGCAAAATACTATGGCAAATTCAGCCCAAGCAAAAAAAAGAGCTAGACAAATTACTCGAAGAACAGAAGTAAATAAGGCTCGAAGATCTCGCATAAGAACTTTTGTAAGAAAAGTTGAGGAAGCTATAGCTGGCGGAGATCAAAAAATAGCTTCTGAAGCATTTAAAGAAGTCCAGCCAGAGATTATGCGTGGAGTTTCGAAGGGCATAATGCATAAGAATACAGCAAGTAGAAAGATTTCAAGATTGTCTTCTAGAGTAAAATCTCTTGGCTAGTGAGTCGTCTAGTTAATTATTTTTAATGAGCGCTCTTCTTGGGAGCGTTTTTTTTTGTAAAACTTTTTAAGTGGATGAATTTAGTATCAAGACAAAGAGAAACAACAAGATGTAGTAGTGTGGTTTTTGATACTAGATTCGGGAATAAATTAGTTACGAGTCAAGTGCGAAGATTGGTTGTATAATACCTAAACCTATTGTTAGAAAATAATTGTGATTCACACGTCTGGGGGGACTTGAATGAGAAACGCAATCGGAATTAGCGTGAAAGAGGCATTGCCTCAGGAGGCTTGGTCCGATCTTGTTAATTGTCAGTCTGCAATTCTCGTTGATGTTAGGACAAAAGAAGAGTGGTGCTCAGTTGGAGTTCCAGAGCTTTCTTCTTTAGGTAAAGCTGTCATTTTTATTGAATGGCAAGAATACCCAAATATGTCTTATAACCCTCTTTTCGTAAAACGATTTATGGAAGAGTTGGAGGCAAAGCCAATTAAGAAAATATTTTTCATTTGTCGTTCGGGAGTTCGTTCAAGGGATGCTGCGCAAACAATGTCAAATCATTTAAATGATTTGGGGATACAAGTGAAATGCGTAAATGTGGCAGAAGGATTTGAAGGGAATCTCAAAAAAGATAAATTTGGTGGGCGTTCTAACGGTTGGAAAGCCCGAGGGTTGGCATGGGGCCAATATCAATAGAATGGGCGAGAAGATATGAATGAGAAGATATGGGGATGTGTGTGTGAGAGCTTACTGAAGTCAGTAAGTAAGAATGAATTTAATAATTGGATAAAGCCCTTAAATTTTAAAGGTATTCATGACGGAGTGGCTACATTTCATGCGCCAACAAATTTTATAGGAAACTGGGTTTTGAGAAACTATGGCGAGATGATTCAAAGACACTTTGTAGCAGAGGGGACGATTATAGATAAAATTGCATTTGATGTTAATAGCCTTTCTTCAAAACAAAATCTACATTCTAGTAAGAATAGCTCTAATCTAGAGGATCAAACCTCTGAGCTTACTGTTAGAGAAAATAATTCATTATTGCCTGTTGCCCCTTTAGACAAGAGATTTACCTTCGATAGCTTCGTGATCGGAAAGCCAAATGAATTAGCACATGCTGCATCAAGAAGGGTTGCGGAAGGGGGGCCTGTTTCTTTTAACCCATTGTTTTTGTATGGTGGTGTTGGATTGGGTAAGACACACTTAATGCATGCTATTGCTTGGGAAATTAGAAGGAGAAATCCAGAGGCAAAAGTAATTTATTTATCGGCTGAGCAGTTTATGTATAGATTTGTTCAAGCTTTAAGATTTAAAGATATGCTAAGCTTTAAAGAACTATTTAGATCTGTAGACCTTTTAATGGTGGATGATGTGCAATTTATTGCGGGAAAAGATAGTACTCAAGATGAATTCTTTCACACATTTAATGCTCTGGTGGATCAAAATAAGCAGATAATAATATCTGCTGATAGAGCGCCTGGAGAAATTGACGGTTTAGAAAATCGTATCAAGTCACGACTTCAGTCTGGACTTGTAGTTGATCTACATCCAACTGATTACGAGTTAAGATTGGGTATTTTGCAATCAAAGGCAGAGAAGCATATTTCCCATTACCCAGAAGTATTTATGTCAGATGGAGTTTTGGAATTTTTAGCTCATCGAATTTCAACAAATGTGAGAGTTTTAGAGGGGGCATTAACAAGATTGTTTGCTTTTGCATCTTTAGTAGGGCGAGAAGTAAATTTAGATATGGTTCAAGAATGTCTTGCAGATATTTTGCGTGCTTCCGACAGGAAAGTGACCATTGATGAGATCATCAGAAAAGTTTCTGATCATTACAATTTAAGAATGACAGATATTTTGAGCCCTCGTAGAGCTAGAACTGTGGCAAGACCACGGCAAGTTGCTATGTTTTTAGCAAAAACTTTAACATCTAAATCTTTGCCAGAGATCGGCCGTAGATTTGGGGGACGTGACCATACTACGGTTATTCATGCGGTAAAGAAAATTGAAGATCTTAAGTCAATCGACAATCAAATTGCTGAAGATGTTGAGTTGTTAAGACGAATGCTAGAAGCTTAATTATATGCTTATTTAAGCCTCATAGGTTAGAATAAGCGACCTATTGGTTCTGTTTTACTTGACCATATCCTTTCTAAATCAGATAAGTGTAATTAAAGCTCTAAGATATCTATTTATTTTGGATGTGTTTGAAGCAATATTATAAGAGGGTTTTTATGAAAGTAAGTATTGAGCGAAGTGTTCTTCTTAAAGCGATGTCTCAGGCACAATCCGTGGTCGAGCGTAGAAATACCATTCCAATCTTAGCAAACGTATTGATTGAAGCAGAGGGTGAAACAGTTAGCTTTCGTGCTACTGATCTTGATATTGAGGTTCAAGATAAAGTTAAGGCAACTGTAGAAAGATCAGGTGTTACCACTGTTGGAGCACACACGTTACATGAAATAGTGCGAAAGCTTCCTGATGGCTCCCAAGTTGTTTTGGCTGATGACAGCACATCAGGGCGATTGCATATTTCGACTGGTCGATCCAACTTTACGCTAGCGACACTTCCACGCGAAGACTTTCCGATTATGGCGTCTGCTGAATACGATGTGAATTTTAATGCTAAAGCCAATATTCTAAGACGACTATTTGATAAATCAAAATTTGCTATTTCAACGGAAGAAACAAGATACTATTTGAACGGTGTCTATATGCATGTATCGAATGATGAGAACAGTAACGTATTAAGATGTGTGGCAACAGATGGACATCGCTTAGCTCGAGTTGATGCTGATTTACCTGCTAATGCGTCTTCGATGCCAGGTGTAATTATTCCTCGCAAAACTGTTGGTGAACTAGGTAAGTTGTTAAATGATGATGATGTGGATATTGCGGTTTCAGTTTCTGATACAAAAGTGAGGTTTGCTACGTCTGATATTCAGTTAACCTCAAAAGTTATCGATGGAACTTTTCCTGATTATTCAAGGGTGATTCCTTCTGGAAATGCAAAAAGGTTAGAAGTTGATGCTGCG
Source organism: Paracoccaceae bacterium (assembly GCA_029246285.1). Taxonomy (GTDB): domain Bacteria; phylum Pseudomonadota; class Alphaproteobacteria; order Rhodobacterales; family Rhodobacteraceae. Next base: position 42,984 of record JAQWNW010000007.1, on the reverse strand, counting down.
GAATTCGCAAGAGCGGTTGATCGTGTTAGCACAGTATCATCTGAGAGGTCGCGAGCAGTAAAACTGAACCTCGACGAAGATAGATTGATATTATCTGTAAATGCTCCGGATAATGGTGCTGCAGAGGAGGAAGTAGCAGTATCATACGGTGATGAACAGTTAGAGATTGGGTTTAACGCTAAGTATTTACTGGAAATAGCAGGACAGGTTGATCGTGAAAATGCTATATTTATGTTCAATTCGTCAGGGGATCCTGCACTGATAACTGAAGGTGAAGACTCTTCGGCGATTTATGTTGTGATGCCAATGCGTGTCTAAGCTCTTCATTTCAGAATTAAGCTTTTCGCACTTCCGGAGTCATCTTATGTCAAAAATGGCTATGACTGGACGTCCAGTGGCCATTTTTGGGAAAAACGGTGTGGGAAAAACAAATATTTTAGAAGCTATTTCTCTTCTTTCTCCTGGACGCGGGATCCGAAATGCAAAATCCTATGATATTTCAAGAAAGCCAGAAGGTTTGGGTTGGAAAATAAAAGCTAAATTACAAAATAATAAGCAGATTTTAGAAGTTGAAACCTTTTTAGACTCTGGTACTTCACGAGTAGTTAGGATTGACGAAAAAATCCAAACTCAAATATCTTTAAGTAAGAATTATAAAATCTTATGGCTTTCTCCTCTAATGGATAGACTTTGGATAGAAGGTGCAGAAGGGCGGAGGAAATTTCTTGATCGAATGACTTTAAATTTCATACCAGATCATGGGTCTATATTCATCAGGTTCCAAAAATGCTTAAGGCAAAGAAACCGTCTCTTAAAAGATAATATAAATGATGAAAAATGGTACGATGTTTTGGAAGAAAAGCTATCTATCGATGGAGCAAATTTAAACAAAAACAGAGCAATTGCGGTCAAGAAAATTGATAAAGCATTGGAAAACTTAAACCCTGTTTTTCCTAAGGCTAAGTTATCCTTAATAGATACACAATATTTGGACTCATCTACTAGTATTGAAGAGCTTAGACAAGCTTTTAAAGATAACCGCTCAAAAGACCTAAGTGCTGGAAGGACATTGGTTGGGCCACATCGTGTGGATATGTCAGCATTATATATAGAAAAAAATAATTCCGTAACAGATTGCTCGACTGGTGAGCAGAAAGCGATACTAATAAGCATCATTCTGGCTAATGCTTGGTCATTATCAGAATTAATTGGAGACCCTCCAATTTTATTACTTGACGAAGTAACAGCACATTTGGATAGCAATCGAAGGGCAGAGCTTTATAATGAGATACTTAATCTTAAGGCTCAGGTTTTTATGACTGGAACTGATAAGAAATTATTTGACTCAATGAGTGATTCATTAGATCAATTCGAGGTGAGTGATAATGATGGTGTATCACAAATAATTTCGGCATAAGAAGTATTTATTTGTACCAGTTTTTTTAAAAATTAGCTAAGAAATTATAGGCATTTTGAGATTGTAAACGCGTGACATCTCCTTTCGAATAGCATATATTGTAGTTACCGAATAAAGGAATAACAACATGTCTGATCAAGAAGCTCAAAACGAAGAATATGGAGCTGAAGCAATTAAGGTCTTAAAAGGGCTTGAGGCAGTTCGAAAAAGACCTGGAATGTATATTGGTGATACGGACGATGGTTCAGGGTTACACCACATGGTTTATGAAGTGGTAGACAATGGCATTGATGAGGCGTTAGCAAAGCATGCCGATTTTGTATCGGTTACAATACATAGCGATGAAAGTATTTCTGTTCGTGATAACGGTCGAGGGATCCCAGTTGGCATTCATGAGGAAGAAGGAGTATCAGCTGCTGAAGTAATAATGACACAATTACATGCCGGGGGAAAATTTGATAGTAATTCTTATAAAGTATCAGGTGGATTGCATGGTGTAGGTGTTTCGGTTGTGAATGCTTTATCTGATTGGTTAGAGCTAAAGATATGGAGAGATGATAAAGTACATCTGGCTCGTTTTGAAAACGGTGAAACCGTAAACCATTTAAAAATTACTGGAGACGCAAGTGGAGAAACAGGAACTGAAGTGAGATTTATGGCGTCTAAGAATACTTTTTCTAATCGAAACTATGTTTTTAAAACTCTTGAAAATCGATTGCGAGAACTAGCCTTCTTAAATTCTGGGGTGAAGATAATATTAAAAGATGAGAGACCAGTTGAGCATCTTGAATCAATTATGATTTACGAAGGTGGAGTAAAAGAATTTGTTAGATTCTTGGATAGATCCAAAACTCCATTAATTCCTGACCCAATATATATTATAGGTGATAGGGATGATATAGGTGTTGAGGTTGCTATGTGGTGGAACGATAGCTATCACGAATCTGTTTTGCCATTTACGAATAATATACCCCAACGCGATGGTGGTACACACATGGCAGGATTTAGGGGAGCATTAACCAGAACAATAAATACTTATGCTCAATCTTCGGGAATTGCAAAAAAGGAGAAGATTAACTTTACTGGGGATGATGCAAGAGAGGGCTTAACTTGTGTATTGTCCATTAAAGTTCCTGATCCGAAATTTAGTAGTCAAACTAAGGACAAATTGGTGTCATCAGAGGTAAGACCAGTTGTGGAAAGCTTAATGAATGAGAAATTAAGTGAATGGTTTGAAGAAAATCCAGCCCTAGCAAAAGAAATTGTTGGAAAAATTATTGAGGCAGCAATAGCTAGAGAAGCGGCTCGAAAGGCTAGAGACTTAACACGAAGAAAGTCGGCAATGGATATTGCTTCACTTCCTGGAAAATTAGCTGACTGTCAGGAAAAAGACCCAGCCCTATCTGAGGTCTTTCTTGTTGAGGGTGATAGTGCTGGTGGGTCGGCAAAACAAGGAAGATCAAGGCGCAATCAAGCTGTTCTTCCTCTACGAGGAAAAATTCTAAATGTGGAGCGAGCGAGATTCGATCGAATGTTGTCATCTCAGGAAATTGGAACTTTGATCACGGCATTGGGTACAGGCATTGGAAGAGATGAGTTTGATGCTAGTAAGTTGCGCTATCATAAGATTGTTATAATGACAGATGCAGATGTTGATGGAGCTCATATTAGAACTCTTTTACTAACTTTTTTCTTCAGACAAATGCCTGAATTAATTGAACGGGGACATTTGTTTATAGCACAACCGCCATTGTTTAAGGTTGCCCGAGGGAAGTCAGAAGTTTATTTGAAAGATCAAGCGGCTTTAGATGATTACTTAGTTGAGCAAGGATTAGAAGGAGCGTTATTACGTTTGGGAACAGGTGAGGAAATTACAGGGGCTGATCTTTCTAGAGTGGTGGAAGAGGCAAGAAATGTTCGTAAAATATTGAATGCTTTCCCAACACATTACCCCCAAAATATTTTAGAGCAGGCAGCGATTGCAGGAGTTATGGCCCCTGGAATAATTGATGATAATATTCAAGGTGCGGCTGACGCAGTCGCTAAGAGATTAGATATGGTAAGCTTGGAATATGAGCGCGGTTGGAAAGGTCGCCCTACCCAAGATCAAGGATTGCGGTTTTGGCGTAACGTCCGAGGGGTTGAAGAAGTTCGACAATTAGATGGAAATTGCCTAAGATCTGGTGAGGCAAGAAAATTGGGATCTTTTACAGAAACTCTTTCTAGCACTTACTCTAGTTTGGTCAATTTAATTAGAAAAGAAAAACAAAGTATAATTAATGGGCCTCTTGATCTATTGAATTATGTTCTTGGTGAAGGTGAAAAGGGTTTATCGCTGCAAAGGTATAAAGGCTTGGGGGAAATGAACCCTGATCAACTTTGGGAAACCACCCTAGATCCAGAAGCCCGTACATTGTTACAGGTTAAAGTAGAGGATTTAATTGATGCTGATGATTTGTTTACTAAATTGATGGGTGATATTGTAGAGCCACGTCGAGAATTTATTCAATCGAATGCATTAAGTGTAGAAAATTTAGATTTTTGATATAAATTTTAAAAATATTGTGGTTATAAAAAATGAGTTATGGCATATACGTTGGCCGAGATCTTACATTAGATGGTAATGCTTGGTTAGCTGGATATGGTGACGAGCCCTCGAGCCATTGGTTGGAAATAACACCAAGCACTAAAAATAAATTGGGCAAATCAATTACAGTCGGTGTGTCGGAATCTGCGGATATGCCAGGTAAGCGAATAAAGATTCCTCAGGCCCCCTACACTTACAGATTTATTTCAGTAAATTATTCATATTATAAAGGGGTCCCTGCTCCAATAACCAATGGTGGGCTTAATGAGCATGGTGTTGCTGTCAGGGATATTTGGTCGACTTCAAGACCTGAATTGATTGAAATGACACCAATGACCCAAGCAGGTCTAAATTATAGTGATTTAGCGAGGTTGGTATTAGAAAGGGCAAAAACTGCAAAAGAAGGCGTTGTGCTTATTGGATCGTTGATAGCAGAATATGGTGAAAGTTCATATGGTGGAAATTCTCATTTAATTGCTGATGCAAATGAAGCTTGGGTAGTTATTCAGTTTTCTGGAGGTCAAGGTCTTTGGGCTGCCGAAAGATTGGGTTCAAAAAGTATAAGGGTTTCCAGGCCTGGTTATATTGAAAACATACCCGTTGATGATCCAGGCAATAAGAATTTCCTTTATTCTCCTAATCTTGTTTCTTTTTGCAAAGAAAAAGGTTGGTACTCAACAGGAACCTTCAATGTAAACAAAATTTTAGGGGATGGGAAAGGTCGCTGGGAGGGCGTAAAATGGATGGAAAACTCACTTCAATCGATGATTGTAGAGGGTAAGAAAATATCATTTAAAGAAATTGTATGGGCTCTTCGAACATCAAAGTTGACAGGTGATACGGCAGGTTATGGGCAGATTGTCCCATTGTTGAAAAAAAGTTATAGCACTTCGAGGTTTTTATGGCATGCGCCAATAGGGGCGATAGCATCGACATTTTCACCAGTTTTTATTGGACAGGATCACGTGCCTTCGGAATTTGCAAGGCATAGATATTTAACTGCTGGCGAAGCTCATAGATTTATGGATAATAGAAAAATTGAAAACGGTGAAATAGACTCAGTTTCCCTTGTGTCACAGGAGATAGAGAGTAGTAGATCAGCCGTTATGGAATGTAAAAGGCTCTTATATTTAATTCTTCAAGATCCAGACCGTTATAAATCTGAAGTCTCTGAGGTCTTTGAAAAACGAGAGATTGAGCTATTTGGTTCCACTCGGGAGTTGCTAAAACTTGTTGATATTTTACTGACTCAAGATCAGCTTGATTTAGCGGAAAAAGCCATGACATATTTTAGTAATAATGAATTAAGAATTGGCTTGAATTTAATTATGTCGTTATCAGACAGCATTGAAAAGAGATTACGATTCTTAGGGAAACCTAAAGCTAGCGAGCCAAGAAAATTCGATCAGATCTGGTGATTTAGAAGTTATCCTAAATGTCTTTCTCCCTTTTTTGCAGAAAGATGTATTTGTTTTTGACGCTCTCTGAAACGATTTTTTCTGTTTTCTGAAAACTCATTTATGCATTTGTCGCAGCTCACACCGTATTCGTAACTTGGGTGTTTTTTGTCATTTTCTGTTATTGGGCGACCACACGCAAAACAGCAATCATAAGAACCTTCATTTAATCCATGAACAACTGATACGCGGTGATCAAATACATAACACTCTCCCTGCCACTTACTATTTTTTTCTTCAACATTTTCTAAGTATTTTAAAATGCCACCTTCTAGATGATATACATCTTTAATTCCATTATTAAGGAGATAATTAGAAGATTTCTCGCACCGAATTCCTCCGGTACAAAACATGGCGATCTTTTTATTTTGATATTTATTTTTATTTTTCTCCCACCATTCAGGAAATTGTTTAAAGCTTTCAGTGTTTGGGTTTATAGCGCCTTCAAATGTTCCTATATCTACCTCGTAATTATTTCTTGTATCAATCACTACGACATCGTTTTTTTCAATAAAAGTGTTCCAATCGTTAGCTGCTATATACTTGCCAACAACTTTTGTTGGGTCAATATTTGGCTGACCCATTGTAACGATTTCTTTCTTTAGACGAACCTTCATTCTATTGAAGGGCATTGAAGATGTATAGCTGTCTTTACTCTTGATTGAGTTACACCCAGATATAGATCGAATATACTTGAGGGTAATTGTTACATCTGCTGGTTTTCCAGCAATTGTACCATTAATTCCTTCAAATGCGAGGATAATGGAGCCTTTTATTCTATTTTTCTTACAAAAGATTTCTAATGGACCTTTGATTTCACTTAAATCACTAAAAGCAGTAAAGTGGTAGAATGTAGAAACTTTTATATTGTCCATAATTACGGAATAAACTGTCTTAAGATTATCGGCAAGTTAGATCAATATTTTATATTAGTATAAATATTAGTAGGTTAGTTTCGTAACTTTTTTAATACTATTATTACGCATTTTTTAGTAAAACATGTTGTAACAATTTGATATTTCTTATAACGGTTTGAAGCTTAAATTACGTACAAAGTGTCCGAAACCTTTTCAAAACGGAGAGATAATGTCTAAAACATATTTGTTTGGTATAGTCGCTATGGCAGCCGTAGTTGTAGCATCCAATGTTTTAGTGCAATTCTTGTATGGGGAGTGGCTTACGTATGGTGCCTTTACTTACCCTATTGCGTTTTTAATAACGGATTTAATGAATAGGCTTTATGGACCTCAAATCGCGCGACGAATTGTTTTTGTTGGTTTTGTAACAGGTGTCATTTGTTCTTTAATTGGAACCCAAGTAATTATAGAAATAGACAAGGACTTTTATGTGCCAGCAGTGACAACAAGAATAGCATTGGCATCCGGATCGGCATTTCTGTTAGCCCAGTTTTTAGATATTTTTATATTCACAAAACTTAAGGATTTCTCTTGGTGGCACGCACCTTTCTTTTCTTCGATCGTTGGCGGTGCTTTGGATACAATAATATTCTTCTCATTTTCATTTTCCTTATCATTAACAATTTTTCTTGGTTCTGATCATAATACTGAATTTATGAATCAAGGGGTTCCAATTCTTGGCTTTGGAAACGTGTCATCCTTGTGGGTGTCTCTCGCTATTGCGGACTATTTTGTTAAGCTGGTGTTAGCATTAGTTTTTTTAATTCCATTCAGAGTTCTTATAACAAGATTAGGTAATAAATAGAAAAGTTTTGACAAATTACTATAATGTGTCATTTTAAGATTAAATGAAACAAACGAAAGGAGGTGGTCCAGTGTCTAAAGAGGTATTGGAGAATAGGGTGATAAGTATAATGGAGATTGCTATCTAGATATTACAGGGCAAGGTCTGTTTTGACCCGCATCCCAACTCTTAAAAAATTTAAAGGGGCCACTTTGTTTGGCCCCTTTTTTATGCAAGACTGTGTTTATGCTTAGAATAACAGACAAGATTATTATTGATGACAAGGAGATTCTTGAAACATTTTCACGTTCATCTGGTCCAGGTGGACAACATGTTAATAAGGTTGAAACTTCTGTAACTCTAAAATTTAGTGTTATTAATTCGCCAAGCTTAGTTGAAAGTGTAAAAAAAAGATTGGAATCTATAGCTGGACAAAAATACAATAAAAAGGGTCAAATTGTAATTAATGTAGATAAATACAGAAGCCAAATTAGAAATCGTCAGGTGGCTCGCTCTATGTTAGCATCTCTAATTAAGAGTGCACTAATAATACCTAAACCCCGAGTCAAAACTAAGCCATCAAAGTCGGTTAATAAGAAACGGTTAGATAGTAAAACAAAGCGTGGTAAACTTAAGACATTAAGAAAAAATAAGGTTGAAGATTGATGAAATCTAGTAAACATATTTTCAACGTAAACTTATATAGTTTATTAATACAAAGTTAGTCTAGGAGTTTTTATGAATGAAGAATTAATTGAAAGGCGAAGAAGGTTATTAGGCCCAAATTTTTCGACATTTTATAAGAATCCAGTACATATTGTTCGTGGTAAAGGGGTTTGGTTATGGGATGCCAGCGGTAAAAAGTACTTAGATTGTTACAATAATGTTCCTCACGTTGGGCATTGTCATCCAGAAGTTGTTAGTGCCATTGCTGAGCAGGCAAAAATTCTTAATACGCATACCAGATACCTTCATGAAGGTATCCTGGATTATTTGGATCGACTGCTGTCAAAACATCATAAGACGATTGAGACCGCTATCATGGTGTGTTCTGGGAGTGAAGCTAACGATATTGCATTAAGAATGGCTGAGGCAAAGACAGGTCATAGAGGTGTAATCGTAACAGACTCCACTTATCATGGAAATACGAGTGCAGTAAGCCAGTTGGGCTATGGTCGTAATACGGGGCCAGTCGGTGGCCATATTCGTTATATAAAAGCACCTGACAACTTTAGAGACAATGAAACAATGGGTATTAGTGAGGCGGAATTTTTTAAACAAAATGTTGTTGAGGCAATTAGTTCATTAAAGGAAGCAGGCCACGGAGTGTCGGCACTATTAATTTGCCCGTTTTTTGCAAATGAAGGTTTTCCAAATTTAGAGTGCGGCTTTCTTGATGAGACAATATCAAGTATTAGAAATGAGGGCGCTATTGTCATAGCAGATGAGGTACAGCCAGGGTTTGGAAGAATTGGAACAAATTGGTGGGGGTATCAAAAAATCGGTATCGAACCAGAAATAGTAACTATGGGTAAACCTATGGCAAATGGGCATCCTGTGGCTTGTGTGGCAACATCGACTGAAATAATGGGGTCATTCAGAAATAATTATGGTTATTTCAATACATTTGGAGGAAATCCCGTTTCATGTGCGGCTGCCTCAGCAACTTTAGAAGTAGTAGAAAATGAAAAACTAATTAAGAATGCTCTTGCAGTTGGGCAATACGCTTTAAAGGGTTTGGAAGAATTAAAAAAGGAATTTCCTCAAATCAAGCAAGTTCGAGGTTCTGGGCTGTTCTTTGGTGCAGAAATGCGTGGAGAAAATAATGAGCCTTTAACGCAATACGCTTCGCAAATAGCTGAAAAGATGAGAGATAAAAGGATATTGTTAGGTGTTTTGGGAAAAAACCGAAATACACTTAAGATAAGACCGCCAATGGTTTTTTCTAAAAATAATGCGGACCACCTCTTAGAACATTTAAGAGATACGATGAAAGAAGTTGAGTGTGGACTATAGTCTACAAGGATATGCTGAAAAAGCTTGTATATTTTGGGGTGGTTATATTGAACCACCCAAATTAATTAAACATCGCGAAAATGCTGTTTTTGATGTTATACTAAGAGGAAATGTCAGAGTAGCCCTTAGACTACACAGACCTGGATACAAAAAACAAAAAGAAATAGAATCTGAATTGTGGTGGACAAATGCTTTAGCTGAACAAGGATTTCCAGTCCCGGTTCCCGTTCAAAATGTTGATGGAAATTACTTGTCAAAAATTTCTCCTGAATTTATAGCGACTGTTATTAAGTGGGTTAATGGAAAACCGATTGGAACTGCAGACGCTACTCAATTTAAGATAAGCAAAAAAATTGACTTCGAATTAGGTAAAGTTATTGGGAATCTTCATAATATCACAGAGGACCTATCCTTTCCTGATTGGTTTTCTCGTCCCAGTTGGGGTATTGAGGGACTATTAGGTGAATATCCAAATTGGGGTAAATTTTGGGAGGGTGATCATCTCAGATCCCAAGAAAAAGAAATATTTACTATTGCAAGGGATCGAGCTTATTCCCTATTAAAACAGTATGAAAAAGAAGGAGCAAAGACCTTACTTATTCATGCAGATGTTATAGGAGAAAATGTATTTCAAAATGATAGTGGAATATCTTTAATTGATTTCGATGATTGCGGTTATGGTTTTCCTATTTATGATTTAGCTACCGCAACTATACAAAGCTTGGACGATATCAACTATCAAAGAAGATGTAATCTAATCTTAGAAGGATACGATAAGGTGCGTCCGTTAAAAAAAATTGATACAGATTTATTTCCAATTTTTGCAATATTAAGGGTCTTGGCAACTTCCGCTTGGATTGTACCAAGAGTTTCTAAGAATGATCCAAAAATTCAAATATATAAAGATAGAGCAATCAAGCAAGCAGTTGAATTTTTGGAAAAATAAGATCATATCTAAAATTACTTCTGGTCTTTTGTTTCAGCTTGTTATACTGCCCCCCAAACTCTCTTAAAAAGGCCGATGAAAATGGAGCTACGTAATATAGCAATCATTGCTCATGTTGATCATGGGAAAACAACACTAGTCGATGAACTCTTGAAACAGTCAGGAGCATTTAGAGAAAACCAATCTGTAATTGAGAGAGCAATGGATTCCAATGATTTGGAACGAGAGCGGGGAATAACTATTCTTGCCAAAGCAACCAGCGTTGAATGGCAAGGGGTGAGACTGAATATTGTAGATACTCCGGGGCATGCCGATTTTGGCGGAGAAGTAGAGCGTATATTATCTATGGTGGATGGTGTGGTTTTGTTAGTTGATGCTGCCGAAGGTCCAATGCCTCAAACAAAATTTGTAACCTCAAAAGCTTTAGGGATGGGGCTTTGTCCTATAGTAGTTGTGAACAAAGTAGATAAGTCTGATGCTGAGCCTGACCGCGCATTAAATGATTGCTTTGATCTATTTGCAAATTTGGATGCAAGTGACAAACAATTAGATTTCCCCTTCATGTATGCCTCAGGGAGATCCGGTTGGGCAGATAAGAAATTAGAAGGTCCAAGAAAGGATTTATCAGATCTATTTGAGCTTATTATTTCACACGTACCACCTCCCAAGCAAATTGAAGCACGTAATAAACCATTTTCAATGTTGGCAGTAACTCTTGGATCTGATCAGTTTATAGGGCGTATTTTAACTGGGAGAGTGGAATCTGGTACCATAAAATCGGGTGAAATGATAAAAGCAATTGCTCGAGATGGTGAAAGAGTAGAAAATTTTAGAGTTTCAAAAATTTTAGCATTCAGAGGACTAGCACAGCAAGCAATTGTTTCAGCTGAAGCTGGTGATATTGTCACAATTGCCGGAATGTCTAAAGCGACTGTTTCTGATACTTTGTGTGATGCCGAGATTACAAATGCAATACCTGCACAACCTATCGACCCACCAACTATTTCGGTTACATTTGGAATTAATGATAGTCCAATGGCGGGAAGAGATGGAAAAAAAGTCCAATCACGAATTATAAGAGACCGATTGTTTAGGGAAGCGGAAACTAACGTAGCAATTAAAGTGACAGATACTCCAAGTGGTGATGCGTTTGAGGTTGCTGGCCGTGGTGAATTGCAAATGGGAGTTTTGATAGAGAACATGCGAAGAGAGGGTTTTGAACTCTCCATATCACGTCCACAAGTATTGTTTAAAAATATTGATGGACAGCAACATGAACCTATAGAAGAAGTTACAATAGATGTAGATGATGAATATACAGGCGTGGTGATTGAAAAAATTACTGGCCCAAGAAAAGGTGACCTTGCAGAAATGAAACCTGCGGGAGCAGGGAAGACTAGAATTATTGCCAAAGTTCCTTCAAGAGGGTTAATAGGTTATCAAGGGGAATTTTTAACTGATACCAGGGGAACGGGTGTATTAAATAGAGTGTTTTATGAATGGTCGCCGTATAAAGGTAATATTCCTGGCAGACGTTCAGGCGTTTTAATTTCGATGGAGAATGGAGTATCGGTAGCTTACGCACTTTTCAATTTGGAAGAGCGAGGAAAAATGTTTATCGGCGCGCAAGAAGATGTGTATGAAGGGATGATCATCGGAGAACATAGTCGAGAAAATGATCTGGAGGTTAATCCGTTGAAAGGAAAAAAATTAACAAATGTACGAGCAAGCGGAACAGATGAGGCAGTGAGACTGACTACTCCGGTAATTCATTCGCTTGAAGAGGCCATAGCATATATAGATAATGATGAATTAGTAGAGGTAACACCAAATAATATTAGGCTTAGAAAGAAATTTCTTAATCCACATGAGAGGAAAAGGCAGGCTAGAGCGGCAAGCTAATAATATAAATAAAAATGACTTTAACTTCTTCTCTTTTTTCGCCTCAGTTTATATTTCTTCTTTTTCGTTTTTTTATGTGAAACCAACTTATCAAACAATTGTCCATTTAATTCTAAAAGCTTAAATCTTAAACCGCCAGATGTTTCGTCCGCTTCTAAAAGTGAAACTCGAGCGCTCATTCCAACCTTTATTTTGGTTTTGGAAGTCTTACCAGTTAAGCTGTTTTCATTGTCATCATATTTAAAATATTCACTACCTAAATTTGATAGCGGTATTAGGCCGTCTGCCCCTATTTCCTCTAACTGTATAAAGATTCCAAAACGAGTGATTCCAGAAATTAAGCTATAGAACTCTCCACCAATCTTATCTTTAAGAAATCGAGCTAAATATCGATCAGTTGTATCTCTTTCTGCGTTCATTGAGCGACGTTCTGTCAAGCTAATATGCTGGGAAAGAGTTTTTAAATCAGGTGTTTGTTCATTGGATACTAAAGTGGTATCCCAATCGTGAGTGGCTATTAAAGCCCTATGAATTATTAGATCTGCATATCTTCTAATTGGACTCGTGAAATGAGCATATTTCTGTAAATTTAACCCAAAATGAGAGGATAATTTGTTTGAGTAATATGCTTGTGTCATAGTCCGCAGTATGGATAGGTTGATCAAGCTTGAGTGATCAGTTGTTGAAGCTAATGTAAGAATTCGATTGAGATCAGCCGTTTTTACAGAATTTAATTTTTTAAGTTTTAGATCAATTGATCGGATAGTTTCGTTGAGAGCATTAATTTTTTCTAAACTAGGTTCTTCATGTATGCGGTAAATTGCTGGGACTTTTTTGTTACTTAATGTCTCAGCTGCACATATATTTGCCAACACCATGAATTCTTCTATTAATTTATTTGCCGACAGCTGCTTTTTGAAGTTTATGGATTGCACTTCACCTTTTTTTGACAATTGTATTTCTCGCTCTGGTAAGTTTAATGCTAATGGTTGCCGTTTGCTTTTTGATTTTAATAAAGCTTCAAAGGCTAGAAATAGTATTTCTAAGACAGGTTTATATAGTGGTTCTGTTTTGGAACTTGTTTTTCCTTCGTAAGCGTCTTGAACTTCTTCGTAACCAAGTGAGGCTTTTGAAATCATTGTTCCACGGAAAAAATTATGTTCCAGTTTTTCACCGTTTGAATTGATCCTTATTTTCACAGCAATGCATGGGCGCTCCATATTTTCTTTTAAAGAACATAAATTATTTGATAAATTTTCAGGTAACATAGGTATAACTCGATCGACAAAATAAGTAGAGTTGCCTCGCAGCCTAGCCTCAATATCTATTGAACTTCCTATCTCAACAAATTGTGCTACGTCGGCAATCGCTACCCATATTATATAACCATTAGGATTATCTTTATGAGTATCTTTCATAGCATAAACGGCGTCATCATGATCTCGCGCATCAGTAGGATCGATTGTGACGAAGAATAAATTTTTCAGATTTTGTTGATTTTTTTTGAAGTCTTTAATCTTGGATGCTTCATTTATGACTTCATTTGGAAATTGATAAGGAATATTGTGCTCTTTTATTGCTAATAGACTTAATGACTTATTTTCATTTAAATTGCCTATAATATTTCTTATTTTATGATAATTTTTTCCTTTAAATGACCCTTGGGGTCGGTCTTCGATCTCTACAATATCATCATCCACGGCACTATTCTCGAATTTTGGATTAATACTCCATTTTTTTCTGGAACCTTTTTGAATAGAATAAACAATTCCACCACTGCGAGACTTTTTAAATATCCCGATATGACTTGTGGTACTTTCATTAATTTTATTAATAAAATTGATTTTCGTTAATGTATTATGATCAGACGAGAATAAAATTTCTACTAATAATTTTTCACCAATATTAAAGGAAGGGTCATTCTTTCCTAAAACATATATAGGATCTAAATTATTGTCTGTTGTACCTTTTTCTATTTTTAATATTAAATCTTTATCTTCTGTAAAATCTATTATTTCTGCCTGGCAAATAGTCCGTTGATTTACAGCACTATTATAAGATGATGATTGGTCTTTATTTTGAATGCTATTCACGCAAAATAGTTTTCTAAAATGGATGAATAAATTGATTTTAATTTTTCAATATCTGATAAATCAACGTGCTCATCTGTTTGATGCATTGTTTTTCCGACTAACCCTACTTCAACGACAGGTGCATGATTTTTTATGAACCTGGCATCGGAAGTTCCGCCGGACGTGGAGAGTTCAGGAGTTATACCAGTTTTTGATTTTATTGCTTTTTCGACTATTGCTGAAAAATCGTTTGGCAAGGTCAAGAAACTTTCTCCTGATACTTTAAAAATTGAGGAGAATTTAATATTAAATTCATTTTCAATAATATTTATTTCACTTAATAACCAGTTTTTTAATGTTCCAGATGAGTGCAAATCGTTAAAGCGTATATTAACTGTAGCTGTCGTCTCAGCTGGGATAACGTTACTCGCATTATTTCCAGTATCGATCGTCGTTACCGATAAATTGGATGGATCAAAATACTCGTTTCCCTGATCTAACTCATGTGAGCTAATTTTATTAACTAATTTTGCAAGACCGGGAATTGGGTTATTTGCAAGGTGGGGGTATGCAGAATGCCCCTGTTTACCTTTTACTGAGAGATGCACAGTCATAGAACCTCGACGACCAATTTTCATGGTATCGCCAGTTTTATTGACGCTGGTGGGTTCTCCTACCAAAAATGAATCCACTTTGATATTATTAACTTCCATCCAATCAAGAATAGCCCTTGTTCCATCTATTGCATCACCTTCTTCATCCCCGGTTATTGCTATAACAATTGATCCATTGGGTGGCGTTTTCCGAATATAATCAACTGCAGCTGCTACAAAAGAAGCTACGGCAGACTTCATATCGCAGGCGCCACGTCCCCATATTTTTTTATTTTTTATTTCTCCACCAAAGGGATCTTTGGTCCAAAGAGATTTATCACCTACGGGCACTACATCTGTATGGCCATTAAAGCCAAAAGTTTTTCCGTTATTATTTCTACCCCAAATCGCAAATAAGTTCAGAACGCCCCCCCTATTAATATAGTGACAATCAAAACCCTCTTTTTCTAAAATAGAGGATAATAGTTTAAGCGCTCCGCCATCCGTAGGGGTTACTGATTGGCATCTAATTAATTCAGCAGTCAAATTTATCGGATCTATTTTTGTAAACATATTTTACTCTCAGTTAAACGGATTGAGTTTAGGGCCCTTATGATGGATGGGATTTCATTTAATTATCCATTTTCAATATTGTTTTCGCCAAATTTTTTGGAGTTTCTATCAAAACGTTAGGCAGTTCAGCTTTTAATTCGTATTCAGATCCATATCCCCAAAGAACTGCAATAGTTCTAATTGAGTTTTCTTTTGCGCCAATTATATCGAATTTTCTATCCCCAACCATTATTGCTTCATGAGGTGGTAGTTTTAAGTAATGTAGAGCCTCTTTTATCAGATCAGCCTTATTTGTATTTGTTCCATCTAATTCTGACCCAAATTCGTGTGTTAAAAACTTTGATAAGTTAAAATGAGCCGTAATTTTTCTTGCATAAATATGTGGTTTGGAGGTCATAAGATGCATGATTATATTGTTTTCCTTTAGCATTTGCAGAGCTTCAGAAATTCCTTCGTATACATAATTTTCAAAAAGGCCTATGTCAGTGTATCTTTCCCGATAGTAATTTATTGCTTTGTCCGTATCATTAGCTTCTAAACCCAGTTCTTTGAAGCTATACCAAAGTGATGGACCAATTGTCCAATCCAAGTCATATCCTTTTGGTAGAGGCGAGCCTATTTTAGCCATAGAATAACGGATAGATTTCGTTATTCCAATTTTTGGATCGGTTAATGTGCCGTCTAAATCTAGGAAAACATTTGTTCCCATATTAGTGTTCGAACAATGGAGTAATCTCTGCTATTACTACTGAGTTCTCATTTTTCGCTTTTTTCATAAGTTCATATTCGTTTTCTGATATTTCATGACCTTCATCAACCCTTTCTTCAACAGTTCCATATCCTGTAACACTCAAAGGAGACATTTTACTTACCTTTAAAATGTTAATTGTTTCTCTAACTGCTTCTGCTTCATCTATGCCACTACTATAGCAAATTAATGCTGCTCCAGAACAATTTTTAGGCAGACCATCATTATTACTCCTTCCAACTTCGGCTATTAGAGTGAAAATTTGCTGTTCTTTTTTATCTGAGCGGGTCAAAGCTTAAGCACTATTTTGATTAGTCTCTTAACAATTCATTTATTGACGTTTTAGATCTGGTCTGTGCATCAACTTTTTTCACAATAACTGCACAATAAAGATTAACCCCATTTTTAGAGGGCAGTGATCCCGATACAACAACTGAACCAGATGGCACCTCACCATAAGTTATATTACCAGTTTCTCTGTCAAATATTTTTGTTGATTGCCCAATAAAGACACCCATTCCCAACACAGAGCCTTCACGTATTATACACCCTTCAACGACTTCTGATCTAGCCCCGATAAAGCAATTGTCTTCTATAATTGTTGGCCCTGCTTGCATGGGCTCTAGAACCCCGCCAATTCCTACACCTCCTGAAAGATGTACGTTTTTACCAATTTGGGCACAGGAACCTACCGTGGCCCACGTGTCAACCATAGTGCCTGTATCAATATAGGCTCCTAAGTTAACGAAAGATGGCATTAAAACAACACCGCCTGCAATATAGGCTGACTTACGAACTATACAGTTAGGTACTGCACGAAAGTTGGCAGCTTTCCATTGGGCTTCTCCCCATTCTTTGAATTTACTATCAACTTTATCCCACCAGTTACTCCCTTGTGGCCCACCGCTTTGTTCCGCCATATCTTGTAAACGGAAGCCTAGTAAGACGGCTTTTTTAGCCCATTGGTTCACATGCCATTCACCAGTTTTTGATGGCTCTGCTACTCGTAGAGTTCCAGAATCTAGTGCTTCCAAGGTTTGTTCAATAGCCAAACGTGTTTCACCTTTAGTTTCAGGAGAGATAGTCTCTCTATCATTCCAAGCTTTTTCAATTGCTGATTCCAGTTTTGAGTTGAGCATTTTATTTTCTCCAATTGAATTTAATATCATAGATTAGCATATATCTAAACCTTGTCGCTCATACAATGGAGCAGAGTGTAAGAATAGCTGGATAAACCTAATTTTAATTATTTACGGTGAGTTGATTACAGCGCCACACTTCAACGGTAGATCAGCCATCGTATAATCTTTTGGTGTTCGTTTTGATTTTAAAGCTTCTTTCTCTTTTTTAGTAAGTGGCTTCTTTGGTTCAAGAAATTCAGTGACCCACCAGTTTAATGTTTCGTCGCAACCATAACGATCATCGCTTAACTCATTAACAGTTGGTATTTGTTTTATACAATCTATAGAATTTTCCGGGCACTTAAGCCTGACATGAAAGTGAGTATCATGACCATACCAAGGGCGGATTTTTTTTAACCAACTCTTATCCCTTTTTTCATTTTCACACATGCTTATTTTAGCTACAGCCGTAACAAAAATCCTATCGACTAGAGAATTTTTTGCCGCTTTTTTTAGTATTTTAGCGTGTTGAATACTCCAGTTCTTATTTACGTTTTTACTATCATGGGATTTAATTGATACCGATGATAAATTTTCACGCGAATTTTTGCTCAAATCCAAAATTTTGGCTGGTAGCATCCAAATGTCAACATCCAATCCAATTTGATGTGATACATGCCCTGTTTCAAATGGACCTCCCCGAGCTTGAGAAATGTCGCCAATATACAAACCTTTCCAACCATCCAATGAACTTGCAAATAGGCTTAATTCTCTTACAAAATTTAAAGTATTTTTGTGTCCCCAGTTTCTATTTCGAGACAATCGCATCGCCTGCCATGTATTTCCCGATTCTGGAAGTTCAATTCCGCCCGCCAAACAGCCATTCGAGTAACTTCCAATCGAATTCAGTTTTTGATTGCTTGGAAGTTTTTCTTTTTTAAATAATTCGTATGCTTTTACATTTTTGGATCTTTCTGCTTTTGCAGCTTCAATATAAAAATCATAAAAAACTAGTAATATAAAAATATTTAATAAGAATTTAGTTATCAGCGATATCACCTTCTGGTCTCACCCATCGAAGCAGAAGCAATCCCAAAATAAAAAGACCAATCACTGGTGCAAACCCTAATCGTGCATCATTCAGTAAGTAAGTAAATATACCTATTAAGAGAGGAGCTAAAAATGCTGTTGCTTTGCCAGCTAAAGCAAAAAGACCAAAGGCTTCTGTTGGTCGAGCTGGGTTTGTATGTCTGACCATCATAGAGCGACTAGCAGCATATATACCACCTCCTGATCCTCCAATTGCTGCGCCGCAGATATAGAAGATTATATCTGGTAAGCTTGAACCTTCTGGCAATGCAATTCCATAGAAGCTTGTTCTAGACATTCCAATTATACAAAGTGAAACTATGATAAGTACCCAAATGTGAAAGTAAATTACGGGCCTTGGGCCTAATTTTTTATCAAATTTTCCCGAGATCCATGAAACCAGCGCCGCTGAAATTCCACCAATGATTCCAAATATACCAAGTTGTGTTAAGCCCCAGTCTAAAACTAATGCTGCATAAACTCCACCAAAAGCATATAACCCGTTTAAAGCATCTCGATAAAACATCTGAGCTCCCATGAAAGAAAATAAACTCGGCCTTTTCAGCATTCCCAATAAAGATGCTTTTAACTCTTGCATCGATTGCTTAAAGCCTCCTTGAATGTTGGGTTTACTTCCCTCTTTAACCCACATGAAAAAAGGTATCATAAAAATAACAAACCATAGCGAAATCAGTGGACCAACTGCGCGAGTTCCTTCTCGTTGGCTCGATTCAAAAATACCGAATCCAGGGTCTAAACCAATAAAGGTTTTCCCCCCATCATCAAAGAAGAAGAACAACATAATAAACAGACTAATAATGCCTCCTACATAGCCAAATGCCATTCCATTTCCAGATATTTTGCCAATTTCCTCTCGAGAGCCAAGGCTAGGTAGAATAGCATTTGTGAAAACTGCTGCAAATTCTGCGGCAATAAATGCTATTGAAAAAACAATAAGAGAAAACCACATGGCTGATCCATCAGGCACCATATACCAGAGCATCCAGCTACAAATGACAAAAACTATGGACGCAGCCCAAATCCAAGGCAAACGTCTACCAGTGCTATCAGCATAAGCGCCTGCTAAAATACCAATTATTGCTACAAATATTCCTGCCACTGCTTGACCCCAAGCCCAAATTGTTTGTGCACTCGCATCCGCGCTTTTGGGATCCATGCCGCTTTCTAAAAAGACATTTGTCGCAACGACTGCAAAATAAGGGCCAAAAATAAACGTTAATCCAAGAGTGAAGAAGGGTTGAGTGGCCCAATCAAACATTATCCAGCCTTGGATGCGTCGTTTAAGAACTCTTACTTCGTCAACGGTGTTCATAAATTGATCCTTATTAATTTAGATCGATTAAGGCATTTTTTTTAATTGTAAGGCAAGAAGTTAATTAAATTTCCGGTGGCCAGGTTCTTTTTGCTTCAGCTTTTGACCAATCAGTTGCCCAATCTGGTAGTTTTAATTTTTTGTTTAACCCCATTAGGCTCTCAAAACGGTCCGAGGTTACTATCCCATTTGCATCAGTGATAGCAGATCTAATTAAGATAGAAGAAATAGGTTGATTTTTCCTCCACATCGTTTGTTGAAAATATATGAATCGTTCATCCCAGCCTAGGAACCGAGTGTTGACTTTCATTAAGCTGAACATCGTAACTCTTTTTCTATATCGTATAGATGAGCCGGCAACAGTGAATCTCCAGCCTTGCTTCATTATTTTGTTTTTCAATCCAGTTCGAAGTAAAAATGAGATCCTGCCTAAATCATATAATGTTAATGTTCTTCCATTATTTAACTCCCACCAAGGATCCAAATCGATAGGCCAACATATGGTATAATAAGTATGTACTTCAGAGACAGAGATTTTTTTTAAGAATTTTTGTCTTATTAATTCTTTAGTGAGCCTGATATAAGGATACATTCAAGTTTCCAATATTTTTAACAAATTAATAAGGAATTTATCGGTTAGTTAAATTTATAAATGATTATTATTGTAAGTCTGAAAAAGCATTTGTTAATCGATCTAGTGCTTCCAAAACCAAGGCTCGTCTTGTTGCTATATTAAATCGTAAAAAATATTCACCGCCAGTTCCAAAAGTATGGCCGTGGTTCGCAACTATCTGCGCACTTTTCTCTACCCTGTCCGTAAATTCTTTAGGACTCATACCGGTATTAGTAAAATCAACCCAGCCTAAATAAGTCCCCTCCAAAGTCATTGGATTTATACCAGGAATTTTTGTAATTTCCTTGTTAAAGATACGTTGATTTTCAGCTAGATATATCATTAATGAATCTACCCAGTCAGCACCTTCCTGACTGTAAGCAGCGGTTACCATATGTTTGCCAAAGCTATTTGGAGTAATTCCATAGGCCATCATCGTCTTGGTGAATTCAGCCCTTAGATTTGAATCGGGGATAATAACATTCCCAGTGTGCATACCTGCTATATTAAAGGTTTTTGTAGTTGCAGTCATCATAACAAGGCGGTTCATTATTTCTGGGGCAGCTATCGCCATGGGAATATGCTTATTGCCTGGCATTATCAGGTCATTATGGATTTCATCTGAAACAATAATTAAATCATGGCGCTCAGCAAAAGCGGCTAAATCTTTTAATTCATTTTTTGTCCAGACTCTTCCGCCTGGATTATGTGGTGAGCTGAGTACGATAACTTTTTCAGTACCGTCCATCAAAGTGTCATAGTAATCAAAATCAA
Source organism: Paracoccaceae bacterium (assembly GCA_029246285.1). Lineage (GTDB taxonomy): Bacteria > Pseudomonadota > Alphaproteobacteria > Rhodobacterales > Rhodobacteraceae. Next base: position 22,042 of record JAQWNW010000007.1, on the reverse strand, counting down.
ATTCATATTTTCCGTTATTATTCTTAAGAGGGCATTCCAAAACTTGTCGACCACCTTCTTTAATTTGCCTAAAAAAGACATAATAAACTGGAGTAAATAAAATAATTCTATCACCTGGATTACTATAAGTTTGAACCGTCATTGAGGTTCCATTAACCAAACCATGTACGTCAAAAATCCATGATTTTTCGATATCCCACTGATGTCGATTTTTCATCCACCATACGATCGAGTCTAAGTATTTTGTATTATCACCAAAATACCCATAAATACCGTGCTCGTGCATTTTGAGTATAGCGTCAGACACACAACTAGGAGGGCGAAAATCCATATCAGCCACCCACATAGGAATTCCATTTTTTTGTGAGACTCCATACATCTCTTCAATCATATCCCATTTTACAGAATGAGTATTTTTTCTATCTATTACTTCATCAAAGTTCATCTAATTTTTCCATTTTAGAGGCAAAGTACGGGATTCCTAAAGATGGACAAGTGAGAAATACTAATATTTTAATTTAAGTGATTATTGATTGATTTTGTGTGATCAATACAACTAAGATACCGGCATCTAACTAAAGTTTATTTTTGAAACATAGCTACTTGAATAAAAATTTATGAAACTTTAGATCAATGTCATGTCAATTAGAACGATTTTAATCCATCCAGATGCTCGCTTAAGAAAAAAGTGTGAGTTGGTTAAGAATTTTGATTCAAAGCTAGATAATTTAACTCAAGATATGCTTGAAACGATGTATGAGGCTCCAGGAATTGGTTTAGCAGCACCTCAAATTGGAGTAATGTTACAAGTGTTTGTAATGGATTGCGCACTTAAAGATGAAAAACCAAATCCTTTGATTTTGATTAATCCTTCTATTTTATGGCATTCTGAAGAAACGTCAGTGCATAGTGAGGGTTGTTTATCAATTCCGGAGCAATACGAAGAAGTGACAAGACCTAAAAGCGTTAAGGTTTCTTTTCAAAATGTGAAAGGCATGGTTAGCGAAATATCATTTGAGGGTATTGAAGCGACGTGCTCACAGCATGAGATTGATCATTTGAACGGTAAACTATTTATTGATTATCTTAGTAATCTTAAAAAGAAAATGATAACAGATAAAATGAAAAAATTAAAACGTGAGCTTGCGCGAAAATAAGTATTATATTTACTTACGATAAAAGAATGTTTGAGGTTGGAATACAATTATGCGCCTAATATTCATGGGAACTCCAGAATTTGCTGTACCGGCATTAGATACTTTAGTTCAGAGCCAACACGAAGTATTGTGTGCTTACACTCAACCACCAAGGCCAGCTGGACGAGGAAAAAAACATAGAATTTCTGCAGTTCATGAATATGCGGATAATTTGGGTATATTGGTTAAAAATCCATCCAAATTAAATACTAAAGAGATAATTGACGAAATTTTAGAATTTAAACCTGACGTCATTATTGTTGTTGCGTATGGTCAGATTTTACCTAAAGAAATCCTAAAAATTCCTAGCTTTGGGTGTTTAAATATTCATGCTTCTTTATTGCCAAGGTGGAGAGGTGCTGCACCAATAAACAGAGCAATTATGTCTGGTGATAAGCATACTGGTGTTTCGATAATGAATATGGAATTGGGATTAGACACAGGACCAATAATAAAGAAGAAAATGGTACCTATTTTGCCAAATGATACGAGTAAAAGTTTATCTGAGAAATTAGCAAATATTGGTTCAGAACTACTAATGGGAGTGCTTGCCAATTTCACTGGTGAACATATAGAACAATCCAAGAACGGTATAACTTACGCCAATAAAATAGAGAAATCAGAGACTAAAATAGATTGGTCTTTAAGTGCAAATGAGATTGATTATTTTATCCGTGGCCTATCCCATTCACCAGGTGCATGGACAATTCATAACGATACTCGTCTGAAAATATTGTTATCAGAGGTAATAAATGATCAAGGGAAAGTCGGGGAGATTACAAAAGAAGGTGTTGTGTTTTGCGGAAAAAACGCAATCAGAATATTAAAAATTCAGCGTCCAGGAAAAGCAATACAGGACTGGTCTTCATTTATTAGGGGATATAAGATCAATTCTTCTGAAGTCCTTAGCTGAAAGTCATTTATATGGCGCCATGCCTTGACGTGCTAGTTCGTCAGCTCTTTCATTTTCTGCTTGCCCAGAATGCCCTTTGACCCACTTCCAGGTAACATCATGCTTTTGTCTAGCTTTGTCCAAGCGTTTCCAAAGATCGACATTCTTTACTGATTTTTTCCCTGTTGTCTTCCATTCATTTTTCTTCCAAGTTTTCATCCATTCCGTAATGCCGCCTTTTACATAATTACTATCTGTAAAAAGAGTTAAGGTCGTTGGCTTTTCTAAACTTTCTAAGCAAGATATTGCTGCGATTAACTCCATGCGATTATTAGTAGTATCTTTTTCGCCTCCAAATAATTCACGTTCTTTTATTAAAACTAATCCATCTTTTGCTTGTAAAATAACTCCCCAGCCTCCTGGTCCAGGGTTTCCAGAGCATGCGCCGTCGGTATAAGCAATAATTTCAGGCATGAGATCTAATGATTATCCAAGATGCTAACTTACCATCCAAACCAACGTCTTCCCCATAATTAATCTCATCAATTTTATATCCTGAGTTTTTTAAATACTTCAATAATTGGTCTTTTGAGTAGTAAGCATAAAATCTTCCAATATCGTCTCTTTTTTCGCCTTTGCCAATTTTCATTCCAATCGTGAATACCCCGTTGGGTTTCAAAGCTTTATAAAGAGCGTCTAGATGAATTGGAAACATTTCCTGACTTGCATGCAAAAGACTGAAATGTGCCCAAATCCCATCAAAACTATTGATCCAACTAATATCGTCGAAAGATTGGTGTAGTGCGTCAATACCATTTTCTATCCGAGCAATTTTTATCATTTCCAAGCTTGCGTCAGTCGCTACAACCTTAAAACCTTCTTTTTTCAGAAAAGCCGAAGCAACACCTGGACCGCAGCCTAGATCCAGGACTGTTCCACCATAAGTTACTTCTTTCATAAATGCGTTCAAATGTTTGCTTGGTTGATTAACCTTCGTTAAGCAAGCATATTCACAGCTTTTTGAGTCGTATATTGAGATCGTTTTTTTATCTGTCATACAGGTGTCTCACGCAAAATTCTTGGTACTTTGAATGAAACATTCTCGATTGCGGTTTCTATAATTTGTTTTTTTACGTTATATCTCTCGCTAAAAGCATCTATTACTTCATTGATTAAAATTTCTGGTGCTGATGCGCCCGCTGTAATCCCCACTGAGTTTATGCCTTCGAGCGATCGCCAATCAATATCAGTAGCTCGTTGGACCAATTGAGCATATCTACAACCAGAGGATTTCCCTACCTCAACTAATCTTTTTGAATTTGATGAATTGGGAGCGCCAATAACTAATAATGCGTCAATTTTGGGAGCTATTTCTTTTACAGCTTTCTGCCTATTAGTTGTTGCGTAACAAATATCTTCTTTGTGTGGGCCAATAATATTATTAAATCGTTTTTTTAATGCTTCAACAATGTTTATGGTATCATCAACTGATAATGTCGTTTGGGTAATATAAGCTAATTTTTTGTTATCACGTGGTTGGATATTTTTTACATCTTCTACAGTTTCAACTAATATAACTTCACCTTCAGGGAGCTGACCCATTGTACCTAATGTTTCTGGATGCCCCTCATGTCCTATCATGATTAATTGTAAGCCATTTTTGTGATGTCTTTCAGCCTCAATATGTACCTTGCTAACTAATGGACAAGTAGCATCTACGTAGGTCATGTTTCGTTGTTCTGCGTTAAATGGCACAGATTTGGGAACACCATGGGCAGAAAATATTACTGGTCTGTCATTAGGGCATTCGTCCAATTCTTCCACAAATACCGCTCCCTTTTTGCACAAGTCATCAACTACAAATTTATTATGTACGATTTCATGACGTACAAAGACTGGGGCACCCCATTTTTCAATTGCTAATTCCACTATTTTGATAGCCCTATCAACTCCAGCGCAGAACCCGCGTGGCGCCGCAAGAAAGAGAGTCAATTCTGGTTTATCCATTATTATTATCCGATGTTTTGATTATCTTTTACATATTGGAAAACTTTTTGAAATAATATAGCCTAAACTTCTTTTTTTTTATAAACTCCTTAATTATGCTTATTGCTGAAAATAATGATATAGATCCTAATAGAAAAATTGTTAGTCGATGTTGCGTTGCTCTAGGTTCAAATATCCCATCAAAATTCGGCGATTCTTTAAAAACCCTTAATCGCGCAATTTCAGATTTACAGACTTTAAATTTTAAGTTGATTGAGTGTTCGAATTTTTATGAAACAGAACCGTTTCCCAAAGATTCAGGATCAAAATTTGTTAATTGCTGCGCGATTTTTGAATCTCAATTAAGTGCTTTTGATGTTTTAGAACACCTTCATAGTTTGGAGAAGCTTTATGGTAGGGTTAGAGATAAGCGTTGGGGTGCTCGAATAATTGATCTTGATTTGATTTATTTCGATGAATTAATTTATCCAGACAAAAATACTTTGCAAAAATGGATTGATCTTTCGCCTGAAGAACAAATCAAATATTGTCCATCCGAAATGATTTTACCTCATCCTCGTCTGCAAGATCGAGTATTTGTTTTATTGCCTTTGAGGGATGTAAATAAAGATTGGCGACACCCAATATTGGGAATTTCAGTAAATGATATGTTAGCACTACTTGACCCTTATCTATTAAACGAGATAAAAAAACTATAATTCGATAACCTGTTTCTCTTGCAAATAAACAAAAATAAGCTTAGTGGGTATTTCTTATTATAAGCATTTTGCATTGGAGTTGTTTATGGCCCGAGTAACAGTCGAAGATTGCGTTGACAAAGTTCCTAATCGTTTTGAATTGGTGATGCTGGCATCGCATAGATCAAGAGAATTATCTTCTGGAGCTGAGCTAACCGTTGACAGGGATAATGACAAGAATCCTGTAGTTTCTTTAAGAGAAATAGCGGAAGAAACTCAAAGTGCTGAAGAGCTGCGTGAACGAGCAATCGAAAGCAACCAAACGCAAATCGAGGTTGATGAGCCAGAAGAAGATGCTATGGCGTTGTTAATGGGAGTAGAGCAAGATAAGCCCAGTGATGATATGTCAGAGGAAAACTTGCTTAGAGCTCTCATGGAAGCTCAGGAAATGAAGTAATTTTAGCTTTCTATAGTCCTTGAAGGACCTAAAGGAGAGCAAATGATTAGTGTAGAAAAGCTTGTAGGATTAACGCAGAGCTACAATCCACGTTCAGATGAAAAATTAATACGACATGCTTTTGATTATGCAAAGAAGATGCATAAAGGGCAATTAAGAAGATCTGGAGAGCCGTATTTTATGCATCCATATGCTGTTGCAATGCAATTAGCGGAGCAACATATGGATGACTCAACAGTAATAACGGCTCTTTTACATGATACAATTGAAGACACAAAATCCACTTTTTCTGATATCAAGTCGCAATTTAATGACGAGATAGCTGAATTAGTGGATGGTGTGACAAAACTAACAAATCTTGAATTAGGCTCTGTAGAGAGTGAACAAGCGGAAAATTTCCGAAAATTGTTACTCGCTATGTCAAAAGACCTCAGAGTGCTTTTGGTGAAATTAGCTGACCGGCTTCATAACATGCGAACGATAAAGCATATGGACAGTGAAAAACAGATAAAGAAAGCACGAGAAACTATGGATATTTACGCGCCTTTAGCTGGAAGAATGGGAATGCAGTTTATTCGTGAGGAATTAGAAGATTTGTCGTTTAGAGTTTTAAATTCAGAAGCCCGTAGTTCGATAATGCGAAGGTTCTTAACTTTGAGAAGTCAGTCGGGCGATGTGATTACTAAGATTGCTGATGATATTCGAACTGCTCTTGGTTCATATAAAATTGAAGGAGATGTGACGGGAAGAGAGAAAAAACCTTACTCGATTTGGCGTAAAATGGAGGAAAAACAGGAAGGATTTTCTAGATTATCTGATATTTATGGTTTTAGAATTATTACGAGAGATGAGGTTGATTGTTATAGAGCATTAGGTGCTATCCATCAAAGATGGAAGGCCGTGCCAGGTCGGTTTAAAGATTATATTAGTCAGCCAAAAAGTAACGGTTATCGCTCGATTCACACAAGTGTTTCAGGCCGTGACGGTAAAATTGTTGAAGTGCAAATTCGGACAAAAGAGATGCATGAGGTGGCTGAAACCGGGGTAGCAGCTCATTGGTCTTACCGTGAAGGTCAGCGCTCGGAAAATAAATTTGCGGTAGATCCTTTTATTTGGATCAGTGAGATTACCGAAAGTTTTAACAATTCGGAAGATCAAGAAGAATTCTTGGAACATGTAAAATTGGAAATGTTTGCTGACCAAGTTTTTTGTTTTACTCCAAAAGGCGATGTTGTGAAGTTACCGAGGGGTGCTACACCATTAGATTTCGCATATAATATTCATACTCGAATTGGTGACGGCTGTGTGGGAGCAACTGTAGACGGTAAGAGAGTACCTTTGTGGACTCGTTTAAGGAATGGTCAATCTGTTGAAATTATAACTGCAAAAGGTCAAAAACCTCAAGCAGCTTGGAAAGATGTTGCGGTAACGGGAAGAGCAAAAGCGGCTATAAGACGATCCTTAAAAACAGAAAATCGTGATAATTTTCTTCGTTTAGGAAAGGAATTTGCAAGAGTCGCCTTTGAAAATGTGGGAAAAAGAGTAACAAATAAGGCTTTATCTACTTCTGCAAAGCTTTTTGGCTTAAAAACTGCAGATGATGTTCTGGTAGCTCTGGGTAGCGCTGAGTTGACTGGCGCAAAAATTATAGAGGCACTATATCCGGAAATATTGAGAAAAAAATCTATTGATGAAATTGAGCCTTCAAAAGCAATTATTGGGTTAATGTCAGATCAAAATGCTCAGCGTTCAAGTTGTTGTGAGCCCTTGCCTGGGGAACGTATAGTAGGAATTTTAACTAAGGGCCGTGGAGTTATGATCCATACAATTGATTGTAATCGTTTGGCAAATTATGATCAAATGCAAGACCGATGGGTAGATCTGCATTGGTCTGAAGGTACTCATCAAGCCTTAAATGAAGTCTTAATAAAAATAACGATTGGGAATGATGCTGGAGTATTAGGCAGGATTTGCACGTTAATAGGAGAGCAAAATTCTAATATTTCTGATATGCGTTTTGAAGAAAAAAAACCCGATTTTTATAGGATAGCAATTATGATAGAGGTTAGAGATGTTCAGCATCTTCATAATGTAGTTACATCTTTAAGTGCTGATACAGACGTCGCAGAGGTTGTAAGATATAGAGAATTAGCAGAGTAAATCTTAAAAATAGTTGGAAAATTATTGGTTTTTAGACGAAAAAATAAGTTAGGTTGGTGGCAAACTCTACGTCAGATACTTTACCCAAGGGGGGGGTGGAGTAGGGCGATAAGCTATCTGGGTCATAGGTTAAGTCGTATAAAAGATTCCCCACATAAAATTTCCAGGGGTATCGCTGCAGGAGTATTTGTATCTTTTACACCTTTTTTTGGCTTTCACTTTGTTTTAGCTGCGATCATCGCTTTTGTGGTTAGAGGTAACGTATTATCAGCAATTTTAGCTACATTCTTTGGAAACCCTCTGACATTCCCTTTTATTAGTGGAGGAAGTTTATGGCTCGGTACATTTTTATTAGGGCGAGATTTTAGTGAGGGACAATTTAGAAGTTCTCGTAATTCATTTAATGAGGTTATGCATGAATTATATGAAAATATAAAAAGCATTTTTAATTCTACTACCGCGAAATGGAGTGAAACATCTGAGTTTTTTATCACCTTATGGGGTAATATTTCAGAATTTATTAATATATTTTTATTTCCATATTTTGTTGGAGGCTTTATTCCAGGTATTGTTTTTGGGTTTTTGTTTTATTTTAGTTCTGTTCCTATAATCGCAGTTTATCAAAATCGTCGATTGGGTAAAATCAAACAGAAATGGGAAAAGTTAAAAAAGCGAGCGGGAAAAGTTAAAATTGTAATAGAAAATGACAAAAAGGTTGATTAAATGGTTCAAAATATTCGCCTAGGTGTAAATATTGATCATGTAGCCACGGTAAGAAATGCAAGAGGTGGTAAGTATCCAGACCCTACTAGGGCTGCTCTTCTGGCAGAGCGTGCTGGCGCTGATGGGATAACAGCGCATTTAAGAGAAGATAGGCGCCATATAGGTGATCAAGATATTGCTAGTTTAATGCAAGAGTTGCGGATACCTCTTAATTTTGAAATGGCGCCTACTCTAGAAATGCAAGAGATTGCTCTGAAGCATCGACCTAATGCTGTGTGTTTAGTACCAGAGAAAAGGGAAGAAGTCACAACTGAGGGTGGTTTGGATGTCGTTAAAGATGAGGCCCGTTTAGGAGATTTTATAGATCCTTTAAAAAAATCAGATTGTAGAATTTCAATTTTCATAGCGGCTGAAAAAAAACAGATCGATGCAGCTTTTAGAGTTGGTGCTCAGGTTATTGAATTACATACGGGTGCCTATTGTGATTTGTCTTATGATGGCATGGTAGCAGAGCGGGATATAGAGCTCAATAGACTTGTAGAAATGGCTCGATATGCCTCTGAAATTGGTTTAGAAGTACATGCTGGTCACGGTTTAACTTACAATACTGTGAAACCTATTGCATCAATCGTGGAGTTAACTGAATTAAACATAGGGCATTTTCTTATTGGCGAGAGTATTTTTTGTGGTATGGAAAAAGCTATAATTCAGATGCAAACTCTGATAAATGAAGCTCGTAATAATATTATTGTTGATTAAGGCTTTAAACTCTAAATATGATTATAGGTATTGGATCAGATTTAACTAACATAACTAGAATTCAACGAACACTTGATCGTTTTGGAGACCGATTTAGAGATCGAGTGTTCACAGTCATTGAAAAAGAAAAAGCTGCGCGGAAAAGAAATCCAACTGAAACATTTGCTAAACGTTGGGCGGCAAAAGAGGCTTGTTCAAAAGCTCTTGGAACCGGGCTTCGAATGGGGATTGCTTGGAAAGAAATGGAAGTGACAAATTTAAATACTGGACAACCTCAAATGAATGTCACGGGCTCGGCAAAAAAGAGATTAGATAAGCTCACTCCTACGGGATTTATACCAATTATTCATGTTACTTTGACCGATGATCATCCATGGGCTCAAGCCTTTGTCGTAATCGAAGCGTTGCCAGCAGGAGATGAAATATCCAAAATTTAGGTTGGCTTGCATTAACTTTTCAAAAAAAGGTACAAAGAATTATGTTTTCAAGAAAAAATAAGAAAAAAGAAGGTATTGTAGACACTATCAAGACCTTAGTTTGGGCTTTGTTGTTAGCAGGCTTGATAAGGACATTGTTTTTTCAACCTTACTGGATTCCATCTGGCTCAATGAAAGACACTTTGCTTATTGGTGATTTTTTATTTGTGAATAAAATGGCGTATGGTTATTCGAAACATTCTTGTCCTTGGTCGCTTTGCCCTTTTTCAGGGCGAATTATTTCAAAAGAACCTGAAAGAGGCGATGTAGTGGTTTTTAAGCATCCTACGACTGGAGCGGATTATATCAAACGTTTAGTTGGATTGCCCGGTGAAACAATTCAAATGAAGGAAGGTAACTTGTACATTAATGGTGAATTAGTTCCTGTAGAACGAGATGGCGTATTTCAGGAGATAAATGAAATCCAAGGACCAATGCAAAGTAGTAGACCAGCATGTTCAACACCCACATCAGACGGGTCTTTATGTACAAAAGAAAAGTATAAGTCTGAATTGCCCAATGGTGTAATACATAGCATTTTAAATGTTTCAAACGGTCAATCTCTTGATAACACTGGAATATTTTCTGTACCACCAGGAAATTATTTCTTTATTGGTGATAATAGGGATAATTCGTCGGATAGTCGCGTGAGAAAGCCGCGAGGTATAGGTTTTGTGCCTTTTGAGAATATCGTTGGGCGAGCAGATAGAGTTATGTTTTCTTCTGCTGGTAAATCTATTTTGTATTTTTGGACATGGCGCTCGGACAGGTACTTTAAAGCGATTAATTAAAAATATTGAGGAATAAAGATTTAAATGAAGCTTTCCAGTGAATTAAGTAGTTTTTGTGATAGGCTCGATTATAACTTTGAAAATATCGATCTTTTAATTGAAGCGCTCACGCACTCTTCATTATCTTCGCCAACGAGGCCAGATAATCAGAGGTTAGAATTTCTTGGGGATCGTGTATTGGGCTTGGCCATTTCCCAAATATTATTAGAAAAAGATAAAGAAGCAAATGAAGGAAAAATAGCACCAAGATTTAATTCTTTAGTTAGAAAAGAGACTTGTGCACTTGTAGCAGAGGATTTGGATCTTGGGCAAGTATTGCGTCTCGGGCGTTCGGAAATGTTATCGGGCGGTAGGACAAAAATAACATTGCTTGGCGATGCTATGGAAGCTGTTTTAGCTGCAATTTATTTAGACTCAAGTTTTGAAAATACAAAGATGATCATTGGTAAACTTTGGCAAAAACACATCGAAAAGGCTAAAGATGATGCTCGTGATGCTAAGACAGCATTGCAGGAATGGGCCCAATCTTTCAAATATACTCCTCCGCAGTATATGGAAATATCACGAAGTGGCCCCGATCATAAGCCAATGTTTGAAATTGAAGTAAGGTTAGAGAATGGTGCTAAGGCTGTGGCGACGTCTTCGTCTAAAAGAAATGCTCAACAAAAAGCCGCAAGAATTCTTTTGGAAAAAATGCTAAATGAATAATGAAAAACACTGTGGATTTGTTGCATTAATTGGTGAGCCCAATGCGGGGAAATCAACTTTATTAAATCATATGGTAGGGTCAAAAATCTCTATTGTAACTCACAAGGTGCAAACAACGAGATCGCGAATTAGAGGCGTTTCAATTAATGGTGCTTCTCAAATAGTGTTTGTGGATACTCCTGGATTATTTAAGCCAAAGCGAAGACTTGATAGAGCAATGGTCAAATCAGCTTGGTCTGAAGCTTTAGAGGCTGACATTATTGTATTTCTGGTTGAAGCCAATAAGGGATTAACTGAAGGGGTAAAATACAATTTAGAAAAATTACTAGGATCAAGTACCTCTGCTAGCTCTATTATTCTCGTAATAAATAAAATTGATCGAGTTAAATCACAAATCTTACTTAAGTTGACCGAAGAACTTTACGAAGAATATCAGTTTGAGGAAACCTTTTTTATATCAGCTACAAAAGGCTACGGAACAACTGAGTTAAAAAATTGGATTTCTGGTAAACTTCCAGTTGGTGAGTGGCATTATCCAGACGACCAAATTGCCGATTTTCCCTTAAGAACGATGGTATCTGAAATTATGAGAGAAAAATTAACACTCCGATTACATCAGGAGTTACCCTATCAACTTACTGTTGAAACAGAGAAATGGGAAGATAGAAAGGATGGGTCAGTACGGATAGATCAAATAATTTACGTTGCAAGAGACGGTCATAAAGGAATAATCTTAGGTCCCAACGGATCAACGATAAAATCTATAAATATTGCTGCAAGAAAAGAGATGGAAGATTTCTTACAGCAAAAAGTGCATCTATTTTGTCAGCTAAAGGTAAGGCCCAATTGGTTAAATGAAAAAGCGCGATACACTGAAATGGGGTTAAGTTTTAGAGATGGTGATTTGTGACGCGGCTGACTTCAGAATTTTGGATATCAGCCTATCTTAAAAGGCTTAGAGCGAGAGCCATTCCAGCGTTTATTACAAAAAAAGGTGATGCAACTTCGGGCAACATTATAATAAAAATTAATACATTGGATGGAAATGCTGAGAGTTATTGTAAGAGTTATAATTTTGATGAAGATAAATGGTATTGGGATACTTTGAAATTAGGTAGCGATTTTGAGGTTGAGAATAGTTTATCTAAACAAAAAGCGATAGATCAAGATCTTTGGATTATAGAAGTGGAGGATAAGTTAGGGCGGCATTTACTTAACGAGGAAGGCTTTTGAGGAAATAATTTATTATGGATTGGCGCGAAGAAGGTATTTTGATTGGTGTTCGTCGTTACGGTGAAAGTTCAGTTATTATTGAAGTGTTTTTTGAGAATAGAGGCCGGCATTTAGGTGTTGTCCGGGGAGGTGTATCAAAGAAACTTACTCCAATGTTACAATTAGGTAACCAATTAGATGCTCACTGGAAAGCTCGGCTAGAGGAGCATTTGGGAAGTTTCTCCGTTGATTTAGTAAAAAGCAGAGCATCATCAATCATGATGGATAGAGTGGCCTTGAGTGGGTTATCTTCAATCTGTGGGTTGCTAAATTTCAGTTTACCAGAAAGAGAAAGCCATTCATTATTATATAAAAAGACATTTGAATTATTGGATTCAATTACTTTTAAGAAAAAATGGCTTACAGATTATCTTTCCTGGGAGATAACTTTACTTGAAGAATTGGGATTTGGGCTCAATCTATCTAGCTGTGTGGTAACTGGAGCGTTAGATAATTTGAAATATATATCGCCTAAGTCAGGAGGGGCGGTAAGTCTAGAGGCCGCTGGTGATTGGTCAAAAAGATTACTACCTCTACCTAACTGTTTGCGGGGCTTTGACGAGGGTATAGAAGATCTAATTGAAGGTTTATTAGTGACAGGCTATTTTTTAGAAAACAAAGTTGTCGCATCTTTAGGCCAAAAAGTAATTCCAGGTTCAAGGAGTAGATTTATAGAGTTAATAAAGAAGCTTACTATCTGATTATTCTTTTCCTAACGAATTTCTTAATAAATCGAGCTTATCCAATAAGTCTGCTAAATTATTTTCGCCAAAGTCTTCAATAAGTTTGGCGTAGATCTTTTTACTTTCTACAGTCGCCCCTTTCATTAATACTTCACCGTTATTCGTTAATGATAGAATTATTTTTCTCGCATCATTGGAATCAGTTTCCATTTTTATTAATTGTTTTTCCTCAAAGTTTTTAGCAATCCGACTTAGACTCTGAGGTAAAATGCAGGCTATAGATGCTAATTTACCAGCATCTGTCGCGCCATGCTCGCTTAACCCTCTTAGCACTCGCCATTGCTGTTCCGTAAGTTTGGCTGAAGCTAGCATGGGTCTAAATCTATCCATCACCGCCTCTCTCGTTCTTAATAAGTTTATGGCAAGAGAACGATTTATCTCATATTTATCTATCATATTGAACCTTGACATCGGCAGTATTAAAAAACATAAATAGATATTTAACATGTTAATTAAAAAGAGCAAGCTTTGGCATATTTAACCTTACAATACTCTGACAATCTAGAGAAATATTTTGATTTTGAACAAATTTGCGGTTCTTTAAGATTGATTATGCTTGATCAGAAAATTTTTCCTGAGGCTGGGGTTAGGGTAAGGGCCTATCCAATTTGTTCGTATTCAATTGCTGATGGCCATTCAGAAAATGCATTTATAGATATGATCCTAAGAATAGGCGTGGGACGTAGCGAGGACCAGAAATTAAAAACTGGAGAAATGTTAATGATGGAGCTTGAAAATAATGTCAAAAAACTTTTGAAGACTGAGTATTTAGCATTAGCTTTAGAAATTATTGAGATAGATTCAAAGTTCAGCTGGAAGACAAATCCAATTCATAAGCGAATTTCTGCAATAAAAAAATATGGAAAAAAATGATGTCAGAATTTGAGAATAATAAAGAAAAACTTTTTACATTTTTGGAAAGGTTTAGGGAAAGTGGTGTTTTAAATCACATCAATGGTGAGAATATAGAAGCAGATAGCCAACAATCTTTTGAAAATATTTCTCCTATTGATTTGAAAAAGATCTGTGAAGTTTCGAGAAGCGGTTTGAGTGATGTTAATTTAGCAGTATTATCTGCAAAAAATGCTTTTTCGGAGTGGTCTTTATTTCCAGGCCAAGAGAGGAAAAAGATTCTTCATAATATCGCAACGTCTATAGAGGAACGTGCGCATGAAATTGCTTTGATAGAATCATTTGATACGGGTCAATCACTCAGGTTTATGTCGAAAGCCGCTTTAAGGGGAGCTGCGAATTTTAGATATTTTGCTGATCAAGCGCCTTATGGAAGGGATGGAGAGTCAACTTTTACAGATTCTCAAACGAATATGACTATGCGATTTCCAATAGGGCCGGTAGGCATAATAACTCCTTGGAATACACCGTTTATGTTATCTACGTGGAAAATTGCACCTGCGTTAGCCTCTGGGTGTACAATTGTTCATAAGCCTGCTGAATTTTCGCCCTTAACTGCAAAGATTTTGGTTGAAATTGCAGAAGATGCGGGCTTACCAAAGGGAGTTTGGAATACAGTCAATGGCTATGGAGAAGAGGCGGGTAAATTACTCACTGAACACCCTGATATAAAAGCCATTTCATTCGTTGGTGAAAGCGCAACTGGATCAATGATAATGAAGCAGGGTGCCAATACTCTCAAGAGAGTTCATTTTGAATTGGGTGGGAAAAATGCAGTAGTTGTATTTGAAGATGCCGATTTAGAAAGGGCAGCAGATGCAGTCGTATTCATGATTTACTCGTTGAATGGTGAAAGATGTACATCCTCATCTAGATTATTGGTTCAAGAATCAATTAGGGAAAAATTTGTTGAAATGGTAAAGCAAAGAGCTGAAAAAATAGTTGTCGGACATCCTTTAGATCCAAATACCACGGTTGGTCCGTTAATTCATCCAATTCACGAAGAAAAGGTTAAGAATTATTTTGAAATTGGTAAAAATGAAGGGGCTACTTTATTAACAGGAGGTTCCGTTGAAGGCCCTGGTGGGGGTCCATATATCGCACCTACAATCTTCACAAATGTAAGCAAAAACATGCGAATAGCAAAAGAGGAAATATTTGGCCCAGTTTTGGTTGTGCTGCCTTTTGAATCTGAGACAGAGGCCTTGGACATCGTAAATGATAGTGAATATGGTCTAGCAGGTTATTTATGGACGCAGAACGTGACACGAGCATTCCAATTTAGTCAGTCGATGGAGGCTGGCATGATTTGGGTAAACTCGGAAAATATTAGACACCTTCCGACACCATTTGGTGGAATAAAATCTTCTGGAATTGGAAGAGATGGAGGAGACTGGTCGTTTGATTTCTATATGGAAACGAAGAATATTAGTTTTGCTACTACCGAACATAAAATTCCGAAATTAGGAGCATAGTATGCCAGTACCTGACCCAGTATTATATCCAGCTTTTAATACGTTGCGAATAAGCCATATTGAATATGGCGTTACAGATTTAAGTGCTTCCAAGAAATTTTATTCTGATATTTTGGGACTTCAAGTAACCGGTGAAAATGATGAAACCATTTATTTAAGGGCGATGGAAGAAAGGGGCCACCATTGTGTGATACTAAAGAAAAGTTCAGAGGCAAATATAAGAGTCTTGGGGTTTAAAACTTTTTCGGAAGAAGATCTTGATAAAGCTGAAAAGTATTTTTTAGGAATAGGTTGTAAAGTAAAGTGGGTTGAGCGACCGTATCAAGGTAGAACTTTGCTAACACATGATAATCAGGGAATTCCAATAGAGTTTTATCATAAGATGGATCGGCTAGAAACAATTCATCAAAAATATAGTTTATATAAAGGTGTAAAGCCTTTGCGAATAGATCATTTTAATTGTTTTTCTTCCAATGTGGGAGAAAGTTTAAGTTTTTACAATAATTTTGGATTTAGGGTCACGGAATATACTGAGGATGATGAAAGTGGATCAGTTTGGGCTGCGTGGTTGCATCGCAAAGGAGGAGTTCATGATATAGCATTTACAAATGGCACAGGCCCAAGGATGCACCATGTTGCTTTTTGGGTGCCAACTCCTTTAAATATTATTGATTTGTTAGATTTAATGTCAACGACTGGGTATGTAGAAAATATCGAGAGAGGGCCAGGTAGGCATGGAATTTCTAATGCATTCTTTTTATATATATTTGACCCAGATGGGCATCGTATAGAGATCTACTGTTCAGATTATCAAACAATTGATCCAGATCATGAGCCAATACGATGGAGTTTAACTGATCCGCAAAGGCAAACTTTGTGGGGTGCTCCTGCACCCCGTTCATGGTTTGAAGAAGGATCCAATTTTGAAAATATTTCTGTGAAACCCGCTGAGCTAAGCGCTCAGCCCATTATTGCACCGGATCATTGATATGAAATTTGCATCTTATAGTAAGGATAACGAGCTGTTTTATGGGCTCAAGACAAAGGGTGGTATGATAGCTTTATCACCAGAATTTCCAGATTGGCCAACACTGAGAGAGGTTGTTGAAAATAGTGGTTTTAAAGAGCTTCAGGCTGCGAGTGAAGGTAGACCATTAACGCATAGAGAAGATGAAATTGTCTATGAGATACCCATCCCACGTCCAGAAAAAATAATTTGTGTTGGCGTAAATTATCCAGCTCGTAACGCAGAGTACAAGGATGGCCAAGAGGCTCCTAAATTCCCATCCCTTTTTATCAGATTTGCGAGAACTTTTGTTGGGCACAATTGTGAAGTTGTTAAACCTCAGATTTCTGATCAATTAGATTATGAGGGCGAAGTGGTTTTGGTGATCGGTAAAGAAGGGCGGCACATACCTAGAGGGAGAGCATTTGACCATATAGGCGCAATTACTTTATGTAATGAAGGAACAATTCGAGATTGGGTAAGGCACGCTAAATTTAATGTTACCCAAGGCAAGAATTTTGAAAAATCAGGTTCAATTGGACCTTGGTTAGTTCCGTTTATGTCACCAAATCAGTTAAAAAATATCGAATTAACAACGCGAGTAAATGGGGAAGTTCGGCAGCAAGATAACACTGACCGGATGATATTCTCTTTTGATTATATTATTAACTATATTAGTACTTTTGTTACATTGATCCCTGGTGATGTTATTATAACTGGTACGCCAACAGGAGCAGGCGCGAGGTTTGATCCTCCTAAATGGTTGAAACGTGGTGATATTATTGAGGTAGAAGCCAGTGGACTTGGAGTTCTAAGAAATACTGTTAAGGATGAAGAATGAATCCTAGTGAATGTTTAATAGCGGCAAAAGATTTATTTGAAGCGGATAAAAGTAAGGCGCAAATTGGGTTATTGTCGGCGCGATACCCAGATATTAATATGGATGATGCCTATAAGATACAATCTTTATTAGTAAAAAAGAAAATTTCAGCAGAAAATAAAGTCATTGGATGGAAAATTGGATTGACTTCTAAAGCTATGCAAAACGCTTTGAATATTGATATTCCGGACAGTGGAGTTCTTCTTTCGGATATGCTTTTTCAAAATGGTGATATTGTTCCTTTAGGAAGGTTTATCCAACCCCGAATAGAAGCTGAGATAGCATTTGTTATTAAGTCTGATCTAAGTGGAAAAGTGTCTCGATCTGAAGTTTTGTCAGCTACTGAATATGTTTGCCCGTCAATAGAAATTCTTGATACTCGTATTGTAAGAAAGGATGAAAAAACTGGGGCTTCTCGGACAGTATTTGATACTATTGCTGATAATGCTGCAAATGCTGGAATTGTTTTGGGTAACGAAAAACATGATCCTGATAAATTTGATTTAAGCTGGGTAGGTGCTATCGTATCAAGAAATGGGGAAATAGAGGAAACGGGTTTAGGAGGAGGTGTTTTAGGTGATCCTATTCTTGGAATTGCATGGTTATCAGAGCGACTTGGTAAGTATGGAGACAAGATAAGCAAAGGAGATGTTGTCTTGTCTGGTTCATTTATTCGTCCGATTGAGTGCCCATCTGGATCTAATATAAAAGCAGATTTTTCTAATTTTGGGATTGTCGAACTATCATTTGAGTAGATACTTTTAAGTCATAGGTCGGGAGTAATTGAAATTAGAAAATCTTTGGTTTTAGAGTCTAAAAGTGGTGATATCCTTTTCTTAACTTCTCTATGATAATAATTTATCCAATTTATTTCTTTTTGACTGAGAATTTCCTTATCAATTAATCTTATATCGTATGGTACAAAACTTAAGATGTCGAATCCAAAGAGTCTTTTCTGCTTTGTTTCCTTCACAGATTTTATAAGTTTCACAGTCATTAAGTTCTCAATTCTTATTCCAAAACAATCTGTTTTATAAAATCCGGGTTCATTAGATAATACCATGCCGACTTTAAGAGGAATTGTAGATGTCTTTGAGATTCGCTGAGGGCCTTCGTGAACTGAGAGATAGTGCCCAACACCATGTCCAGTGCCGTGGTCAAAATCTTTCCCCTCCGACCAAAGAAATTGTCGCGCTAGCGGATCCAATTGTTGCCCCGTAGTGCCCTCTGGAAATTTAGCCATATGAATTGCTATATGTCCCTTCAAGACAAGAGTATAACAATGAATCATTTCTTTGGTGGGTTTACCAACAGCGAGAACTCTAGTTATATCAGTCGTTCCATCTAAAAATTGACCGCCACAATCAAATAAAAACAAGTCTCCAATTGATAATGATTTAGCAGTCTCTTGGGTGAGTTGGTAATGAGCTTCCGCAGCATTCGAACCCGTGGCGGAGATAGTAGGAAAACTTAATTCCTGAAATAGGTGTAACTTTTTCCTTTCAGTTTCTATTCTTTTAGCTGCTGTCCACTCATCAATTCTTGAAGGGTTAGTTTGCATGAACCATTTGATGAATTTTATGATAGCGGCGCTATCCCTTAGGTGAGCGGCTTTAATGCCTTTAATCTCTGTAGTATTCTTTTGTGCTTTTAGTAAATAAATGGGATCTGTACTTAAGTAAGTCGAAACATTCACTGCTTCTGCAGCGCTCTGCATTTTTACATTAGCAGTCTGAGAATCTAACCATAATTTTTTGCCAGTTAAGTGCTTAAATTGCTTGGGCAATTCAGAAAGATTGCTAATGCTAAGGTTCTTGTCTTGAGCCAAAGTTTTTCTTACTTGGCTATTCAATTTTTCCTCATGTAAAAATAGTGTGGCATTGCCCTGTTTATCTATAATTGCATAGCCAAACACTATTGGTGTCATAGGGACATCACTTCCTCTCAAATTGAAGGTCCAGCATAAATTTTCAGGCGATGATATCAGAATAGCATCTATCTTATTTTCTTTAAGAATCTTTTTTATAAGAGATCTTTTTTGGGAGCTTGATTTTCCAGAGTATTTTATGTGGTGGGTGAATACCTGTTTTTGAGGAGCCCTGGGTTGGTCAGTCCAAATTAAGTCCAGTAAATTAATGCTTGGTTTAATAATAATATTCTTGGATAAAAGGTCTTTTTTGAGATTTTCTATTTGTCTTGTCGTATGAAGTTTAGGGTCAAATCCTATTGTTATTTTATCTGATAGGTTTTGTAAAATCCAAGTACCCATGGGATAATCAACACTATGACATAAATGAAATATGCTTTCATCAAGTTGTCTTTTGGCCTGAATTGTATACCTACCATCGGTAAACAAAGCAGCCTTATTTTTTGAAATAATTACGGTTGCAGCTGAACCTGTAAATCCACTGATATACTTTACACGTTCATCTGAGCTCGCCACATATTCGTTTTGATGTTCGTCTGCCCGTGGAATAATGAAAGCATCTATTTTGTGCTCTTCCATTCGCTGTCTTAGTTCGTTAACTCTTTTTGAGATCGTCATGATAACCACCGAATATTGTAAAGGGTGATATTACGAAAATTTTAGATGTTTGAAAAGTTTTGAATTACTTAACTTTTGGAGATGTAGTGGTTTGGTAAAAAAAAGGATTTTAATTGAGTTTGGTATGGGGAGTTCCTTACGCCATAATGATTATACGCGCGCGTCCGCTCGAGCTATCAAGGACGCTCTTTGGCATAATTCTATAAACGTGGCCGAAGTTTTTGGCTTTTCCAAAAATGATATGCTCCTGGATGTAACGATAGGTGTTCAAAAACCTGAATTAGTCGATATTGAAGTTGTTAGAAAAATTTTTCCGTATGGTGTTGCTAATATCAAGGTCGTCAAAGGTGGTTTAGATATCGCTAAAGAGCATGGTTCAAAGGTAACCATAATTGCAAATGTTGGCATTGAGGTTTCTTTTGATATGGAGTGCAAATAATGAAAAGATTAATCTTGGAAATGGGAACGGGTAATGATCTTTATGGGGAAGATTATACCAAGGCAGCATGTAGGGCGATTCAGGATGCATTGCACCATTCTTCGCTTTCATTATTTAAGAGCTTGAAGCTTGATCCTTCTAAAATGTCAGTACGAGTAACGATTGGAGTGCAAAAACCAGATCAGGTGAATTTTGAAAAAGTTATGAAAGAGTTGCCGCATGGGCAAATTGAAATATTGGTTGAGGAGGGCGGTCTAAATATAAGGTCAACTGAAGATAATGCTTGGCATGTAATTGCCGCGGCGGGAATTGAAGTGTTTGTTAATGTCGAAGGAGCTACAACAAATCCTGAGCTTTAATATCAAATGACTTCTCGCATTAATTTTTCAGATGCAGTTTCAATATTATTCTCAATTAATTCCATAAATTCTTTTGTATCTAATCCACTTTTTATCGGTGGAAGAAACTCAATAACGGCTGTTCCTTGTTTTCGTAATATATTGCGCCTTGGCCATAATACGCCAACATTCGTAGCAACTGGGTAGCAATCTTGCTCCAATTCAGAATATAGAATTCCTGATCCTATTTTATATGGAGCTGTAATATTTGGAGCAACCCGAGTGCCTTGTGGAAATATTATGAGTTGCCCTGGCCTAGTTTTGTTACTTTCATGAACAGCTTTAACCATTTCTTTAACAGCAGCTCCTTTTTTTCCGCGATCAATAGGGATGCAACC
The DNA here is from genome assembly GCA_029246285.1 of Paracoccaceae bacterium. Lineage (GTDB taxonomy): Bacteria > Pseudomonadota > Alphaproteobacteria > Rhodobacterales > Rhodobacteraceae. The sequence continues at coordinate 1,188 of JAQWNW010000007.1, read as the reverse complement.
GATTTTTTTTGCCCAAAATCCTATTATAGGTGTTATTAAAATTTCCTTTTTCATAATAAATTTGGGACGTTTTAAAGCTGAAACGATCAATATTATGTCCAGAAAGGACTGATGTTTAGCTATTACCAATACATTATTTTTTGGAATGGTGCCACGTACCTCAGTCTTTATTCCAACCAGTAATTTTGCGCTAAACTTTACCCAGTTACACCATGTGTTAATAGCTTTTAGCGCCAAAGAATTATTAATAATTACTAGTGGAATGAAAACGCAAGTAATCACAGCCATCATTATATACATTTGTATTATAAAAATAAGAGAAAAAATATATTGTGTTAATAATCTCATAATCCCTCATAGTGATATTAAGACGTAATCTAATCGGTTAAGCTTATAACTTATTAAGCTTTATTTTACTATTCCTTTATCATAATTAAGGAGATGCTATTATCGTACCCTTGTGCTATTGTAGACCGAAGATTATTTAATTCGAAAATGCTGTAAAATTTGCGGGTTCCTGAATGAATGTCATTTGTCCAAAATGTAAAGAAGGTTACTCAATAAAAATTGACCTTTTTTTAGACAAACAACAACAATTACAATGCATACGTTGTAAGCACACTTGGGAAGAAAACTTTTTTAAAGAAGTTTTTGAAAACGAAGAAAAATTTGAAAATCTATTGTCAACAAAAGGGGAGAGAAAACTTACTAGCAAACAGGTCTTGAAAATTTTAAAGGAAGAAGCTGAGTTTGATGAAAAATTTCAAGAAGTATCGTTAAGTAGAAAAAATTACAAAAAAACAAGTAATGGTAGTGAGCATAAAGGCAAGGAATTGTCTTTTATGGAATTACTTGGGAGTAAAGAGTTTTGGTTTGGTTTTAGCATATCTTTGATTGCTTCGTTTATATCCTACATAATTTATCTTTATGCTGAGACTTTAATAATGCAGTTTCCGTATCTCAATACTTATCTTGGACCATTCGTCGATTTTGTAGACTCTGTTAGGAATTGGATTGATGGGCATAAAAAAGAATTTTTCAACCTCATAAGAAATCGTTTACTTTAAAGGAATTGGATTTATTTGGGGTATTCCATAATTTAGATAAAACTATATTATGTACTCAAATTACATTTTTAGGAGTGATCATGTCCATCAACGCTTTCGGCCATCTCTTTCGTGTCACTAC